>NZ_CP196023.1:0-917500 GCF_058744285.1 Pseudomonas sp. E1BtOHC1
ACCTCATCTACACGGTTGGCTGGAGAGTCGCTGTATAAGGTTTCGATAAAAGCCTTTGAAACGTCGACAGGCTTGCCAGAACTAATCAATCGTCCAGACTCGAATAGTAGAGCACGGTCACAAAAACTGGTTACCGCGTTAATGTCATGGGAAACAAAAAGAATACTCGTACCATCATCTCTAAGGCTTCTGAGCTTACGAAAACACTTTTCCTGAAACTTTACGTCGCCAACAGATAAGGCCTCATCGACAATTAAAACATCTGGATCCAAAACTGTCTGGACAGCAAAAGCAAGCCGCATCATCATTCCGGAACTATACGTCTTTACCGGCTGCTCAATAAAACTGCCTATGTCTGCGAAGCTGGCTATATCATCAAAGCGAGTAACAACGTCTTCATTCGACATACCCAAGATTTGCGCATTAAGAAAGACATTCTCTCGCCCCGTAAACTCAGGATTGAAGCCACTACCCAATTCCAACAAAGCAGTTATCCGTCCCCTCGACTGCACCACACCCGAGGTAGGCTCCAAGGTCCCTGCTATGATCTGTAACAGAGTGCTCTTACCTGCACCATTACGACCAAGAATACCAACAGCCTCTCCCGCTTGAAGCTCAAAACTAACATCGCGTAATGCCCAGTGCTCACGATAAAGATAAGATGGGCTCTTTCTACCTAGCCCCCTCTGAAATCGATCGAGCAAAGCTTGTTTAAGTCTGTCTTTCGGATTCTTATAAATTCGATAACATTTACTGATAGAGTCAAGTTGAATCGGCCGTTCCATTGATGTGCTCATATCAAATTACATCCGCAAATACAGGGCGAACTTTCTGAAACACCCAAAGACCGGCTATAGCCACTAAAACAGAAACAGAAGAATACGCCACCCAAGAAATCCAGTCTGGTTGCTCTCCCAAAATCAACACTGCTCGAAATTGCTCGATCGGAAAAGTCAGTGGATTAAGATAGATTATTTTTTGTGCCAACGGTGGTGCGGCAGAGGATGCATAAAACACCGGACTTAGAAATAAAAGTACCGACATCATCACTCCAATCATTTGCCCAACATCACGAAAAAAGACACCTATCGCGGCGAGAAACCAGGCGAGACCCGCCGTGAGTAACAACAAAGGAAGAAACACCAACGGCACATATAAAGCCGTTAGCGAAATCGTTTTATGCTCGATAAGCAAGAACACGCCTAGCAATCCAATACCAATCAACGCATTGAATGCCGCCGATGCTAGATGGCAGACAGGTAATAATTCAAGAGGGAAAACCACCTTCTTAACATAACTAGGATTGGCGACAATTGCTGAAGGCGACCGCGTTAGGGTCTCGGAAAACACAGCATGTATGATTAAGCCGCAGTACAACATCAGCACAAAATCCTTCATGCCCCCACCGCTTGCCCATCGTGCATTAAATACTCCACCAAAAACAAAGGTGTAGACAGCAAGCATCATCAGTGGATAAACCACAGCCCACAGGAAACCAAGCATCGTACCGCGATATCGCGATGCGACATCGCGAGTAACGAGTGAGTGAAGCAAGCTACGGTTTGTATAGAGGCCTTTAATAGCTGAAGTAATGCTGTACCTACTCAAGTAATCACCTTTTTTCTGTAGGTGACCCTGTCACCGAGTTCAATACCAGCTCGCTTGGTAGAAAGCCATAGAGCTTGATAGTTTCTTCAATCATCCGCGCGACACCAAACTTTCGCTCAACAAAGATCGGTCCTTGTTTTTTTGAGTCGGCTCGCATAATCGGGCTTGTTAGATACTTTGCGACCAATGCTGCAATATCTTCTGCTGTTGCGTTAGTAGCTAATAATCCAGTCACACCATGTTCAAATGATTCACGAGCGCCACCTGCATCAGTTGAAACAATCGGAAGTCCCAACCACTGAGCCTCAAGAACTACATTAGGGGTTCCTTCGAACTCCGATGCCAAGACAAAAAAGTTCATGGCGGACAGCGGGGTCGAGACCTCCGGACGAGCTCCCGGAAGGTGTACACGGCCACGTAATCCATTGCTATTGATATATGACTCCATTTCTTGACGCATCGGACCTTCTCCGATAACTAAGAAATGCACATCGGGATAACGTCCTGCTAGTAACGCTGCCGCTTGCAACCAGAGCATCGGTCGCTTTTCCGCCCAAAACCGAAAAATAGAACCCACTACTAGAGCACTTTCAGGAATACCAAGAGATTGTCGATACTCCTGAACTGCTTCTGCTTCCGATTTCTTTAAGTAACCAAGATCCACGCCGTTACGAACAACTACAAATCGATCTTTAGGAAGCTCAAGCCATTTCGTATAGTCGACTGCACCGGCCTCACTATTATTTAGAAACGTTACACACTCCAGTGAGGCCAGAGCCCGATATGCTGGATGCATGTAATCTTGATAGTAACTAAAATTTACTGGCGTTATATTTCGACTGGCCAAAATAATACGCGGTACACCAGCAATGACTGCGGCAATACCTGCCTTGATACTGCTCGAGTCTTGCCAAGCATGGACAACTTCTGGTCGTCTAGAGCGAAACTCTTCGACGAGATTCAGTATTTCTTCGATCAATGCAGGTGCAATATCTGCTAGTAGCTCGGCCACCTCTGGGGTTACTGAGGAGAGGCCATCGTCACTTAATGATATGGCATGTCGTACCTGACTCACTTCAATTTTCGCTATTTGTAACTCATGCAAGAAGAAATCAAGGTTTGGTGCATATTCAATATATTCGGCGAGCAACGCAATCGATTCACATTGCCCTGAAGCCTTTAGACCAATTAGCGTATTTACAATCTGACGCTCGGCTCCTCCAGCAGCCAGCCCGGCATTAACGAGAATTACCCGCCGTGGAATGGCGGTGTAATCCATACGAGAAACGGACTCAACAGCGCGCTGTAGCAACTCCTGATAAAGCACATCTGAAGTAAGGCCACTATTATTCGATTGCTCATTACCCGACTTTGTCAACAGTAAGTCTTCACGCTTGAACGTTCTTCGCCAAACCGTTCGAAGCCCGGGAATTTTTTTCGCGACGGCTACAATCTTTCTCAATATATTATTTTCTGAGCTCTTATTAATACTCAGAATAAGTTTTTCTCCAGCGCGCCATATAAAAAATCGGCAAATAGATAGCCTATGATACACACCACTATTTTTGCATATAATGCTTACTCTGTGACTCTTAACAATTTGCATTGCCATCTGCCGAGTCAGCATAAGCTGAGAACCGATAAAAATAACTGGCGCCCGCACAGTAGGTAACTGCCAACTGTTATTTTCAAAAAAACCCAACTTTTCGCTAGTAACGCCTGCTGTTATTTCCGGCAAAGGTGTGCGTAGGACCACCCCTTTACACAGTGGATGATCGCACAACGCAAGTACATCTTTACTCTCGATAGTAAATGGTATCGCAAATATTGCACCGTTCGGCTCAAGCTCCTTAATATACTCAAGAGCCTCTACTACTTTCTTATTCATGCAGGCTTACTCGCCAAGACAAAAATGCCGGCTGTTTGAAAGTCACTCTCGGAAATAAGCCGAAAACGACTTGCTAACTGCTCACGGGCAATACCAAAATTTCCGGGTTGTTTTATTTCTGCACGCAGGCTAAATCCTGTCTGCTTAAGCAGACCAAGGTGAGCCGAGCACGGTTGCCGGTTAATGAACCAAGGCCGACCGCCACGCATCAAACGCCACGTAAGATCGGAATACTTCCAATGGCCATTCCATTCAGGTGCAGTATCGTGACAACGGAGGTCTATCTGGTGCGACATGAACCCACTGTGTTTCAAGCAACGAAAGCATTCGGAATAAGTATCTTGGAGTTGATCAACATGCTCCATTACAGCTTGCGAGATGATCATATCCACACTGTTATCCCGAAGTTCATTTGTTCGCCCCATTGGTGCCAGGTAGCGAATAGGTCCTTCGGTTAGCTCGCTTTCCAGGGCCAGGCGAAGTCTGCTCAAACGCTCGGGAGCAAGTGTTTGTGCAAGTTTGAATTCGTTGAGTATTTTATTTGGGAAACTATAGTCGTCCAGAGTCGGTAACACTTCTGCAAACTCACCACCCGATGGAATCGGCGATCGACTTTTAAGCAGCTTCACTAGCTCATCAAAAACTCGAATATTTTCCTCTCTTTTTGCATGACGAACTGCATCAAGGGCGTAATATTGTTCCGCTCCCGTGAGCATGCCCATAAGACCAATCCCGAGGGAGTCGCCTGGGCCAAGCTCAACAATGGTCTTAGGGCTCGTTGCTAGACCATGCTGATCTGCAATTACCATGTGGCGCAGATAGACTGAGTAGCAATACTCGGCTGAAACAGTCCCTCCTGTACCGACAGGCGGAGCAATAATTGATGATTTAATTCCGCGCAGAATGTGGCGCCAGACAGAAGTTGTCATATTGATATATTTGCGTTCACATTAATGTTGGTGTAGTGGGCGGCGATAACGGAACTATGGCAGGGTCAATCCACATCTGAAACCAAAGTTCTAACATTAGTAGTGCCCATAGACGAGTGTGATGCAGACGCTTGCCAGTACAGTGCTCATTTAGCATAGTTTCGACATACGCTGTTGAGATCAGACCTCTCTGGCGGGCTCGCGTACTCAGTAATGTGTCATAAGCGAACTCCTTCAGTTCGCCTTTAAGCCACTCATCAATCGGTACGCCAAAACCCATTTTGGGACGATAGAGTATCTCGTTAGGTAGAAAGGGTTCCAATGCTGACTTAAGAATGGATTTAGTCACCCCCCCTTTCATCTTTTGTGCAGGAGGGATACGCGCAGCCCACTCCATGAGTTTATGATCTAACAACGGTGACCTAGCCTCTAGACCATGCGCCATGCTAGCAACATCGACCTTTACCAGAAGGTCGTCCGGTAGATAAGTGTGAATATCAGCCCAAGCTGCGCCGCCGACATAAGACTTGGATTGCTGAAAATACGGCTCGAGCAAATCGAGCGTCGACCCCCCGAGAAATGGTCGAAGCTGATCGTCATAACTGGCGATCTTGTCATGCTCGTAAAAATACGCCATGGATGGAGCATAACGGCGAGAGTCTTTTTCACTGACGTAAGATAACCATCGACGCGCCACCCGTAAGGCCCGATAACGATCTACATGTGGCGGAATAGATTGAACTATACGTGAGGCCAATTGCCGCAATGACCGTGGCAAACTGCCAATCCACTCGGTCTGCAAACATTGTGAATAGCGACTGTATCCCAGAAAACTTTCGTCTCCCCCATCACCATTTAGCGCAACAGTGACATGTTGCCGTGCAATCTGTGCAACATAATAAGTCGGGATAGCTGATGGGTCAGCAAATGGCTCGTTATAATGCCATGCAAGTAGCGGTAGAATTGCTGTAGCGTTGGGACGGATAACCAACTCATGATGATCCGTATCGTAACGCTCTGCGACCATACGCGCATATGCACGCTCATCGTAGTTAGCTTCATCAAAACCAATGCAAAACGTTTTGACCCGCCCACTGGAGTGTCGCGCCATCATGGCTACTATGGCTGATGAATCGACGCCTCCCGAAAGAAATGCGCCGAGCGGAACATCGGAAATCATTCGTATTCGTACAGTTTCGTCAAGCAAACTGATAAGCTCTTCCTTCAACTCTATCAGCGGACGACTGCGTGTTTGTGACGGCTCAGGGAGGGCCCAATATTTTTGGATATCAGCCTTTCCATCGCGGCTAATGATCATATAACAGGCTTGCGGGAGTTTCTTCACACCTTTAAAAGCTGACCACGGCGCCGGGATGTATTGCAATGTCAAATAGTGATGAATAGCCTCATAATTGGGCTCTCGTTTGAATCCAGGCCAAGCAAGAATGGCTTTAATTTCTGATCCAAATAAAAACACATCATTGTGCCAGGCATAATATAAAGGCTTCTTCCCAACTCGATCTCGAGCAATGATCAAACTTTCACTGCGCTGGTCCCACAATGCAATGGCAAACATTCCTCGCAATCGTTGGAATATTTTTTCACCCCAGCAATGATACCCATTCAATACAACTTCAGTATCAGTGTTACTTTTAAATCTGTAACCCAATTCTTCGAGCTCAGAGCGCAACTCTAAGAAATTGTAAACCTCTCCATTGAAGGCTATTTGAATACAACCATCTTCACTGGACATGGGTTGATGTCCTGCAGCGCTTAGGTCGATGATTGACAGTCGCGCATGCCCCAACGCAACACCTGAACCTACCCAAGTACCTTGATCATCCGGCCCACGATGCTCTATGGCCCGTACCATCTTGCCAATCGTGACCGCAACATTCGTCGACGTCGATGCTCTAGTAGAAAATATGCCCGCTATTCCACACATATTAACCGACTCGCTTATTCAAAATGGTAGGTTCGTACCTGGAGCGATACCAAGCCACAAACTTTTCGATACCCTCTTGCAATGGCGTACTTGGTGTAAAACCCACCCACTCTTTAAGTTTCGTCGTGTCAGCATGAGTGGAGTGAACATCACCCGGCTGCATAGGAATAAAGTTTTTTATTGCTTCACGCCCCAGCGCCTTTTCCAGGGTTTCAATAAATTGCAAAAGTTCTATTGGCTCATGATTACCAATATTGAATATACAATGCGGGGGTTTATCCCCTCGTGCAACAGGCTTATCTAAAATACGAATAACACCTTCAACAATATCGTCAATATACGTAAAGTCACGCTGCAGTCGACCGTGATTGAACACATCAATCGGGCGCCCCTCGAGAATAGCTTTAGTAAAGCTAAAATAAGCCATGTCCGGCCTTCCCCAAGGGCCATAAACCGTGAAAAAACGAAGGCCTGTTGCAGGGAAGTCATAGAGATGACTATAGGCGTGCGCCATCAACTCGTTGGCTTTTTTAGTTGCTGCATAAAGACTGACCGGCTGATCGACATTATCATTTTCAGAGAACGGTGCCTTAGTAAGGCTGCCATAAACACTGGAACTCGAAGCGTAAACTAGGTGTTTAATCTTTGAACTACGACAGCCCTCAAGGATATTCACAAATCCAATCAGGTTACTGTCCGCATACGCATGGGGGTTCGTCAGCGAATATCGAACACCTGCTTGAGCAGCAAGGTGTACAACGCGCTCAAAGCGTTCTTCCTCAAACAAATCTGCCACTGCAACTCGATCAGCAATATCAATGCGAGCAAAACGAAAGCGTGCATGAGACCTGAGCTGAGCCAGCCGAGCCTCCTTCAAAGACACGTCGTAATAATTGTTGAGGTTATCGACGCCCAAGACATCTTCACCGCGAGCGAGCAGTCGCTGACACACACTCATCCCTATAAATCCCGCCGCACCGGTCACCAGAACCGTCATAAATCATCCCCAAACAGATCCCGACTGAAAACTTTAGCATCAACGTCGACCAAAGCTTCAGTGCGACGATTGGCGATAATGATGTCCGATTCCCGCTTAAAAGCAGCTAAATCCGTCACCACGCGTGAGTTATAGAACTCATCCCCCTTAAAGGTTGGCTCGTACACAATCACCTGAATACCTTTGGCCTTGATGCGCTTCATGATGCCTTGAATACTGGATGCTCGAAAATTATCTGATCCTGCCTTCATGATGAGTCGATAGATTCCCACTACCTTGGGTGCTTGACGAACGATACTGTCCGCAATGAAGTCCTTTCTCGTCGTATTCGACTCAACAATGGCATGGATTAGATTCTGTGGCACATCACGATAATTAGCGAGAAGCTGCTTAGTATCCTTAGGCAGGCAGTATCCTCCGTATCCAAAACTGGGATTGTTGTAGTGCGTTCCAATGCGTGGATCTAGACAGACACCATCAATTACTTGACGCGAATCGAGCCCATGTGTGGCTCCATAGGTATCCAGTTCATTAAAAAAAGCGACACGCATTGCCAAATACGTATTAGCGAAAAGCTTGATGGCCTCTGCTTCGGTAGAGTCAGTAAACAGAATGGAAACGTCTTGCTTTAATGCCCCCTGCTTCAGCAGATTGGCGAAGACATCTGCCCGCGCTGAGCGCTCACCAATAACGATACGCGAGGGATAGAGACTATCGTGAAGAGCTCTCCCCTCCCTAAGGAACTCAGGAGAAAAAATAAGATTTTCTGTACCGATCTCCGCCTTAATCCTTGATGTATAACCTACTGGCACCGTGGATTTTATTACCATCACAGCATCAGGCTGAATTGCTATAACCTCACGCACCACCGCTTCAATTGACTCGGTATTGAAGTGATTGGTTTCCGGATCATAATCGGTAGGTGTTGCAATAATGACAAAATCAGCTCCTAAATAAGCCTCATTCTTGTCAAGAGTAGCGCAAAAATTGAGAGACCTATTTTTTAGATAGTCTTCAATTTCGCTATCTTCAATTGGGGATTCCTTACGGCGAAGCATCGCCACTTTTTCCGGAACGATGTCGAGCGCAACGACTTCGTTATGCTGTGCCAGAAGAATGGCATTGGCAAGACCAACATAGCCAGTACCTACAACGGCAATTTTCATAAAAAAGTCCCAATAATATGTATTTTGATCACCAACTTCCTAATGGACGAATCATTGAAATCGACCCCCCATTCAACGTAAAGCTGACCGACTACATAACACATCGAAAACAGTATAATCGACCACTAAAAACCCAGATACTCAGATCTTTTTCAGGACAACTGCAACAACCAGCCCAAGATTCCCAAGCAAGGTCTGCCTATATATACCAGCACGCAATATGTTTATCGCCCGAAAAAGCAACGTCTGATTTCGAGCACCTTTAAAACGCTCTAACGTAATTTTATGCTCTGGACTCAGCCTGTGGTGCATCGACTCAAGCGCAATAATTGTACGCTGATTCCATTCAGCAAATCGCCCACGGAAGACCATGCGCATACGACTCCATCGGGCGGCCCAACCTGTGTTAGTTCCGACCAAATTACCTCCATGCTGGCGATACAGAACCTTTGGGCAAGGATCATAGTAAACAACTCCACCTGCGCCGGAAATTAATTGATAGGCCCACCAATCATGCGAAGGGACATCTACATCACCGCCCGCCTCCTTGAGTAGCGCCCTTGCAGCCTGGTTAAAAACCATGGTGTTTCCACCGCCAATATTTTGTACCAAGGCATTAGCGAAGTGTGGTGCACGGGAGAAGAGGGGGGAGTTTCCAGCATACGAGCCAGATTCACAGATCAACTCAGTCCGGCCACAATAAAGCGCTGGTATATGTTCAGGTATTGTATTCAACCAAGCTATTGCGACCTCAAGCTTATCGACACACCATATGTCATCTTGATCAGACCAGGCATAGAAATTTGCATTAATTTCAGAATTACACGCCAGCGACAAGAAGTTCGCAACGAACCCTCGCCCCGGACCATGCACCCATTTAACGCGCCCCCCTCCCCAACTATTCTGTGCTTCGCTCACTATAGCCAGAGTATCATCTTGCGAACCATCATCAGAAACAAATAAAGTCCATTGCCCATACTGTTGTCGCGCAATAGAATTCAGTTGCTCACCTAAGAAACAAGCGCCATTATAGGTAGCCATCAAAATAGCCACGTGCTGAAGCTTCTTGACTACCTCCGTATCGGATGTAGGAGCTACCAGCTTCTCTACACATCCATCCAATTCAAAAACCTCAAGTAAAATTCAAAGACGCCATTCTTGAAACTGCAAAAACCAATACAACCTTAGACAGTACTTCTCAAAAAAGCACGAAAGCCATATACAAAAACATCAAATAAAAGTCTTAACCTTGCAGACTGCAACCCAATTTTCAACATCTATCAAAATCGAGTGCCCTCGCAACCTTATCACCCCCTCTTACGATCGCACAACAAAACATCTTCCCCCTCCCGAAACGCAGCCCCCATGGCCCCAAACATATGAAGAACAGCAACACAGCAAGGTTAAACCCCATTCGTAGCTGATCAGACTCAGTGAACCCGCTCTTGCTCGGTAAATCCCAGTCAGCCCAGCCAACGATATCGAAAGAGAAGCTCGCACCCCTGCAAACCACGAGGCACATCACAAGCCAACTACCACGAAAAACTTCGAATCAGATAGAACTCCGCCAGTTTGATAAGACCCAATGTACGATTCCCCTCTGAGCTGAAATAAAACACCCTACTCGCAAAAGATAGTTAACCATTATTAATACACACTACTTAACGACCAATTCAATCCATCAACAAATCAACCTATAAAAATGCGACATCCAGAAACCAAGCCAAATGCCGTACCTATTATTCTCCCGGCCAACCGAAGGCCAAGCGAATAAAGAAATCTAGCATCCATCCATAAAACGCACCACAAGACAGATCCGTACTCAAACAAGGATAGGTCCTCCTCCCAAGGGGATAACGTCTTAACATGGCAACCGAATTACAACCGGAAAATAAAAATCATGCATTAAAAGCGCCATGTCACTTGCAAAGAGCTTGTAAAAACCGACGCCACAATTCGAATAGAAACGATCAGACCAATCCATCTCCACAAGACTAGCGTTCGGCAGAACGATCTTCCTCACAGCAAGTGCAACGGCAGCCAGATCAAATGCCCCGCCATGCTAAGCTGCGGCGCCGTTTCGGGCAGCAGCCCGGGACTTTCTTCACTGAAAAAGGACGTTCAGTCATGTCGTTGCCGGCCGCAGTACGCCTGTCCCTGTTATCCCTCTCTTTGTTCAGCGCTCTGAGCCTCAGCAGTTCCTGGGTCCATGCCGATGCGCAACAGGACGTCGCCAAAGGGCGCTGGCAAGGCCTGGCCGGTATGGCCAACCTGTACCTGGACAAGGCCACGCCAGCAGATTTCATCGAGGCTGGGGACAACGAAAAGAGCCAGCATGACAACTACGCTGGTGCTCTCGCCTACTACCTGACCGCCGCCCGTCTCGACCCGAAGAATGCCTACGCCTCTTACCAGGCCGCCGGTAGCCTGGCCGCCATGGACAAGAACAAGCGCGCCGCCGAGTTCCTCGATCAGGCCCGCGAGCGTGGCTTCTGGCAGTTGGTGATCCTCAAGGAGGACAACGAACTGCAATCCCTGCAGCAGACCCCGGCCTACAAGAAGCTGCTGCAAGCCGCGGAAAAGAACTACCCGGCCAAGGCCAAGGATGCCGGCCTTGCGGCCTTCAGTATTCCCCAGGGAAAGGCCCCGGCCGACGGCTGGCCGGTGGTGGTCTGGCTATCGGGATTCGGCACCGAGGGCAGCGACGGCGTCGATATGCGCACCGACCTTGTGGGCGAGCAGGCCGTGCTGGTGGGCATCAACGGCACCCTCAAGCGCGACGAGCATCAGTTCATGTGGCAGCAGCATTCGGTGGACACCACCCAGGAGGCGGTCAACGCCGCCCTGAAGAAGCTGGAAAAACAGACTCGCATCGATCGCTCGCGCATTGCCCTGATGGGCTTCTCCCAGGGTGCCGAGCACGCCTCGCACCTGATCGCCGAGTACCCGCAGCAATACAGCGGTGCGTTGCTGCTGTCCCCCGGCGGCTACCGGATTCCGTTCGGCGAAACCAAGGCCCGGGACAAGCGCATCGTCATCGTTCATGGCGCCAAGGAACACGAGAGCAACCAGAAGCTCACCACCACCACGCAACAGGCCCTGGAGCCCGGCAACCAGGTCCAGAGCCATGAACATGCCGAAGGCCATACCTTCCAGGACGACTGGCGCCAGGTGTATCCGGGCTACCTGAAGTTCGCCCTGAACCTCTGATGCCAGGCAATGGCGCCGGGGCCTGAGCCCCGGCCGCTATCACTTGGCCGGAGTAATGGGCCCGGGGGCCTTTACCTGGGTCATCAGGTCGTCATCCCACTGGCCCTCGACCTTGACCTGAGCCAGGGCCCCCAGCTCCATAGCCTCGATCAGGTTGTGATTGAGGTACACGTAGGTGCCCGGCTGCTTGAAGGTGTAGAGCGCCGCCAGCGCCGAACCGCCAGGAATGAACCAGGTCTCCAGGTTGCGTTGCGCAGCGTTGGCGAACTTGCCGGTGGTCCAGACCCAATCGCCATGACCGCCGATCAGGTGCGGACGGCTGTCGCGGTTGGCCTGGGAATGGATGAACAGCACGCTTTCGCCAACCTTGGCAGTCAGCGCGTTGGCCCCGGTCAGAGCGCCAACCCGACCGTTGAACACCACATGGCTCGGCGTCAGCGTACGCATCACTTCACGGGTGTCCTGATAGCTGGAGGCCAGGTCCGGGTAGCTCTTGTAATGCCCGTCCTTATCCTTGGGGATATACAGGTCGAACTCGCCGATGGTGTAGGCACGGTCATAGCGCAGGGGGTTGCCGGCGGGGTCTTTCAAACCCTCTCGAGGCAGCACCATCAGGGTCCCGCTCATGCCCGAGACCACGTGCCAGGGCACCATGCCCGGCGGCGCACAGTGGTAGACAAAGGTGCCGCTGCGGTCAGCCTTGAAGCGCAGCACCACTTCCTGCCCCGGCAGTACCTGGGTCAGGGCCGCGCCGCCCAAGGCGCCGGTGGCTGCATGGAAGTCGATGTTGTGGGGCATGCTGTTGCTGGCCGGATTGCTCAAGGTCAACTCGACGTAGTCGCCCTCATGCACCACCAGAGTCGGGCCAGGCATGGAGCCGTTGAAGGTCATGGCCTGCAAGGTGGTGCCCTGGTCATCCACCTGCATCTTTTTCTCTTCCACATTCATGCGGAACTGCACGACCTTCGGCGGCCCGTTGACGGCCTGCTCATGGGCATGCACCTGGGGCGGTGCCACCAAGTCAACCTTGACCCGCTGCAACCCGTCGGCACCGGCGGCCAACACCAGGCCGGAGGCACAGCTTCCGGCCACTACACAGCACTTCAACCACGATTGAAACCTACCCATGCTCTGCATTTCCCTGCCAATGAATGGTGATTCATTGCAAGGCAAACGCCGGGCAATCGTATTGTCTCAGCGCAATGAACGAATGCCCGGGCAAGCGGATAGATTGAGCTCGATCATGGATAGCTGAAACTACGTACCAGGGTCAGCTCCCCGGGGGCCCGCATCGGCACGATGAAGGACTCGCTCTTCTCATCCGGCGTGCCTTCCTCGGTGATCACCGTGACCTGGGCCGTGGTCAGCGGCTGCACGGCGTTTTCCTGGCCGCCGTCTTCATCGTCATCACTGCGATAACCGCCGCCGTAGTAGTTCACATAAACCAGGTACTGGCCCTTGAGCGGCGCCGGCATGGAGAAGATCTCCGGACCGTAGCCGGTGGTCACGTCCACATCCAGGACAGCGCCGTTGGGAGCCACGCGGTCGCCGTACCAGATGTGCGCGCCGTCGGGGGTCACCAGATGCAGATCAAGGTCGGTGTTGTCGCTGTCCCAGGACAGCAGCACCCGCAACTTGGGCGGAGTCACGCCACCACCAGTATTGAGGAACTGCACGCGCTTGCGCTGCTGGCCGTCCGGGCTGCGCACTTCGACGCTGTTGCTGCCATTGGGGAAGGAATACGGCCGATCGAAACCGCCTTGTTCATCGAACTTGAGCGGCATGCTGACGCCATTGACGATCAGCTTGCCGGGCTCTTTGTTCGCCTTGGGCGCGCCTTTGATCTGCCCGCTGATACGCGCGGTATTGGCCTGGCCCTGGGGCGTGTTCACCGAGGAGGCCGGGTAGTTGACCTCCTGAATGTATTGCTCGCCATCGACGGCGCGGGTACGCCAGCCGCCTTTGGGGGTGTCGAGCTGGATACCGCTGTCGGCCAGGGCCATGGGCAGGCTGAACATTCCACAAAGGAACAGGAGGACCGGGGGAGCAGGAAGTTTCATGGCCTATTCCAATAAAAGATGACGGGCGAGCCCTTCGATGTAGGTTTCATCCTGGCCGTTGGGATGAGCTTCAAAGGCCAGGTGCAGGTATTCGTGAGTCAGGTCGAGGCGGTCTTGCAGCGAGAGCACGCCACGGACGTAGATGCGTTGCCGTTCGCGGTCAACGTAGGGCCGGCCGAAACTCAGACGGCACACGGCGAACTGGCTGATTTCGTTGTAGCCGATCTCTTGCTCCAGCGGCTGGCGCCAGCGTCGACGCTGGTTCAACAGCCACTCCTGAGCTGCCGGCAAGGGCTCGCAGGACGCTACCGGGTTGTCCCAGCGGCTGAGGCTGGCCCTGGGGTAGGCATGCAGCAGAATGGCGTCATAGCGCTGGCCGGAGCGCGCCTGCTCCACGGCCTGCTGCCAAGACAGTTTGTCCGGCGCAATCAGGTCCGAGTGGTAGGTGACTTGCGTGCCGGCCAGCACCAGATCGCTGGTCCAGGCGGCAATGGCCCGGGCCTCGGCTGTCGCCGGGCGCGGCGCGACCCGCTGGCGATTGCTGCTGTCATCGATACTCAGGCATTCGCCGCTGCGCCCGGCGTTCTGCAACAGGTAGGTGCGGATTGCCACGGCCAGGGCCTTGGCGGCTTCCACCGGTTCACTGCTGGCTTCGCGCTGCAGCACACGGGCCACATATTCTTCACGGTCCAGGCGCGCTACCAGTCGCTGGGCCGCCGGGTCTTGCTGCAGGAACAATTCGCCGGCGCTGTGGATATCCAGCCGGTTGCCGTTGGCAAATTCCACCCGGTAATCCCCTTGCAGAGCGCCCGGCCTGGCTAGCTGACCCTTCTGACTGACGCTTTTCAGCGGGTAGCGGGAAAACAGACTGACTTCGACACAGCGGCCTTTATCCACAGGCAGATTGTCCGGCAGCACCTGATTCAGGGCCTGGGCATAGTCCTTCAACACCCGCTGGCTGGTTCCGCGCCCGCCCACCCACAGCGGCGTGCCATCCACCAGCCAACCGGCAAAGCCGCCCTGGCGCGACTGCGGGTCCTGATCCGCGAGCCAGCTCCAGGTCTTGACCCGCAGGCGCCCACCGACATCCCCCACCACAGTACCGTCACCGGCATTGAGCACCACATCCAGCAGCACGCGTCGCGCCGTATCCTGGGCCGGCAGCAGCGCCAGCACCTGCAACAGCTGCGCCACCGGCACCCGGGTCTGGGGTTGCAACTGGTCCAGGTCCTGCAGCCAGCTCGGAGCATTGCGCTCTTGCCAATAGACGCGCCAGTCAGCGCTGGACAGTTGCAAGCGCTGAGGTTCGAAGTACAGACCACAGGAGCGAATCAGGGCCTGATCCCGGGCAATGCTGCCGCCTGCCGTGCAGCAATAGACCTCGTCCCTGGATTTGCCCTGGCAGGCATAGGCCGGTTCTTGCGCGCCGGTATCCACCAGCCAGGCGTAGACGAAGAGTTTCCAGACACTGCCCAGGGGCGCTTGCAGATCCTGCGGCAACGGCTCGCGAGCCAGCACCTGAGTCTTACTCAAGCTCACCAACTCGCTGTCCGGGGCGGTTTTCCAGGCCAGACGCAGAGGCTCATCCTGGGCTGTCACCAACCCAGGGAGTAGACACAGGCACAACCAGGCCCAACACCGCGTCATGTTATTTGACCGTGACCTGACCCAGTGCCGGCGTACGTTCCTGAGCCTGATGCTCTGGCGCATACACCTGGTAGAAACGTGCCGCAGGCAAGTTGAACTGGCCCTTCTGGGAGAAGCGGATCAAATGCCGCAGACGCACTTCGCTGCTGTCGTTCAACGCATCCAGCGGCACCGCGTAACTCATCTGCCCGGGTTCGAAACGAGCTTTTTCCAGAGACGCCGCTTCAGTGCCCGCAGGACCGGCCAGCTTGATACCCCAGGTGGTGCGCTCGACATCGGCGCCCGGCGGCAACGGAACTTCCAGCATGCCGTACAGCAGCGGTCGGTTGCCCTCGTTGGCGATGATCACTTCGTCCAGGTACAGGCCGTCACTGGCGATCGGCTTGTTGCCCACCGGCTCCAGCTTGAAGGTGAAGGCCTCGTCGCCCGGAACCAGGCGCAACAGGCGACGGGTAATGTTCACCGGCGACGGCGTGCCCACGTCCAGCTTGCTCAGGTAGCTGACCGAGGCCCGCAGCGGACGCTCCGGCACCTTGTCCAGGATCAGCACGGCAGGCACCTGCGGCCCTTGCCACTGCCAGTAGTTTTCGCCGCTGGCGCCCTGCTGCTGTTGCCAGCCCTGCCCCGGATTCAGGGCCACGGCCGGTGCCGCCTGGGCCACGCTGCGTTGCAGCCAGGTCAGGGCCAGGGCACGGTCCAGGGTCGGTTGCGATGGCAGCAGACGTTGCAGCAATGCGCGCGCCGTCGCTTGATCGAAAGGCTTCAAGGACAGATTGATTGCCTGAGCGAAAGGCTGCGAACTGATGTCGACCTGCTGCTGTGCAGCCTCCAGCTGCGCCACGAAAGCGGGTGGCGGCGTGACCTTGGCGTCCCGCGCCAGGGCGGCTGTCAGCACCCGGGCGCTGGCCAGGCCGAGGGCCGAATCCGGGTCCACCATCACCAGGCTGTCGCTACTGTCGTCATCCATGCTGGCGGCCGGGCCGGTGCCCACCTTGGCCAGGTCGTCCATCAGCCCCCGGACCAAGGTGTTGATCGGCAGGTTCATCTCACGGGCGAAGGACAGGATCAGCGCCCGTTGCAGCAAAGGCGTGTTGCCGGCCTGTTTGGCGTAGACCTCCAGCACCCGCTGCCAGTGCTCCGGTGGCAGGTTCAGGTCCATGACCTTGCTGGCATGCCAATCGGCGTAGTAGGCGTAGGCGGTGAGGAAGGCATCTGCATCGGCCTCTTCGCCCCACCAGGTGAATGCCGCTTCCGGCCCGGCCATGTGCACCAGGCGCAGGCGGCTGTTCTGCATGATCAGGCGCAACCGATCACGGATCTGCGGGTTGCTGGCCAGCGCCGGGTAGGCAACGCTCAACGGCAGCAACTGGCTGGCAGTCTGCTCGACGCCGCCATAGGGGTACTCCAGCAAGCTATCCAGGGCCGAACGGAACAGCGCTTGCGGGCTGTCGTCCAAGTGCAGGCGGATCTCTGCGGCATCGGCCGGCAGACCCAACGGCGTGCTGGTGCTGACCACGTCCAGGCTCTGGGTTTGCACCGTCTGCCAGCCGGCCGCACTGCTCACCAGGCGCACGGCCAGGGCATCCACGGTCTTGCCGCCCTGCACCAGCTCGGCACTCCACTCGCCGTTGCCCGGGGCAATGGCCGGCAGCGCCACATAGTTGATGCCGCTGTTGAGGGTCAGCGGTAAGCGCTGGGACTCACCGGCGTAATGGATCACCAGCTCGGCCTTGGCCGGTTGCTCGGACTGGCTGAAGGCAAACACCCCAAGGTCCGGCTTGTCGCCACTGCGGAAGCGGGTCGGGCCACTCCACTTCAGGTACAGGGCCTTGTCGGAACGGACGAACTGTTTCTTCTGCCCCACTTGGCCGTCATCGGCGATGGCCCGAGCGGTAATGCGCCAGCGGGTCAGGGAATCCGGCATGCGGAAGGTGAAACGCGCCTTGCCGCTGCCATCGGTCACCAGCTCCGGCTGCCAGGCGGCGGTGTCGACGTCTTCACGACGTGGTCGCTCCAGCACCTTGACCCCACGCTCGCTGCGATTGGCCTTGCCCGGGGCCGTCGGGCTACCCGGCAGCGCCACGTCGTAGCTGATGAACGACAGGCTGGCGCTGGTACGCACGTTATTGCGCCGTGGGTGGTAGAAGAACTGATCGATGCTCGGCGCCACTTCCGGCTGCAGCGCATAGACCATCTCGTCCACCACGCTGACGGTCAGGTGCGCCGGTACCGGCTTGCCAGCGAACTGCGTGGACAGGTCCACGGTGACCATGTCGCCCGGCTGGTACTTTTCCTTGTCGGTGTGGATGGCCACATCGATCTGCGGCGTCAGCACCTTGATCCCGGCATTCTGGAAGCTGTACTCGCCGCCCTTGGTGTAGAGCACCGAGAAGGTCAGGTTCGGCGCGAAGTTGTCCTTGACCGGCACCCGGGCGCGGTATTGGGTCGGGCTGAGTTTTTCCACTTTCAACCAGTCGCCGCCCTTGGACAGCAGCGCGGTGGCCTCAACCTTGTCGCGCTCCAGGGACAGCAGCGCGTCGTTGACCGGCTCAGGGAAGGTAATCAGTGCCAGAGCTTCGTCACCGGTCTTGTATTCGGGCTTGTCGAGGACGATTTCCACCGTACCCGGCACGGCCTTCACGCCTTCACCGGTGACCGCATGGCTGGTGCCGCCCAACACTCGGTCGTGCTCGTCCTTCAGCGTCAGGTTGTAAGTGCCGGGACGCTCGAAGGCCAGGGCGAAGCCGTTGTCGGCGGCGGCCAGCTTGCCATTGCCGGTGGACTGGTCCTCCAGACGCACCCAGCTGTAGCCGCTGGGCTTGAGGTTCTTGCTTTGCTCGCTGGTGTTCTGGTTGGCGTAGCTGAACTGCACCTTGTCGCCGGCCGCACTGAAACGCTGCGGGGCGCTGAGACTGAAGCTCGCGGCGCCACGCTCGATGAGGATTTCCTTGGTGGTCTTGACCCGGTACGCCGCACCGTCGCTGGCGAACACGGTGAGCATGTAGCGGCTCGGCTTGCTGGCCGCCGGCAGATCGAGGGTGGCACTGCCCTTGGAGTCAGTGGTCAGCTCGGCACTGGTCAGTTCCACCGGGAACTGCCCCATGTATTGCAGCTCGTTGTCCACCATGGACAGCTGCTGGGCCCGCAGGCTCAGTTGCAGGCGCGCATTGGCCACCGGCTTGCCGTCCGGATACAGCAGCACCAGGTTGCCCTTCACCGGCTCGCCAGTCTTGAAGTCCGGCTTGGCCAGGCTCAGGGCAATCTCGAAGTGCGGCTTGATGTATTCAGCCACGCGGAAGGCGCTGCTGTAGACCTGGTCCTTGTAGCCAAAACGCAGCTCATAACCACCGGCCACGGCGTTTTCCGGCAGTTGGAAGCGCCCCTGGGTACCGGACTTGGAATCCAGGTTCAGGGTCAGGTTCTGCAGCGCGGTGCCTGCGGCATCCAGCACGCTGACATTCACCGTGCCGGCTCCTGGCTGCACCGAATCCCGGGCATTCTTGAACTCGCGGCCGACGATTTTCAGCGACACCCAGTCCCCCGGGCGATACAGCGGCCGGTCGGTGAACGCATAGAGTTTGGTGTCGTAGATCTCACTGTCGTAATAGAAGTTCTCGGAGACGAATACCCCGCCCTCCTGGTCCTCGCCAATCACGTAAGAACGCTCGGGACTGACGTGTTTCAGGCGCACCAGGCCCTGCTCGTCGGTGGCGCCGCTGTTCATCACACCGAGGCCATCGGTCCACAGCACGTTGACCTTGGGCACCGAGTTGCCTTCGTGTTTGCCCGCAGCCCAGACCAGCAGCTCGTCGCCGGCAATCTTGCTCACCGCCACAGTGTTGGAGACGAAGACCATGGTGGTGGCGCGGTACTTGCCCACCAGGGCTTCCACCAGGTACAGGCCCGGTTTGAGCTGCCCCAACGGGATATAGACGTTGCCCGGAGCAACGTTGATGAACTGGCTGGAGGAACCGGACAGATCAACCCCTGCCGGCGGCTGGATCGGCTTGGCCTGCCACAGCGGATAGCGGAACTGGGTCACCAGCGGCAGCCCCGGGATCAGGGCGAACTGCGGCTGGGCCTCGTACGGCGTCGGCGCCAGCATCGAGTTGCCCATCCTCAGTTCCGGCACCTCTTCGATGACCTGCTTGCGCGACTCGTAGGAGAACGCGCGCTGCATGACTCGACGGGATTTGCGATACCAGTTGTCCCACAGGTAGGCCAGGGTGTTGGACAGCCCCTCGCCCTTGAACTGACCGTCACTGACGACCCGGTGCAGGTTTTTCTGGCGCTTGAGAAAGTCCAGCGGCTGGTCGATCCGGTACACCCGGATGTCCGCGCCGCCGTAGGGCTCCATGCGGAAGCGCCGGTAGTCACGCCCTGGGGCTTCGAGGCGCACCATGGCCTGTTCATCGCTGGCGAAGCTGCTGTCGGCCAGAAGGAAGAAACTCTCGCCGGAGACCGCCGCGTAATCGCTGGACGGCACCGAATCTTCGGCGTTGACCAGGGCCACGGGGGCCAGCAGGGTCAAGGCCAGGGTCAGGCGAAACAGAAAACGGGACATACGCGATTCGCTCATTGGGTGAGGAAGTTCAGTCGATAGATGCCGATGAAGTTGGGGTTGGCGGGGTCGGGTATCCATCGGGTGTCCTTCCATGTCATCAGTTGCTGCACGCTAGCCGAGCGCATGCCGTTGTCGGTGGGAGTGGTGGTGCCGGTGTGATAGGCGATGTTGCGGCCCATCCAGATCATCAGGTGCTGGTCGTCGCCCTGATCGAAGAACAGCAGGTCGCCGGGACGCGCCTGACCCAGGTCACGGCTGACCAAGTGACTGTTGAACTGGATCAGCTTGATGGCGTTGACGTATGGCCCAGTCTGACCACCGCCCTGCTGCCACTGCTGGGCCAGACCGCGCTGGCCTTCGCTCAGTTGCAGCTCCGGTGGCAGATAGCGATTGGACATGCCGTTGGCCCGCAGCCATTTGTTGTCGTGGGCCTTGAGCGCTTCGTTGGCGGCAAAGCGCACCAGTCCGGCGCAATCCTGCTGGTACCAGCGCGGACTCGGCCCCTGACTCAGTTGCTCCTGGGCGATGCGCACGAACCAGGCGCGAAACACCTGGGACTGCTGCACGTCCAGCGGCGGAGCCTGGGTCGCGCCCACGGCATTGCTCAGCAACAGGGCCAACAGGCCGAGGCTGCCCAGGCTTTTGCGCCATGCACTCACAGCGCGCGCCATTGCAGGGGCAGCCATTGCCAGTGACCGTTGGGCTCGCTGCCTTCGGGCAGGGTCAGGGCGTATTTGCCATAACCGCCCAGGGTGCGAAGCTTGGGCACCAGGTAGGTTTGCGCGGCGTTGTTGAACACCGGTTCCATGTCCTGGGGCAGGCTGTCGAAGGTTTCCTGCTGGATCAGCTGTGCCAGGGATTGCGGGCCCAGGTAGACCGGCATCAGCGCGTCCGCAGGCACCACGTCGGCCAAGGGCGGGAAGCGCTTGTCCAGGGTGCCGAGGGCCTTGTTCACCAGTTTGTCATCCAGCGAGAACACCAGGGTCGAGCCATGGCGGGCCAGGCTGACCTGCATGAAGGCGCGGCCGGTGATGGTTTGCGGGGCCTTGGCGTCCTTGGCCGGGTACTGGCCGAAGTTGGAGCTGACCTGGCGCTGCCACAGGTGCATGTCACCGCTCTGTTGCTCCTCCACCGGGAAGATCCGCTCGGCCACCTTGCTCTCCCGGGAACCGACCATGGAGCCGAACAGCTTGCCCAGGTCGGCATCGAGTTTGGCGCTGTCCTGATCCTTGAGTCTGGCCACCAGCAGCGGCGTATACAGCCGCGAATCGGCGTACCAGCACAGGCCTGCGGTGCCGGCCATGTGCTCGGTCAGGGCCTGGGCCACCGACTCTTCGGCGCCCAGCTTGACCAGCAGCGGCTTCTGCTGCTCCGCCGCCAAAGGCAGCGCCACACAGGCGCTGGCGCCCATGGGCATGGCCTGCCAGATCGGTTTGAAGTCGAAGTCCGGCTGGTTGTCCTGCTCCTCCATGGCCAGGTAACTGTGCCAGCCCTTGGCGTCCATATCGAAGCGCAAGCCGGCGAAGTTGGGGATGAAACGCTGATACCCCATGGCCAGGACACTGGCGTTGACCGCCAGCCGCTGCTGCACTTCAGGCTTGCGCGCCTCCAGACCAAAAGCCTCGGGGAACAGCTTGTCACCGTTGAGCAGAGCCTCCAGGGCCGCGGTGGAGACCGCGCCGTGTTCATCATTGGCACCGGTGCCGAGGTCATACAGCTTGGCCGCGTTGGACAGCACCACCAGCTTGTCGCCATGGGAAGCGAACGCCAGAGATTTGCCGGCGTTGTAATTCAACTGATAGAGGGCCACCGCATCGCCGCCGACCTTGAGGTCCGCCAGCTTGCTCAGTTGGGTGTCATCCAGGGCGACCTTGGCCAAAGGCTCCAGCAGCTTGGCCAGGCCGCCACGGTCCATCACCAGCAAAAAGTCCTTGAGGCGCCCGTCGGCGCCACGCCACAGCGCCACATCCGCCGGCTGATCGAAGAGTTGCTCGATCAGGTTGTCCTGCAATTTCAGGTCATGCTCGTAGATGATCCGGCGCAGGCTGCCGATCAGGCCCAGGCGATCGACGTGGGCCTGGTAATAGAAGACGAAGTCCTCGGTCAGTGTTTCCTTGAGGAAAGGCACCGCCAGCAGGTCCTTGGGCAATTGGGTCAGGGAGTGGGTCTCCAGCAGCCCGTCGGGGCGGCTCAGGCCCAGCTTGTCGCCGGCCAGCTCAGCCACCGGAGTCTTGGGCTTGCAGCCCACCCCCGTGATGGCGGCCGCCACCAGGCACAGGCCCACGACCAGGGCCGGCCAGCGCCGCTTGCTGCCGGGTTGTTCAGTACCGGGGACGCCGGCCGCCGGGGATGCTGTGTTTTCGCTCATGATTCACAAAGCCCAATTCATCCGTGGTGCGGGATGTTCAATAGTTGAAAGACTTGACCAGCAACAGGTCGCCGATGGCCCGCATGGGCACGATAAAGGTCTCGCGTTTCTCATCGACGGTGTTTTCGTTAAGGATCAGGTTGATCTGCGAGGTGATCACCTCGTTCTGATTGCTGCCTTCGTCGAAGTTGTACCCGCCACTGCCGAAGTTGCCCCAGTAGTTGACGTAGATCAGATAGGTGCCTCGCAGCGGCGCGGTCATGGTGAACATTTCCGGGCCCGGCCCGTCGACCCCATCCGGGTCCAGGCCGCCGCCGTTGGTCAGGCCGGGATGACCGAAGAACGCGTGCTGACCGTCCGGGGTGATGATGTGCATGTCCAGCTCGGCCTTGGGATCGTCCCAGCCCAACACCACGCGAATGCGCGGGGGCGTCTTGTTCTGATTGGCCTCATAGAACTGCACGCGCTTGAGGGACTTGCCCTCGGAGCTGCGCACTTCGACGCTGTTGGAGCCGGCGCCAAAGGCATAAGGGCGAGCGAAGCGGCCCTGTTCGTCGGTGTAGAGGTTCAGCGGATTGCCGTTGACCGACAGACTGTGGGGCTGGCGCAGATGACCTATGGCCTTGAGCTGGCCCTCGATCAGGGTGCGATTGCGTTGAATGCCGCGGTCGATGGGCGGAGTCGGATAGGCCACTCGGTCCTGCTCGGTACGGTCCAGCAGTCCGGAATAGCGCCAGCCGCCCAGGGGTTCCTGAAGTTCGGCGGAAGGTTCGGCGAACGCCGCCCCGGCCACCAGCAAGGTCAGCAGAAGGGAGGATAAAACGCGCATGTAGTGCGTCCTGCCATGCATGGGAAAACCCTGGCGCCAGATCCTCGGCGCGGCTGCAAATATTCAGAAAGAATGCCCGGCGACAAAGGGCGTTGGAAAGGCCGCAGATTAGCGACTTGGCGCCTGTTGCACAATTGGCGAAAAGGGATTTTGCGAGGGAATTGGCAATGCCCTGAAACCCGCGCCACAAGTGCCATTACGGCGACATCACCGTGCTCAGTCCTGTGAGCTGCAAGTCTTGCCGGCGCCCCTCAATCCATCCTTGCGCAGCCCCCGTCAACAGCACGCCAGCGAGCGCTTCTCATTTGCCCGAAACCCCGGTGTCTGCTAGTGTCGCGCCGGTTTAACGTCAACCGGGATAGCCGCCATGGCCCGCAAAAAAGCTGCCTTAGATTTCGAACAATCCCTCGCCGACCTGCAAACCCTGGTCGAGCGTCTGGAGAACGGCGAGCTGTCGCTGGAAGACTCGTTGACCGCCTTTGAACAAGGCATTGGCCTGACCCGTGACTGCCAGGCTGCCCTGGCCCAGGCCGAGCAGAAGGTACAGATCCTCCTCGAGCGCGACGGCGAACTGGCGGAACAACCCTTCGATGCGGAACAAGCAGAATGATTACCGCCTATCAGGCCAGCAGTCAGGCCCGCGTCGACGCTGCAATGCATACCCTGTTCACCGCCCCAAGCCCCGAACTTGCCCGCCTTTATGAAGCCATGCGCTACAGCGTGATGAATGGCGGCAAGCGTGTGCGCCCGCTGCTGGCCTATGCCGCCTGCGAGGCCCTGGGCGGCCAGCCCGAGCAAGCCAACGGCGCCGCCTGCGCGGTGGAACTGATTCATGCCTACTCCCTGGTCCACGACGACCTGCCGGCCATGGACGATGACGATCTGCGTCGCGGCCAGCCCACCACCCACAAGGCCTTCGATGAAGCCTGCGCGATCCTCGCCGGTGACGGCCTGCAAAGTCTGGCCTTCAGCGCCCTGCTGGACCCGGGCCTGAGCGACGCCAGCGCCGAGATCCGCCTGCGCATGGTCACCACCCTGGCCCAGGCGGCGGGCCCGGCGGGCATGGTGGGCGGCCAGGCCATCGACCTGGGCTCGGTAGGACTCAAGCTCGACCAGCAAGCCCTGGAATACATGCACCGGCACAAGACCGGCGCGCTGATCGAGGCCAGTGTCATCCTCGGCGCACTGGCCAGTGGCCGGGCCGAGAAAGACGAACTGAAATCCTTGCAGACCTACGCCCAGGCCATCGGCCTGGCATTCCAGGTGCAGGACGACATCCTCGACGTCGAAAGTGATACCGCGACCCTGGGCAAACGCCAGGGCGCCGACATCGCTCGGGACAAACCGACCTACCCGGCACTGCTGGGCCTGGCCGCAGCCAAGGAGTACGCCCTGGAATTGCGGGACCAGGCGCTACACGCGCTGCGGCCGTTTGACGCAGCGGCCGAGCCTTTGCGCGAGCTGGCGCGGTATATCGTCGAGCGCCGCAGCTGATCGGCCCCCGATAGCCGGACCGCATATCGGCCAAGTTCGGCGCTCTGCGTGGGCAGCTTGCGATGCATAAGGTAAACTGCCGCCTCTTTCTATACCTATAACGATTCGCCTGATGCCCACGACGTTTCATGAGATTCCCCGCAAACGCCCGACCACGCCGCTGCTCGACCGTGCCCAGACGCCGGACGGCCTGCGCCGGTTAGGTGAAGCCGAGCTGGAAACCCTGGCCGATGAGTTGCGCCTGGAATTGCTCTACACGGTCGGCCAGACCGGCGGGCATTTCGGTGCCGGTCTTGGGGTCATCGAGCTGACCATCGCGTTGCATTACGTGTTCGACACCCCGGACGACCGGCTGGTGTGGGACGTAGGTCACCAGGCGTATCCGCACAAGATCCTCACCGGGCGCCGCGAGCAGATGGCCAGCCTGCGCCAGAAAGACGGCCTGGCCGCTTTCCCCCGGCGCTCCGAGAGCGAGTACGACACCTTCGGCGTCGGCCACTCCAGCACCTCCATCAGCGCTGCCCTGGGCATGGCCATCGCCGCCCGCCTGCAGAACAGCGAGCGCAAGGCCATTGCGGTGATCGGCGACGGCGCCCTGACTGCGGGCATGGCCTTCGAGGCCCTGAACCACGCGCCGGAAGTGGACGCCAATATGCTGGTGATCCTCAACGACAACGACATGTCGATCTCGCGCAATGTCGGCGGGCTGTCCAACTACCTGGCCAAGATCCTCTCCAGCCGCACCTACGCCAGCATGCGCGAAGGCAGCAAGAAAGTGCTGTCGCGCCTGCCCGGTGCCTGGGAAATCGCTCGCCGCACCGAAGAATATGCCAAGGGCATGCTGGTTCCCGGCACCCTGTTCGAAGAGCTGGGCTGGAACTACATCGGCCCTATCGATGGCCACGACCTGCCGACCCTGATCGCCACCCTGCGCAACATGCGTGACCTCAAGGGTCCGCAGTTCCTGCATGTGGTGACCAAGAAGGGCAAGGGCTTCGCCCCGGCGGAAGTCGATCCCATCGGCTACCACGCCATCACCAAGCTGGAGCCGCTGGACGCTCCGGCCGCTGCGCCGAAGAAGACCGGCGGGCCCAAGTATTCCGCTGTATTCGGCGAATGGCTGTGCGACATGGCCGCTGCCGACCCACGCCTGGTGGGCATCACCCCGGCGATGAAGGAAGGTTCCGACCTGGTAGCCTTCAGCGAGCGATTCCCACTGCGCTACTTCGACGTGGCGATTGCCGAGCAGCACGCGGTGACCCTGGCGGCCGGCATGGCCTGCGAAGGCGCCAAGCCGGTGGTGGCGATCTATTCGACCTTCCTCCAGCGCGGTTATGACCAACTGATCCATGACGTGGCGGTACAGAACCTCGATGTGCTGTTCGCCATCGACCGCGCCGGCCTGGTGGGCGAAGACGGCCCGACTCACGCCGGCAGCTTCGACCTGTCCTACCTGCGCTGCATCCCCGGCATGTTGGTGATGACCCCAAGCGACGAGAACGAGCTGCGCAAGATGCTCAGCACCGGCCACCTGTACAACGGCCCGGCAGCGGTGCGTTATCCACGGGGCAGCGGCCCCAATGCGCCGATCGACAAGGACCTGGAACCGATCGAGATCGGCAAGGGTGTAATCCGTCGCCAAGGCAAACAGGTTGCGCTGCTGGTGTTTGGCGTACAACTGGCCGAAGCCCTGCAAGTGGCCGAGAAGCTCGATGCCAGCGTGATCGACATGCGCTTCGTCAAACCCTTGGACGAAGCCCTGGTCCGCGAAATTTCCGGCAGTCACGAACTGCTGGTGACCATCGAAGAGAACGCCATCATGGGCGGCGCCGGTGGTGCAGTCAGCGAGTTCCTGGCTCGTGAGAACATCCTCAAGCCGATCCTGCACCTGGGCCTGCCGGATGCCTACGTCGAGCACGCCAAACCGGCGCAGATGCTCGCCGAATGCGGCCTCGACGAAGCCGGCATCGAAGCTTCGGTACGCCAGCGCCTGGAACTGCTGGGCCTGGCTTGATCCACAGCGGCTACCTGTAGCCGCTGCTGCACGCCCGCCATGCGGGCGGCGCTTTTGCTCCCTTCCTTATCCGGCTTCACACACTGCGGCGAAGGCCGAGCCGCGCTAACGGAATAGCCATGAAACTTTCTCGCCTGGCCCTGCCGCTTTTCCTGCTGCCCTGTGCCGAACTCTTTGCCGACACCCCCGACCGCGATCAAGCGCTGAAACTGCCCGAGATGCTGATCAGCGCCAACCGCCAGGTGGAGGCGCGCAACGACAGCAGCGCCGCCAACACCGTGTTCACCCGGGAAGACATCGACCGCCTGCAGCCCAGTAGCCTGACCGACCTGCTGCAACGGGTGCCGGGTGTGCAGGTCGCGCGCAGCGGTGGTCGCGGCAGCCTGCCAGGCATCTATCTGCGCGGCACCGGATCGGCCCAGAGCCTGGTGTTGGTGGATGGCCAGCGCATCAGCAGCTCATCTTCCGGCGACAGCAATCTGCAGTACCTGAATGTCCAGCAGATCGAACGAGTGGAAGTGCTGCGCGGCTCACGCTCAGTGATCTATGGCAGCGACGCGATTGGTGGAGTGATCCAGATCTTCACCCGGCGTGGCGCCCAGCAAGGTCTGCAAGGACGCATGCATGTGGGATTCGGCAGCAACCAGACCTGGGAACGCAGCCTCGGCCTTTCCGGCGGCGATGAGCGTACCCGCTTCAGCCTCGGCGCCAGCCTGGATGAAACGGCGGGGATCGACTGGACCCATGAGTCGTTCCCCAGCGATACCGACCATGACGGCTACCGCAACAAGTCGTTGAGCTTCACCCTCAGCCACGCGCTGAACGATGATTTGGAGGGAGGCTTCAACCTGCTGGATAACCGCGGCCGCGCTCGCTACGACAACCCTTTCGGACGCTACGACTCAAGCTACAACGTCTTCGCCCAGGATCCTTACACCGACTTCAGTGTCAGCAGCGTCAGCGGCTATCTCGACGCGAACCTCAATGACTACTGGAAATCGCGGCTAGAGCTCGGACATAGCGAAAACCGCGACCTCAAACGCGACAAGCTCAGCGACGAACGTAGCGTATTCAATACCTACCGGGACTCGCTGAACTGGCAGAACGATATGCGCCTGGACGAGGACAACAGTCTGATCCTCGGCGCAGACTGGTACGAAGACCGGCTCAATACCAGCCCGGCACAATTTGCCGAAGACAGCCGCTGGAACCGGGCAGCCTTCATCCAGCATCGTTTTCACAGTGAAAGCTTCTCCACCGAACTGGGTTTGCGCCGTGACCAAAACCAGCAATATGGCAGCCAGAACACTTGGAGCGGCACCTTCACCCTGCCGCTTAACCCGGACAATGACCTGCTGCTGTCCTACAGCGAAGGCTTCCGGGCGCCCAATTTCAGCGATCTGTATTACCCCGGTTTCAGCAATCCCGATCTCAAGCCTGAGCACTCCAAGAGCTATGAACTGCAATGGCGTAGCCAGCTGACGCAAAGCAGCCGCCTGGAAGCCTCGATCTACCGAACCGATATCAAAGACGCGATTATTTATGACCGTGTTGCGCAGCGCCCGGAAAACGTTGGCGCAGCAAGGATCAATGGTTTCGAGGCGGCCCTGAAACAGGAGCTGCTCGGCTGGCAAACCAGCATCGGTACCGCAATCATCGATCCACGCAACCGCAAGAATGGCCATCAACTGCCGCGCCGTGCCCGCCGCACCTTGAGCCTGGACCTGGACCGACAGTTCGACCCATTGGCGTTCGGTGCCAGCTGGCAACTGGTAAGCAAGAGTTATGAAGACCTGAGCGTAAAAAAGCAGGTGCCTGTGGGCGGCTACGGCCTGTTCGGTCTGCGCAGCAGCTGGGCACTCAAACGGGAGCTAAAGCTGGACCTGAAACTCGACAATGTCTTCAACAAGTCCTATACCCGCGAGCTCTACGAATACAACGGCAACGGTTACGGCTACCGCGAAGAAGGCCGCACCTGGATGCTCGGCGTGACCTGGACGCCTGAGCTGTAAGGTCCGCCGCCTTCGCTGGCAAGCCAGCTCCTACACCGACCCCGTAGGAGCCGGCTCGCCGGCGAAGGGGCTCAGCGCTCGGGCGCGATCAAGGCACAGAGCTTGGCAGTCGCTGCAATCATCTGCCCACTGGGCCGCTCCAGGCCCTTGTCCCGCACCAGCAACAACCGCCCCTGCTGCACCGCCGTGATCTGCGGCCAGGCCATCCAGGCATCCAGCTGCCCCTGGACGGTGGCCAGGATCGCCTGCGGATTGCGCTGCAACACCGACTCGATACTGACCTGGGGCGCCGGCAGCGGCTGGTCGGCAAACACATTGCGCGCCCCGCAGACGCTCAAGGCTTCGCTGATGATCTGCCCACCGCCCACGGTGTACAGCGGCGAGTCCCAGACCTGATAGAACACCGGCAACGGCGGTTCACGGTGATAGCGGGCGCGTAATCCGGCCAGTTGCCGGTTCAACTCGGCGGCCAGTTCGCGGCCAGCCACCGGGCGACCCAGACGCTCGCCGATCTCGGCGATCTGCGCGGTCAGCTGCTGAAAGTCATGAGGTTCGGCGACAAAGGTAGGGATTCCCAGGCGCGCCAGTTGGTCGCGCTGAGCCGGACCAACACTGCCCGGCCAGAGCAACAGCAGGTCAGGTTTGAGGCTCAGTAAGCGCTCGATATCCAGTTGGCCGTAACGCCCCACCGAAGGCAGGTCCTTGAGCGACGCTGGCCGTTCACCAGCGTCCAGTACGCCCACCAGCAACTCGGCAGCCCCCAGCTCCACGACGATTTCCGAGAGCGACGGCGCCAGGCTGACCACTCGCTGCGCAGCCTGCACCGGAGCGCTGGCCAACAGGCAGAAGACCGCCAGCCAGCGCAGCATCAGCCCAGTTGACGCGGAATACGGTAGAGGTAGAACAGCACCGCAGTGGACAAAGCCAGGAGCATCAAGGGCACCGCTTCAAGGCCGACGAATACCGCCAGGGCACCGACCCAGGCCGGCAGCGAAGCCGCTAGAAAGGCCACCCGCCGGCTGGCCGCCAAGTGAATCCAGGCTGCCGGTTCCTCAGGCGTATCCAGGGCTTTCTGAGTAGCAATCAGCGCGTGCTTGTAGCCGCCGAAGAAACGCAGGCTGACGAACATCGACGCCACCCCGGCAATGAAGAACGGCATCGCCAGCACCGGCAGGATGGGTTCGCCCTGGCCGAACAGCGCGTTGATCACAAACAACGGCACCAGGCCCAGGGCCAGGTACTGCCACCAGCTTACGGTCAGACGCCGCTTGACTTGACCCCGAGTCACGCGCGGTCGACCTCGCCCTGATGCTCATTGCCCATCATGTGATCAAGCTTGCTGGCCTTGGTCGCCAGGTACAGTTTGTTATGGGGGTTGTGGCCCGTGTGCAGCGGAACCCGCTCGGCGACCTGGATCCCCATGTCGGCCAGTGCCTTGACCTTGCGCGGGTTGTTGGTCATCAGCCGCAGGGACTTGACCCCCAGATGCTCAAGCATCGGCAGGCACATGGCGTAGTCACGCTGATCCGCAGCGAACCCCAGGCGCTCATTGGCTTCCACAGTATCGGCGCCACCATCTTGCAGCTCATAGGCACGGATCTTGTTCAGCAAGCCAATACCGCGACCTTCCTGGCGCAGGTACAGCAGCACCCCGCGACCTTCCCGGGCGATGGCCCGCAGGGCAGCTTCCAGTTGCGAACCGCAGTCGCAACGCTGGCTGAACAGGGCGTCGCCGGTCAGGCATTCGGAGTGCAGGCGACCGAGAACCGGCGCGCCATCGGCGATGTCCCCCAGACTGAGCACGACGTGCTCGCGACCGGTGGCTTCATCGAGAAAACCATGCATGGTGAATTGCGCAAAAGGCGTAGGCAGCTTGGAAGCGGCAACAAAAACGACGGGCACTGTTGTGCTCCTGATCTGTATGAGGACTGGAGATTCGCAGAGGCGGCATTGTAACAGCAGCCTCCACTGCACGCTTAGGCTGAATTATCGGAGATAAAGATCGATAAGTTTGATCAACGGACCGCCGGTTGCAGCCCACTATCAAAGGGATAAGGCTGCTTCCAGCGCAGGAAGATCGGCCGCAGGACACCGTCTTTCACCAATTGCTCCATGCGCCGGTCGTACAAGGAAAGCAGGGCCCGACCACGAGGATTGTCGGCAAAACCCAGGTACAGCGGCAGCTCGGCGAGGTGGGTACGCTTGAACCGGCTCGGCTCCGCAGCTTGTCCGAGTACGTAGTCGATCTCGGTCTGGGCATCGATGTAATAGTCAGCACGGCTGTACAGCAACATCGGCAGGATGCCGATGCGGCGACGAATTTCGTTGTAGCGGCGAACATTGGGCAGGTAGTCCTGGTACTTGTAACCACGAACCCAGACCAACCGATAGCTGCCCAGGTTCGCCAGGGTCAGCTCGGGATTGCTGGCCAGGCCCAAGGCGTAGATATGGTCGGTGTCGTAGTTCCAGCGCGGATACAGCACACCCGCGGATTCACCACGATAGGCTCCTACCTGCGCATCCACTTCACCGCGCTGCACCAGCCCCACTGAACGGGTGTAGGGCACGCTGCTGCGTTCGACGAGGATGCCCTGGGGTTCGAATACCTCCCGCAGGATGTCCCAGGCCAAGCCCTTGCCATCGGCTTCGGTGTAGTCGTTCCATTCCTCGCTGGCGATGCGCACTTGTTGGGGCTGCGCCTGCAACTCGCCGGCCCGAACGCCAGAGCAGCTCCAGACCACCAGCAACACCAGCAGCGCGCGGCAGAACCCCATGCCTAACCCCTCAGCTGAAACACCACACCAGCCCTTGCATCGCCAACCAGGCAAACACCCCGGCCAGCACATCATCGAGCATGATGCCGACACCGCCATGGACATGCCGGTCGACCCAGCGAATCGGCCACGGTTTGAGAATGTCGAAGAAGCGAAATACCAGGAACCCCGCCAACAGCCAGTACCAACCCTCGGGCACCAGCCACAGGGTGATCCACATGCCGACCATCTCGTCCCAGACGATGCCTTCGTGGTCATGGACCCGCAGATCGTCGGCGACCTTGCCGCACAGCCAGAAGCCAAACAGCATGGTGACGCCGAGCATCAGCCAGTAGCCCCAGTCCGGCAACATCTGCCACAGCGGGATAAAGGGTAGCGCAACCAGCGAGCCCCAGGTGCCCGGCGCCTTGGGCAAAGTGCCGGAGCCAAAACCGAAGGCCAGGAAATGCCAGGGATTACGCCAGACCGACGGCGGCACGAACTCCGCCGGGACCTGCTTGGGATGATCTGTCACGGTGTCTCCGGAAAGTGTTGATAACCCCGGGTGCCGGGGGTGATGTCCTGGCCGCCGGCGTCCAGCAGGGTCACACCCTGCCCGGCCACCACTCGCCCCACCACCTGCACCGACCAACCGGCCGCCAACAGCGGCGCCAGTTCGGCAGGCGGCAAGGTAAAGGCCAGTACATAGTCGTCGCCGCCACTCAAGGCCGCCGCGCGGGCACCCTGTTCGCCAAGAAAGCTCAACAATGCCGGGGACAGTGGCAGTTTCTCCACCTCCACCTGCAAGGCGACCTTCGAAGCGGTCGCGATATGCCCGCAATCGGCCAGCAGGCCATCGGAGATATCCAGGGCCGAAGTGGCCTTGCCCCGCAGTGCCTGGCCCAGGGCCAATTGCGGCTGCGGTGACCAGTAGTGGGCCAACAAGGGGGTGGCGATGGTCTCATCAGCACTGCGCTGGCCCAGTACCAGTGGCAAGGCCCCGGCGGCATTGCCCAACTCACCGCCGACACACAGCAAATCGCCTGCTCGGGCACCACTGCGGGTCAGGGCAAGACCGGCAGGCACCCGCCCGAATACCGTCAGGGTCAAGGTCAGCGGGCCGCGAGTGGTGTCACCACCAATCAGGCGCACGCCGCAATTCTGGGCCATGGCGTTCAGACCGCAGGCATAGGCCTGCAGCCAATCGGTGCTTACCGTCGGCAGGGTCAGGGCAAGGGTAAAGGCCAGCGGGGTGGCGCCCATGGCAGCCAGATCGCTGACAGCCACCGCCAGTGAGCGTTGGCCTAAAAGATAGGGGTCGCAGGGATCGGCGAAATGCACACCGGCCACCAGGGTGTCGGTGGAAATCGCCAACTGCTCGCCAGGAGCAACCGCCAGCAAGGCGCAGTCGTCGCCGATCCCCAGGGCAACACCTTCGCCGCCTTGCGCACAAGGCGCGGCAGCGAAGAAGTTACGGATCAGCTCAAACTCGCCCATGGCAGCTGCAAGCGCGGTTCAGCGCTTGAACGCCTTCACTTCAGCTTCACGCAGGCGCGGGGCCAGCTTGTCGAGAACACCGTTGACGAACTTGTGGCCGTCGGTGGAACCGAAGACCTTGGCCAGTTCGATACCCTCGTTGATCACAACGCGGTACGGCACGTCGACGCGCTTGAGCAGCTCCCAGGTGGACAGCCGCAGGACCGCCAGTTCAACCGGGTCCAGCTCATCGATGGCCAGGTCCAGGCAAGGCACGAGCGCGGTGTCGATCTCGTTCTTGTTGGCCGGAACCCCGTGCAGGATTTCACGGAAGTAGGCGCCGTCGATGTCAGTGAAATCGTTGTCGACCCGAAACTGCGCTTCGATCTCGTTCAGCGAATGCTTGGCCATGTGCCACTGGTACAGCGCCTGGGTCGCGAGCTGACGGGCTTCGCGACGCTTGGCGCTCTTGGATGGCTTGCCGGCGTTTGCAGGCTTGGGATCGCGCGGGTTGAAACGATCGCTATCGTCGCTAATCACTTGGCCTCCAACTGCGCCAGCAGGCTGACCATTTCCAGGGCGGACAAGGCAGCTTCGGCCCCTTTGTTACCGGCCTTGGTGCCGGAACGTTCGATGGCTTGCTCGATCGAGTCAACGGTCAGTACGCCGAAGGCCACTGGCACGCCGAACTCCATGGACACCTGGGCCAGGCCCTTGGTGCACTCGCCGGCCACGTATTCGAAGTGCGGAGTACCGCCACGAATGACCGCGCCCAGGGCGATGATCGCCGCGAACTCACCTTTCTGTGCGACTTTCTGTGCAACCAACGGAATTTCGAAGGCGCCAGGAGCACGGATGATGGTGATGTCGCTTTCGCTCACGCCATGGCGAACCAGCGCGTCAACCGCGCCGCTGACCAGGCTTTCGACGACGAAGCTGTTGAAGCGGCCGACCACCAGGGCATAGCGGCCTTTAGGGGCGATGAAGGTACCTTCGATGGTCTTCAGGGTCATTCGACAAATCTCTTAAAGAGCCAGAGCGTGTCTAGCACACGCTCTTCAGTGATATTTGAACCGCGAATTTCAAGCCAGAAACGACCGGCTTTTATTCGGAGGGCACGTATTCTACAACTTCCAGGTCGAAACCGGATATCGCATTAAACTTCATCGGCGCACTCATCAGACGCATTTTGCGTACGCCCAGGTCCCGGAGGATCTGCGAACCGGCACCGACGATGCTGTAGGTGGTCGGTTTCTTCACCGGCTGGTGATCGGCCGTTTCACGAATGTGTGCCAGCAGCACGTCGCCATCCAGCGGGTGACCGAGCAACAGCACCACGCCGCTGCCGGCCTCGGCCACTGTGGCCATGGCCGCCCGCAGGCTCCAGCGACCCGGTTGCTTGACCATCAGCAGGTCCCGCAGTGGGTCCATGTTGTGCACTCGCACCAGGGTCGGCTCTTCAGCGCAGATCTCGCCCAGAGTCAGGGCCATGTGCACATCGCCTTCAACCGAATCACGATAGGTCACCAGGTTGAACTGGCCCAGTTCGCTGTCCAGGGGCTGCTCGGCAATCCGCTGAACGGTACGTTCGTGGATCATCCGATAGTGAATCAGGTCGGCAATGGTGCCGATCTTGATGTTGTGTTCGGCGGCGAAAGCTTCCAGTTCGGTGCGACGGGACATGGTGCCGTCGTCGTTCATCACTTCGCAGATCACCCCGCTTGGCTCGAACCCGGCCATGCGCGCCAGGTCGCAGGCGGCTTCGGTGTGGCCGGCACGGGCCAGGGTACCGCCGGGCTGGGCCATCAGCGGGAAGATGTGACCCGGGCTGACGATGTCCTCGGCCTTGGCATCCTTGGCCGCTGCCGCTTGTACGGTACGCGCACGGTCAGCGGCAGAGATGCCGGTGGTCACGCCTTCGGTGGCCTCGATGGAGACGGTGAACTTGGTGCCGAAGCCAGAACCGTTGCGCGGTGCCATCAGCGGCAGCTTGAGCAGCTCGCAGCGCTCGCGGCTCATGGGCATGCAGATCAGGCCACGGGCGTGCTTGGCCATGAAGTTGATGTGTTCGGCCTTGCAGCACTCGGCGGCCATGATCAGGTCGCCTTCGTTCTCGCGGTCTTCGTCATCCATGAGGATGACCATCTTGCCTTGGCGGATGTCTTCAACCAGTTCTTCGATGCTGTTGAGCGCCACGCGGCACCCCCTTGAGTCAGGATTTGAGATAGCCGTTAGCGGCCAGAAAACTTTCGGTAATGGTGCCGCTGGTGGTGGCTTGCGCCGCCTTGTCACCCAACAGCAGGCGCTCCAGGTAGCGCGCCAGCAGGTCGACCTCGAGATTGACCTGCCGACCCGGCCGGTAGTCGGCCATGATGGTTTCCGCCAAGGTGTGGGGCACGATGGTCAGCTCGAACTCGGCGCCATTCACCGCGTTGACCGTCAGGCTGGTGCCATCGACGGTGATCGAGCCTTTATGGGCGATGTACTTGGCCAGTTCTTTCGGTGCGCGGATACGGAACTGGATGGCCCGGGCATTTTCCTCCCGCGCCACCACTTCGCCGACACCGTCGACATGGCCGCTGACCAGATGACCACCCAGGCGGGTGGTCGGGGTCAGGGCTTTCTCCAGGTTGACCCGGCTACCGGCTTTCAATTGGTGAAAGGCGGTGCAATCGAGGGTCTCGCGGCTGACATCGGCCCAGAAACCATCGCCCGGCAACTCGACTGCGGTCAGGCAGACGCCGTTCACCGCGATGCTGTCGCCCAGTTTGACGTCGGCCAGATCAAGCTTGCCGGTTTCTACATAGACCCGCACATCTCCGCCTTTTGGGGTCAATGCGCGAATGCTGCCGATGGATTCGATGATGCCGGTGAACATGGAGTCCTCCTCGAGAACAGGGCCGCCGGGTAGGCGAAAGTCGGGAATTATACGCTCGCTGGCGGGGCCGGGATGGCAGTGACTCGCCAGTCATCGCCCACCGCACGCATTTCAATGATCTTGAGCAATGGCGCCTCGTGCATGTGCGCCAGCGGCCAGTCCAGCAACGGCCGGGCGGAGGAGCCGAGGAACTTGCCGGCGACGAATATCTGGTACTCGTCCACCAAGCCCTGTTGGGCAAAGGCTCCCGCCAGCCGCGGGCCGGCTTCCACCAGCACCTCGTTGATGCCACGGGCGGCCAGTTCCAACAGCAGGCGGCGCAGGTCGACCTGGCCATCGGGGCCGGGAACGATCAGGCACTCCGGACCGTTGGCGTACTGTTCTTCAACCGCTGCGCAAGTGGCAACCAACACCGGACCAGCCTTGAAGAACGGCGCATCCAGAGGCACTCGCAGGCGCCCATCGATCAACACCCGCAGCGGTGGACGGCTCATGGCCAGGGCAGTCTGCTCGGGGTCCAGGCCCAGTTCGGCGGCGCGTACGGTCAGCCGAGCGTCATCGGCCAGTACCGTGTCGGCACCGGTCAGCACCACCGAAGATTCGGCCCGCAAGCGCTGCACCGCGGAGCGGGCGGCAGGCCCGGTAATCCATTGGCTCTCGCCACTGGCCATGGCGGTGCGGCCATCGAGACTCATGGCCAGCTTGACCCGTACATAAGGCAGGCCGTGCTCCATGCGCTTCAGGAAGCCCTTGTTGATCGACCGGGCCTCGGCTTCCAGCACGCCGCTGTGGGTGTCGATGCCGGCCTGGGCCAGACGCTGCAAGCCGCGACCGGCCACTTCCGGATTCGGGTCCTGCATCGCCGCGACCACCCGCACCACCCCGGCATTGACCAGGGCATCGGCGCAAGGCGGTGTGCGGCCGTGATGGCTGCAAGGCTCGAGCGTCACATAGGCAGTGGCGCCACGGGCCTGCTCCCCGGCGGCACGCAGGGCATGGACTTCGGCGTGGGGTTCACCGGCCCGCACATGCCAGCCTTCGCCGACCACCTGGCCATCGCGAACGACGACGCAGCCGACGCGGGGGTTGGGATGAGTGGAATACCGGCCCTTGCGCGCCAGTTCCAGGGCACGGGCCATGTAGTGGGCGTCAAGTACCGCTTGCTCCGGGGACAGGCTCATTGCTTGGCCGGCTCGCGGGCGAGACGGTCGATCTCTTCGCGGAATTCGTTGAGGTCCTGGAAACGTCGATAGACCGAAGCGAAACGGATATAGGCGACTTCATCGAGCTTCTGCAGCTCGGTCATCACCAGTTCACCCACGACCAGGGATTTGACTTCGCGCTCGCCGGTGGCCCGCAGCTTGTGCTTGATATGCACCAGCGCCGCCTCCAGACGCTCGACACTCACCGGGCGCTTTTCCAGGGCGCGCTGCATACCGGCGCGCAGTTTTTCTTCGTCGAAGGGCTGACGGCTGCCGTCAGTCTTGATCAGGCGCGGCATCACCAGTTCGGCAGTTTCGAAGGTGGTGAAACGTTCACCACAGGCCAGGCATTCACGCCGGCGGCGCACCTGTTCGCCCTCGGCGACCAGACGCGAGTCGATGACCTTGGTGTCGTTGGCACCGCAGAAGGGACAGTGCATGGTGGCAGGCAACAAAAAAAGGGAGGGCCATGGTAGCGCATCCCACTGGCAAGACAAGCCATAGCCTTTACGGTATACAGACCGACTATTATGTTTCGCACATGGACATTCGCCTTGTTGGAGCTTCAGATGCCGCTCAGACCGCTCGTTTTGCTCAGTCTTGTCAGCCTGCTGGTCGCTTGCAGCAGCGATGCCCCGAAACCTGCGGCACCCTCTTCTTCACAGCAACAGACCACGAAAAAAAATCAGCAGCCTGCCGATCTTGGGCCCTTGCCGGCCTACCAGCGCGAACTGAGCGGCACCCTCGACGGGGTGCCGGCCGGCGCCGACGTCGAGCTGGCGCTGCTGGTGATCGATGAGCGCGGCCGTCCGCAACGCTTGCTGGCCAGCAACAACCTGACCGGTACCAACCAGGCCCTGCCATTTCGCCTGCGTTTCGCTCCCGAGGCCTTCCCCGCTGGCGCCCGGGTCGAACTGCGCGGCCGCGCCAGCCAGTCCGGCCAGTTGATCCTGCACCTGCCGGCACAACGTATCGACCAACCCACCACCCAGGCCCTGGGACAACTGCAGTTCGTCAAAGCCCCATGAATGTACCGCTCGACCTGCAAGACGCCCTCAGCGAGCTGCTGGGAGACGCGCAATTGGTGGCCTGCGAGCTGCCCGACACTCGCCTGAAACTCTGGCTCATCGACGCCCAGAACATGGACCGAGCCTTCACCCCGGAAGAAACCCGGCGCATTCTCCACGAGCCGCCTTACTGGAGTTTCTGCTGGGCCAGCGGCCTGGCCCTGGCCCGTTACCTGGCCGAACACCCGCACTGGGTACAAGGCAAGCGGGTGCTGGATTTCGGCGCCGGTTCCGGTGTGGCGGCGATTGCCGCGGCCAAGGCCGGCGCCCTGGAAGTGGTGGCCTGCGACCTCGACCCGTTGGCCATTGCCGCCTGCCGGGCCAACGCCGAACTCAACGACGTCGCGCTGAACTATTCCACGGATTTTTTCGCCGAGGCCGATCGCTTCGACCTGATCCTGGTGGCAGACGTACTCTATGACCGAGCCAACCTGCCGCTGCTGGATGAATTCCTCAGCCGCGGCCGTGAAGCCTTGGTGGCGGATTCCCGGGTCAGGGACTTCCAGCACCCGCTGTATCAGCGCTTGGAAATGCTCAACGCCCTGACCCTGCCGGACCTGGCCGAACCTTGGGAGTTTCGCAACGTGAGCCTGTATCACGCGCAGCGGCCATTTGCCGGCGAGCCGGCTGCCACGGGCGATAGCGATCTACCCCGCGCAACTTTATAGTGGTTCCATTCCCGCTTATTCGAGATACCCCATGAGTCAGGACACGCCGTATATCTTCGACGCCCGCACCGCTGATTTCGACCAGTCGGTAATCGAGAACTCCTTCCACAAACCGGTCCTGGTGGACTTCTGGGCAGAATGGTGTGCGCCCTGCAAAGCGCTGATGCCGATGCTGCAACAGATTGCCGAGAGCTATCAGGGCGAGCTGCTGCTGGCCAAGGTCAACTGCGATGTCGAGCAGGACATCGTCGCCCGCTTCGGCATCCGCAGCCTGCCGACCGTGGTGCTGTTCAAGGACGGCCAGCCGGTAGACGGCTTTGCCGGCGCACAACCGGAATCCGCAGTACGAGCCATGCTCGAACCCCATGTGCAGATGCCGCCTCCCCCTGCCGCCGACCCGCTGGAGCAGGCCGAAGCCTTGTTCAACGACGGTCGTATCGGCGACGCCGAGGCCATCCTCAAAGTGTTGCTGGGGGAAGACAACAGCAACGCCAAGGCGCTCATCCTTTATGCCCGCTGCCTGGCCGAGCGCGGCGAACTGGGCGAAGCCCAGACCGTGCTCGACGCGGTCAAGAGCGATGAGCACAAAGCCGCCCTGGCCGGAGCCAAGGCGCAGATCACCTTCCTCAAGCAGGCGGCGGACCTGCCGGATGCCGCCGACCTCAAAGCGCGCCTGGCCAAGGACCCGCTGGATGATGAGGCGGCGTACCAGCTGTCGATCCAGCAACTGGCCCGTCAGCAATACGAAGCGGCGCTGGAGGCCTTGCTCAAACTCTTCATGCGCAACCGCAGCTACAACGAAGGCATTGCCCACAAGACCCTGCTGCAAGTCTTCGACCTGTTGGGCAACGATCACCCATTGGTGACCGCGTATCGCCGCAAACTGTTCGCCGCGCTGTACTGAGACTGATCTGCCGTCTTGTGTAGGAGCTGGCTTGCCAGCGAAAGGGTTCTGACAGACAGAACCCTTTGGCCAGCAAGCTGGCTCCTACAGGATCATTGCACCCAGCTGTAGATCGGCGTATCGGCGCCGCTGATCACCTTGACCTCGGTGCAGTGGCGCAAGCGCACCAGCAAACGCTTGCCCGCTGCGGCGCTGCCGGTCAGCCCCTCCAACTGTTCCAGCAACTCGGGCCCGCTAATCTGGCCCGCCTTGCGCAACAGATCCTTGGCGGTCTGCCACAAGGCATCGTCCTGGTTCACCGGCCGGGCTGTTACCGCACCACTTTCCGGCTTGGCCGCCTGCAACTGCGCGCCCAGTTGCGCCCAGTCGCCCTCGTCCAGCTCCAGGGTCAAATCCACCGGCCAATCGCCGATGCTTCCACGAATCCGCAACATCGCTGTGCTCCCGAATATTTCTGACGAGCATGCTCCCACGCGTCTTGCGCAACGCCAAGCGGGCGGTCAAACTCTGCAGCCAATTGTTATAAGATCACATAACATTTATTTCATCTTCGCCCTGGAGACTTGCTATGCGCCGTCTGCTACTCGCCCTGCCCTTCGCCCTGTTGCCGCTGGCCGTTGCCCAGGCCGCGCAAGCCCATGATCACGAGCATGAACACGGCAGCCTCGGCGCCCACGAACATGGCGTCGCCCGCTTGAATGCGGTGCTCGACGGCCAGGCCCTGGAGCTGGAACTGGAAAGCCCGGCCATGAATCTGGTGGGTTTCGAACACGTGCCCAGCACCGACGCCGACAAGGCCAAGGTCGCAGCTGCCCGTACCCAACTGGAACAACCACTGGTGCTGTTCAGCCTGCCCAAGGCCGCCGCTTGCACGGTGGCCAAGCAGGAACTGGAAAGCCCGCTGTTCGGCGACAAGCCCGATGCCGATGACCACGATGACGACGACAAGGACGCCGCGGGTCATGAACATCACCACGAACACAGCGAGATCCACGCTCACTACCAGTTCACCTGCGCCAAGCCGGACGCCCTGAAGAACCTCGACCTGGGGCAAATCTTCAAGACCTTCCCCGCCACCCAGAAAATTCAGGTACAACTCATTTCGCCAAGTGGCCAGCAAGGTGTCGAGGCCACAGCCAAGGCTGCCACCCTGAAGTTCTAAGCGCTGCGCCTGTAGCCGCGGCCTCAGGCAGCGGCTACACCACTCTCTGCATGATCGGCCCAACATGACCCAAGCACTTATCGAACTGTCCGACCTGGGCTTCAGCTGGCCCGGTCACCCACAGTTGCTGGATATCCCGAGCTTCCGCCTGGAAGCCGGTGAAACACTGTTCCTCAAGGGCCCCAGCGGCAGCGGCAAGACCACGCTGCTGGGCTTGCTGGGCGGGGTGCAGAAACCCAACCAGGGCAGCATCCGCCTGCTGGGCCAGGAGCTGACCGAGCTGGCCGCCGGGGCCCGTGATCGCTTTCGCGTCGATCACACCGGTTACATCTTCCAGCAGTTCAACCTGCTGCCGTTTCTCTCGGTGCGCGAAAACGTCGAGCTGCCCTGCCACTTCTCCAAACTGCGGGCCAGCCGCGCCATCCAGCGCCACGGCAGCGTCGATCAAGCGGCCGCCACCTTGCTGGCCCATCTGGGTCTGAAAGACCCCGACCTGCTCGGCCGTCGGGCCGACTCGCTGTCCATCGGCCAGCAGCAACGGGTCGCCGCCGCCAGGGCATTGATCGGCCAGCCGGAGCTGGTGATCGCCGACGAACCCACCTCGGCGCTGGACTACGACGCCCGGGAAGCCTTCATCCAACTGCTCTTCGCCGAGTGCCGCGAGGCTGGAGCCAGCCTGCTGTTCGTCAGCCATGACCAGAGCCTGGCGCCGCTGTTCGATCGCAACCTGTCGTTGGCCGAACTCAATCGCGCCGCCACGCCCGCAGAGGTCTGAGATGTATCTGTTCCGTCTAGCCATGGCCAGCTTGGCTAACCGCCGCTTCACCGCGATCCTCACCGCCTTCGCCATTGCCCTTTCGGTCTGCCTGCTACTGGCGGTGGAACGGGTACGTACCGAAGCCCGGGCCAGTTTCGCCAGCACCATCAGCGGCACCGACCTGATCGTCGGCGCCCGCTCCGGCTCGGTGAACCTGCTGCTGTACTCGGTGTTCCGCATTGGCAATGCCACCAACAACATCCGCTGGGACAGCTTCGAGCACTTCGCCAACAACCCTAAGGTGAAATGGGCGATCCCGATTTCCCTCGGTGACTCCCATCGCGGCTACCGGGTCATGGGCACCACCGACGCCTACTTCCAGCATTACCAGTACGGTCATCAACAGAACCTGCAACTGGCGGTGGGCCGGGCCTTCGCCAGTGATCCTTTTGAGGTGGTACTGGGGGCCGAAGTCGCCGATGCCCTGCACTACAAACTTGGCGACAAGCTGGTGCTGGCCCATGGCGTGGCAGCCATCAGTCTGGTCAAACATGACGACAAGCCCTTCACCGTGGTGGGCGTCCTCAAGCGCACCGGCACGCCGGTAGACCGCACGCTGCACATCAGCCTGGGCGGTATGGAGGCGATCCACATCGATTGGCACAACGGCGTTCCGGCCCGAGGCGAGGGGCGCATCAGTGCCGAGCAGGCGCGCAACATGGACCTGACACCCCAGGCGATCACCGCCTTCATGCTGGGCCTCAACAGCAAGATTTCGACCTTCGCCCTGCAACGGGAGATCAACGAGTTCCGTGGCGAGCCGATGCTGGCGATCCTCCCCGGCGTGGCCTTGCAGGAGCTCTGGAGCCTGATGGGCACCGCCGAGAAAGCCTTGTTCGTGGTGTCCTTGTTCGTGGTCCTCACCGGCCTGATCGGCATGCTCACAGCGATCCTCACCAGCCTCAATGAACGTCGCCGGGAGATGGCTATCCTACGCTCGGTAGGCGCCCGTCCCTGGCACATCGCAACCCTGCTGGTGCTGGAAGCCTTTGCCCTGGCACTGTTCGGGGTCCTGGCCGGGCTGGGCCTGCTGTACCTGGGCATCGCCCTGGCCCAGGGCTACGTGCAATCGAACTACGGCCTGTACCTGCCACTGTCCTGGCCCAGCCAGTATGAGTGGACGTTGCTGGGCGGTATCCTGATCGCCGCGCTGCTGATGGGCAGCGTGCCGGCCTGGCGCGCCTACCGGCAATCCCTGGCCGATGGCCTGTCGATTCGTTTATGAGCACCGGTTTATGAAAGCCCAACGCCTGCTGCGCCCCCTGCTTGCCCTGTCGCTTCTGATCGCCTCGCCGTTGTGGGCGGCTGGAGCACCGCGGGACCTGACCTGGTCGGAAATGATCCCGGCGGATGCACCGCCGGAAGTGCCGAACATGAAGCCCTTGCACGACCTGTCGCAGATGAGCGACGCACTGTCCGCCGAATCGGCGCCCGCCGCCAAGCAGGATCTGCCCAATGCGCCGGTGGTCAAGAGCCTCGATGGCCAGTCGGTGCGCCTGCCCGGCTACATCGTGCCACTGGAAGTGAGCGAGGAAGGACGCACTACGGAGTTTCTCCTGGTGCCCTACTTCGGCGCCTGTATCCACGTGCCGCCGCCGCCGTCTAACCAGATCGTCCACGTCACCAGCGAAGTCGGGGTGAAACTCGATGAGCTGTACCAGCCCTACTGGATCGAGGGCGCCATGCAGGTCAAGGCGTCCACCAGTGAGCTGGCGGATGCCGGATATCAGATGGCAGCGCAGAAGATCTACGTCTACGAATTGCAGGAGTAAGGCAGGTCGTGGTGCCTGCTTCACCGGCAAGCCGGCTCCTACAGAGCCATGGGGGCGAGGGCCAAAAGAGTGCAGAACAAAAGAATAGTTCAGCCCTGCCACCGGGGTTCGTCATTTCATTGAGCTGAGTCAAGGCAGTCAACTTGACGATCCTTACCATTGGACATAGCCAATTTGAATCGTCCTTTGGAGCTCCCATGCACAAGTCTCTGCTTAGCGCCTCCCTGATCGCGCTCGCACTCGCCGCCCCGATTGCCAACGCCCACGAAGCCGGTGACATCATCGTTCGTGCCGGTGCGATTACCGTCAATCCAAAAGCCAACAGCTCCGACGTCAAAGTCGATCGCGGCCCTCTGGCCGGCACCAACCTCGGCGGCAAGGCGACCATGAGCAGCGACACTCAGCTGGGCTTGAACTTCGCCTACATGCTGACCAACAACATCGGTATCGAACTGCTGGCCGCAACCCCGTTCGAACACGATGTGAAGATCAAGAACACCGCCCTGGCTCCGGCCAACGGCAAGCTGGGTACCCTCAAGCACCTGCCGCCAACCCTGAGCGTGGTGTACTACCCGCTGGACAACAAATCGGTGTTCCAGCCCTATGTCGGTGCCGGTATCAACTACACCTGGATCTACGACGAGCACGTCGGCAGCCGCGCCCAAGCCGCCGGTTTCGACAACTTCCGCGCCAAGAACTCCTGGGGCCTGGCTTGGCAGGTCGGTGCTGACTACATGCTGACCGACAACATCATGATCAACGCCCAAGTGCGTTACATCGATATCGACACCCGCGCCTATGTGGACAACAACGGCGTGGCTCCAGGCACCCGTGCCAAGGTCAATGTCGACGTCGACCCGATGGTCTACATGGTTGGCCTGGGCTACAAGTTCTAAGCCCGCCAGACATGAAAAAGGCGCCTGCAAGGCGCCTTTTTCATGTCTGCAATTTCGTTCAGCGGCCCATCAAACGGGCCAGACCGACACTCATCGGCGTAGGCTTGGGGAAGCTAAAGCGCTGCAGCAGTCGCTGGTTGCCGGCCCGGGAGTGACGGATGTCCCCGGCACGGGCAGAACCGTAGCTGATGGCAGGCAACTCACCGACCACCTCGGCCAGGGCCGCAAGCATCTGCTTGAGGGTCGTGGCCTGATTCAAGCCAACGTTGACCGCCCCCACTTCCAGCTGCGGCGCCTCGATGGCCTGCACCAGCACCTCCACCAGATCACCGACGTAAACAAAGTCCCGAGTCTGCTCGCCATCGCCGAACACGGTAATGGGCAGCCCCTGTTGGGCCCGCTCGCTGAATATGCTGATGACCCCGGAATAGGGCGAGGACGGATCCTGGCGCGGGCCGAAGATATTGAAGAAACGAAAGATCGCCGGTTCCAGGCCATGCTGGCGCCGATAGAAATCAAAATAATGCTCGCTGGCCAGCTTGTCGGACGCATAAGGGGTCAACGGCGCCTTGGCCGTGTCCTCGTCGATGGACTGGCCTTCGCCGTTGTTGCCATAAACCGCCGCGCTAGAGGCGAACAACACCCGCTTGACGCCGCACTGGCGCATGGCCTCGCAAACATTCAGGGAGCCGATGAAATTGCTCTGGTGAGTCTGCACTGGATCGTCCACCGAGGCCTGCACCGAGGCCACCGCTGCCAGATGCGCCACGGCGCAGCAGCCTTGCATGGCACGGCTCACCAGACCCGCGTCGGCAACGTCGCCCTCGATCAGCTCCACCCGCGGGTTGTCCAGCGGCAGGTTGCTCGGTTTGCCGGTGGACAAATCGTCCAGCACCCGCACCGAGTAGCCCTTGGCGAGCAAGGCATCGGTCAAGTGCGAGCCAATGAAACCGGCGCCGCCGGTGATCAATACAGGGCCATCAGCCATGACGATAAAACCTATCCAGTAAAGCCGGGAGCGCCGCACGCCAGGCACGCGGCTTGATCCCGAAGGTATGAAGAATCTTCTTGCAGGCCAGCACCGCGTGCTGCGGTTCTTCGGCAGCATCGGCACAGGCGGCATGGGCCTGGGCAGTGGGCGCCTCGATGGCCAGTGGGTGCAGTTGCCGTGCTTCCGTCAGCACCGCCTGGCCCAGGGCCAGGGGCGTGGTCGCTTCCTGACCGGCATAGTGATAGGTGCCCCACAGCGGCGCGGCACAATCGAGTTGTTTGAGCACCGAGATGATCACCCGTGCGGCGTCGTCCACCGGGGTCGGATTGCCCCGACGGTCGTCCGCCATCAACAGCTCTTCCGGGGACTCGGCCCGGGCCAGGAAACGCCCGAGAATGCCGTCGGCGCTGTCATCCAGCAACCAGCCGAAACGCAGCAACACGTGCTGCGGACAGGTGGCGCGAACGCTCTGCTCGATCCGCCACAGCGCCTGACCGCGCAGCCCCAGGGGCACCGGCTCGTCTTTCTCGCTGTAGGCAGTGGCCCGGGAACCGTCGAACACTCGATAGCTCGAAGGCTGCACAAGAATGATGTTGTGATGCTGGCAAAGCTCCGCCAGCCGTTCGACCGAGCGTTCCTGACCGCTCAGGCGCGCCTCGCTCACCGTCTCCGCCTGAAACCAGTCGAAGTAGTAAGCCAGGTTGATCAAGGCATCCGGGCGGGTGTCGTCGAGCAGTTGCGTAAGGCTCGCGGCATCCCAGCCCTCTTGCGGCGGACGGGGGGCGAGGAAACCGATGTCCTCCTCCGCACCCAGGCGAATCAGCGCCTGCCCAAGGGCATTTCCGCCGCCCAGTAACATAAGGCGCATTCGCATAGAGTCAGCAGGCCCAGTCTGTTCAGAACGATGGTTTGGATCGGCCAATCCCGTGGGTTCGACCGTCGAGAATTGCCGGAATCGTTGCATTTTGCGGGTTTGTGGCGCAAGCGTCACTGAGAAAGTGTCGAAGCGGCAGTGGAATCAACGGTGCTTGCAAGTTGCCGGAGGCGGCCGCATAAATCCATCCATGAACCTTGCCCAATCCGTGAACTCGGTGCTGGACGACTTCCATCCCGCCGTCAGCGCCTGGTTCAAGCGTACCTTCGCCGCCGTGACCACGGCCCAGGCCTGCGCCTGGCCGTTGATCGCCCAGCGCCGCTCGACCCTGATCGCCGCGCCCACCGGTTCAGGCAAGACCCTGACCGCTTTTCTCGCGGTGATCGATGACCTGGTACGCCAGGGGCTTGCGGCCGGCGGCCAACTGCCGGACGCCACCCTGGTGGTGTATATCTCGCCGCTCAAGGCCCTGAGCAACGATATCCAGATCAATCTGCAGGAGCCGCTGGCCGGCATCACCGAGCAGTTACGCCGGATGGGCTTGCCGGAACTGTCGATCAGCACCGCGGTGCGCACCGGCGACACCCCGCAAAAAGAACGCAACGCCATGCGCAAGAGCGCGCCGCAGATCCTCGTCACCACTCCGGAATCCCTCTACGTGCTGCTGGGTTCGGACTCCGGACGCAAGATGCTGGCCAGTACCCGCAGCGTGATCGTCGACGAGATCCACGCCCTGGCCGGCAGCAAGCGCGGCAGCCACCTGAGCCTGAGCCTGGAGCGCTTGCAAGCCCTGTGCAGCGAGCCCCTGCTGCGCATCGGTCTGTCCGCCACGCAGAAACCCATCGAGGCCGTTTCGCGTTTTCTGGTGGGGCATGAGCGCCCCTGCGAAATCGTCGACATCGGCCATGCCCGTCCCCGGGACCTGGACATCGAAGTGCCGCCGGTGCCGCTGTCGGCGGTCATGGCCAATGACGTCTGGGAGCTGGTGTACGAACGCCTCGCCGCCCTGGCCCGGGAACACCGCACCACGCTGATTTTCGTCAACACCCGACGTCTGGCCGAGCGGCTGGCCCGGCACCTGAGCGAACGCCTGGGCAAACAGGCGGTGGCTGCGCACCACGGCAGCCTGGCCAAGGAGCAGCGCCTGGAGGCCGAGCAGCGGCTCAAGGCCGGGGACCTGCAAGTGTTGATCGCCACCGCCTCCCTGGAGCTGGGCATCGATATCGGCGATGTCGACCTGGTGTGCCAGATCGGCTCACCCCGTTCTATCTCGGCCTTCCTGCAACGAGTCGGGCGCTCCGGCCACCAAATAGGCGGCACCCCGAAGGGCCGGTTGTTTGCCCTGACCCGGGACGACCTGATCGAATGCACCGCCCTGCTGGACTGCGTGCGCCGGGGCGAGCTGGACAGCTTGCTGATCCCCCATGCACCGCTCGACGTGCTGGCCCAGCAGATCGTTGCCGAAGTCAGCTGCCAGGAATGGTCGGAAGAGGCCTTGCTGGTCCTGCTGCGCCGGGCCACGCCTTACGCCGACCTGGATCAGGCCCACTACCAGGCCCTGCTACAGATGCTTGCCGAAGGCTTCAACGGGCGCCAGGGCCTGCGCAGCGCCTATCTGCATCGCGATGCCTTGACCCGCAGCCTGCGCGGCCGTCGTGGGGCCAAGCTGACGGCAGTCACCAGCGGCGGCACCATTCCCGACAACGCCGACTACAGCGTGCTGCTGGAACCCCAGGGCCTGAACATCGGCAGCGTCAACGAAGACTTCGCCGTGGAAAGCATTGCCGGCGACGTGTTCCAGCTGGGCAACACGTCCTATCGCATCCTGCGGGTGGAAACCGGCAAGGTGCGGGTCGAGGATGCCCAGGGCCAGCCGCCGAACATTCCCTTCTGGCTTGGCGAAGCCCCAGGGCGTAGCGCCGAGCTGTCCAGCGCCGTGGCGCGCCTGTTGGCCCAGCTGGACGAATTGCTCGGCGCCACGCCCGGGCAACTGCAACCGGCCATCCACTGGCTGCACCGCGAACTGGGCCTGAACCTGGCCAGCGCCGAGCAACTGGTGGATTACCTGGCACCCGCGCGCCTGGCCCTGGGCGCCCTGCCGTCCCAGGACACGCTGATCATGGAGCGTTTCTTCGACGAATCCGGCGGCACCCAACTGGTGATCCACAGCCCCTTCGGCAGCCGCATCAACCGCGCCTGGGGCCTGGCCCTGCGCAAGCGCTTCTGTCGCACCTTCAACTTCGAACTACAAGCTGCTGCCAGCGAGGACGCCATTGTCCTCTCGCTGTCCACCAGCCACAGCTTCGCCCTGGATGAAGTCTGGCGGTACCTGCACAGCAACAGCGCCGAACACATCCTGGTCCAGGCGCTGCTGGACGCCCCGCTGTTCGGCGTACGCTGGCGCTGGAACGCCGGGGTGGCACTGGCGCTGCCGCGCTACAGCGGCGGACGCAAAGTGGCGCCGCAGATCCAGCGAATGAAAAGCGAAGACTTGATCGCCAGTGTGTTTCCCGATCAGATCGCCTGCCTGGAAAACCTTGCCGGCGAACGGGAAATTCCCGATCACCCGCTGGTGGAACAAACCCTCGACGACTGCCTGCACGACGCCATGGACAGCGAAGGCTGGCTGCAGCTGTTGCGGCGCATGGAACAGGGCCAGGTGCGCCTGCTGAGCCGCGAGCTGCCCGCGCCCTCCCCCCTGGCGGCGGAAATTCTCAGCGCCAAGCCCTACACCTTTCTCGATGACGCACCCCTTGAAGAACGCCGCACCCAGGCGGTATTGGCGCGGCGCTGGAGTGACCCGCAAGCCACCGACGACCTCGGCGCACTGGATGCGGACGCCATAACCGCCGTAGCTCAAGAGGCGTGGCCAAACCCGGCCACGGCCGATGAAATGCACGAAGCCCTGATGAGCCTCGCCGCCATCAGCGAGACGGAAGCCCAAGCCAACCCCCAATGGCCGCAATGGCTGGCAACCCTGGCTGCCCAGGGTCGCGCCTGCCGCTTGCCGGCGGGCCCCAGTGAACATCTGTGGCTGGCACTGGAGCGCATCACCTGCCTGCAAGCCCTGTATCCCCACGCCCCCTTGCAGCCGGCCCTGAACCCCATTCCCGGCTTCGATCAGGTCTGGGACCCGGAGCTTGCGCGAGTGGAGCTGATTCGCGCGCGCCTCAGCGGTTTTGCCCCACAGACCCTGGCTCAGATCGCCGCCCCCCTGGGGTTGCCTCCCGGGCAAATCGACCAGGCCCTGGTCCAGCTGGAAAGCGAAGGCTATGTACTGCGGGGTCGCTTCAGCCCCGGCAGCCACGAAGAACAGTGGTGCGAACGCCACCTGCTGGCACGGATTCATCGCTACACGGTGAAGCGCCTGCGCAGGGAGATCGAACCGGTGGCCCTGCAGGACTTCATGCGTTTCCTGTTCGACTGGCAGCACCTGTCCCCAGGCACTCAGGGCCAGGGCAGCGCCATGCTCGCCGAGGTAGTCAGTCAGTTCGCAGGCTATCCGGCGGCGGCCTCAGCCTGGGACAGCGACCTGCTGCCGGCGCGGATCAAGGATTACTCCCCCAGTTGGCTGGATGAGCTGTGCCGCAGCGGCAAGGTGGTCTGGAGCCGGATCAACAGCACGGGCAAGACCGCCAGCAGCGCTCTGCGCAGCACACCGATCGTACTGCTGCCACGCTCCCAGGCCGCACTCTGGAGCGCATTGACCAGCCCGGCCGACAGCCAGGAACTGTCGCCCAGGGCACAGAAAGTCCACAGCGTACTGAGCCAGCAAGGCGCACTGTTTTTCGATGAACTGCTGCATGAAGCCCACCTGCTGCGCAGCGAACTGGAAAGCGTGCTCCAGGAACTGGTGGGCGCCGGCCTGGTGAACGCCGACAGTTTCGCCGGGCTGCGCGCCCTGATCACACCAGCGAGCAAACGCCAGAACCGCAGCAGCCGACGAGGTCGCGGGGCCTTTGTCGGCGGCATGGACGATGCCGGACGCTGGGCCTTGCTGCGTCGTTCAGCGACTCAGGACTCGACGGCCACCCTGGAACAGGTGGCCATGACCTTGTTACGCCGTTACGGCGTGGTGTTCTGGCGACTGCTGGAACGCGAGGCGGACTGGCTGCCCAGCTGGCGCGAACTGCTGCGCACCTTCCATCGGCTGGAAGCCCGCGGAGAAATCCGTGGCGGACGTTTTGTCAGCGGCCTGGCCGGCGAGCAATTCGCCTTGCCGGAGGCCATCCCACTGCTGCGGGAAGTACGCCGCCGGCCCCATGACGGCAGCCTGATCGCCGTCTGCGGCGTGGACCCGCTGAACCTTGCCGGCACCCTGCTGCCCGGGCCCAAGGTGGCGGCCCTGAGCGGCAACCGCCTGGTGTATCGCGACGGCCTGCCAGCCGCTGCCGCCATCGCCGGCACCCAGCACCTGTGGCTGGAACTGGAGCCCCAGGCCGCCCAGGCCCTGCGCAACAAACTCATCCAGCACTGACCCGTAGGAACCGGCCTGCCGGCGAAAGGGCCCGAAAGCCCTGCACCAGATCCGGCGGCCTCTTCGCTGGCAAGCCCGCTCCTACACAGGCAGCAGCCCCCCCTTCCTGGCAAACCACCCCCAACCCTCGTAGGAGCCGGCTTGCCGGCGAATGGGCCCGAGAGCCTCGCGCCAGATCCGGCGGCCTCTTCGCTGGCAACCAACTCCTACATGGGACGAGCCCGGGCGCAGGTCGTTGCATAGGCAGGGCAACGCGATCACTGCGGGCGCGGGGACTCGGGGAGCAGCAGGGCCGAAGCATCTTGCTCGGGCTCGTCTTCGTGCATACGTCGCTCCGGCAGCACCACCGGCTGTGGATAAGTCTGGGCGAAGTGCACCCAGGGGCAGTTATCCACAAGCTTCTTCAGGCGCTGGTTGAAGGCCCGGCTGACCGCGTACTGGCCACCGGAAACGGTGCGGAACTGCGCTGTCAGGACCACGCCGTTGAGGTCCATCTTGTCCACCCCGAATACGTCCAGGCCGCCTTGCAGGTTGTACTTGAGGAAGCTGTCTTCACTGATCGAGCGCCCGGTCTCGCGGATCAGCTCGATGGCTCGGTCGACGTCGGTGTCGTAGGTGAACTGCACCGAGAAGAAGGCATAGGCGAACTGTCGCGACTGGTTGGTGACGGCCTTGATCTGGCCGAACGGCACCGAGTGCACGAAGCCCTTGCCGTCCCGCAGGCGCAGGGTGCGGATGGTCAGGCCTTCGACAGTGCCAGCGTGGCCGGAGTCGAGCACCACCCAATCGCCAATGGACAACGTGTCTTCGATGATGATGAACAGGCCGGTGATCACGTCCTGCACCAGTTGCTGGGAGCCGAAGCCGATGGCCAGTCCCACCACGCCGGCACCGGCCAGCAGCGGCGCAACGTTGATCCCCAGGTTGGCCATGGTGGTGATTGCGCAGATCACCACCAGGATGATTTTGATCGCGTTGCGCAGCAGCGGCAGGATGGTCTTGACCCGGGTGCTGGGCTGACGTGCCGAGCGTTTGCTGAGAGACGGTTTCAGTGCCTCCTGGATCGCCGTATCCAGCACTACCCACAGCAGCCAGGTCACCAGGAAGATCAGGCCGATGCTGCTCAGGGAGTCGCTAATGGCCCGGCCCACGGTATTGCGCTGGGCGAACTCCAGCAACGAGAGTCCCCAAATGCGGCCAAGGATCTCGATGAAGGCAATGGCCATGACGATCCGCAGCAAGGCGTGCAGCAGACTGAGAAAACGCTCCTTATAGGCACTGCTGCGCTGGATCGACTGGGGGCTACGGGACTTGAACAGGTGCTGCAGCACCGTGCTGAGGAACACCGTGGCGATCAGCAGCACGGTGGTCAGCAAGGCGCAGCGCAAGGCTTTCTGGCTGTCCTCGCCGGCACCGATCAGGTTGACCGCCGAGACCAGCACCATCAGCAGGATCGGCCAGTTCCAAAGCCCGGAAAAGATCCGCAGCGACTCCTGCAACGCCGGTTGCTTGAGGCGCTGGGCCAGGGGACGGTTGCGGATCAGATGCGCCACTGGCCGGCGCAGGCGGATTACCAGCACGGCGAAGACCACCGAGGCCAGCAGACCGGTAAGCACCGCCACACTGCTGGTGATGTTGCCTCCCAGTTGACGGGCGATCTGCGGGCTGGTCAGAGCATCGCTGAGGGCAGCGAGAAAGCCGATCAGGAACAGCGGTTTGGGGCAGTAGTCACGGATGATGCGTACCGCCGGGCGCTTGTGCCCGAGGTTGAACATCACGATCAGGCACAGCAGCACCGAGGTGGAGACGATGCCGCTGCTGGTGGCATAGGCCAGGCACAGGGCCAGCGCCCGCCCCACCGAGCCAGGCAGCGAATGGCTGACATACAGGGTCAGCGGCAGGCAGATCAGCGCGGGCACGGTGTAGGGCAGCAAGTACTCCAGCAGCCCCTGGCCACGGGGCCGAGCCTGCAGCCAGGGTTGCCGGCTCAGGCGCCGCGCCAGCCATCCGCCCAGCAGAGTGAGCAAGGCAAAGCTGGCGAGCCAGGTGCCGGACAGGGTGAGGAAATCCCCGGTTATGCTCCAGCCCGAGCGGTCCGAGGGCTGATTGACCAGACGCCCCACTTCGTCCGCTGCACGGTCGGCCCGCAAGCGCCAGGCATCGATCAGGCTTTCATTGAGGTCGAGTTTTTCCTGAACCTCATCGATGCTCGAACTGATAGCCCCAAGCAGACCCCCCTCCACCAGCAGTTCCGGTTTCGCCGGTGCCGCAGCGGGGACGGACAAAGTGGCGGCATCCAGCTCGCGGCTGCCCAGAACGAGCAGCACCCCGAGCAAAATCGCGGTCTTGAAATTCAACACAACGCGGGGCTCCTTCAGCAGGGTCTGTAAGGAACTGATCAGCAAATGCCCGGCAAGTTCGCTGCAACTTCCGCCCTTGCCGGCGAAGGCGGCCCCGTCAATCCCTGCCCATTGCCCGGCCTGCGCAACAGCTAGGGGACCAGACTTAACCGGCGCCGGGCCTATTGCCCCCGATGGGTAGCACTGGGAGAAACACCGAAGCGGTTGCGGTATTCGCTGGGGGCCAGGCCGGTGATTTTCTTGAACAGGCTGCGAAAGGTCGCCGGATCCTGGTAACCCACGGTCCAGGCGATGTGATCGATGGTGCCGTTGGTGAACTCGAGCATTTCCCGCGCCTTGCCCACCCGCAGATGCTGGCAGTACTGGGTCGGTTTGAGGCCGGTGGCGGCACGGAAACGTCGCAGCAAGGTGCGCTCTTCAAGACCCGCCTGTTGCGCCATCGTCGGCAGCGACACATCCACCGCGCCATTGGCCTGCAGCCAGTGCTGCAACTTGAGGATCGCCCCATCGCCATGGTTGAGGATCGGCGCGAAATTGCTACCGCACTGGCTGGCGCTGTCGCTGTGCTCCATCACCAGAAAACGCGCAGTGGCACTGGCAATGCTCGGGCCCAGCAGGCGGTCCACCAGGCGCAGTCCCAGTTCGGCCCAGGCCATCAACCCAGCCGTGGTGATCAGGTCGCCATCGTCGACTATGGGTTGGTCGGCCTCCAGGCGCACCTGTGGATAACGGGCGGCGAACGTCTTGGCCGACGTCCAGTGAGTGGTGGCGCTGCGGCCATCGAGCAGGCCACTCTCGGCCAGCAGGATCGAGCCCACACAGACACCGCCAAGCGTGGCGCCGGCCGCATGCTGCTGGCGCAACCAGCTCACCAGAGCCGAGGACGACTGGCTCGCGGAAAAACCTGCCAGCGAAGGCGGTATCACCACTGCCAGCAGGCGGGCGCTCTCTCCCTCCAGGCTGTCGTAGACCCGCCTCGGGCCTTGCGCCTCAAGCGCTTGCCAATGGCTGACCCGCAACCGCGGCAGTTGCGCCTGTGACTGTTCACTGGCAATTCGATTGGCCACTTCGAACAGATCGGTCAGACCATGCACCGCCGCCATCTGCACCCCGGGATAAAGCAGTACGCCCAGTTCGGCGACCGAGCCTTGAATGCCCACTGTCAGTTTTCCCCCTGTTAATGTCGATGCGGCCAATCCTCCAGGGAGCAAGAGCCGCCGATACTGGGCCCCAGGTTATCCACTCACTTGGAGGCAACACCCATGGCCAAACAGGCGCTCATCGTAATCGATATCCAGAACGACTACTTCGCCCACGGCAAATGGCCCCTGGTCGGAGTCGACGCGGCGGCGGACAACGCGGCAAGGCTGATCCAGGCCTTTCGCCAAAAGGCGCAACCGGTGGTGCACATCCGCCACGAATTCACCTCCGACAGCGCACCCTTCTTCACCCCAGGCTCCGAGGGGGCGCACTTGCACCCCAAGGTGCTGAACCGCGCCGACGAACCCGTGGTGCTCAAGCACTTCGTCAACTCGTTCCGGGAAACCGAGCTACAGGCGATCCTCCAGCAACAAGGCATCAATGAACTGGTGATAGTGGGCAACATGAGCCACATGTGCGTAGAGGGCACCGCACGAGCCGCTGCCGACCTGGGCTATCCGGTACAGGTGATACACGACGCCTGCGCCACCCTCGACCTGGAGTTCAATGGCCAGCGAGTGCCGGCGGCGCAGGTCCAAAGCACGGTGATGTCGGCCCTGGCATTCGCCTACGCCAATGTCCTATCCACCGAAGAGTTCCTCGCGGCCTGACAGCCCGTACTCTGCGTCGATGACCGCGGTGAGCTCAGCCTCACCGCCGTTTGTGTCGGGGCTGGCCCCCATGCCCTCGGACAGATATCCACAGGGCAAGGACGCCACACCGCGTGTTGTCGCAAGCAAGACAACTTTCCGGGTTACATACGAATGATTCTTGTTATTCAAACTAACTGTTAGTTGCGACCAAACTCGCGACCCAACAACTCGCCGCGGTCAAATAAATGGCGCCACTAACAAAAACGACATTCAATAGCTGACTAATGGAAATTATTTAACCCCCCCATTATTTCAAATCCTGCCTTGAGTTTTACCAAGAGCCGATTCGGCCTAATAACATCAACACTTATAAAGGCCAGCGCTTACTTCTTACGGTTACCTTTAATTCAATATAACCAAAGAAAATAACCCATATAGCAAAATCTTAAAAACTCCCTCCCGCAGGATTACGCCCCCGATTTCATTGCCCTTAAAGCCAAGCAACGAGATTGCAACACGCCCCTCGGAAAGCTGTTTTCAACAGTATCAATAGCCGAATTCGATACTTTCCCAACAGGCCAAAAAAGAGCCTTGCAAGCCACTTCACTCACCTTACTTGCAAATCCAGCGGCCTTGGCTAAGTTGATAGCTACTCGCCACTGAAGTGCTCTTCAGCCGCCAGAAAACCAATAAAAACTGTCGAGGAACTCAATAACCGGACGCCCCCGCCTGCCCCAGCTGACACTGACACGGAATTAGTCATATTAATCAAGAGGGATGCTTGATGAAGCGCAGTTCATTGCCTCGAGTTTTTTCATTCAAGGGTGCGGCCGAAAATTACTGGCTCTCGTTAGTGCTGTTTTCGATCCTGGTGGTCGCCAGCTTCCTGCTGTTTGAACAACAGATCCAACAGTTGCTGAATCACCTGGGCAGCTTCCTCCCTTCCGATCCCGTGCAACGCACCAGCCTCGCTCTGCTGCTGGTAACCCTGCTGGCCCTCGATGTGCTCTTGCCAGTGCCTTCCAGCCTGGTGGCGCTGCTGGCCGTCGCGGTCCTGGGCGCCGTCGGCGGCTACTTGGTGATCTTTATCGGCCTGTGCCTGGGAGCCTGCCTGGGCTATTGGCTGGGGGCCGGCTACTTTCGCCTGCTATCCAACTGGCTGGGGCTCAGGAGCTGGCAGCCGGGACAACTGGCCTATCGCCTCAGCACCCTGTCGCTGATCTGCCTGCGTGGCGTCCCGGTGCTGGCAGAGACCTCGGTACTGGCCGCCGGCATGCAGCGCTATCCGTTGCGCCAGTTCCTGCTGGTCACCACCCTGGCCAATGCCGGGCTGGCCCTGGCCTATGCCGCCATCGGCAGTTTGCTGGTGGAGCAGAACGCGCTGTTGGCGACCATTCTCGCCAGCATGGTGCTGCCGGGATTGGTCCTAGGGGCCCGCAGCCTGCTCAAGCCTCGTGTTACGCAATCGCCGATGGAGCAAAGCCAGCCTCTGGAAGGGCGCTTCGAGGTGAGCTACCACTACCCGGTGCTGTTCACCGATCACATTTTCCAGGCCGACAATCCCTGCCTGCACCGACAACTGGCCCAAGCGCAACAGGGACGGACCACCGTGCTGGTGTTCATCGATGAACAATTGCTGCAGTGCTCCCCACAACTGCCGCAACAGATCGACGCCTATTTCAGCGCCCACGCCGCCGACCTGCATCTGCAGGCCGCACCGATTCCGGTACCGGCGGGCGAACTGAGCAAGACCCCGGACGTCCTCCAGCAGTTGTATGCCCACATGCTTGAGCACGGCCTGGACCGCCACTGCTATGTGCTGGCCCTGGGCGGTGGCGCGGTACTGGACGCCGTCGGCTATGCCTGCGCCACCTTCCACCGGGGCATGCGGCTGATCCGCATCCCGAGCACGGTGCTGGCCCAGAACGACGCCGGCATCGGGGTCAAGAACGGCATCAACGCTTTCGCCCAGAAGAACCTGTTGGGAGCCTTCTACCCGGCCACGGCGGTGATTAACGACTTCCAGCTGCTGCTCAGCCTGTCGCCCAGGGACCAGATCGCCGGGCTGGCCGAAGCGGTGAAAGTGGCAGTGATCAAGGACGCTGCATTCTTCCAGTGGATGGAGCAGCAGGCCGAGGCCCTGGCGAGCTTTGAACACAGCGCCAGCCGCTACGCCATCTTCCGCTGCGCGCAATTGCATCTGGGCCATATCACCGGGGCCGGCGACCCCTTCGAACGGGGCAATGGCCGCCCCCTGGACTATGGACACTGGGCCGCCCACAAGCTGGAGAACCTCAGCCAGCATCGTTTGCGCCATGGTGAGGCGGTGGCGGTGGGCATGGCCCTGGACGCGCTCTATGCCAATGCCACCGGCTTGCTGAGCAATGCTGAAACCCAGCGCCTGTTGCAACTGCTGGACAAGCTCGGCTTCAACCTGTGCCCGCCGGAGTTGCGGTTGCAGGATGCCCAGGGCCGCTCCCTGGTGCTGCTGGGGCTGGAGGAGTTTCGCCAGCACCTGGGGGGCCAGTTGTCGATCCCGATGCTCAACCGCCTCGGCCAGTCCACCGATGTGCACCACATCGAACTGCCGGTGATGGAGCAGGCCCTGCTGCGCCTGAGCAGCTTCGGTGGGCCGGACTTCGCCTGGACCGAGGGCTGCGCCCAATGAGCCACTCCTCCCTGACCACCTGGCTGACCCTGGGCCGGGTATCCAACCTGCCGACGGTGTGGACCAACGCCCTGGCCGCCGCGCTGCTGGCCAGCAGCGCCACCACCCTGGCACCGCCCTCGCCGCTGGTCTGGACCCTGCTGCTGGTGGCGCTCTCGGCGCTGTACCTGGCCGGGATGCTGCTCAACGACCTGCTGGATGCCGATTGGGACCAGCAGCATCAAAACCCGCGGCCGATTGTCCTCGGTCTGGTCAGCCGCACCCAGGTCAGCCTGGCCACCGCCGCCCTGTTGTTGCTGGCGACCCTATCGGTCCTGGGCCTGAGCCACCTGATCGCGCAGCCCCATTGGCTGCTGGCCAGTGCCGGCTTGCTGCTGCTGTTCATCCTGGCCTACAACCTGCTGCACAAGAAATACCCCCACAGCGTCTGGCTCATGGGCGGCTGCCGCTCAGCCCTGTACCTGACCGCCGCCGCTAGCCTGGCCATGCCACCGCAACCGCTGTGGCTGTGCGCCGCGCTGCTGGGCACCTACATCGCCGGCCTGACCTACCTGGCCCGGTTGGAGCATCGCAACCAGCTGCTCGGCCGCCTGCCGCTGCTGCTGATGCTCAGCCCCCTGGCCCTCGCCGCTTACGCAGACAACGGAGTGTTCTGGCTGGTCCTGCTGCTGTGGCTGGGCTGGTTGGGCTGGCATTACCGGCGGCACCTGGCCAACCCGCGCCAGCGGCAGATTCGTGCCTTTATCGGTGCCGGCCTCGCCGCCCTGCCGCTGTTCGATGCCCTGGTGCTGGCTCTGGCCAATCAACCCCTGGGCAGCCTGCTGTGCGTGCTGGTGTTCTTCCTGCTGCCCCACCTTCAACGCTGGATCAAGCCGACATGACCATGGACGTCATTTTCCCCACCTCGCTCCCGCTCGCCATGCGCCATGAGGCCTTTGCCGAGCGCCGCCGCCAACTCGACAACCAGCTCGACGACGAGAACCGCCGCTGGTGGCACGCAGCCCTGGAGCAACTGGCCAGCCAACCGTCGGCCAACACCCTGGTGCTGCTCAGCAGCCAGTGCAAGCGTCGCCTTGGCAACACAGGGGTGAGCGCCAGCCCGGGCTGGAACCGGACCCAACTGGCCCGGGCCTTGCTCCTGGAGCAACTGCTGAAACAGCAGGCCGGCGGCGATCAACTGGCACTGCTGCGCCAGCTGTTTCTCTGGGGCGACGACCAGGAAAAAAGCGTGCTGCTCAGGGTCCTCGATGACCTCGACACAGAGGGTCGCAGCGTCGAACTGGCGCTCCAGGCAGGACGTACCAACAACCGTGAAGTGTTCGCCGCCATCGCCCTGGACAACCCCTTTCCCGCTCGCCACTACCACGACCGGGCCTTCCATCAGTTGGTGCTCAAGACCCTGGGCATGGGCCTGGACAGTGGGCGCATCGAAGGCCTGGCCCAGCGCCACAGCGTCGACCTCAACCAACTGGCCCTGGAGCATATGGAAGAGCAGTTGGCGGCGTTCCGCAGTGTCAGCGACGGACTGCCCCATGCGATCGCCTTCGAGTTGTTGAGCCAGGCCCAGCGCCAACGCTTGCGCAACCTGTGCCAGCAGCGACGACTGCCACCGCACTGGCTCCAGCACTTGCCACCCGACGCCTGAATCGACACCGGCGCACCCACCCAGGTTTCTCTACCACTACATCAGGGACTCACCATGCCGAAGTACTTCGACCCACACATTCATATGGTCAGCCGCACCACCGACGACTATCAGAACATGGCCGCCGCCGGTATCACCGGGGTGATCGAGCCGGCCTTCTGGCAAGGCCAGGCGCGCACCAGCGTCGGCAGTTTCATTGACTACTTCGACACCCTTCTGGGCTGGGAGCGCTTTCGCGCCAGCATGTTCGGCATTCACCACTTCTGCACCATCGGCCTCAATCCCAAGGAAGCCAATGACCTGTCGGTAGCCAACGAGGTACTGGAGATCCTGCCGCGCTATCTGGTCAAGGACGGCGTGGTGGCAGTCGGCGAGATTGGCTATGACGACATCACCCCCGAGGAGGACCGTTTTCTCGCCGCGCAACTGGAGCTGGCCAAGCAGTTCAACCTGCCGGTGCTGGTGCACACCCCGCATCGGGACAAGATCGGCGGCACCAAGCGCACCCTGGCCGTGATCCGGGAAGTGGCTATCGCCGAGCATCTGGTGATCATCGACCACCTCAACGAACTGACCCTGCCCCTGGTGCTGGACAGCGACTGCTGGCGCGGGCACTCCATCTACCCCAACACCAAGATGTCGGAGCAGCGCATGGTGGCCCTGCTCAAGGAGTACGGCACCGAGAAGATGGTGGTCAACAGCGCCGCCGACTGGGGCATCAGCGATCCGCTCAAGGTGCCCAAGACCGGCCAGGCCATGCTCGCGGCCGGATTCAGCGAAGCCCAGGTGGAACAGGTGCTGTTCCATAACCCGGTGGATTTCTTCGCCCAGAGCGGGCAGCTCGACAAGCAACTGGTGAGTACCCCGCTGCCCATCGACCAGCGTCGCCAGTGGCAGGACAACTCGGCCCTGAGGGGCCAGGAACCGGTGGTCAAATGAGTGCCCGGGCCGGCTGGAGCGCCGCGCAGATCGGTTACTGCAGCAACGTGCATCCGGCACGGGACGTGGCCGGCCTGGAGAGTTCGATCCGCCAGCACTTCCAGGGGGTGCGCCGCCAGCGTGGCCTGGCGGTGCAGGACAGCGGCCTGTGGATCAGTGCCCAGGCGGCCGCCGAACTGCAGCAGCCCGCGGTGCGCGAAGCCTTCCTCGGGCTGTTGCACGACAGCGGGCTGCGCCTGACGTCCCTCAACGGTTTTCCCTATGGCCAGTTTCATCTGGGTGCGGTGAAGGCCGAAGTCTACCGACCGACCTGGGCCGAACCGCAACGCCTGGAATACAGCCTGCAACTGGCGGAGTTGCTCGCCGCCGCCCTGCCCCTGGACTGCCAGCAGGGCGTGATTTCCAGCGTGCCTCTAGGTTATGCGGCCCTTTGGGACGACGCCCAGCAACAACAGGCCGAGGCCCAGCTGTTGCAGTTGACCGCCGGGCTGGCCAGCCTGCATCGGCGCAGCGGCAAGAAGATCCTGCTGTGCCTGGAGATGGAGCCGGACTGCGTACTGGAAAACACCGATCAGGCCATCGCCTTCTTTCAGCGTTGGAAAGCCACCGATCCCCACCATCAATACCTGGCGCTGTGCTTCGACGTCTGCCACCAGGCGGTGGTCTTCGAGGACTGCTACCAATCGCTGCAACGGCTGCTGCAGGCGCGCATACCGGTGGGCAAGATCCAACTGTCCAACGCACTGATCTGTCACTTGCCCGCGACTGACCCGCAACGCCGCGAGCAGGTGCTGCAGGCCCTGGGCACCTTCGCCGAAGCCACCTACCTGCATCAGGTAAAGGCCCGTGACCTCAAAGGCCAACTGCTGGCCTGGGCCGACCTGCCCAAGGCATTGCAGGCGGTGGAAGCGGTGCAAGGCCACTGCCCCGAGTTGCGCATTCACTTTCACGTGCCCTTGTTCAGTGAGCAGTTCCTGCTGCCGGAGCTCAATGGCAGCCAGCAGGCCCTGATGCGCACCTTCGACTTTCTCGCCGCCCATCCGCAGTGCCAGCCGGTGCTGGAAGTCGAGACCTACAGCTGGAACGTACTGCCCGGCACCCTGCGCCCGGACACCGAACAAGCCCTGCTCCACGGCATTGCCGCAGAACTGCAATGGGTCGAAGAACAGTTGCGCCAGCGGCACTTGCTACGTGGGCAATCGTCTCCCATGGAGGCGCCGGCCCATGCCCTCTGAAGCGCTGCGCCAGCCCCTGCTGCTGATCAACGTGGTCGGCCTGACCCCCAGCTTGCTGGGCCCGGACACGCCGCGGATCAACGCCCTGCTGCAACGGGCCAAAATGGCTCGGCTGCGCCCGGTGTTCCCGGCCGTGACTTCGACGGTACAGGCCTCGATCCTTACCGGATTGCCGCCCTCGCAACACGGCATTGTCGGCAACGGCTGGTATTTCCGCGATCAGGCCGAAGTGCGCTTCTGGCTGCAGCCCAATGCGCTGATCCAGGGTGAAAAGGTCTGGCAGACCTTGCAACGTGAGATCCCCGGCCTGCGCTGCAGCCAGCTGTTCTGGTGGTTCAACATGTACGCCGAGGTGGATGCCGCGATTACGCCACGCCCCCACTACCCGGCCGACGGGCGCAAGATGTTCGGCCTCTATTCGTCACCGCCCGGGCTACACGAGCGCATCGAACGGCAGATCGGCGAGTTTCCCTTTCCGGGCTTCTGGGGCCCGGCGGCGGGCATCGCCTCCAGTCGCTGGATCGTCGATTGCGCCATCGCCGAGTTCCAGATCAGCCGCCCCGACCTGCAACTGATTTACCTGCCGCACCTGGACTACAGCCTGCAACGCCTGGGTCCCGAGCATCCGTCCATCAGCGATGAAGTGCAGGCCATCGACCATGAAGTCGGGCGCCTGCTGGACTTTGCCCAGCAACAAGGCGCGGCGGTGATGCTGGTTTCCGAATACGGCATCGAAGCGGTGCAGCAATCGATCTCCATCAACCGCGTGCTACGGGAACAGGGCCTGCTGCAAGTACGCCGGTCCCTGAGCTGGGAGTTGCTCGACCCCGGTGCCAGTGCCGCCTTTGCCGTGGCCGACCATCAGATCGCCCACGTCTACGTGCGCCAGCCCAGGGACATTGCTCGGGTCAAGGCCCTGCTGCAGCGCCAGCCGGGCATCGAACAGGTGCTGGATAAAACCGAACAGCGGGCCTGGCAGCTGGATCACCCGCGCAGCGGCGAGTTGGTGGCGGTGGCCGCCCCGGGCTTCTGGTTCGATTACTACTACTGGTTCGACGACCGCCTGGCCCCGGACTTCGCCCGCACCGTGGATATCCACCGCAAGCCGGGCTATGACCCGCTGGAGCTGTTCATCGATCCGGCGATTCGCTTTCCCAAGCTGCGGGTCGCCCGCCGCCTGCTGCAGAAGAAGCTCGGCTTTCGCTACTACATGGACCTGATTCCCCTGGATACCCGACTGATTCGCGGCAGCCACGGACGCTTGCCGAGCAACGATGAGGTGGGGCCGCTACTGATCACCGATTGCGATTTACCACTGCCGGAGCACCTGCCGGCCACTGCGGTAAAGCAACTGCTCCTAGAGCATTTCCTAGGGCGCCCCTATGACGACACGGCTCAGGCCAAGGAGATTCCATGCGGCGAACCATCCCTATAGCGGTGCTCAGTGTGTTGAGCGGCCTCGCTCAAGCACAGGGCCCGAACACCTTCGATTGCGGCAAGTTCCTCACATTCGCAGACGACCCCACGACCACCCTGGCCACGTTCAAGCAGAGCCCGGAAACCATGGCGTGGAACTGGTTTGTCTGCCTCAACCAGCCAGATGCCAGCCACAACAACAATCTGGTCTGGGAGACGTTCAAGCCTTCCGATCAGGTCTACCTGTTGAAGGGTGCCACCCCCCTGCCCTATTCCGACCACGAGAACCTGCCGAGCGAAGTGCCGGATCTGGCACAAAAGCAGGGCATGGACCCCAAAGGTCTGTTTCAGTTTCTCGGCAACGACATGGCTGGCAGCCCGCAGAACGGCATCCAGCAGGTGGATGGCCTGGCCTTGAAAATGCGCAGTGGCCCGCCGGTCCCGCCGTCGAAAAACGAACAGTTGGTGCGCTTTCACCTGTTGATGGGCGAGGACACCTTCAACTACATCGTCACCAACAAGATCTACAACCGCGATGGCCTGGCCAAGCTCACCAGCAACCTGGACTTCCCAGACACGGCCTGGGAGCTGAAAACCTCCTGGTTCTGGATCGGCACCGACCAGGACTTCAAGGCCCTGTTGACCCAGGACGGGTACTACATCTCCCAGGCCTATTACGTGGACAGCACGGGCCAGTATCAGGTGGGCTATGCCGCACTGAGCGGCATGCACGTGATCAACAAGCTGACCCCGGACTGGGTCTGGACCACCTTCGAGAACCGCAACAATCCCAAGTACACCGTCACCAACGACCCCAAGCCCCAGCCCATGACCAATACCACCGGCCCCACCGAGGCGGCCAAGCCGGTGAACAGCAGCTACCAGCAGCAGTACCCGAACCTGGCGCAGTACGAACTGATCGGCGTGCAGTTCGACCGCAACCAGGCCGAGCCCAAGTTGCTGGCCAACTCCCAGCTGGAGTCGGCGTTCCAGGGCACCTCATCGTGCCTGGCCTGCCACAGCACGGCGGCCTATTCGACGAAGAAGAACACCTTCTTCTCGTTCAACATCGACCACACAGGCGGAATCCTCTACCCCACCAGCGTACTGCCGGACAAAGACTTCATCGGTTATCAAAAACTGGATTACGTCTGGTCGCTCAAACGCGCCCAGTGGAAACGCTAAGGAGAGCAGCTCATGAGCGTCTTGAACTTTCCACGGATCTACCTCAACGGTTTCATGTTCTGGAACCCGCCGACCTTCAACAACAACGATGTGCTGCCGCTGTATGACGCGGTGAAGATGCAGATCAACTGGCCCTTTCTGAACTACTACGGGATCAACGACCGCAATGCTCCCGAGCGGCTGATGCCCTGGGCCATCACGCCCCTGGCCTACAGTAACGTCCCAGACTATGTGCTGCAGGTGCCCACCAACGGCAACGCAGGCGCTTACCCGATGATCCCGGCGGAGTGGGACCTGTTCGGCGACAACGCCTGCGGCACCGTGGATTACCAGCAACTGCGCTCGGTGATCATCGGCGGGGAATCCAAGGTCGACAGCTACATCGACAACGATCCACTGATCAACAAATCCTACCAACTGCAGGGCAACCCGTTCGGTAACCCAACCCCGACCGCCGCACGATTTGTCGACGTCAGCCCCTGGCAGAACACCTTCACCGCCTTGTACTTCGAGAAGCTGGTGCTGGGGGATACCACCTGTGGCCTGACCCTGAATCACAAGTACCGCATGCTCAACCGCTTTCTCGACTTCAACTGGGGAGCCTTTGGCGGCCTGGTCTACGTCACCACCACCTGGCAGACCTGTTTTCCCAAGGACCATCTGGAATGGTTCATCGGCGACTCGCAGTTGCTGAAGAACCTGCAGCAGGAAATGACCAACCAGAACGCCCTCGGGCTGATGCTCAGGTTCACCACCTACCTGACCGTCTACGACATGAATGGCATCTTCAACGACTTCAAGATCGTCGACAGCCATTCCCAGGCCCCCTGGGACATGTCCCGGCTGCAGATGCTGTATCAGATCGGCCTGGACAACCCGACCGAGACCTTCTTCAACCCGGCCTACAGCCGCACCTCCGGCACCCTGGGCCTGTGGTTCGCCAACGAGTTCCCCACCGCACCGGCCGGCCAGCGCCTCGTGCCCAATAGTTCGGTGCCTTTCTACAAAAAGGTTCCGGGAGATGCGCTGATCCATGCGGATGAACAGTTGGTCAATCTGGGCGTGATCAGCGCCGAGCTCAATGGCAACACGCTGTCTCTGGACCTGGGCAATACCTTTCCGATCTACCCGGACGTCCATGACGGCCCGGCCGCTCCCGATCTCGACGGGCGCAATAACGGTATTCCGGTCGCGGCCAAGTTCCACGTCGGCAACTATGAGCTAGGGGTCCAGCAGGGCAGCAACTTCGAGCCCCTGACCAGCGTGAGCTACGAGCAATATCAGCAGACCGCCTTTGACAAGCGCTCCGGCCTGCTGGACCTGCCCCTCGACGCCAGTGCCCAGGCCCTGTTGAAAAACGGCAACCTGGCACTGCGGCTGCAGGGCACGCAAACCATCGCCGCCCAACAGCAGATGTGGACCGCGGAAGTCATCGAGAGCGGCAGCTTCATCGACGTCGGTGACAGCCGGACGCTGAACATCATGGTGCAATACAACGGCAAGCCCGCTAAGGCCGGCGTCACCTTGTGGGTTGCCGAATACAACAACGCCTACATGCTGACCACCAGCAACTACTACCTGGCTTTCAGCAACCCCGCGGATTTCGTGTTGATCACTGACCATCCGGATGCGCGAGAGTTGAACAAGCCGGGAATGCCCCAGTTCGTCGACGGCTCGGAGCATCCCAGCCTGTTCAGGGAGGGCAGCGGCAGACGCCTGAAAGCAATGACCGTTGAGGATACCGATCCGCCGCCAGGCACTGCCATCACCTATCAGCAGTTCCTGAAGACCCCGTCCGCTATCGATCTGAGGCCATGCCTGAGGTTCGAAAACCCGCAAGCGATGAGCGGGAAACTGGACAATACCGCTGGCATGGGCTCCACCGTGACCTACAGCCTGACCCGCATCCAGACCAATGCCGACGGCATTGCCCAGTTGACGGTGCATGCCGTGGCGCCGGGCTTCCCCACTGTACGGTTTTTCATCCAGGACGATCCGACGGGCATCCCGTTCAGCTTCTCCTACACCGCCGCCTTCACCGACTTCCTTTCGCCGCTGCGGGTGCTGCCGCAAGAACCGCAGATGCTCAAGGACTTCATCAACTACTGGAACGGCGTGTACAAGTTCGACGACGCCAACGTGCGGATCTGGAACGGCTTCATCTTTCCGCAAATCCTCCAGCCCTTCTATTACCTCTACCCGATCATGAACAAGTACATGCCGCTCAACTCCCTGCAACGCATCGAGGGCGCGATCGATCAGTTCATCAAACTGATCAGCAAGGACTATCAGGAGGCCAGCACCCTGGCCATGCCCATCACCCGAGACCTGCCCCAGAGCCGACGCCAGGTGCTGGAAATCTGGGCCAATGACCTGGTAAGCACCGGCTACCCGCCGACCCCGCTGAACCTCGACGACTATCAGCAAGGCTGAGCCGCAACGGCCACGCACTGGAACACCGGGCGACCTGGGTCGCCCGGCTTTGCAAAGGAGAGTCAGATGAACGCCAGTTTCTTCAAGCGCCTGCTGTTGGCCGCCACCCTGCTGTGCGCCAGCCAGACACTGTGGGCCCAGAAGTACCCCGACAACGTCTACTTCAACATGGGCGTGCACAACACCAAGGGCTGCGACGCCCTGAACAACAACTGCGTGATCAAGCGCAAGGCCGGCGAGCCGGCCGATCCGCTCTATCCGGCAACCTGGGTCAGTGACTGGACCATGTACCGGGTCACCGCCAACTACGAGAAGAACCCGCCGCCCTACAGCAGCCCGCCCAGCACCCTGCAACCTGCCGACTACACCGTGTCCCAGGGCAGCAGCTATTACGACAACGACTATGTCCCGGCCGACGGCGACGGCTCCGGGGCGATGATGGAGCACTACGAGAAATACTGCCTGCCGATCTTCCCGATCAAGGACAACAACTACACCTGCTCTTTCGTCTCCCTGGGCAACAAGGCCTACTTCCTTACCTACCCCGAGGACCGGCCCAAGGACATGCCGGCCTGCTGCATGTTCTCGCCCATGAACCATCCGCCGCGCCGGGACTTCATCAAGCACCTGCCCTACAGCGCCGCCCGCAGCCAGCACCTGGACGCCAGCGTGCAGGCCTACGCCTTGGAACTCAAACCCGGCAAAGGCAGCCCACCCATCCTGTTCGGCTATGCCTTCTACAAGCAGGCCACCAGCGACGGGCCGGGCCAACCGGCCTACCAACATCCGCAGTCGTTCTATTTCTCCGGTGATGCCAGCGTCGCCAACGCGCCCATCGTCAGCCAGAACTATCGCAACTGGAGCAATGCAAAGCCGGACCCGGCCAAGACCTGGGACCAGGTGGCGAAAATGTGCCCGGCCAACCCGCCTGACTGCCAGCTTTTCACGCCACCGCCATCGCTGAAGAACGGTGCGCGGCCGCAGTGGAACCAACTTTCACCCACCCCGCAGTGACAGGAGCAGCCTCATGAACCATTGGAGCCGTTTCACCGCCCTGTTGTTGCTTGGCCTGGGCAGCCAGCAAGCCAGCGCCCTGCAACCCAGCGCAGCGGCGCCGCAGACCAGCTGCCCGCCCACTGCCGCGGTGCCGGCTGCGGGCGCGTCGCAGCAGGCTTTCGATCAATACAGCTGGCAGATGTTCATCAACTTGAACTGGCCGGCCCAGGCGGGACAGCGCGGAGTGGCCGACTGCAGCAAGCCCCTGGGCAGCCCTGGCGATACCGTGTGGCAGACCTACAAGAGCGTCAGCGAGACCTTCCTCCCCGGGGCCAAGAACCCGGGCCTCTGGAACTCGCAACTGCCCCGCAGAAATCTCAGCCTGATCAACATCGCCGCGGTCAAGAACACTCAGGTGGTGCAAGCCGACAACCAGGCGGTGGGCGGCTGGCTGATTGACCAGCGCGGCAACCCGACCTACTACGACATCGCCGCCAACGAGGTCTCCTACAACTACATCGTCGATAACGACTTCTACAACGCGGTGGTCGTCGACGCCGCGAAGAACATCAGCTTTCCCAACAACGCCGGCGAGATCAAGAGCAGCTGGCGCATCCTCAGCAGCGCCGACGACAGCAGCCGCTATCTGACCATGAAGGCCCTGGTCACCCAGTTCGACAGTCAGGGACAGCCCAACGGCACCACCGAGGCCACTTTGGGATTGGTGGGGTTGCATATCATCAGCAAGGTGGAGGGGTTCCCGCAGTGGATCTGGTCGACCTTCGAGCAGGTCGACAACGTGCCTCCCAAGACCCAGCTGGGGGGCCGTTGGGTGGACCAACCGGTCTCGGGGATTTTCTACTCCTACTTCAACGCCAAGGCGCCCGCCGAAAGCCTCAACCAATCCCCCTGCCTGTGGCAGCAACAAGCTGGACAAATGGTCTGTACCCCAAAACCCGGTAACAGCTTCAGCACCCCGGACCCACTCAACCGGGTCACCCCGATCACGGACGCCACCCAGCAGATCAATACCCAATACCAGGGCGATCCGCAGGTACAGCAAAGCGTGTTCAAGTACTACCAGTTGATCACCACCCAACGCCCACAGTCGCCGGACAACCCCGGCAACCCGTTGGGGCAACCAACGCCATCACTGTCGGCCAACGTCACCATGGAAAGTTATATCCAGACCAACAGTAGCTGCATGAACTGCCACTCCATGGCGGCACCGCTCAACAGTCGGTACAAGAGCGACTTCTCCTTCCTGTTCAGATTCGCCCAAGCCCCGGTCAGCAGCGTCACCAAGGATAAGGAATAGATCATGAGCATATTGAATGGACCCCGACTGAACTTCTGGGGCGGCATCTCTACCGACGTCAGCGTGCCGAACAACTCACCGACCTTGCCCAATGGCATCACCACGTCCCTTGAGCTGTTCGACCTGACCACCTCGACCGTGGCGGACCAGGCCAAGACCTATAGCGATGAGCACCTGTACCAGCTGATCAACGCCCCGGACCCGAGAATTGGCCCCAACAGCCGGTACACGGCCGGCGGCTGGAACCACTATGGCGAACACGTGGTGACGCTGCACAACGCGTTGATCAGTTCCCAAGGCACCCCGGGCAACATTGCGCTGGAAGGGGATATGGTCGGCCAGCCGGTTTACCTGCTCGGCTCCGTGACCCCCGGCACCGGACAAGGTCCCTACTCCGGCCCGATGATGGTCGACCTGGACCCCACAGCCAGCACCACGACCCAGATCTTTGTCGGAGGCCTGCAGATCGGCAACGGCAACACGCCTCAGCTATTGATTCGCTGGGACACCGTGTGCAGCAGCTTCGACCTCAACACTCGGGTGCTGGAGCCGGCAACCATGGACTCGCCGGGCTCCTTCCACGCCAGCGGCACCTTTCAACTGACCTTTCCGCTGAGCAGCATCGTCAGCTACAACAAGGAAAGTGCCGGCCTCAGGGCCCTGATCGAAGCGCCCAACGCTACCGGGATCGTGCTGCGTTTCGTGATGTTCGAAATGTGTCCGACCCTGACCACCGAGCAACTGAATGCCGACTACGCTGCCAACCAGTTCAGCCCGAACCCGAGCATCGGCCGGGTCATCGGTACCCTGGCCACGGCGTTTACCGATGAGCCGCAGATCTGCCCGCCGGGCCGCCAAATCATCAATGCCGACAAAGACCTGAACATCAACAGCGTGGCCTATGCCGAAGTTGCCAACGGGCAACTGAGCATCGACATGGTCAACCTGATCCCCAAGCAGACGTTCAGGGCTGTACGCGACGACATCACCAGCCCCATCGGCCCCAACGCCGACTTCGGGACCGTGACCATTGCGGCCGGAACGACGCCCCTGGCGAGCTTTGAGCCCAGCGATCCGCTGCTGCAGGACTACTACCGGTACGGTGGCATCATCGACGTGCCGCTCAACTCGACCCAGATACAGTTGGTGCAGAACACGCCCTTGTGCATCAGCGCCCCAGGGAATGCCCGCAACCCGGCGCTGTCGGCCCCCGAATGCCCGTATCGGGTCTACAGCGATCAGCGCAACAACTATCTCGACCCCGACAGCACAGGCGTGCAGGTCACCTTGCAAGTCCGTTACCTGGGAGCGCCGGTGCAGAAGGCTACACCAATCAGCATCGATACCTCGGCGACCGCCGTCTATCAAGCCAACCGCTACTGGAACTTCCTGGAGCTTCCAAATTCGCTAACGGTAGCGGCCGGTCAACCTTCGGTGAGTTTCAACGTCGTCCCCGTCGCCGGCTCCAATACCCAGGCAGGCTTCACCACACTGACCTACACCATCGACGGCAACCTGCTGACCCAGAGCTTCAGCAACTTCCGCAAGTACGCCTGGAGCGACTTCGGCGTTCCAACAGGCAGCATCGTCACCTGGGAACAGGCATTTCAAAACGTGCTGCGCTTTCATTACCTGGCCTTTCCCGCCATGTCGCGCTACATCCAGCTCAATCAGCCCGACGCGGTGATGGGTTACAAACAGGCGATCCTGGCCCGGATATCCCCCGAGTACCAGAACACCACCTTGTACATGTCCGTGGTGCGCTCGATGTCGCCGAGCCAACGCTCCCTGCTGACCGCCTATCTCAACGGCACGCCCTGGCAGCCTTGAACAAGGAGAAGACCATGCCCGTTGCTTTACACATTCCCGCCCAGCCGGAACAGTTGCTGCGCTCAGGCAGCATCATCGCCCAGGGGCTGCTCAACCCGCGTGGCGTCTGCGTGGAAAACGATGGCAGCCTGTTGCTGGTGGAGGCCGGCTCAGGCCTGCCGGACCAAGCGTTCAGCGGTCGCATCAGTCGCCTGCGACCAGACCCCCTCGCCCCCGGCACCTACCTGCCGCCAGAGGTTCTGGCCAAGGGTTTTCGCTCGATGAACATGCAGTCGCGGATGCTGCGCGACGAAATCATGGGGCTGTCGGACATTGCCTTCGGTGCCGGGCTCTACCTCGCCAGCCAGACCGATTACGTCGCCGGTTCCAAGCTTCTGGACCTGCAATACAGTCCACCCGAGCCACTGTTCCACAGCCGCGGCAACCTCAACTCGCTGTGCTATCACCCCTCGCGCCAGAGCTGGCTGGCGGTCAAGCCCGATACCAACCAGTTGGTGGAGTTCACCCAGGATGGGGAGCAGATCCTGGCCCAACTGCCCGATCTGGACCAAGGCCAGGAAGCCGTGCCCGTGACCCTGGTTCATGAGCCACAGACCGACGCGGTGCTGATCAGCCTGTTCTCTGGCGAACTGCACCGTGATCCGGCGCGAAAGGGCATCGACTTCGCCGACAAGGCCGGCCAGGTGATCCGGGTCTGGCCCGAGAGCGGCAGGATCGAGGTGCTGATTCGCGGGTTGCAACTGCCCACCGGGCTGGCGCTGGACCCGCAAGAGCGGATTCTGGTGCTGGAACTGTGCGACCGGTTGTTGCAGCCCCTGCAGCCCGACTGGTCCGGCGAGGCCTTGCACGGCGGCTTTGCCCGCTTCAGTGGACGGCTGCTGCGCTGCGACCTGCAGCAACGCAGTGTGCAGGTGCTCGCCAACAACCTGGATACGCCGTCCAACCTGTGCTGCGTCGAGGGAGCGGTGCTGGTGAGCGAAGGCATGGGCCTCAGCGGACGGCCAATTCCCACGCCGGATCGCCAGGTGGTGGCACTGAGCGGTCGATTGCGCAGGCTGCAACTTTGAGCCCAATCCCAACGCCTGCAAGGAAACAACCCGGCATAAAAAAGGGGCCCTGTACGGGGCCCCTTTCTCATTGATGCTGAACGCTCGAGGGAGCGATCAGAACGGAATATCGTCATCGAAGCTGTCGAAATCCGGTGCCGGCTGCGGAGCGGCCTGCTGTGGCGCTGGGCGCGACTCACGCTGTGGCTGCGGAGCAGGACGGGACTGCTGAGGACGCGGTGCCGAGTTGGACATGCCGCCCTGGCCTTGCTGGTCACCCTGAGGACGGCCGCCCAGCAGCTGCATGGTGCCTTGCATGTCGACAATGATCTCGGTGGTATAGCGCTTGATGCCGTCTTTTTCCCACTCGCGAGTCTGCAGTTTGCCCTCGATGTAGACCTGGGAACCCTTGCGCAGGTACTCACCGGCAATCTCCGCGACCTTGCCGAACATCGAAACACGGTGCCACTCGGTGCGCTCGACCTTCTGACCGGTCTGCTTGTCGGTCCACTGTTCGCTGGTGGCCAGACTCAGGTTGGTCACGGCGTTACCGTTAGGCAGATAGCGAACTTCGGGATCCTGGCCGCAAGTACCGACCAATATGACTTTGTTAACCCCACGGGCCATAACGTTCTCCTAGGCTTCGCGCGGCGACGGCGCTGAGTTGACCAGCTGCTCGAGCGTCGCGCGATCCAATAATTCGGTGTCCAATTTGATGTAAATGGCAGCCTCTTCGGCCACCACCACGGCATCTGTTACTCCAGCGACGGCTTTCAGGCGCTCGACCAGACCGGCTTCGCGGATCGCTTCAGGCGATAACGGCAAGCGCAGGCTCGTCACATATGGAGGCTCGCGCATGGTAACAGCAAAGCCCAGCCAGAGTGCAGCCAGACCTGCGCATCCAAGGAACACAACCGACAAACCGCCATGCTGGAACAACCAGCCGCCGAGGATGCCGCCCAGTGCCGAGCCGAGGAACTGGCTGGTGGAATACACCCCCATCGCCGTGCCCTTGCCGCCTGCCGGCGAGACCTTGCTGATCAGCGACGGCAACGACGCCTCTAGCAGGTTGAATGCGGTGAAGAACACCACGGTGCCGATCACCAGCGCCCGCAAACTGTCGCCGAACTCCCAGAAGAATAGCTCGGTGAGCAGCAGCGTACTGACCGCGCCGAGCAGAACTCGTTTCATCTTGCGTTTTTTCTCGCCATAGATGATGAACGGGATCATGGCGAAGAAGGAAATCAGCAACGCGGTGAGGTAGACCCACCAGTGCTGTTCCTTGGGCAGGCCGGCCTTTTCCACCAGCGCCAGGGGCAAGGCAACGAAGCTCGACATCAGCATCGCGTGCAACACGAAGATACCAAGATCCAGGCGCAGCAAATCAGGATGCTTGAGGGTCGGGATCAGTGCCTGGCGCGCCACGCCGGACTCGCGGTGCTGCAACGGCCCGGTGGAGCGCGGCACCATGAAGGCGATGATCAGGATGCCCACCAGCGCCATGGCACCCGTGGCCAGGAACAGCCCGGACAGCCCAAAGCTGCGGGTCAGCAGCGGGCCCACCACCATGGCCACGGCGAAGGACAGGCCGATGGTCATGCCGATCATGGCCATGGCCTTGGTCCGGTGCTGCTCGCGGGTCAGGTCTGAAAGCAGCGCCATCACGGCAGCGGAAATCGCCCCGGCACCTTGCAAGATACGTCCGGCGATCACGCCCCAGATCGAATCGGCATTGGCCGCCAGCACACTGCCCACGGCGAACACGATCAACCCCAGGTAAATCACTGGGCGACGACCGATACGGTCGGAAATGATGCCGAAGGGAATCTGGAAAACCGCCTGGGTCAGACCATAGGCACCAATCGCCAGGCCGATCAGAGTCGGGGTCGCTCCTGCGAGATCCATTCCATAGGTCGCCAGGACCGGCAGTACCATAAACATGCCAAGCATACGGAAGGCGAACACCAGGGCCAGACCGCTCGCTGCTCGGGTCTCGCTGCCACTCATGCGTTCGCTGTGGGGATCGTGCATGGATAAACCTCATGTGAACCGGCGGCGATTCTACCAGTCCGATCGATTGAGGGGGTATATGGCGACGCTTTGCCGCGCAGCCCCCACCAGCGAGCAAAAAAGCACCGCATGATAGTGTGCATCCATCCAGTGTTTGGTTTTATACTCCTGCCTTTACGCCCGCCGATCGAGGCCACTTTTGGACAAGATTCTGATTCGTGGGGCCCGCACCCACAACCTGAAGAACATCGACCTGACCCTGCCACGGGACAAGTTGATCGTCATCACCGGGCTGTCTGGGTCCGGCAAGTCGTCCCTGGCTTTCGACACGCTTTATGCCGAAGGCCAGCGCCGCTATGTCGAATCGTTGTCGGCTTACGCCCGACAGTTTCTGTCGATGATGGAAAAGCCCGATGTCGACACCATCGAAGGGCTGTCGCCGGCGATATCCATCGAACAGAAATCCACCTCTCACAACCCGCGCTCCACCGTCGGCACCATCACCGAAATCTACGATTACCTGCGCCTGCTCTACGCCCGCGTCGGCACCCCGCGCTGTCCGGATCACGACATTCCGCTGGAAGCCCAGACCGTCAGCCAGATGGTCGACCTGGTGCTGGCTCAGCCCGAAGGCAGCAAGCTGATGCTGCTGGCTCCGGTCATTCGTGAGCGCAAGGGCGAACACCTATCGGTCTTTGAAGAGCTGCGGGCCCAGGGCTTCGTGCGGGCTCGGGTCAACGGCAAGCTGTTCGAACTGGACGAACTACCGAAGCTGGATAAACAGAAGAAGCATTCCATCGATGTGGTGGTCGACCGCTTCAAGGTACGTGGCGATCTGCAACAGCGTCTGGCGGAGTCCTTTGAAACCGCGCTGAAACTGGCGGACGGGATTGCCCTGGTGGCGCCGATGGACGACGAGCCGGGGGAAGAGATGATCTTCTCCGCGCGCTTCGCCTGCCCGATTTGCGGTCATGCCATCAGCGAGCTGGAACCCAAGCTGTTCTCCTTCAACAACCCGGCGGGTGCCTGCCCTACCTGCGACGGTCTGGGGGTCAAGCAGTTCTTCGACATCAAGCGCCTGGTCAATGGCGAGCTGACCCTGGCCGAGGGGGCGATTCGCGGCTGGGACCGGCGCAACGTCTACTACTTCCAGATGCTCGGCTCACTAGCGGCACACTACGGATTCAGCCTGGAGGTCCCGTTCAATCAACTGCCCGCAGATCAGCAGAAGGTCATTCTGCATGGCAGCGGCAACCAGAACGTCGACTTCAAGTACCTCAACGACCGGGGCGACATCGTCAAGCGCTCCCACCCCTTCGAAGGCATAGTGCCAAACCTGGAGCGGCGCTACCGGGAGACCGAATCGGCCACTGTCCGTGAAGAGCTGGCCAAGTTCCTCAGCACCCAGCCCTGCCCGGATTGTCGTGGTACGCGCCTGCGTCGCGAGGCTCGCCACGTCTGGGTCGGCGAAAAGACCCTGCCGGCGGTCACCAGCCTGCCCATCGGCGATGCCACGAACTACTTCGGTACGCTGAAACTCACCGGACGCCGCGGTGAAATTGCCGACAAGATCCTCAAGGAGATCCGCGAACGCCTGCAGTTCCTGGTGAACGTCGGGCTCGACTACCTCACCCTGGATCGCAGCGCCGATACCCTGTCCGGCGGCGAGGCCCAGCGTATTCGCCTGGCCAGCCAGATCGGTGCTGGTCTGGTGGGGGTCATGTACATCCTCGACGAGCCGTCCATTGGCCTGCACCAACGGGACAACGATCGGCTGCTGGGGACCCTGAAACACCTGCGGGATATCGGCAACACCGTAATCGTGGTTGAACACGACGAAGACGCCATCCGCCTGGCCGACTATGTAGTGGATATCGGCCCGGGCGCCGGTGTGCATGGTGGCCGTATCGTCGCCGAAGGCACGGCTGCGGAAGTCATGGCACATCCGGACTCGTTGACCGGCAAGTACTTGTCGGGGCGGGTGAAGATCGTGGTGCCGGCCAAACGTACGCCGCGCAACAAGAAACTGTCCCTGACACTCAAGGGCGCTCGCGGCAACAACCTACGCAATGTCGACCTGGAAATCCCCATCGGCCTGCTGACCTGCGTGACCGGGGTTTCCGGCTCGGGTAAGTCGACGCTGATCAACAACACCCTGTTCCCCTTGAGTGCCACGGCGTTGAACGGCGCCACGACCCTGGAGGCGGCGCCTCACGACAGCATCAATGGTCTGCAGCACCTGGATAAAGTCGTGGATATCGATCAGAGCCCGATCGGTCGTACTCCGCGCTCCAACCCTGCCACTTACACCGGGCTGTTCACACCGATCCGTGAGCTGTTCGCCGGGGTTCCAGAGTCCCGCTCCCGGGGCTACGGGCCTGGACGCTTCTCTTTCAACGTCAAGGGTGGACGCTGTGAAGCCTGCCAGGGCGATGGCTTGATCAAGGTCGAGATGCACTTCCTGCCGGACATCTACGTGCCCTGCGATGTGTGCAAGAGCAAGCGCTACAACCGCGAAACTCTGGAGATCAAGTACAAGGGCAAGAGCATCCACGAGGTGCTGGAAATGACCATTGAGGAGGCGCGCGAGTTCTTCGCTCCCGTACCGGCCCTGGCGCGTAAGCTGCAGACCCTGATGGATGTCGGCCTGTCCTACATCAAGCTCGGCCAGTCGGCCACTACGCTGTCTGGCGGCGAGGCACAACGGGTCAAGCTGTCACGCGAGCTGTCCAAGCGCGACACTGGCAAGACCCTGTATATCCTCGATGAGCCGACTACTGGGCTGCATTTCGCGGATATCCAGCAATTGCTGGATGTTCTGCATCGCCTGCGCGATCACGGCAATACCGTGGTAGTGATCGAGCACAACCTGGATGTGATCAAAACTGCCGACTGGCTGGTGGACCTGGGGCCGGAAGGCGGCTCCAAAGGCGGCCAGATCATCGCCGTCGGCACCCCGGAACAGGTAGCAGAAATGCCGCAGTCCCACACCGGGCACTACCTCAAGCCGCTTCTAACCCGCGATCGCGCCTGAGGCCCATGAAAAAGCCCCTGTCACCTCGCGGTGACAGGGGCTTTTTTACATCTCGGGCTTGACGCATCTACCGTAGAAGCGAGCTTGCTCGCGAACCGGCATCCACGCCTTGCGCAGTCAGAACTGCGACTGCAGGTAGTTCTCCAACCCGATGGATTTGATCAGGCCCAACTGCTTCTCCAGCCAGTAGGTGTGATCTTCCTCGGTGTCTGCCAACTGGATACGCAGAATATCGCGGCTGACGTAGTCCTTGTGCAGTTCGCACAGCTCGATGCCTTTGCACAGCGCAGCGCGGACCTTGTATTCAAGCCGCAAGTCGCTGGCCAGCATGTCCGGAACCGTGGTCCCGGTGTCGAGATCGTCAGGACGCATGCGCGGCGTGCCTTCCAGCATCAGAATGCGGCGCATCAGGGCATCGGCGTGTTGCGCCTCTTCTTCCATCTCGTGGTTGATACGCTCGTAGAGCTTGGTAAAGCCCCAGTCTTCGTACATCCGCGAGTGGATGAAATATTGGTCGCGTGCTGCCAGTTCGCCCGTCAGCAACGTGTTGAGGTAATCGATTACGTCCGGGTGACCTTGCATCGCCCTACATCTCCCTACTTGAAAGTCGATAGTGTGAACCAAGCTGACTTGCAGGTCACTTAGAAATAACTGAAAAAGTGAAGATTATCTGAGAAAAATAGTATAAATAACGCAAAAACCGCCCAAATGAGGGCGGTTCTGCTTCTTATTTAGACTTACTTGAGCGATACGCCCAAAGCCTTGGCAATGCCTTCGCCATAAGCCGGATCGGCTTTGAAGAAGTGCTGCAACTGACGATCGACCACATCCTCTGACACTCCAGCCATGGCACCGGCGATGTTGTTGATCAGCAACGCCTTCTGCTCATTGCTCATCAGGCGGAACAGGGCACCGGCGTGGCTGTAATAGTCCGTGTCCTCGCGGTGATCGTAGCGATCTGCCGCTCCCTTGAGCGCCAATGGTGGTTCCGCGTAGCGTGGTGCCTGCTTTGGCGCGTCGCTGTAGCTATTGGGCTCGTAGTTCGGTGCAGCACCGCCGTTAGGACCAAAAGCCATGGAGCCGTCGCGCTGATAGCTGTTCACCGGGCTCAAAGGCGCATTCACTGGCAGTTGCTGGTGATTGGTACCGACGCGATAGCGGTGAGCATCAGCGTAAGCAAACACCCGGCCCTGCAGCATACGGTCTGGAGAAAGCCCGACCCCTGGCACCATGTTGCTGGGTCCGAAAGCGGCCTGTTCGACCTCGGCGAAGTAATTCAGCGGATTACGGTTCAATTCCAACTCGCCAACTTCAATCAGCGGGAACTCTTTCTGCGACCAGGTCTTGGTCACATCAAATGGATTCTCGTAGTGCGCTGCGGCTTGAGCCTCGCTCATGATCTGGATGCACACACTCCATTTCGGGAAATCCCCTCGCTCAATCGCAGTGAACAGATCGCGCTGAGCGTAATCCGGGTCGGTGCCCGCCAGACGAGCAGCCTCTGCTGGCGCCAGGTTCTTGATCCCCTGCTTGGTCTTGTAGTGCCACTTGACCCAGTGACGCTCGCCTTTGGCGTTGATCAGGCTGTAGGTGTGGCTGCCGAAGCCGTGCATGTGACGGTAGCCATCAGGAATGCCTCGGTCAGAGAACAGAATAGTGACCTGGTGCAGCGCCTCAGGCGAGTGCGACCAGAAATCCCACATCATCTGTGCACTCTTCAGATTGCTTTGCGGCAGACGCTTCTGAGTGTGGATAAAGTCAGGGAACTTCAGTGGATCGCGGATGAAGAAAACCGGGGTGTTATTACCCACGATGTCCCAGTTGCCTTCTTCGGTGTAGAACTTGAGGGCAAAACCACGCGGATCGCGCTCGGTGTCTGCCGAACCACGCTCGCCACCTACCGTAGAGAAACGCAGGAAGGTTGGTGTTTGCTTGCCTACCGACTCAAACAGCTTGGCACTGGTGTATTGCGTAATGTCGCGAGAGACGGTGAAGGTGCCATAGGCGCCCGATCCCTTGGCGTGCACGCGGCGCTCAGGAATATTCTCGCGGTTGAAATGAGCGAGCTTTTCGATCAGGTGAAAGTCATCGAGAAGCAACGGGCCACGAGGGCCGGCAGAACGAGAGTTCTGGTTATCAGCGACAGGAGCGCCACTTGCGGTAGTAAGAGTTTTAGTTTGGCTCATGCTCAATCTTCCTCTGTCAGTCTGTGAAACTGCCGGCTAATCGGCTGACAAAGAGTATTGACCACCAGTGTTACAACATCCAATGCATTACACATTAGCTAACGATAGAAATATCTAATACATGCAGACACAAAAAACCGGGCACTAGGCCCGGTTCTTTGTTTCAGACTGACGTCTTACTCAGCGGATACAGCTTCACCGCCGACAGCACGATCAACCAGTTCAACGTACGCCATAGGAGCGTTGTCGCCAGCGCGGAAACCGCACTTGAGGATGCGCAGGTAGCCACCCTCACGGGTAGCGTAACGCTTGCCCAGGTCGTTGAAGAGCTTACCAACGATAGCTTTCGAACGAGTACGGTCGAAAGCCAGACGGCGGTTAGCCAGGCTGTCTGTCTTGGCCAAAGTGATCAGCGGCTCGGCAACGCGGCGCAGTTCTTTAGCTTTCGGCAGTGTAGTTTTGATCAGCTCGTGCTCGAACAGCGACACCGCCATGTTCTGGAACATGGCCTTGCGGTGCGAGCTGGTGCGGCTCAGGTGACGCCCACTTTTACGATGACGCATGGTTCATTCCTTACCAAACACAACGTTCGGTGATTACGACGATCAGGCAGTCGCCTTGTCGTCCTTCTTAAGACTTGCAGGCGGCCAGTTGTCGAGGCGCATGCCGAGGGACAGACCGCGGGAGGCCAGAACGTCCTTGATTTCAGTCAAGGATTTCTTGCCCAGGTTCGGAGTCTTCAACAGTTCTACTTCGGTACGCTGAATCAGGTCGCCGATGTAGTAAATGTTTTCCGCCTTAAGGCAGTTAGCCGAACGTACAGTCAGTTCCAGATCGTCAACCGGGCGAAGCAGGATCGGATCGATCTCGTCTTCCTGCTCGACTACCACTGGCTCACTGTCACCTTTGAGGTCGACGAACGCAGCCAACTGCTGTTGCAGAATGGTTGCAGCACGACGGATAGCCTCTTCAGGATCCAGAGTACCGTTGGTTTCCAGATCAATAACCAGCTTGTCCAGGTTAGTACGCTGCTCGACACGGGCGTTTTCCACCACGTATGCGATACGGCGAACCGGGCTGAACGAAGAGTCAAGCTGCAAGCGACCAATGCTGCGGCTTTCGTCTTCATCGCTCTGACGCGAGTCGGCCGGTTCATAACCACGACCACGAGCTACTACGAGCTTCATGTTCAGGGCGCCGTTAGACGCCAGGTTAGCGATTACGTGATCGGGGTTAACGATCTCGACATCATGATCCAGCTGAATATCGGCAGCGGTAACCACCCCCGAACCCTTCTTCGACAAGGTCAGCGTAACTTCGTCACGGCCGTGCAGCTTGATAGCCAGACCTTTAAGGTTCAACAGGATTTCAATTACGTCTTCCTGTACACCTTCGATGGCGCTGTACTCGTGGAGCACACCGTCAATCTCGGCCTCGACTACTGCACAGCCGGGCATTGAGGACAACAGGATGCGGCGCAGCGCGTTGCCCAGGGTGTGGCCAAAACCACGCTCGAGAGGCTCGAGGGTGATCTTGGCGCGGGTTGGACTGACAACCTGCACATCAATGTGGCGGGGTGTCAGGAACTCATTTACCGAAATCTGCATGGATGCACCTATTTTCTAGCCCTTACTTGGAGTAGAGCTCGACAATCAGGCTTTCGTTGATGTCGGCGGACAGATCACTGCGAGCTGGAACGTTCTTGAAAACGCCCGACTTCTTCTCAGTGTCTACTTCTACCCATTCTACGCGGCCACGTTGAGCACACAGATCGAGAGCTTGGACAATGCGAAGTTGATTTTTTGCTTTCTCGCGAACAGCAACCACGTCACCAGCACGAACCTGGTAGGACGGAACGTTAACGGTCTGACCGTTTACGCTGATCGACTTGTGCGATACCAGCTGACGGGATTCGGCACGAGTAGAACCGAAGCCCATGCGGTATACAACGTTGTCCAGACGGCATTCGAGCAGTTGCAACAGGTTTTCGCCGGTTGCGCCCTTCTTGCCAGCTGCTTGTTTGTAGTAGCCGCTGAATTGACGCTCGAGTACGCCGTAGATACGACGAACTTTTTGCTTTTCACGCAGCTGAGTACCGTAGTCGGATTGACGACCACGACGCTGGCCGTGGATGCCAGGAGCTGCTTCGATGTTGCACTTGGATTCGATAGCGCGCACGCCGCTCTTCAGGAAGAGATCGGTGCCTTCGCGACGAGCCAGTTTGCATTTTGGACCAATGTAACGAGCCATTCTTTACAATCTCCTGGATTACACGCGGCGCTTCTTCGGCGGACGGCACCCGTTGTGCGGGATTGGCGTCACGTCGGTGATGCTGGCGATCTTGTAGCCACAGCCGTTCAAAGCGCGGACTGCGGATTCACGACCTGGACCTGGGCCCTTGACGTTAACGTCGAGGTTCTTCAGGCCATATTCCAGCGCAGCTTGACCAGCACGCTCAGCAGCTACTTGAGCAGCGAACGGGGTGGACTTGCGAGAACCGCGGAAACCCGAACCACCGGAGGTTGCCCAGGAAAGAGCGTTACCTTGACGGTCGGTAATGGTCACGATGGTGTTGTTGAAAGACGCGTGGATGTGGGCGATGCCATCAACCACTGTCTTTTTAATCTTTTTACGAGGACGAGCAGCAGGTTTTGCCATGACTAAATTCCTGTCGATTCGCTGGTGCGATTACTTGCGGATCGGCTTACGCGGACCTTTGCGAGTACGCGCGTTGGTCTTGGTACGCTGACCGCGCACTGGAAGACCACGACGATGGCGCAGACCGCGGTAGCAGCCCAGATCCATCAAGCGTTTGATTTTCATGTTGATTTCGCGACGCAGGTCACCTTCAGTGGTGAACTTCGCCACTTCGCCACGCAGCTGTTCAATTTGCTCGTCGCTCAGATCCTTGATCTTCGCAGCTGGGTTGACCCCAGTCACTGCACAGATTTTCTGCGCAGTAGTGCGACCAACACCATAGATGTAGGTCAGCGAGATAACAGTATGCTTGTTATCTGGAATGTTAACGCCTGCAATACGGGCCATTCAGTGGGACTCCAATTGACAGCTACCTACGCCCCGGAAGCCAAGAAATAGGGCGCGAGATAATATCGCTGTAATAACAAATAATCAACCCGGCAGCGCACTAGCTGCCGGGCTTGAAGCACAATCACACTCAGCCTTGGCGCTGTTTGTGACGCGGTTCCGCGCTGCAAATTACTCGAACAACACCTTCGCGGCGAATAATCTTGCAGTTACGGCACAGCTTTTTCACCGATGCACGAACTTTCATCACCAACTCCTCGAACCTTATGGATTAACGCAGCATGCCGCTGCCGTAACCCTTCAGGTTGGCTTTCTTCATCAGGGATTCGTACTGGTGGGAAACGAGGTGCGATTGTACTTGCGACATAAAGTCCATAACAACCACGACCACGATCAGCAACGAGGTCCCGCCAAGGTAGAACGGAACGTTTGCAGCAACCACCAGGAACTGGGGCAACAGACACACGGCCGTCATATATAGAGCACCGAACATGGTCAAGCGGGTCAGAACGCCATCAATGTAGCGCGCCGACTGCTCACCTGGACGGATGCCCGGAATAAAGGCACCGGACTTCTTCAGGTTTTCCGCTACGTCTTTCGGATTGAACATCAACGCCGTATAGAAGAAGCAGAAGAAAATAATCCCTGCACTAAACAGCAGAATATTCAACGGCTGACCAGGAGCGATCGACTGCGAGATGTCCTGCAACCAGCCCATACCTTCAGACTGACCGAACCAGGCACCCAACGAAGCCGGAAACAGCAAAATGCTGCTCGCGAAGATAGCAGGAATTACACCGGCCATATTCACTTTCAGCGGCAAGTGGCTGGTCTGCGCAGCAAACACCTTACGGCCCTGCTGACGCTTGGCGTAGTGAACAGCAATACGACGCTGACCACGCTCAATGAACACCACAAAACCGATAATCGCTACTGCCAGCAAACCGATCGCAACCAAGGCGAAAATATTGATATCACCCTGACGCGCAGACTCGAAAGACTGCCCGATCGCTCTCGGAAGACCGGCGACGATACCTGCGAAAATCAACATCGAGATACCGTTGCCAACACCACGCTCAGTAATCTGCTCACCCAGCCACATCATGAACATCGCACCAGCCACAAACGTGGATACTGCGACGAAATGGAAGCCAAAGTCACCAGTGAACGCAACGCCCTGCCCCGCCAGACCAACGGACATACCGATGGCCTGAACCAGAGCTAGGACGACAGTGCCGTAGCGGGTGTACTGGCTGATCTTGCGACGGCCAGCTTCACCTTCCTTCTTCAACTGCTCCAGCTGCGGACTGACGGCTGTCATCAACTGCATGATGATCGAAGCCGAGATGTACGGCATGATCCCCAGTGCAAAGATGCTCATCCGCTCCAGCGCGCCGCCGGAAAACATGTTGAACAAGCTAAGAATGGTCCCCTCATTCTGTCGAAACAGGTCTGCGAGTCGGTCCGGGTTGATACCTGGAACCGGGATGTGTGCGCCTATTCGGTAGACGATAATCGCCAGGAACAGAAAACGCAGACGAGCCCAGAGTTCAGACATACCGCCTTTGCCGAGCGCAGAGAGAGCACCTTGCTTAGCCATTTATTCCTCGAACTTGCCGCCAGCTGCTTCGATAGCCGCACGCGCACCTTTGGTGGCTGCGATGCCCTTGATAGTCACAGCGCGAGTAACTTCGCCGGACAGCATGATTTTCACACGCTGAACGTTTTGGTTAATCACGTTGGCATCTTTCAGGGACTGCACGGAGACGATGTCGCCTTCCACTTTGGCCAGTTCGGACAGACGCACTTCTGCGCGATCCATAGCCTTCAGGGAAACGAAACCGAACTTCGGCAGGCGACGATGCAGCGGCTGTTGACCGCCTTCAAAGCCTGGAGCAATGGTGCCACCGGAGCGGGAAGTCTGACCTTTGTGACCACGGCCACCAGTCTTACCCAAACCACTACCGATACCACGGCCCGGACGATGCTTTTCGCGACGGGAACCCGGCGCTGGACTCAGATCATTGAGTTTCATCGATTAACCCTCGACACGCAGCATGTAGTAAGCCTTGTTGATCATCCCGCGGTTCTCGGGAGTATCTTGGACTTCTACAGTGTGACCGATGCGACGCAGACCCAGACCCTTAACGCACAGTTTGTGGTTAGGGATACGGCCGGTCATGCTTTTGATCAGCGTTACTTTAACGGTAGCCATGATCAGATGATCTCCTGGACGCTTTTGCCACGCTTGGCGGCAATGGATTCAGGGGACTGCATAGCTTTCAAACCTTTGAAAGTGGCGTGAACCACGTTTACCGGGTTAGTCGAGCCGTAGCACTTGGCCAGAACGTTCTGAACGCCAGCAACTTCGAGAACGGCACGCATAGCGCCGCCAGCGATGATACCGGTACCTTCAGAAGCAGGCTGCATGTACACCTTGGAAGCGCCGTGAGCGGACTTCATAGCGTACTGCAGAGTGGTACCGTTCAGATCAACTTGGATCATGTTGCGGCGAGCAGCTTCCATTGCCTTCTGGATCGCAGCAGGCACTTCACGCGACTTGCCACGGCCGAAGCCAACACGGCCTTTACCATCACCAACCACGGTCAACGCGGTGAAGGTGAAGATACGGCCGCCTTTTACGGTTTTGGCTACGCGGTTAACTTGAACCAGCTTCTCAATGTAGCCTTCGTCGCGCTTTTGGTCGTTATTTGACATAACTTAGAACTCCAGCCCAGCTTCACGAGCAGCATCAGCCAGCGCCTTGACGCGGCCGTGGTACTTGAAGCCAGAGCGGTCGAAAGCCACCTGCGAGACGCCAGCGGCTTTTGCACGCGTAGCGACCAGCTGGCCAACCTTAGTGGCCGCGTCGATGTTGCCAGTGGCGCCATCACGCAGTTCTTTATCCAAAGTCGAAGCACTTGCCAGGACTTTGTTGCCGTCGGCCGAAATGACCTGGGCGTAGATGTGCTGCGAAGAGCGGAACACGCAGAGACGCACGACTTCGAGTTCGTGCATTTTCAGGCGTGCTTTGCGAGCGCGACGCAGTCGAGTAACTTTTTTGTCGGTCATTTGCTATGCCCTACTTCTTCTTGGCTTCTTTACGACGGACGACTTCGTCCGCGTAGCGCACACCTTTACCTTTGTAAGGCTCTGGTGGACGGAAGTCGCGGATCTCAGCGGCCACTTGACCTACCAGCTGCTTATCGATGCCCTTGATCAGGATATCGGTCTGGCTAGGAGTCTCAGCGGTGATGCCTTCCGGCAGTTCGTAATCCACTGGATGCGAGAAGCCGAGGGCCAGGTTCAGCACTGTGCCTTTTGCTTGTGCCTTGTAACCAACACCGACCAGCTGGAGCTTGCGCTCGAAGCCTTGGCTTACGCCTTGGACCATGTTGTTTACCAGAGCACGAGTGGTACCGGCCATTGCGCGAGTTTGTTGGTCGCCATTGCGAGCAGCAAAACGCAGCTCACCAGCTTCCTCAACAATTTCAACGGACGAGTGTACGTTCAGTTCGAGAGTGCCCTTGGCACCCTTCACCGAAAGCTGTTGGCCGGCGAATTTAACTTCGACACCAGCTGGCAGCTTAACGGGGTTCTTAGCGACGCGAGACATGCTTATCCCCCCTTAGAACACAGTGCAAAGAACTTCGCCGCCGACACCGGCAGCGCGCGCAGCACGATCAGTCATCACACCTTTGTTGGTGGAGACGATAGACACGCCAAGACCGCCACGTACTTTCGGCAGTTCTTCAACGGACTTGTACTGACGCAGGCCTGGACGGCTAACGCGCTTCACTTCTTCGATGACCGGACGGCCTTCGAAGTACTTCAGCTCGATGGACAGCAGAGGTTTGATTTCGCTGCTGATCTGATAACCCGCGATGTAACCTTCGTCCTTCAGGACTTTTGCTACAGCCACCTTCAGCGTGGAAGACGGCATGCTTACGACGGACTTTTCAGCCATCTGGGCATTACGGATTCGAGTTAGCATGTCCGCTAACGGGTCCTGCATACTCATGGGCTAGATGCTCCTGATACAAAAAGAATTAGCCTTGCGGCTACAACTGTCGCCGAGAAATTCCGGGCAAAAAACACGGGCTCAGGCGAGCCGGTCATTCTAGACACACCCCAGAAATGAATCAAGCCCCAAAAGGGGCTTGATTCACGTTCAAGGCCACCGGTGATCGGGATCTTGTGAGCCCGAACACCGCGACTTTGATAGCTATTACCAGCTGGCCTTAACCAGACCTGGTACGTCACCACGCATTGCAGCTTCACGCAGCTTGTTACGGCCAAGGCCGAACTTGCGGTAAACGCCGTGCGGACGACCAGTCAGGCGGCAGCGGTTACGCATGCGCGAGGCGCTTGCGTCACGTGGCTGCTTCTGCAGAGCTACGGTAGCTTCCCAACGAGCTTCTGGACTTGCGTTCAGATCCACGATGATAGCTTTCAGCGCTGCACGCTTGGTGGCGTACTTGGCAACGGTGAGCTGACGCTTCAGCTCACGGTTCTTCATGCTCTTCTTGGCCATTTTCCTACTCCAATCAGTTGCGGAACGGGAATTTGAAAGCACGCAGCAGAGCGCGGCCTTCATCATCGTTCTTGGCAGTGGTGGTCAGGGTAATGTCCAGACCGCGGAGAGCATCGATCTTGTCGTAATCGATTTCCGGGAAAATGATCTGCTCTTTCACGCCCATGCTGTAGTTACCACGACCATCGAAGGACTTGGCATTCAGGCCGCGGAAGTCGCGAACCCGAGGCAGGGAGATCGACAGCAGACGATCCAGGAACTCGTACATACGCTCACGGCGCAGGGTCACTTTGACGCCGATCGGCCATCCTTCGCGGACTTTGAAGCCAGCAATGGATTTACGAGCGTAGGTCACAACGACTTTCTGGCCGGTGATCTTTTCCAGGTCAGCAACAGCATGCTCGATGACTTTCTTGTCGCCGATAGCTTCGCCCAGACCCATGTTCAGGGTGATTTTGGTAACGCGCGGAACTTCCATCACGTTCGAAAGCTTAAGTTCTTCCTTAAGTTTCGGAGCGATTTCCTTCCGGTAAATCTCTTTTAGTCGTGCCATGGTCTTCTACCTAGCAGTGTTCAAGCATCAACCGCTTTTTGGGTCGACTTGAAGACACGAATTTTTTTGCCGTCTTCTACTTTGAAACCAACGCGGTCAGCCTTGTTGGTTTCGCCGTTGAAAATGGCGACGTTGGAAGCGTGCAGTGGCGCTTCTTTCTCGACGATACCGCCCTGTACGCCCGACATCGGGTTAGGCTTGGTATGACGCTTGACCAGGTTCAGGCCACCGACAACCAGACGGTCATCAGCCAGAACCTTAAGCACCTTACCGCGCTTACCTTTGTCTTTGCCGGCGATCACGATGATCTCGTCGTCACGACGAATCTTTTGCATGTCGGATCTCCTTACAGCACTTCTGGGGCGAGCGAGACGATCTTCATGAACTTCTCAGTACGAAGTTCACGGGTCACTGGCCCAAAGATACGGGTGCCGATCGGCTCTTGCTTGTTGTTCAACAGAACAGCAGCGTTGCCATCAAAGCGGATGATGGAGCCGTCTGCACGACGAACACCATGGCGAGTGCGGACTACAACAGCAGTCATCACTTGGCCTTTTTTCACCTTACCGCGAGGAATTGCTTCCTTGACGGTAACTTTGATGATGTCACCGATACCAGCGTAACGACGATGGGAGCCACCCAGCACCTTGATGCACATAACGCGGCGAGCGCCGCTGTTATCGGCCACATCGAGCATGGATTGAGTCTGAATCATATAATTTCTCCGACCCCTAGCCCTTAGACTTCCACAGCGCGTTCGAGAACATCAACCAGAGCCCAAGACTTGGTCTTGGCCATCGGACGAGTTTCACGAATAGTGACTTTGTCGCCGATGTGGCACTGATTGGTTTCGTCGTGCGCGTGCAGCTTAGTCGAACGCTTAACGTATTTACCGTAGATAGGGTGCTTAACGCGACGCTCAATCAGAACGGTGATGGTCTTGTCCATCTTGTCGCTGACAACACGGCCAGTCAGCGTACGGACAGTTTTTTCGGCTTCAGCCATGATTACTTACCTGCCTGCTGGTTGAGCACAGTCTTCACGCGAGCGATGTCACGCTTAACTTGCGAGAGCAGATGAGACTGCCCCAACTGGCCAGTTGCTTTCTGCATACGCAGATTGAACTGGTCGCGCAGCAGGCCGAGCAGTTGCTCGTTCAGCTGCTGTGCGGATTTTTCACGAAGTTCATTCGCTTTCATCACATCACCGTCCGTTTAACAAAGGAGGTGGCGAGCGGCAGCTTTGCAGCAGCCAGGGCGAAAGCCTCACGCGCCAGCTCTTCAGAAACACCCTCGATTTCATACAGGACTTTGCCTGGCTGAATCTGGGCAACCCAGTATTCGACGTTACCCTTACCTTTACCCATCCGAACTTCGAGTGGCTTCTTGGAAATAGGCTTGTCCGGGAATACACGGATCCAGATCTTGCCACCACGTTTTACGTGACGGGTCAGAGCACGACGCGCTGACTCGATCTGACGAGCGGTGAGACGACCACGAGCAACAGACTTCAGCGCGAACTCGCCGAAGCTGACTTTGCTACCGCGCAATGCCAGACCACGGTTGTGGCCGGTCATTTGCTTGCGGAACTTCGTACGCTTTGGTTGCAACATTTGGCGTACCCCTTACTTAGCAGCTTTTTTACGAGGCGCAGGTGCTTGCGGCTTCAGCTCTTCTTGGCGACCACCAATTACTTCGCCTTTGAAGATCCAAACCTTCACACCGATCACACCGTAAGTGGTGTGAGCTTCGTAGGTGGCATAGTCGATATCGGCACGCAGGGTGTGCAGTGGCACACGACCTTCGCGATACCATTCAGTACGTGCGATTTCAGCACCGCCGAGACGACCGCTCACTTGGATTTTGATGCCTTTGGCACCAATGCGCATGGCGTTCTGTACAGCGCGCTTCATAGCACGACGGAACATTACGCGACGCTCCAGCTGCTGAGCTACGCTCTGCGCAACCAGCATACCGTCGAGCTCCGGCTTGCGGATCTCTTCGATATTGATGTGCACAGGCACACCCATTTGCTTGGTCAGGTCCTGACGCAGCTTCTCAACATCTTCACCTTTCTTGCCGATCACGATGCCGGGACGAGCGGTGTGGATGGTGATGCGTGCAGTTTGAGCCGGACGATGGATATCGATACGGCTTACGGACGCGCTTTTTAGTTTGTCTTGGAGATACTCACGCACATTCAGATCTGCGAGCAAATAGTCCGCATAAGTCCGACCGTCTGCGTACCAGACGGAGGTGTGCTCCTTGACGATTCCCAGGCGAATGCCAATGGGATGTACTTTCTGACCCATCTCTTCGACTCCGTTACTTGTCAGCAACCTTGACAGTGATATGGCAAGACCGCTTGACGATGCGATCAGCACGGCCCTTGGCACGTGGCATGATGCGCTTCAGCGAACGCCCTTCGTTGACGAAAACGGTGGAGACCTTCAGGTCATCAACGTCTGCGCCTTCGTTATGCTCGGCGTTGGCTACGGCCGACTCCAGCACTTTCTTCATGATCTCGGCGGCTTTCTTACTGCTGAAAGCCAACAGGTTGAGCGCTTCGCCCACCTTCTTCCCGCGGATCTGGTCGGCGACCAAGCGGGCTTTCTGGGCGGAGATTCGAGCGCCCGACAACTTAGCGGCTACTTCCATCGTTCCTTACCCCTTAACGCTTGGCTTTCTTGTCTGCCACGTGCCCACGATAAGTGCGGGTACCGGCAAACTCGCCCAGTTTGTGGCCGACCATGTCTTCGTTCACGAGAACTGGAACATGTTGACGACCGTTATGCACAGCAATGGTCAGACCGACCATTTGTGGCAGGATCATGGAACGGCGCGACCAGGTCTTAACTGGTTTGCGATCGTTCTTTTCCGCCGCCACTTCGATCTTCTTCAGTAGGTGAAGATCAATAAAAGGACCTTTTTTCAGAGAACGTGGCACTGTCGTATCCCTCTATTTACTTGCGACGACGGACGATCATTTTGTCGGTACGCTTATTACCACGAGTCTTCGCGCCCTTAGTCGGGAAGCCCCATGGCGATACCGGATGACGACCACCAGAGGTACGACCTTCACCACCACCATGTGGGTGGTCAACCGGGTTCATGGCAACACCACGAACGGTTGGGCGAACGCCACGCCAGCGTTTGGCACCAGCTTTACCCAGCGAACGCAGGCTGTGCTCGGAGTTCGAGACTTCGCCCAGGGTCGCACGGCACTCAGCCAGCACTTTACGCATCTCACCAGAACGCAGACGCAGGGTCACGTAGACACCTTCACGAGCGACCAGCTGAGCCGAAGCACCAGCCGAACGAGCGATTTGCGCGCCTTTACCTGGCTTCAGTTCGATGCCGTGTACGGTGCTACCAACTGGAATGTTGCGCAGTTGCAGAGCGTTGCCCGGCTTGATCGGTGCCAGAGCACCTGCGATCAGCTGGTCGCCAGCGCTCACGCCTTTAGGGGCGATGATGTAGCGACGCTCGCCATCTGCGTACAGCAGCAGAGCGATGTGAGCAGTACGGTTTGGATCGTATTCGATACGCTCGACAGTGGCAGCGATGCCATCTTTATCGTTGCGACGGAAGTCGACCAGACGGTAATGCTGCTTATGACCACCACCAACGTGACGAGTAGTGATGCGGCCATTGTTGTTACGACCACCAGACTTCGACTTCTTCTCGAGCAGCGGTGCGTGAGGAGCGCCTTTATGCAGCTCCTGGTTGACCACCTTGACCACAAAACGGCGGCCAGGGGAAGTCGGTTTGCATTTAACGATTGCCATGATGCACCCCTTCCTTACTCAGCACTGCTGCTGAAATCGAGATCTTGGCCTGGCTGAAGGGAGATAACTGCCTTCTTCCAGTCATTACGCTTGCCCAGACCGCGAGCGGTACGTTTGCTCTTACCCAGAACATTCAGGGTAGTAACACGTTCCACTTTCACGCTGAACAGGCTTTCGACGGCCTTCTTGATTTCCAGCTTGGTTGCATCAGTAGCAACCTTGAAAACGAACTGGCCTTTCTTGTCTGCCAGAACCGTAGCCTTCTCGGAAACGTGCGGGCCAAGCAGAACTTTAAATACGCGTTCCTGGTTCATCCCAGCAGCTCCTCGAATTTCTTCACGGCCGACACAGTGATCAACACTTTGTCGTATGCGATCAGACTAACTGGATCGGAACCTTGCACGTCACGAACATCAACGTGTGGCAGGTTACGAGCAGCCAGGTACAGGTTCTGATCAACAGCGTCCGACACGATCAGAACGTCGGTCAGGCTCATGTTGTTCAGTTTGCCCAGCAGATCTTTGGTCTTCGGAGTTTCAACAGCGAAATCCTGAACCACGACCAGACGATCAGTACGCACCAGCTCAGCAAGGATGGAACGCATTGCTGCGCGATACATCTTCTTGTTCAGCTTCTGGGAGTGATCCTGAGGACGAGCTGCAAAAGTGGTACCGCCGCCACGCCAGATTGGGCTACGGATGGTACCAGCACGAGCGCGGCCAGTACCTTTCTGACGCCATGGGCGCTTGCCGCCACCAGAAACGTCGGAACGGGTCTTTTGCTGCTTGCTACCTTGACGGCCGCCAGCCATGTAGGCCACGACTGCTTGGTGAACCAGCGTCTCGTTGAATTCGCCGCCAAATGTCAGTTCGGAAACTTCGATCGCTTGAGCGTCATTTACATTTAATTGCATGTCAGCTTCCCCTTAACCGCGAGCCTTGGCCGCCGGACGTACAACCAGGTTGCCGCCAGTAGCGCCAGGAACAGCACCCTTGACCAACAACAGATTGCGTTCAGCGTCGACGCGCACTACTTCCAGGGACTGCACGGTCACGCGCTCAGCGCCCATATGACCGGACATTTTTTTGCCCTTGAATACACGACCAGGAGTCTGGCACTGGCCAATAGAGCCCGGGACGCGGTGGGAAACGGAGTTACCGTGGGTGTTATCTTGACCGCGGAAATTCCAACGCTTGATGGTACCGGCGAAGCCTTTACCTTTCGACTGACCGGTAACATCTACCAGTTGGCCAGCTGCGAAGATTTCTGCATTGATCAGATCGCCAGCTTGGTACTCGCCTTCTTCAAGACGGAATTCCCAAACGCCACGACCGGCAGCAACGTTCGCTTTAGCGAAGTGACCTGCCTGAGCAGCAGTCACGCGCGAAGCACGACGCTCACCTACAGTGACTTGCACTGCACGATAGCCATCGGTTTCTTCAGTTTTGAACTGGGTGACGCGATTCGGTTCGATCTCAATGACCGTGACCGGAATGGAGACACCTTCTTCGGTGAAAATACGGGTCATACCGCATTTACGACCGACTACACCAATAGTCATGTTGTAAACCTCATGAGTGTACGGGGCTTTCACCCGCTATGGCCGCCCATTTCAGAGCGTTACACGACTAAGACCGAGTCTTAGCCGAGGCTGATCTGCACTTCCACACCTGCCGCAAGATCAAGCTTCATAAGAGCATCAACGGTTTTATCCGTTGGCTGGACGATGTCCAGTACGCGCTTATGAGTACGGATCTCGTACTGGTCACGCGCGTCTTTGTTGACGTGCGGGGAGACCAGAACGGTGAACCGCTCTTTACGGGTAGGCAGTGGAATTGGACCACGCACTTGAGCACCAGTACGTTTCGCGGTTTCCACGATTTCCTGGGTGGATTGGTCGATCAGGCGATGGTCGAAAGCCTTCAACCTGATACGGATTTGCTGATTTTGCATTGGATTTCAGACTCCAGGCTGCTATTCCCACCGGGCGCAATACGCCCGTTAAAAGGAGGCGCAATTCTATAGACGGCCCCACAGAGTGTCAACCCAATAAAAAAGCCCCCGCAAGCGGGGGCTTCTTCATGAGTCGTCGATTACTCGATAACTTTGGCTACGACGCCAGCGCCGACGGTACGACCGCCTTCACGGATAGCGAAACGCAGACCATCTTCCATCGCGATGGTTTTGATCAGAGTGACAGTCATCTGGATGTTGTCACCTGGCATTACCATTTCAACGCCTTCTGGCAGCTCGCAGTTACCAGTCACGTCAGTAGTACGGAAGTAGAACTGTGGACGGTAGCCTTTGAAGAACGGAGTATGACGGCCGCCTTCTTCTTTGCTCAGAACGTAAACTTCAGCAGTGAACTTGGTGTGCGGCTTAACAGTGCCTGGCTTAACCAGAACCTGACCACGCTCAACGTCGTCACGCTTGGTACCACGCAGCAGAACGCCGCAGTTCTCGCCAGCACGACCTTCGTCGAGCAGTTTGCGGAACATTTCAACGCCGGTGCAAGTGGTCTTCTGAGTGTCGCGCAGACCAACGATCTCAACTTCTTCCTGGATGCGAACGATACCACGCTCAACACGGCCAGTTACCACGGTGCCACGACCGGAGATCGAGAATACGTCTTCGATTGGCATCAGGAACGGCTTGTCGATTGCACGCTCTGGCTCTGGGATGTAGGTGTCCAGAGTTTCTACCAGACGCTTAACAGCGGTGGTACCCATTTCGTTGTCGTCTTGGCCGTTCAGAGCCATCAGAGCAGAACCGATGATGATCGGAGTGTCGTCGCCTGGGAAATCGTAAGTGCTCAGCAGATCGCGCACTTCCATTTCAACCAGTTCCAGCAGCTCAGCGTCGTCAACCATGTCAGCCTTGTTCAGGAAGACAACGATGTACGGAACGCCTACCTGACGGGACAGCAGGATGTGCTCACGAGTTTGTGGCATCGGACCATCGGCAGCCGAGCAAACCAGGATCGCGCCGTCCATCTGAGCAGCACCAGTGATCATGTTCTTGACGTAGTCGGCGTGACCCGGGCAGTCAACGTGCGCGTAGTGACGAATGTGCGAATCGTACTCTACGTGCGCAGTGTTGATGGTGATACCACGAGCTTTTTCTTCTGGGGCGCTGTCGATCTTGTCGAAGTCAACACGAGCCGAACCGAAAACTTCGGAGCAAACGCGAGTCAGAGCAGCGGTCAGAGTGGTTTTACCGTGGTCAACGTGACCGATGGTGCCAACGTTGACGTGCGGTTTGTTACGTTCAAATTTTTCTTTAGCCACGACAATTAACTCCTAGCCTAAAGGGGAGACTGAATCAGCCTTGTTTTTTAACGAGAGCTTCGACGATGTTCGACGGAGCTTCGGCGTATTTGGAGAATTCCATGGAGTAGCTCGCGCGACCCTGAGACATGGAACGAACGTCAGTTGCATAACCGAACATTTCACCCAGTGGCACTTCGGCACGGATAACCTTGCCGGACACCGAGTCATCCATACCCTGAATCAGACCACGACGACGGTTCAGGTCACCCATCACGTCACCCATGTAGTCCTCTGGGGTTACAACTTCAACCTTCATGATCGGCTCGAGCACAACACCGCCGCCCTTCTGGGCCAGCTGCTTGGTCGCCATGGAGGCCGCCACCTTGAACGCCATCTCGTTGGAGTCGACGTCGTGGTAGGAACCATCGAACACGGTAGCCTTCAGGCCGATCAGCGGATAACCGGCAACGACGCCGTTCTTCATCTGCTCTTCGATACCCTTCTGGATAGCCGGGATGTATTCCTTAGGAACCACACCACCAACAACTTCGTTGGTGAAGACCAGACCTTCGGTGATGTTGCCGTTCGCATCAACGTCCGGCTCCGAGAAACGGATCCAGCAGTGACCGAACTGACCGCGACCGCCGGATTGACGAACGAATTTGCCTTCGATCTCGACGTTGCTCTTGCTGATCTTCTCGCGGTACGAAACCTGCGGCTTGCCGATGTTGGCTTCGACGTTGAACTCGCGCTTCATGCGGTCAACGAGGATGTCCAGGTGCAGCTCACCCATACCGGAGATAATGGTCTGACCAGTCTCTTCGTCAGTCTTGACGCGGAACGACGGGTCTTCCTGAGCCAGCTTGCCCAGTGCAATACCCATCTTTTCCTGGTCCTGCTTGGTTTTCGGCTCTACCGCTACCGAAATCACAGGCTCAGGGAAGTCCATACGCTCAAGGATGATCTGCTTGTCGAGATCGCACAGAGTGTCACCAGTGGTGACGTCCTTCATGCCGATCAGGGCAGCGATGTCGCCTGCACGTACTTCTTTGATCTCTTCACGCTGGTTGGCATGCATCTGCACCATACGACCAACGCGCTCTTTCTTGCCCTTGACCGAGTTGATCACGGAGTCGCCCGAGCTCAGGAAGCCCGAGTAAACGCGCACGAAAGTCAGAGTACCAACGAACGGGTCAGTAGCGATCTTGAATGCCAGAGCCGAGAACGGTTCCGAATCGTCAGCATGACGCTCGTCGTAATCCGCTTCTACCAGCTCTTCCTTCGGCTTCTCGATGAGATCCGGGTGGATACCTTTGATCGCAGGGATCTCGGTAGGAGCAGGCAGGAAGTCGATAACGGCATCGAGAACCAGGGGAACACCCTTGTTCTTGAACGAAGAACCGCAGACAGCCGGAACGATCTCGCTAGCCAGGGTGCGCGCACGCAGGCCGGCCTTGATTTCTTCGACGGTCAGGTCACCTTCTTCAAGGTACTTATTCATCAGCTCTTCGTTGGCTTCAGCAGCAGCTTCAACCATGTTGGAGCGCCACTCGTTAGCCAGGTCCAGCATATCGGCAGGAATTTCTTCCTCGCGATAGGTAGTACCCTTGTCGTCGTCGTTCCAGTAGATAGCCTTCATCTTGATCAGATCAACCTGACCTTCGAAGTTATCTTCAGCGCCGATAGCCAGCTGAACCGGAACCGGGGTGTGACCCAGGCGGTTTTTGATCTGACCAACAACGCGCAGGAAGTTAGCGCCTGCACGGTCCATCTTGTTCACGTAAACAACACGTGGAACGCCGTATTTGTTGGCTTGACGCCATACGGTTTCAGACTGAGGCTCAACACCGGAAGTACCGCAGAACACAACGACCGCGCCGTCGAGTACACGCAGAGAACGCTCTACTTCAATGGTGAAGTCAACGTGGCCTGGGGTATCGATAACGTTTACACGATAGTTATCGTATTGGCCGCGCGAACCTTTCCAGAAGGTAGTTACAGCAGCGGAGGTAATGGTGATACCCCGCTCCTGCTCCTGCACCATCCAGTCGGTGGTAGCAGCGCCGTCATGCACCTCACCCATCTTGTGGCTGAGACCTGTGTAAAACAGGATCCGCTCGGTAGTGGTAGTCTTGCCCGCGTCAACGTGGGCACAGATACCAATGTTACGGTAGCGGTTGATTGCTGTAGTACGAGCCATAAAGCCCTCGCAAAATGAATGATGCTGAGATTAGAAGCGGTAGTGCGAGAAAGCCTTGTTGGCTTCAGCCATACGGTGAACGTCTTCACGCTTCTTAACTGCAGCACCTTTGCCTTCGGCAGCATCCAGCAGTTCGCCAGCCAAACGCAGAGCCATAGACTTCTCGCCGCGCTTGCGAGCGAAGTCTACCAACCAGCGCATTGCCAGAGCGTTACGACGGGACGGACGAACTTCGACCGGAACCTGGTAAGTAGCACCGCCTACACGGCGCGACTTCACTTCGACCAGCGGAGCGATGGCGTCGAGAGCTTTCTCGAAGATTTCCAGGGGATCGCTGTTCTTGCGCTCTTTAACTTTTTCCAGCGCACCATAAACGATACGTTCGGCAACGGCTTTCTTGCCGCTCTCCATTACGTGGTTCATGAATTTGGCGAGGATCTGGCTTCCGTATTTCGGATCGTCCAGAATCTCACGTTTGGCTGCTACGCGACGTCTTGGCATTGATAAGCCCTCAAACGGTCTTCAGGTTAGCTCGGGACAGCTGATCCAATGGACGCGTGCCCGACCTTACTCTTATCGACTCAATATAATTAAAAACTGCAAAACGACCGATTACTTCGGACGCTTGGTACCGTACTTCGAACGACCTTGGTTACGACCTTTAACGCCGGAGGTATCCAGGGAGCCGCGAACGGTGTGGTAACGAACACCTGGCAAGTCTTTTACACGGCCGCCGCGAATCAGTACGACGCTGTGCTCTTGCAGGTTGTGGCCTTCACCGCCGATGTACGAGGAAACCTCGAAACCGTTGGTCAGACGCACACGGCATACTTTACGCAGTGCCGAGTTAGGTTTTTTCGGCGTAGTGGTATACACGCGAGTGCACACGCCACGACGTTGCGGGCAGTTCTGCAGCGCAGGCACGTCGGATTTCTCGACGATACGCTTACGCGGCTGACGTACCAGCTGGTTGATAGTTGCCATCTACTAGCTCCACTGTTGTCTTTCGACATAAACAAAATGGCAGAGCAGGAGCTCCACCAAATTTAGGGGTACAAGAGTCTAAAGAGGATCTCGCCCCCAGTCAAGGCAAGGCCCCGGCCTCTCCGATCAGCGAACCTCGACAAAAAGTGTCTCGATTCTCAGTCGGAAAAACCGGGGCCCCATCTCAATCTACTACAGACCTCAGTTACCGCTGGAGTTCAGCGCTTCTGTCAGTGCTGCTTCGACTTCGCTCGCGCTCACGCGCAGTGGCTTGTCTGCATCACGACGACGCTTACGCTCGCTGTGGTAAGCCAGGCCGGTACCGGCCGGGATCAGACGACCCACAACCACGTTTTCCTTCAGGCCACGCAAGTAGTCGCGCTTGCCGGTCACTGCTGCCTCGGTCAGTACACGAGTGGTCTCTTGGAAAGAGGCCGCCGAGATGAACGACTCAGTGGACAAGGACGCCTTAGTAATACCCAGCAATACGCGGGTGAACTTGGAGATGAACTTGTCTTCAGCGCTCAGACGCTCGTTTTCTACCAGTACGTGAGTCAGTTCCATCTGGTCGCCCTTGATGAAACTGGAGTCGCCAGACTCGGCAATCTCAACCTTACGCAGCATCTGACGCAGAATGGTCTCGATGTGCTTATCGTTGATCTTCACGCCCTGCAGACGGTAAACGTCCTGGATCTCGTTAACGATGTACTTAGCCAACGCACTCACACCCAGCAAACGCAGGATGTCGTGCGGATCGCTCGGACCGTCGGAGATAACTTCGCCGCGGTTCACTTGTTCGCCTTCGAAGACGTTCAGGTGACGCCACTTAGGAATCAGCTCCTCATACGGATCACTACCGTCGTTCGGGGTAATGACCAGACGGCGCTTGCCCTTGGTCTCTTTACCGAACGCGATGGTGCCGCTGACTTCAGCCAGAATCGACGCTTCTTTCGGACGACGAGCTTCGAACAAGTCGGCAACACGCGGCAGACCACCGGTGATGTCACGGGTCTTCGAAGTTTCTTGCGGAATACGAGCGATAACATCACCGATCGCAATCTGCGCACCGTCGGCAACACCTACAAGGGCGTTAGCCGGCAGGAAGTACTGGGCCGGTACGTCGGTACCTGGCAGCAGCAGATCCTTGCCATCCATACCAACCATCTTCACCGCAGGACGGATGTCCTTACCGGCAGCTGGACGGTCTTTGACGTCAAGCACTTCAATATTGGTCATACCGGTCAATTCGTCAGTCTGACGCTTGATCGTGATGCCTTCTTCCATGCCCACGTAGGTCACGGTACCTTTCATTTCGGTAACGATTGGGTGAGTGTGCGGATCCCACTTGGCCACGATGGCACCAGCGTCGACCTTATCGCCTTCCTTCACCGAAATCACAGCACCGTACGGCAGCTTGTAGCGCTCGCGCTCGCGACCGAAGTCATCGGCAATTGCCAGTTCGCCAGAACGGGATACGGCTACCAGGTGACCATCAACACGCTCAACGTGCTTCAGGTTATGCAGACGGACAGTACCGCCATTCTTCACCTGTACGCTGTCTGCTGCCGAGGTCCGGCTTGCCGCACCACCGATGTGGAACGTACGCATGGTCAGCTGGGTACCCGGCTCACCGATGGACTGGGCAGCAATTACGCCGACCGCTTCACCGATGTTCACCAGGTGACCACGAGCCAGGTCACGGCCGTAGCACTTGGCGCAGATGCCATAACGAGTTTCGCAGCTGATCGGCGAACGCACGATCACTTCGTCGATGCTGTTCAGCTCGATGAACTCGACCCACTTCTCGTCTACCAGAGTGCCAGCAGGAACGATGACGTCCTCGGTACCCGGCTTGAATACGTCACGGGCGATAACACGACCCAATACGCGCTCACCCAGCGGCTCTACAACGTCACCGCCTTCAATGTGCGGAGTCATCAGCAGACCATGCTCGGTGCCGCAATCGATCTCGGTCACAACCAGATCCTGCGCCACGTCTACCAGACGACGAGTCAGGTAACCGGAGTTCGCTGTTTTCAACGCGGTATCCGCCAGACCTTTACGAGCACCGTGAGTCGAGATGAAGTACTGGAGTACGCTCAGACCTTCACGGAAGTTCGCAGTAATCGGCGTTTCGATGATGGAGCCGTCCGGCTTGGCCATCAGACCACGCATACCGGCCAGCTGACGGATCTGTGCAGCGGAACCCCGCGCACCCGAGTCAGCCATCATGTACATCGAGTTGAACGACTCTTGCTCAACTTCGTCGCCATGACGGTCGATTACCTTCTCTTTCGAGAGGTTAGCCATCATCGCCTTGGACACTTCGTCGTTGGCTTTCGACCAAAGGTCGATCACCTTGTTGTACTTCTCGCCCTGGGTTACCAGGCCGGAGGCGTACTGGCTCTCGATTTCCTTAACTTCATCGGTGGCAGCACCGATGATGCGGGCTTTTTCATCCGGGATAACGAAGTCGTTAACACCGATGGAAACGCCGGAAATGGTCGAGTAAGCGAAACCGGTGTACATCAACTGGTCAGCGAAGATCACGGTCTCTTTCAGACCAACCACGCGGTAGCACTGGTTGATCAGCTTGGAGATCGCCTTCTTCTTCATCGGCAAGTTGACGACGTCGAACGACAGACCTTTTGGCACGACCTGGAACAGCAGCGCACGACCAACAGTGGTGTCGACGATACGGGTAGCGCTCACGCTGCCGCCATCACGATCGTTAACGGTTTCGTTGATACGAACCTTGATCTTGGCGTGCAAAGCCGCTTCGCCGGCGCGGAATACGCGATCGACTTCCTGCAGGTCCGCGAACACACGACCTTCGCCCTTGGCGTTGATCGCTTCACGAGTCATGTAGTACAGACCCAATACAACGTCCTGCGACGGAACGATGATTGGCTCACCGTTGGCTGGCGACAGAATGTTGTTGGTCGACATCATCAACGCACGCGCTTCCAGCTGGGCTTCCAGCGTGAGCGGTACGTGCACGGCCATTTGGTCGCCGTCGAAGTCGGCGTTGTACGCGGCACAGACCAGAGGGTGCAGCTGGATAGCCTTACCTTCGATCAATACTGGCTCAAACGCCTGGATGCCCAGACGGTGAAGGGTCGGTGCACGGTTGAGCAGCACGGGGTGTTCGCGAATCACTTCAGCGAGAACGTCCCAAACTTCCGGCAGCTCGCGCTCAACCATCTTCTTGGCGGCTTTGATGGTGGTAGCCAGGCCACGCATTTCCAACTTGCCGAAAATGAACGGTTTGAACAGCTCGAGAGCCATCTTCTTCGGCAGACCGCACTGGTGCAGACGCAGGGTCGGACCTACGGTAATTACCGAACGACCGGAGTAGTCAACACGCTTACCGAGCAAGTTCTGACGGAAACGACCTTGCTTACCCTTGATCATGTCGGCCAGGGATTTCAGAGGACGCTTGTTGGAACCGGTGATAGCGCGGCCACGACGGCCGTTGTCGAGCAGTGCGTCGACAGCTTCCTGCAACATACGCTTTTCGTTGCGCACGATGATGTCCGGAGCGGACAGATCCAGCAGGCGCTTCAAACGGTTGTTACGGTTGATCACTCGACGATACAGGTCGTTGAGGTCAGAAGTCGCGAAGCGACCGCCATCCAGCGGGACCAGTGGACGCAGATCTGGCGGCAGAACCGGCAGAACGGTCAGCACCATCCACTCTGGAAGGTTGCCGGAACCCTGGAAGGCCTCCATCAACTTCAGACGCTTGGACAGCTTCTTGATCTTGGTTTCCGAGTTGGTTTGCGGAATCTCTTCGCGCAGACGGCCAATCTCGTGCTCCAGGTCGATAGCGTGCAGCAGTTCGCGGACAGCCTCGGCACCCATACGGGCGTCGAAGTCATCACCAAACTCTTCCAGCGCTTCGAAGTACTGCTCATCGTTCAGCAGTTGACCTTTTTCAAGGGTGGTCATGCCTGGATCGATAACGACATAGCTCTCAAAGTAGAGAACGCGCTCGATATCACGCAGGGTCATGTCCATCAGCAGGCCGATACGGGACGGCAGCGATTTCAGGAACCAGATGTGGGCAACCGGCGAAGCCAGTTCGATGTGCGCCATGCGCTCACGACGAACCTTGGCCAGTGCAACTTCAACGCCGCACTTCTCGCAGATCACGCCGCGATGCTTCAAGCGCTTGTACTTACCGCACAGGCACTCGTAATCCTTTACCGGGCCAAAGATCTTGGCGCAGAACAGGCCGTCACGCTCAGGTTTGAACGTACGGTAGTTGATGGTTTCCGGCTTTTTAACTTCACCGAACGACCACGAACGGATCATCTCAGGCGATGCCAATCCGATACGGATGGCGTCGAACTCTTCGACTTGACCCTGGTTTTTCAGCAAATTCAGTAGGTCTTTCAAGGCCTTTCCTCCTGGCGGAGCAGAGAGCGGGCAATCCTGCCCCGCTCTCGATTCGCGTCACGTGTTATTCGGTTTCCAGATCGATATCGATGCCGAGGGAACGAATTTCTTTGATCAACACGTTGAAGGACTCGGGCATGCCCGGCTCCATACGGTGATCGCCGTCCACGATGTTTTTGTACATCTTGGTACGACCGTTCACATCGTCCGACTTCACTGTGAGCATTTCTTGCAGAGTGTATGCAGCACCGTATGCTTCCAGTGCCCAGACCTCCATCTCCCCGAAACGCTGACCACCGAACTGCGCCTTACCACCCAGCGGCTGCTGGGTAACCAGGCTGTACGAACCGGTAGAACGAGCGTGCATCTTGTCGTCTACCAAGTGGTTCAGTTTCAGCATGTACATGTAGCCAACGGTAACTGGACGCTCGAACTTGTTGCCGGTACGGCCGTCGGTCAGTTGCATCTGGCCGCTTTCTGGCAGGTCAGCCAGTTTCAGCATGGCCTTGATTTCACTTTCCTTGGCGCCGTCGAACACCGGAGTAGCCATAGGCACACCGCCACGCAGGTTGTTCGCCAGATCCAGGATCTCCTGATCGGAGAAGCTGTCCAGGTCCTCGTTGCGACCACCGATCTGGTTATAGATCTCGTCCAGGAAGGTACGCAGCTCTGCAACCTTACGCTGCTCTTCGACCATCCGGTTGATCTTCTCGCCCAGACCTTTGGCCGCGAGGCCCAGGTGAGTTTCGAGAATCTGACCAACGTTCATACGCGAAGGTACGCCCAACGGGTTGAGGACTACGTCAACCGGGGTGCCATTGGCATCGTGCGGCATGTCTTCAACCGGCATGATCACGGAGACCACACCTTTGTTACCGTGACGACCGGCCATCTTGTCGCCCGGTTGGATGCGACGACGGATTGCCAGGTAGACCTTGACGATTTTCAGCACGCCCGGAGCCAGGTCATCGCCCTGCTGCAGTTTGCGCTTCTTGTCTTCGAACTTGTCGTCCAGCAGACGGCGGCGATCAACGATGTAGGCCTGAGCCTTCTCGAGCTGCTCGTTCAGAGCATCTTCAGCCATGCGCAGCTTGAACCACTGACCATGCTCAAGACCGTCGAGAACTTCGTCGGTGATTTCCTGACCCTTCTTCAGACCGGCGCCGCCTTCGGCTTTGTGGCCGACCAGAGCGGAACGCAGACGTTCGAAAGTCGCGCCTTCAACGATACGGAACTCTTCGTTCAGATCCTTACGAATCTCGTCGAGCTGGCTCTTCTCGATGGACAGAGCACGAGCATCACGCTCTACGCCATCACGAGTGAAGACCTGCACGTCGATGACAGTACCCTTGGTGCCGGTAGGTACGCGCAGGGAAGTGTCTTTAACGTCGCTGGCTTTTTCACCGAAGATTGCACGCAGCAGTTTTTCTTCCGGAGTCAGCTGGGTCTCGCCTTTCGGAGTGACCTTGCCCACCAGAATGTCGCCTGCGCCAACTTCAGCACCTACATAAACGATACCGGCTTCGTCCAGCTTGTTCAGTGCAGCCTCACCCACGTTCGGGATGTCCGCAGTGATTTCCTCTGGACCAAGCTTGGTGTCACGGGCCACACAGGTCAGTTCCTGGATGTGGATCGTGGTGAAGCGGTCTTCCTGAACCACACGCTCGGACAGGCAGATGGAGTCTTCGAAGTTGAAGCCGTTCCATGCCATGAACGCGATACGCATGTTCTGACCCAGAGCCAGTTCACCCATGTCGGTGGACGGGCCGTCGGCCATGATATCGCTGCGCTGAACCCGATCACCCTTGCTCACCAGCGGACGCTGGTTGATGCAGGTGTTCTGGTTGGAGCGGGTGTATTTGGTCAGGTTGTAGATGTCGACACCGGCTTCGCCAGTTTCAACTTCGTCATCGGCAACACGAACCACAATACGGCTGGCATCAACAGAGTCGATCACGCCGCCACGACGAGCCACGACGCAAACGCCGGAGTCACGGGCAACGTTGCGCTCCATGCCGGTACCTACCAGCGGCTTATCAGCACGCAGGGTCGGTACAGCCTGACGCTGCATGTTGGAACCCATCAACGCACGGTTGGCGTCATCGTGCTCGAGGAACGGAATCAACGACGCAGCAACCGAAACTACCTGCTTCGGCGAAACGTCCATCAAGGTGACGTCTTCTGGCGCCTTGACGGTGAATTCGTTCAAGTGACGAACAGCTACCAGCTCATCGATCAGATGACCCTTGTCGTTCATGGTCGCCGAAGCCTGGGCGATCACGTGATCGGCCTCTTCGATAGCGGACAGGAACACGATCTCATCGGTTACCAGCGCATCTTTCACCACACGGTACGGGCTTTCGAGGAAGCCGTACTGGTTGGTGCGGGCATAGGCAGCCAAGGAGTTGATCAGACCAATGTTCGGACCTTCCGGCGTTTCAATCGGACATACACGACCGTAGTGAGTCGGGTGCACGTCACGAACTTCAAAGCCTGCACGCTCACGAGTCAGACCACCCGGGCCGAGTGCAGACACACGACGCTTGTGGGTAATCTCGGACAGCGGGTTGTTCTGGTCCATGAACTGCGACAGCTGGCTGGAACCGAAGAACTCTTTCACTGCCGCAGCTACTGGCTTGGCATTGATCAGGTCTTGCGGCATCAGGCCTTCGCTTTCAGCCATCGACAGACGCTCTTTGACCGCACGTTCTACACGCACCAGGCCAACGCGGAACTGGTTCTCGGCCATTTCGCCTACGCAGCGAACACGACGGTTACCCAGGTGGTCGATGTCGTCGACGATGCCTTTACCGTTACGGATGTCGACCAGAGTCTTCAGTACAGCAACGATGTCTTCCTTGCACAGCACGCCCGAACCTTCGATCTCGGTACGACCGATACGACGGTTGAACTTCATCCGGCCAACGGCGGACAAGTCATAGCGCTCTGGACTGAAGAACAGGTTATTGAACAGAGTCTCGGCAGCATCTTTGGTCGGCGGCTCGCCTGGACGCATCATGCGATAGATCTCGACCAGCGCTTCCAATTGGTTGCTGGTGGAGTCGATCTTCAGAGTGTCGGAAACGAACGGACCGCAATCGATGTCGTTGGTGTACAGAGTTTCGATGCGAACAACCTGCGACTTGGCGATTTTTGCCAGGATCTCGGTGTTCAGCTCGGTGTTGCACTCTGCCAGGATCTCGCCGGTAGCCGGGTGCACAATGGCCTTGGCAGTGGTACGACCCAGGACGTAGTCCAGAGGCACATCCAGTTCCTTGATGCCGGCTTTTTCCAGCTGGTTGATATGGCGAGCGGTAATACGACGACCTTGCTCGACAATAACCTTGCCCTTGTCGTCCTGGATATCCAGAACAGCGATTTCACCACGCAGACGCTGAGGCACCAACTCCAGGCTCAGGCTCTCGCCTTTCACATGGAATACGTTGGTGGTGTAGAACGCGTCCAGCACTTCTTCAGTGGTGTAACCCAGCGCGCGCAGCAGAACCGACGCTGGCAGCTTGCGACGACGGTCGATACGGACGAACACGCAGTCTTTCGGATCGAACTCGAAGTCCAGCCACGAGCCGCGATAAGGAATGATCCGCGCCGAGTACAGCAGCTTACCGGAGCTGTGCGTCTTGCCACGGTCGTGGTCGAAGAATACGCCAGGGGAACGGTGCAGCTGGGAAACGATTACACGCTCGGTACCGTTGATTACGAAGGTACCGTTCTCAGTCATCAGGGGAATTTCCCCCATGTAGACTTCTTGCTCTTTGATGTCCTTGATCGCTTTGTTCGACGATTCTTTGTCGAAAATGATCAGACGAACTTTTACCCGCAAAGGTACGGCGTAAGTCACACCACGCAACACGCATTCTTTAACATCAAACGCCGGTTCGCCCAGGCGATAACCGACATACTCCAACGCAGCATTGCCGGAGTAGCTGATGATCGGGAAAACGGATTTGAAGGCCGCATGCAGGCCCACGTCGCGGAACTGATCTTTAGTCGCTCCCGCTTGCAAGAATTCACGATACGAATCCAGCTGGATGGCCAGGAGGTAAGGCACATCCATGACGTCCGGCAACTTGCTAAAGTCCTTGCGGATACGTTTTTTCTCAGTATATGAGTAAGCCATCAGCGTTCCCCAGCTTGGTCACCTGCTTATTCGGCTCCTCCCGACGGGAGCAGCCAGAAAATCGTGCAAACCCTTTGGTTTGCGCCACCGCACAGGGTGGGTTACAGCACGTTAAAGGCACCGACCCAGTCGGCCGCCAATAACGGAAAAAGGCCGGTGGCAAAAGCCACCAGCCATCAGCCGTTCGCTTAACGCTTGGGCTGGAGACACAAAGTCGATGCTTACTTGAGCTCGACTTTAGCGCCTGCTTCTTCCAGAGCTGCTTTGGCTTTTTCAGCTGCTTCTTTAGCAACAGCTTCCAGAACCATGGCAGGAGCGCCGTCAACTACAGCCTTGGCTTCTTTCAGGCCCAGACCGGTCAGTTCACGTACAGCCTTGATCACGTTAACTTTCTTCTCGCCAGCTTCGGTCAGCATGACGTTGAATTCAGTTTGCTCTTCAACAACAGCGGCAGCAGCAGCTGGGCCAGCAGCGGCAACAGCAGCGGTAACGCCGAAGGTTTCTTCCATTGCTTTGATCAGCTCAACAACTTCCAGAACGGTTTTCTGGCCGATTGCTTCGATGATTTGCTCGTTAGTCAGAGACATGACTATAAATTCCTGTATTGGGGTGACAGCCTACGCAGCCATCAAATTAAACATATGATTTTGAAAGGGCTTGCAGTGCCTTAGGCAGCAGCAGCTTCTTTCTGGTCGCGAATAGCCGCCAGAGTACGAGCCAGCTTGCTGGTAGCGCCTTGGATCACGCTCATCAGCTTCGCAATAGCTTCGTCGCGAGTTGGCAGCGAAGCCAACACGTCGATCTCGTTTGCTGCGAGGTACTTGCCCTCGAACGCAGCTGCCTTGATCTCGAACTTGTCCTGACCCTTTGCGAACTCTTTGAAAATACGGGCAGCAGCGCCCGGATGTTCCTTGGAGAATGCAATCAGGGTAGGGCCGACGAACGCGTCGTTGAGCACGTCATATTGAGTGCCTTCAACAGCGCGCTTGAGCAGGGTGTTACGTACGACACGTACATAAACACCAGCTTCGCGGGCCTCTTTACGGAGTCCGGTCATAGCGCCTACTGTCACACCACGGGCATCAGCCACGACAGCGGACAGAGCGGCTTTGGCAGCCTCGTTGACTTCAGCGACGATGGCCTTCTTGTCTTCGAGTTTAATTGCCACGGGTTTAACTCCTGCTTGTTACCGTTTCATCCAACCGGAGCTGGATGTCGTTTTGGTGTCTGATTCGGTAAGGAACCGGGAGCACCATCTGCGTAGGCTTGTGGTTTAAGACTTGCGCCGCCTACGGTCTTGGATAGCCCCCGCCAGGCAGGGACCCCAATTTTTCAACTGACGCAATCGCTTGCGCTAGTTTATGTCTTATACGTCCAGCGAACCCTGGTCGATAACCAGACCTGGGCCCATAGTGGTGCTCAGGGTAACGCGCTTGACGTAGATACCTTTCGAAGAAGCTGGCTTGATACGCTTCAGGTCGGCGATCAGGGCTTCAACGTTTTCCTTCAGCTTGACGGCGTCGAAGCCGACCTTGCCAACGGAGGTGTGGATAATGCCGTTTTTGTCGGTACGGTAGCGAACCTGACCAGCCTTGGCGTTCTTAACTGCCGAAGCTACGTCTGGAGTTACGGTACCAACTTTCGGGTTAGGCATCAGGCCACGAGGACCCAGAACCTGACCCAACTGACCTACAACGCGCATTGCATCCGGGGAAGCAATAACTACGTCATAGTTCAGGTCGCCAGCTTTCATTTCGGCAGCCAGATCATCCATACCTACGCGGTCTGCACCGGCAGCCAGAGCTGCTTCAGCAGCTGGACCTTGGGTGAAGACAGCAACACGTACAGTCTTGCCAGTGCCGTGTGGCAGCACGGTAGCGCTACGAACAACCTGGTCAGATTTACGTGGGTCTACGCCCAGGTTCACAGCTACGTCTACAGACTCGCTGAACTTAACGGTCGACAGCTCGGTCAGGAGAGCGGCGGCCTCTACGAAGTTGTAGGCCTTGCCTGCTTCAATCTTGCCGGCGATAGCCTTTTGGCGCTTGGTCAGCTTAGCCATTACACACCCTCCACGTTAAGGCCCATGCTACGAGCAGAACCGGCGATAGTACGCACGGCTGCATCCATATCAGCTGCAGTCAGATCGGCGTTTTTGGTTTTCGCGATCTCTTCCAGCTGAGCACGGGTAACAGTGCCAACCTTAACGGTGTTTGGACGAGCAGAACCGCTGGTCAAACCAGCAGCTTTCTTCAGCAGAACCGAAGCGGGGGTGCTCTTAGTTTCGAAAGTGAAGCTGCGGTCACTGTAAACAGTGATGATCACAGGAGTCGGCAGACCTGGTTCAAGACCCTGAGTACGGGCGTTGAAAGCCTTGCAGAATTCCATGATGTTCACGCCGTGCTGACCCAGAGCAGGACCAACGGGCGGGCTTGGGTTGGCCTGAGCGGCCTTAACTTGCAGCTTGATGTAAGCAGTAATCTTCTTAGCCATGAGGCACTCCAATTACGGGTTCAGACGCCTAGAAAGGCTCCCCGGTTACTTGCGCGTTTATCCCAGTGACGAAAAAACCCCACAGCCTAAGGCTGCGGGGTATGGGATTCTCGTTCAGTTATGCCTTCTCGACCTGACTGAACTCTAGCTCTACCGGAGTAGAGCGACCGAAAATGAGCACCGCCACTTGGATCCGGCTCTTTTCGTAGTTAACTTCTTCGACCGTACCATTAAAGTCAGCGAATGGACCGTCAGTAACACGGACCACCTCACCCGGCTCGAATAGGGTCTTCGGTTTGGGTTTGTCGCTACCATCGGCGACACGACGCAGAATAGCTTCTGCCTCTTTATCAGTGATAGGCGCAGGCTTATCAGCGGTACCACCAATGAAACCCATGACACGAGGAGTATCCTTGACCAAGTGCCAAGTCCCCTCATTCATGTCCATCTGAACCAGCACATAGCCTGGAAAAAACTTACGCTCGCTCTTGCGCTTCTGGCCATTACGCATCTCAACCACTTCTTCAGTGGGGACCAGAATTTCGCCGAAGCCATCTTCCATGCCAGCCAGCTTTACACGCTCGATCAACGAACGCATTACATGCTTCTCGTAACCCGAGTAAGCATGCACAACGTACCAACGCTTAGCCACGGGACACCCTTAGCCAACAATCAAGGAAACAAGCCAGCCGAGCAGGGAATCTAGCCCCCACAACAGCAACGCCATAACCAGAACCACAGCCACTACAATCAGAGTGGTCTGCGTGGTCTCTTGGCGAGTTGGCCACACGACTTTACGAATCTCAGTGCGCGCTTCCTTAACCAGTACAAAGAACGACTTGCCCTTCGCAGTTTGCAGACCAACAAAGGCAGCAACAGCGGCAATGACAAGCAGCGCAAGGACGCGGTACAGGATCGGCGAAGCAGAATAGTACTGATTGCCAACAACACCAACAATCACCAAAGCAACCACAACGAGCCACTTTAGCAGATCGAAGCGAGAGCCTTGAGCTTCAGCCTTAGGAGTCATCTATGAAGATCCTGTGAAAAGAAAGCCAGACACATTGAGTGAATCTGGCAGGTCAGGAGGGAATCGAACCCCCAACCTACGGTTTTGGAGACCGTCGCTCTGCCAATTGAGCTACTGACCTAAAAACAAAATCAGGCCGACCATTATGTCGGCCCGATGGAGATATTTCAAGAACTTATTCGATGACTTTGGCTACGACGCCAGCGCCGACGGTACGACCGCCTTCACGGATAGCGAAACGCAGACCATCTTCCATCGCGATGGTTTTGATCAGAGTGACAGTCATCTGGATGTTGTCACCTGGCATTACCATTTCAACGCCTTCTGGCAGCTCGCAGTTACCAGTCACGTCAGTAGTACGGAAGTAGAACTGTGGACGGTAGCCTTTGAAGAACGGAGTATGACGGCCGCCTTCTTCTTTGCTCAGAACGTAAACTTCAGCAGTGAACTTGGTGTGCGGCTTAACAGTGCCTGGCTTAACCAGAACCTGACCACGCTCAACGTCGTCACGCCTGGTACCACGCAGCAGAACGCCGCAGTTCTCGCCAGCACGACCTTCGTCGAGCAGTTTGCGGAACATTTCAACGCCGGTGCAAGTGGTCTTCTGAGTGTCGCGCAGACCAACGATCTCAACTTCTTCCTGGATGCGAACGATACCACGCTCAACACGGCCAGTTACCACGGTGCCACGACCGGAGATCGAGAATACGTCTTCGATTGGCATCAGGAACGGCTTGTCGATTGCACGCTCCGGCTCTGGGATGTAGGTGTCCAGAGTTTCTACCAGACGCTTAACAGCGGTGGTACCCATTTCGTTGTCGTCTTGGCCGTTCAGAGCCATCAGAGCAGAACCGATGATGATCGGAGTGTCGTCGCCTGGGAAATCGTAAGTGCTCAGCAGATCGCGCACTTCCATTTCAACCAGTTCCAGCAGCTCAGCGTCGTCAACCATGTCAGCCTTGTTCAGGAAGACAACGATGTACGGAACGCCCACCTGACGGGACAGCAGGATGTGCTCACGAGTTTGCGGCATCGGACCATCGGCAGCCGAGCAAACCAGGATCGCGCCGTCCATCTGGGCAGCACCAGTGATCATGTTCTTGACGTAGTCGGCGTGACCCGGGCAGTCAACGTGCGCGTAGTGACGAATGTGCGAATCGTACTCTACGTGTGCAGTGTTGATGGTGATACCACGAGCTTTTTCTTCTGGGGCGCTGTCGATCTTGTCGAAGTCAACACGAGCCGAACCGAAAACTTCGGAGCAAACGCGAGTCAGAGCAGCAGTCAGAGTGGTTTTACCGTGGTCAACGTGACCGATAGTACCCACGTTAACGTGCGGCTTATTACGTTCGAACTTTTCCTTAGCCATCGAAATCACCCCTAGGAGAAGAATTGAGCAAGTCACACAAGCCATTAAAACAAAGGCAGATATTTTCATATCTGCCTTGTTATATGGAGCTCTTGAGCGGATTTGAACCGCTGACCTCACCCTTACCAAGGGTGTGCTCTACCAACTGAGCTACAAGAGCGAAACACTTTGCAAAACCTGCAAACTTGGAGCGGGTAGCGGGAATCGAACCCGCATCATCAGCTTGGAAGGCTGAGGTTCTACCACTAAACTATACCCGCGGAGCCTGCAGCTCTCGCTAAATCTGGTGGAGGGGGAAGGATTCGAACCTTCGAAGTCGTAGACGTCAGATTTACAGTCTGATCCCTTTGGCCGCTCGGGAACCCCTCCTAAGCGAGGCAGCATTTTATACCATGCCACCCTTCTGTCAAGCATTTTCTCAATAAAATCTTGAGGTTAGCTGCGTTGACCTAGCCCTGCTGCTCTAACCTCAAGAGGTCTTCACTGCGGAGCGGGCGCCATTCTATGCAACCTATTCGACAGTTGCAACCCCCTCACAAGGCATTATTTTATGTTTTAACTCATTGAATTCCTTAGCAAGGTTCTGCAGCTGCAGATCATCCAACAAATGCTTGCTCTCAGGAGTCACACGCAACCAGAAACCAGAAGAACCAGCAACACTCAAGGACAGTAGCCTGACATCTACCCCCAGGCCCATCAGGCGCTGCTCAAGCATCTGAGCCATATCTCGACGAGCAAAGCCCCCCAGATAGAGACAGCTTGCATCAACCTCCCCCATCTTGCCCTTATCCCGCCGCTCGACCGAATCTGCAGACTCACTCAACAAGCGGATATCTTGCTGAGATCCTCGATAGAGCGATAGAGGCATAACCTCTTTCGCACGAAGAGGTGCTTCCTGCTGATGCCAGATGTAATAGAAACCATTGAGGACCAATAACAACAGAAACAGCCAGCGCATAAAAACCTCGAGACGGAGGACAAGCCTTAGTCAACTCGAAAAAACAGATCACGAACAAACTGATCTTGCGGAACCAACACAACACCCAGAACTTCCACCCCCACCTCCTCGCCCAAGGTCACGCGGGCGCATTTCATGGAGCTATTTCGCGGCCAAACTCAAGGCTCATCACGCAACCTTAGACTGAGCTCCCCACCACTATACGTTTTCTCCTCACCTTCAACGCTCAACCGCAAAGCCCCTTGGCGATCAATACCCAGCACGACACCATCAACCTTATTTACGCCCGCTATCAGAGACACTGCACGCCCCTGCCAGAGATGGCCTTGCTCCCACTCGCCCTGGATCGCGGAGAAACCATTCAGTCGATGACGCTCAAGATAGGCCACAAGGATCTCACTCAATCGAGCGACCAGCTGATTGCGATCAATAACCTTGCCGGACTCCAACCTTACCGAAGTCCACTCCTGATCGACCTCCTCAGCGCTCCGCATATTCACATTGATCCCAATCCCCAGGACCACATGACACACATCCGCAGGATCGCCCACCAACTCCAAAAGTATTCCCGCGACCTTCTTCTGACCAACCAAAACATCATTTGGCCACTTCAAACCTGCACCAGGAATTCCATACTCACGAAGGGTGTGCATAACCGCCAGCCCTACGACCAGACTGAGCCCCTCCAATTGCCGGAGACCTCCGTCTATGCGCAAGACCAGGCTGTAATAGATATTCTCGGCAAAAGGGCTTACCCACTTGCGACCACGCCGCCCCCGACCCGCGGTCTGACGCTCAGCCAGCACAAGAAAAGGAGCCACCACCCCCCCCTCAATGGATCGCAGCGCCTCCGCATTCGTGGAGTCAATAGAGTCAAAAATTCGGACATCCCATGCATCACTGGAAGAAGAGCGCCGACTTATCTCAGCACTGTCCAGCAAAGTGATTGGCGTGGCCAACTGGTACCCGCGACCTCGTACTTTATGGATGACCAGCCCCAATTCCGCTTCAAGAAGCTGTAACTGCTTCCATATAGCACTACGGCTAACACCCAGCGCCTCCCCGAGCGCCTGCCCCGAGTGAAAGTGCCCATCCTTCAGAAGCTCTAACAACGTCGACATGCAGTTTCCGCCTTACTATGAACCAAGCATGATAGCCACGCCCAAAGCCATTGCATAGGAAGCACCACCCGACGAGCAAGTCGATCGGGACAGCTAAAAAATATAAACCGCTTTTCTGTCGCGCAAAACAAAACCCCAACTGCTTTCGCAATTGGGGTTTCGGAATTTAATCTTGACGATGACCTACTCTCACATGGGGAAACCCCACACTACCATCGGCGATGCATCGTTTCACTTCTGAGTTCGGGATGGGATCAGGTGGTTCCAACGCTCTATGGTCGTCAAGAAATTCGGTAGCCAGACCGTCGCTTATGCAACGTGCCAGCAAATGGGTATGTAATAGATTTGTGTGCTTTGTGAGCGGTGCAAACTTTCGGTTTGTTTCGTCTTCACACACCGCAACTCGCTTCTTAAGCAAATTGCTTGGGTGTTATATGGTCAAGCCTCACGGGCAATTAGTATTGGTTAGCTCAACGCCTCACAGCGCTTACACACCCAACCTATCAACGTCGTAGTCTTCGACGGCCCTTCAGGGAACTCAAGGTTCCAGTGAGATCTCATCTTGAGGCAAGTTTCCCGCTTAGATGCTTTCAGCGGTTATCTTTTCCGAACATAGCTACCCGGCAATGCCACTGGCGTGACAACCGGAACACCAGAGGTTCGTCCACTCCGGTCCTCTCGTACTAGGAGCAGCCCCTCTCAAATCTCAAACGTCCACGGCAGATAGGGACCGAACTGTCTCACGACGTTCTAAACCCAGCTCGCGTACCACTTTAAATGGCGAACAGCCATACCCTTGGGACCGGCTTCAGCCCCAGGATGTGATGAGCCGACATCGAGGTGCCAAACACCGCCGTCGATATGAACTCTTGGGCGGTATCAGCCTGTTATCCCCGGAGTACCTTTTATCCGTTGAGCGATGGCCCTTCCATACAGAACCACCGGATCACTAAGACCTACTTTCGTACCTGCTCGACGTGTCTGTCTCGCAGTCAAGCGCGCTTTTGCCTTTATACTCTACGACCGATTTCCGACCGGTCTGAGCGCACCTTCGTACTCCTCCGTTACTCTTTAGGAGGAGACCGCCCCAGTCAAACTACCCACCATACACTGTCCTCGATCCGGATAACGGACCTGAGTTAGAACCTCAAAGTTGCCAGGGTGGTATTTCAAGGATGGCTCCACGCAAACTGGCGTTCACGCTTCAAAGCCTCCCACCTATCCTACACAAGCAAATTCAAAGTCCAGTGCAAAGCTATAGTAAAGGTTCACGGGGTCTTTCCGTCTAGCCGCGGATACACTGCATCTTCACAGCGATTTCAATTTCACTGAGTCTCGGGTGGAGACAGCGCCGCCATCGTTACGCCATTCGTGCAGGTCGGAACTTACCCGACAAGGAATTTCGCTACCTTAGGACCGTTATAGTTACGGCCGCCGTTTACCGGGGCTTCGATCAAGAGCTTCGCGTTAGCTAACCCCATCAATTAACCTTCCGGCACCGGGCAGGCGTCACACCCTATACGTCCACTTTCGTGTTTGCAGAGTGCTGTGTTTTTAATAAACAGTCGCAGCGGCCTGGTATCTTCGACCGGCATGAGCTTACGGAGCAAGTCCTTCACCCTCACCGGCGCACCTTCTCCCGAAGTTACGGTGCCATTTTGCCTAGTTCCTTCACCCGAGTTCTCTCAAGCGCCTTGGTATTCTCTACCCAACCACCTGTGTCGGTTTGGGGTACGGTTCCTAGTTATCTGAAGCTTAGAAGCTTTTCTTGGAAGCATGGCATCAACCACTTCGTCACCTAAAAGGTAACTCGTCATCAGCTCTCGGCCTTAGAATCCCGGATTTACCTAAGATTCCAGCCTACCACCTTAAACTTGGACAACCAACGCCAAGCTGGCCTAGCCTTCTCCGTCCCTCCATCGCAATAACTAGAAGTACAGGAATATTAACCTGTTTTCCATCGACTACGCTTTTCAGCCTCGCCTTAGGGACCGACTAACCCTGCGTCGATTAACGTTGCGCAGGAAACCTTGGTCTTTCGGCGTGGGTGTTTTTCACACCCATTGTCGTTACTCATGTCAGCATTCGCACTTCTGATACCTCCAGCAAGCTTCTCAACTCACCTTCACAGGCTTACAGAACGCTCCTCTACCGCATCACTTACGTGATACCCGTAGCTTCGGTGTATGGTTTGAGCCCCGTTACATCTTCCGCGCAGGCCGACTCGACTAGTGAGCTATTACGCTTTCTTTAAAGGGTGGCTGCTTCTAAGCCAACCTCCTAGCTGTCTAAGCCTTCCCACATCGTTTCCCACTTAACCATAACTTTGGGACCTTAGCTGACGGTCTGGGTTGTTTCCCTTTTCACGACGGACGTTAGCACCCGCCGTGTGTCTCCCATGCTCGGCACTTGTAGGTATTCGGAGTTTGCATCGGTTTGGTAAGTCGGGATGACCCCCTAGCCGAAACAGTGCTCTACCCCCTACAGTGATACATGAGGCGCTACCTAAATAGCTTTCGAGGAGAACCAGCTATCTCCGAGCTTGATTAGCCTTTCACTCCGATCCACAGGTCATCCGCTAACTTTTCAACGGTAGTCGGTTCGGTCCTCCAGTCAGTGTTACCTAACCTTCAACCTGCCCATGGATAGATCGCCCGGTTTCGGGTCTATTCCCAGCGACTAGACGCCCTATTAAGACTCGCTTTCGCTACGCCTCCCCTATTCGGTTAAGCTCGCCACTGAAAATAAGTCGCTGACCCATTATACAAAAGGTACGCAGTCACAGAACAAAGTCTGCTCCCACTGCTTGTACGCATACGGTTTCAGGATCTATTTCACTCCCCTCTCCGGGGTTCTTTTCGCCTTTCCCTCACGGTACTAGTTCACTATCGGTCAGTCAGTAGTATTTAGCCTTGGAGGATGGTCCCCCCATATTCAGACAAGGTTTCTCGTGCCCCGTCCTACTCGATTTCATGACTAAGAGATTTTCGCGTACAGGGCTATCACCCACTATGGCCGCACTTTCCAGAGCGTTCCGCTAATCTCAAAGCCACTTAAGGGCTAGTCCCCGTTCGCTCGCCACTACTAAGGGAATCTCGGTTGATTTCTTTTCCTCAGGGTACTTAGATGTTTCAGTTCCCCTGGTTCGCCTCTTGCACCTATGTATTCAGTACAAGATAACCATCTTATGATGGCTGGGTTCCCCCATTCAGACATCTCCGGATCAAAGTCTGTTTGCCGACTCCCCGAAGCTTTTCGCAGGCTACCACGTCTTTCATCGCCTCTGACTGCCAAGGCATCCACCGTATGCGCTTCTTCACTTGACCATATAACCCCAAGCAATCTGGTTATACTATGAAGACGACATTCGCCGAAAATTTGCAATTGCTGCTCAATTAAGAGCCTCACAAATTTTACCTTAGCCTGATCCGTTACCAGTGAAAGTAACGTTCAGTCTATCTTTCTATCACATACCCAAATTTTTAAAGAACGATCTAATCAAAAGACTAGAAATCAACATTCAAAGTGAATGCTCATTTCTAAGCTTTCAGAAGCAGTTTATGGTGGAGCCAAGCGGGATCGAACCGCTGACCTCCTGCGTGCAAGGCAGGCGCTCTCCCAGCTGAGCTATGGCCCCATAACAAAATTGGTGGGTCTGGGCAGATTCGAACTGCCGACCTCACCCTTATCAGGGGTGCGCTCTAACCAACTGAGCTACAGACCCAATTTCGAGCTTGTAACTGTTAGCTTGGAGCTATCAGCTTGGAGCTTAAAGCTGCTTCTATCGTCTTCTTCAATGAATCAAGCAATTCGTGTGGGAACTTATGGAGCAGCTGATGTCGTCGATTAAGGAGGTGATCCAGCCGCAGGTTCCCCTACGGCTACCTTGTTACGACTTCACCCCAGTCATGAATCACACCGTGGTAACCGTCCTCCCGAAGGTTAGACTAGCTACTTCTGGTGCAACCCACTCCCATGGTGTGACGGGCGGTGTGTACAAGGCCCGGGAACGTATTCACCGCGACATTCTGATTCGCGATTACTAGCGATTCCGACTTCACGCAGTCGAGTTGCAGACTGCGATCCGGACTACGATCGGTTTTATGGGATTAGCTCCACCTCGCGGCTTGGCAACCCTTTGTACCGACCATTGTAGCACGTGTGTAGCCCAGGCCGTAAGGGCCATGATGACTTGACGTCATCCCCACCTTCCTCCGGTTTGTCACCGGCAGTCTCCTTAGAGTGCCCACCATAACGTGCTGGTAACTAAGGACAAGGGTTGCGCTCGTTACGGGACTTAACCCAACATCTCACGACACGAGCTGACGACAGCCATGCAGCACCTGTCTCAATGTTCCCGAAGGCACCAATCTATCTCTAGAAAGTTCATTGGATGTCAAGGCCTGGTAAGGTTCTTCGCGTTGCTTCGAATTAAACCACATGCTCCACCGCTTGTGCGGGCCCCCGTCAATTCATTTGAGTTTTAACCTTGCGGCCGTACTCCCCAGGCGGTCAACTTAATGCGTTAGCTGCGCCACTAAGAGCTCAAGGCTCCCAACGGCTAGTTGACATCGTTTACGGCGTGGACTACCAGGGTATCTAATCCTGTTTGCTCCCCACGCTTTCGCACCTCAGTGTCAGTATCAGTCCAGGTGGTCGCCTTCGCCACTGGTGTTCCTTCCTATATCTACGCATTTCACCGCTACACAGGAAATTCCACCACCCTCTACCATACTCTAGCTTGCCAGTTTTGGATGCAGTTCCCAGGTTGAGCCCGGGGCTTTCACATTCAACTTAACAAACCACCTACGCGCGCTTTACGCCCAGTAATTCCGATTAACGCTTGCACCCTCTGTATTACCGCGGCTGCTGGCACAGAGTTAGCCGGTGCTTATTCTGTCGGTAACGTCAAAACAATCACGTATTAGGTAACTGCCCTTCCTCCCAACTTAAAGTGCTTTACAATCCGAAGACCTTCTTCACACACGCGGCATGGCTGGATCAGGCTTTCGCCCATTGTCCAATATTCCCCACTGCTGCCTCCCGTAGGAGTCTGGACCGTGTCTCAGTTCCAGTGTGACTGATCATCCTCTCAGACCAGTTACGGATCGTAGCCTTGGTGAGCCATTACCTCACCAACTAGCTAATCCGACCTAGGCTCATCTAATAGCGTGAGGTCCGAAGATCCCCCACTTTCTCCCGTAGGACGTATGCGGTATTAGCGCCCGTTTCCGGACGTTATCCCCCACTACTAGGCAGATTCCTAGGCATTACTCACCCGTCCGCCGCTCGCCACCAGGTACAAGTACCCGTGCTGCCGCTCGACTTGCATGTGTTAGGCCTGCCGCCAGCGTTCAATCTGAGCCATGATCAAACTCTTCAGTTCAAACATCTTTGGGTTTTGAGAAAACCCTAAACTTGGCTCAGCAATCGTTGGTTACATCTTTGATTTCTCGCGGAGTAACTTGTGATGCTGATAATCTTTTTGACTATCAGTCTGACTCCACAAGCACCCACACGAATTGCTTGATTCAGTTGTTAAAGAGCGGTTGGTTAAGATCTTTCGTCTCAACCGAGGCGCGCATTCTACAGCAGCCTCATTTGCTGTCAAGTGATTTTTTTAAGAAGTTTTCAAAGTTTCCTTTTTAACTTCAACCACTTGCGCTTCCGATCTCTCGTTAGCGGGAGGCGAATTCTACAGCGTTACACGCTGCTGTCAACACCTCTTTTCAACCGCTTTCGACCGAGAGGATCGAATCGTTAATAAGGCGAAAACACACTGCCTTACCAACTGCTTCTGGCTTCGATGAACTGAAGCGTAACCGCTGCCGAAAACTGCGTAACTCGTTGAATCTCAAGGAGTTTTCCGTTTCGACTGCGCCGGAAGTGGGGCGAATTATAGAGAGATATAATTCGCCGTCAATACCTATTTCCGATTTTATTCGGATTTAAGCGTAATACGTGCAAATGCCTTCTTGCCGGCCTGGCACACATGGGTCGAACCAACTGCATATATATAGGTACGATCGACAACCTCACCGTCCACCCGCACACCACCCGAACCCAGAAGATCCCGTGCCACTGCAGCGTTCTTCACCAGCCCTGCCTTATTAAGGACAGCTGCAATTGGCATGTCCTCCGTGGCGACCAGCTCGATCTCAGGCAGATCATCAGGCAGCTCACCATCCTTCATGCGGTTGCCTGCTGCGCGGTGAGCATTTGCAGCCGCCTCTTCACCATGGAAGCGCGCAACAATCTCTTCTGCCAGTTTGATCTTGATGTCACGTGGATTGGCGCCCGCCTCGACATCAGCCTTGAATGCATTGATCTCATCCATCGAGCGAAAGCTAAGCAGCTCGAAGTAGCGCCACATCAACGCATCAGGAATAGAAACCAGCTTGCCATACATAACCCCTGGTGCTTCCTGAATGCCTACATAGTTACCCAGGGATTTGGACATTTTCTTAACGCCATCCAACCCCTCAAGCAGAGGCATAGTCAAAATGCACTGAGCCTCCTGACCATAACCACGCTGCAGCTCACGCCCCATCAACAGGTTGAACTTCTGATCGGTACCACCCAACTCGACATCGGCACGCAGAGCCACCGAGTCATACCCCTGCACCAGCGGATACAAGAACTCATGAATGGCAATCGGCTGATTAGTCGAATAGCGCTTGTCGAAGTCATCCCGCTCAAGCATGCGCGCAACGGTGTATTGGGACGTCAGACGAATGAAATCCGCCGGCCCCATCTTGTCCATCCAAGTAGAGTTGAATGCGACCTCAGTCTTAGCAGGATCAAGAATCTTGAAAACCTGACTCTTGTAGGTCTCTGCATTATCCAGAACCTGCTCGCGAGTCAGTGGCGGACGAGTAGCGCTTTTACCACTCGGATCACCGATCATCCCGGTGAAGTCGCCAATCAGGAAGATCACCTGGTGCCCCAGATCCTGAAACTGACGCAGCTTATTAATAAGCACGGTATGACCGAGATGCAGATCTGGAGCCGTTGGATCGAAGCCAGCTTTAATACGCAGCGGCTCGCCGCGCTTGAGCTTCTCGATCAACTCGGACTCGACCAACAACTCTTCCGCACCACGTTTGATCAGCGCTAGCTGCTCTTCAACCGACTTCATAACAGACCCGCAAGGCTCAGATTCAAAAGGGAACCAACCATACAAGATCACGGACTAATTACAAGTTTTGCCCGGCGTACGGGCGCATTCACGCAGCAGAGCGTCCGCGAGCTTGCGTCACAGATGATTTGGTTATATTTTATACAGTTATTTCATCTTCATCATGTCATTCATCTTTTCCATTTCATCTTTTCAAAGTCAAATTACCTATGACCACCGAACCGTCTAAAGCGCCACCGCTTTATCCGAAGAGCCACCTGCTCGCCGCAAGTGGCATCGCAGCCCTTCTAAGCCTGGCGCTACTGGTATTCCCTTCCAGTGATGTAGAAGCCAAAAAGACGACATTGAGCCTTGATCTGGAAAGTCCGATCGAGCAACTGACACAAGATCAAGACGCCGCCTCCGTCGAACAAGCCACAAGTGAAAGCGTTGCCTCTCCTTTCGCGCAGATCGACAACACCGCCGAAGACACCCCGGAGACTGCTGAAGCCGCACCAGCACCCGCTGTCGTGGAAGAGCAGAAAGCCCCAGGCCATAGAGAAGTGATAGTGGCCAAGGGCGATACCTTGTCGACACTCTTCGAGAAGGTTGGCCTACCAGCTACATCCGTTCACGAAGTCCTGGCAAGCGACAAGCAAGCCAAGCAGTTCTCCCAGCTGAAACACGGCCAAAAGCTTGAGTTCGAACTGACTCAAGACGGCCAACTGAACAATCTGCACAGTAAAGTCAGTGATCTGGAAACTATCACCCTGACCAAAGGCCCCAAAGGCTTTACCTTCAACCGAGTGATCACTAAACCAGTAGTCCGCTCGGCTTATGTGCATGGCGTCATCAATAGTTCGCTCTCACAGTCCGCCGCACGTGCCGGCCTGTCCCATAGCCTGACCATGGATATGGCCAACGTTTTCGGCTACGACATCGACTTCGCGCAGGATATTCGCCAGGGCGACGAGTTCGACGTCATCTACGAACAGAAAGTAGCCAACGGCAAAGTAGTCGGTACCGGCAATATCCTTTCCGCACGCTTCACCAACCGCGGCAAAACCTACACCGCCGTGCGTTACACCAACAAACAAGGCTCCAGCAGCTACTACACCGCCGACGGCAATAGCATGCGCAAGGCGTTCATCCGTACGCCAGTGGACTTTGCCCGTATCAGTTCGCGCTTCTCCATGGGTCGCAAACACCCGATTCTGAACAAGATCCGCGCTCACAAGGGCGTCGACTACGCAGCACCACGAGGCACGCCGATCAAGGCCGCCGGTGACGGCAAGGTCTTGCTGGCAGGTCGCCGCGGTGGTTACGGCAACACCGTGATCATCCAGCACGGCAACACCTACCGGACCCTGTATGGCCACATGCAAGGCTTTGCCAAGGGCGTCAAGACCGGCGGCTCGGTGAAACAGGGCCAGGTCATCGGGTATATCGGCACCACAGGCCTGTCTACCGGCCCGCACTTGCACTACGAGTTCCAGGTCAACGGCGTTCACGTGGACCCACTGGGCCAGAAACTGCCGATGGCTGACCCTATCGCCAAGGCAGAGCGGGCTCGCTTCCTGCAGCAGAGCCAACCTCTGATGGCACGGATGGACCAGGAAAAGGCCACCATGCTGGCCTCGAGCAAGCGCTGAGCCATGGCGCTCTATATAGGAGTGATGTCCGGGACCAGCCTCGACGGCCTGGACATTGCCCTGATCGAGCAGAGCCCGGCGATCAGATTGATCGCCACCCACTACATCCCCATGCCAGAAACCCTGCGCGCCGAACTCTTGAGTTTGTGCGCCAGCGGCCCTGACGAGATAGCCCGTTCCGCCATTGCCCAGCAACACTGGGTCAAACTGGCTGCCCAGGGCATCCACCGCCTTCTGCAGCAACAACAACTCCAGGCTCAAGACATCCGCGCCATCGGCAGTCACGGGCAGACCGTGCGCCATGAGCCGAGCCGCGGATTTACCGTGCAGATCGGCAACCCGGCATTACTCACAGAACTCACGGGTATTACCGTCGTCAGCGATTTCCGCAGTCGCGACGTGGCTGCCGGTGGCCAAGGCGCCCCCCTGGTCCCAGCCTTTCATGAGGCTCTGTTCGAGCAACACCCAGGGAACCGTGCCGTTCTGAACGTCGGTGGCTTCAGCAACCTGAGCCTGATCGAAACCGCCAAGCCGGTCGCCGGCTTCGATTGTGGCCCCGGCAACGTGCTGCTCGATGCATGGATACAGACTCAACGAGCAGAAACCTTCGACCGCAACGGCCAGTGGGCGGCCAGCGGCCAGCTTGACCAGGCTCTCCTGAAGACCCTCCTCAGCGACCCATTCTTCGCTACTCAAGGCCCGAAGAGCACGGGGCGCGAAGTATTCAACCTCCAGTGGCTGATACGACATCTGGCCCAGCATCCCACCATCCCCGCAGAAGATGTACAGGCCACATTGCTGGAACTGACGGCACTGACCATCGTCGACTCGCTGCAAGCTGCACAAGCCGACACCCAAGAGCTTTTGGTTTGTGGCGGCGGAGCCCATAACGGCACATTGATGCAGCGTCTCACCGCGCTGCTGCCCGGGACACAGGTCAACAGTACCGCCGTTTATGGTGTGGACCCCGACTGGGTAGAAGCCATGGCCTTCGCCTGGCTGGCCCATTGCTGCCTGGAAGGCATCGCCGCCAACCGCCCCAGCGTTACCGGCGCCCGCGGCCTGCGTGTACTGGGCGCCATCTACCCGGCTTGAACCTCAGACAGCAAAACGCCGCAGAGTCGTTAGACACTGCGGCGCTAGGCGAATGGCTTTTGCCGACGGATCAGATCGAGAACGACGACCCGCAACCACAGGTAGTGGTGGCGTTGGGGTTCTTGATCACGAACCGCGAGCCTTCCAGACCTTCCTGGTAGTCCACTTCAGCACCGGCCAAGTACTGAAAACTCATCGGATCGACCACCAGGCTCACGCCTTCGCGCTCGACAATGGTGTCGTCCTCGGCCACTTCCTCATCAAAAGTGAAACCGTACTGAAACCCCGAACAACCGCCGCCCGTAACGAACACGCGCAGCTTCAAGCGATCATTACCCTCTTCATCGACCAGGGTCTTCACCTTGTGCGCCGCACCTTGAGTGAATTGCAAAGCCGTGGGGGTGAAGGATTCAACGCTCATGCTGACTATCTCCCGGCGTTAAGCCGCCATACTGCGTAATGACGCGCATTATCCGCTTCTCCCAGAAAAGCGGTCAACTATTGTTACGGTATATCAATAGTCGTACCGCTGCCCGTATAACGCAGAAAGGCCCGTCAGACGGGCCTTTCTGTTCAGCGCTAAACCAACATTAAGGCAGCATGCCTGCGTGGGACAGCCCCAGGCGCTCGTCCAGACCAAACAGGATGTTGAGGTTTTGCACCGCCTGGCCTGAAGCCCCCTTGACCAGATTGTCGATAACCGACAGTACCACCACCAGATCACCATCCTGTGGCCGGTGCACGGCAATCCGGCACACGTTGGCACCCCGCACACTGCGAGTCTCCGGATGACTGCCCGCCGGCATCACATCAACGAAAGGCTCGTTGGCATAACGCTTCTCAAACAGCGCTTGCAGATCAACCGAGCGGTCCACCACCGTCGAGTAGAGCGTCGAGTGAATACCACGAATCATTGGCGTCAGATGCGGAACAAAGGTCAGACCGACGTCCTTGCCTGCCGCCCGACGCAGCCCCTGGCGGATTTCCGGCAAGTGACGATGCCCTTTGACTGCATAGGCCTTCATGCTCTCGGAGGTTTCCGAGTACAGCGAACCGACGCTGGCACCACGGCCTGCGCCACTAACACCGGACTTGCAATCAGCGATCAATCGCGTGGTGTCGACAAGACCGGCCTCCAGCAACGGCAGGAAGCCCAGTTGGGTAGCCGTTGGATAGCACCCGGGAACAGCAATCAGACGAGCCTTCTTGATTTGCTCGCGATTGACTTCCGGTAACCCGTAGACCGCCTCATCCAGCAGCTCAGGAGCGCCATGGGGCTGTCCGTACCATTTGGCCCACTCATCGGCATCCTGCAGACGGAAGTCCGCCGACAAATCGATGACCTTGGTCCCCGCCGCCAGCAATTCGCCGGCCAAGGCATGAGCCACACCGTGAGGTGTCGCAAAGAACACCACATCACAGGCGCCCAGCGTCTTGATGTCCGGCACGCTGAAGGCCAGGCCGTCATAGTGACCGCGCAGGTTCGGGTACATGTCGGCTACGGCCAGGCCCGCCTCGGATCGCGAAGTGATGACTTCCACTCGCGCCTGCGGATGCTGTGCCAACAGACGCAGCAGTTCGACACCGGTGTAACCCGTGCCGCCGACAATACCGACCTTGACCATAAACCTGCCCTCAACGAACCCACTGGAAAGCTGCCGATAATAGGGGCGGCGCGCCCCTGCGACAACCGTCAAGGTGACGTGCGGCCGCTCTACCCTCTACTATCTTCGCCACCGTGAACCTGGGAATAACTAAAAATGCTCTATCTATGGCTCAAAGCCTTTCATATCGTCAGTGTGGTCTGCTGGTTTGCCGGCCTTTTCTACCTGCCACGCCTGTTCGTCTATCACGCCCAAAGTGAAGACAGCATCAGCCGTGAGCGCTTCTGCCTGATGGAACGCAAGCTGTATCGCTTCATCATGGGCCCGGCAATGATCGCCGCGTTGATCTTTGGCATCTGGTTGATCAGCCTCAATCCCAGCGCCTACTTCGGCCAGGGTGGATGGATGCACGCCAAACTGACCCTGGTAGTGATCCTGATCGGGTACCACCACATGTGCGGCGCTCAAGTGAAACGTTTCGCCCGTGGCGAAAACACCCGCAGCCATGTCTTTTATCGCTGGTTCAATGAAGTACCGGTTCTGATATTGCTGGCTATTGTAATTTTGGTCGTTGTACGGCCGTTCTAACTCTTACTAGTCGCTTCCCCTGGGGGTACTCCAATGTCACTGCCCGCTCTGCTCGAACAACGCCTGCGCCTGCCTCTGGTGGCGGCGCCGATGTTCCTGATCTCCAACCCTGAACTGGTCCTGGCCTGCTGTCGCAATGGCGTGGTAGGCAGCTTCCCTGCCCTCAACCAGCGCGAAAGCAGTGGCTTCAAGGCCTGGCTCGAGGAGATCGAAGCAGGGCTGGCCAAGCTGGAGAACCCTGCCCCCTACGCAGTCAACCTGATCGTGCACAACAGCAACCCGCGTCTGCAGGCAGATTTGCAGATCTGCATCGAACACAAGGTGCCGATCGTCATCACCAGCCTGGGCGCGGTCAAGGAAGTGGTAGACGCCGTACACAGCTATGGCGGCCTGGTATTCCATGACGTGACCACTCGCCGACACGCGGAGAAGGCGGCAGAAGCCGGAGTCGACGGACTGATCGCTGTCGCGGCAGGGGCGGGCGGGCATGCCGGCACCTGGAGCCCGTTCTCCCTTATTGCCGAAATTCGCCAGTTCTTCGACAAGACCCTGCTGCTGGCCGGCTGCCTGAACCGCGGTCACGAGATTCTCGCCGCACAGCTGCTTGGCGCCGACCTGGCCTACCTGGGTACCCGTTTTATCGGCACCACCGAAAGCCATGCGCCGGACGCCTATAAAGAGATGCTGCTCAGTTCTCGCGCTGCGGATATCGTGCACACCGCCGCCGTCTCAGGAGTCCCCGCCAGCTTCATGCGCCAGAGCCTGGAAAATGCCGGTTTCGACCTGGCAGCCCTGCAAGGCAAGGGCGAAGTCAACTTCGGCTCCAAGCTCAAGCCCATCAGCGACGAAGCCAAAGCCTGGAAAACCGTATGGTCAGCCGGACAGGGCGTCGGTGAGATCGACGACCTGCCCAGCGTCGATCAACTGATTGCCCGTCTGGACAGCGAATACCAAGCCGCTCAGGAAAGCTCGGCCCAACTCAGTAAACGCTGGCCACGCTAACCAGTTCTCATTGTTTTTTGGCCAGCCGGGTGGCGCTGGCCTTAAACTATGCATCTTTTATGTAAACCTTCTTTTCAAGTGACAGGGATGCCCCCATGAGCGAGACCCGCTACAAGATTGTTTTCGACGGCACATTGCTGCCCGGTGTCGAAAAATCCACTGCCCAACTGAACCTGGCCGAACTGTTCAAAAGTGACACAGCTGCAATAGAGCGCCTGTTCAATGGCCAGCGGGTGGAGCTCAAGCGCGACCTGACCCAGGCGGATGCCCAACGGTATCTGGAAGCCCTGACAAATGCCGGGATCGATGCTCGCATCGAGGCTGAACCAAGCCTGGATCTGAACCTGGACTCGATAACCCAGGCCCCCAGCCCCGCCAGTATCAGCGAGTCGCCCTATGCCCCTCCGCGAGCGGCAGTCGGCGAAACCCTGCCTCAATACGCCAATCTCAACGTATTCAGCTTCGAAGGCCGTATCGGTCGCCTGCGCTATCTGGCCTGGACCCTGGTCCTGACGGTAGCCATGCTGGCGGTGGTCGGGGTAGGCGCCTTCTTCGGTATTCTTACCGCAGCGGTACTCAACTCCACGCTCCTCACCGGGCTGGGGATCATCGGTGGTGTCGTGGCATTCATCGGTTTCCTCGTCGTCAGCATCCAGATCAGCGTACAGCGCCTGCATGACCTGGGCTGGTCCGGCTGGCTCTGGCTGCTGAACTTCGTGCCTATCGTCGGCAGCATCTTCCCTCTGGTCCTCATGGTCAGCCCCGGCAGCAACGTCGCCAACCGCTACGGCGCCCCGCCACCGCCCAACACCACAGCGGTCAAGGTCCTGTCCTGGATGTGGGTGGTACTGATCGTCCTCCTCATCGTCGGCATGGTAGCCGGAGGTCTGAGCTCCCTCGAAGACCGCTACAGCGAAACCAGCTACAGCGAAACCATCGACTCCACCAGCGCCGATGAGGACGCTGAACCAGCCGATAGTGCCGCACCCTCTGTAGAATCCGAGCAAGAATAAACGCGCCCGAGCCTGCGACCTTTCCTGTCGCAGGCAGCCGGCCGTTGCGATGGAGAAATGCATGACCCGTTACGCTCTGATCACCGGTGCTTCCAGCGGCATAGGCCTGGCCCTGGCCGAAGCACTGGCCCGGCGTGGCCGCAACCTGATTCTGGTGGCCCGTCAGCGTGATCAGCTGGAAAGCATCGCCCTGGAGCTGACCCAACGCTTCGGTGTCGAAGTATTGTTCCGGGCCTGCGATCTGGGAGAGCCTCTGCGACTGTCCGGCTTCCTGCTGGAACTTGAGGAAGGCGACCGCCAGATCGACCTGCTGGTCAACTGCGCCGGTATCGGCACCAGCGGCCCATTCCTGGCCCAGGACTGGATGACCGAACAAGACCTGATCGAGGTCAACATCCTCGCCCTCACCCGCCTTTGCCATGCCTTGGGCAACAGCATGGCTCTGCTGGGTGGCGGACAGATTCTCAACGTCGCCTCGGTAGCGGCCTTCTATCCCGGCCCCTGGATGAGTACCTACTACGCCAGCAAGGCCTATGTCCTGCACTTTTCCGAAGGGCTTCGGGAAGAACTGAAAAAATGCGCGGTCAAGGTCTCGGTGCTCTGCCCCGGCCCCACACGCACCGCGTTCTTCCGCACCGCGCAGATGGACACCCAGAAGCTCAACGACAGCAAGTTGCTCATGAGCCCAGAGGAAGTCGCCCTGTACGCAGTCCGAGCCCTGGAAAAGAACCGCGCCATCATCATCCCCGGCCGCTTGAACCGCTGGATGGCCTTCAGCAGCCGTCTGGGCTCTCGCTGGCTGACCCGCAAGATCGTCGGTTACTTCAATCGGGCCTATTGCCCACGTTAGATGTTCGGGCTGGGCGCACATTGTAAGCCTGAGTACACTCCCCCGGACCAACCCAATGGAGAAACAGCTGTGGATACTCTGTTCACCAAGATCATCAACAGAGAAATACCCGCGAAGATTATCTACGAGGACGACCAGGTTCTGGCCTTCCACGATATTGCTCCGCAAGCGCCGGTGCACTTCCTGGTCATTCCGAAGAAGCCCATTCGCACCCTCAACGACCTCACCGAGGACGACAAGACCCTAGCCGGACACATCCTGTTCACCGCCCAGCGCCTGGCCAAGGAACAAGGTTGTGAAGACGGCTTCCGGGTTGTGATGAACTGCAATGAGCTGGGCGGTCAGACCGTCTACCACATTCATATGCACGTGCTGGGTCAGCGTCAGATGAACTGGCCTCCGGGCTGATTGCCTCGCTGACACTCGTGTGCCGCGCCCTCTCGCCCACTCCCAGGCGAGGGTGCGCTGATCCAGCGCAGTTTTCACCCTATCGATTGGAGTAAACTGGCCGCCGTGATTCTTCCCGGAGATAAGCATGACTACCCAACGTCACTACTCGCCGATTGACCGTCTGCTGCTGCAAGCCGACATGGCAATGCGTACGCTGCTGCCTTTCAGCGGCCAACCTTATCGCCCGTCACCGGCCATCGTGCAGCCGGAAGCGCAGATGAGTGACGAGGATACCCGGCACGTCGCCGGCCTGATGCGCATCAATCACACCGGGGAAGTCTGCGCCCAGGCGCTCTATCAGGGCCAGGCCCTGACTGCCAAGCTGCCCCAGGTACGCCAGGCCATGGAGCATGCTGCCGAAGAGGAAATCGACCACCTGGCCTGGTGCGAACAGCGCATCCGCCAACTGGGCAGCCACCCCAGCGTTCTCAACCCGTTGTTCTATGGCTTGTCATTCGGCATCGGCGCCGCCGCTGGCCTGATCAGCGACAAAGTCAGCCTGGGGTTCGTCGCCGCCACCGAAGACCAGGTCTGTAAGCACCTGAACGAGCATCTGGAACAACTGCCGGCAGAAGACGAAAAGTCCCGGGCCATTCTGGAGCAGATGCGCATCGACGAAGAGCACCACGCCGAGACAGCACTCGAAGCGGGCGGCTTCCGTTTCCCGGCACCGGTGAAGTTCGGCATGAGCCTGTTGGCCAAGGTCATGACCAAGAGCACCTATCGGATCTGATCCCGGCCAGTACCGGGCACAAGAAAGGGCGCTCTTGAGGCGCCCTTTTCTTTTGCCGATGAACTGCGCCCCGACTCAACCCAACTCGACGATTTCGTAATCGTGGGTAATGGCCACGCCGGCAGCGCCAAGCATGATCGAAGCCGAGCAATACTTCTCGGCGGACAGTTCGATGGCCCGCTTGACCTGAGCTTCCTTCAGCCCACGCCCCTTGACCACGAAATGCATGTGTATCTTGGTGAAGACCTTCGGGTCTTCAGTAGCACGCTCGGCGTCAAGGAAGGCCTCACAGCTTTCAACCGCCTGACGCGACTTCTTCAGGATGCTGACCACGTCGAAATTGCTGCAACCGCCCACACCGAGCAGGAGCATCTCCATGGGGCGAACACCCAGGTTGCGTCCACCGGCTTCTGGCGGCCCGTCCATCACCACAACGTGGCCACTGCCCGACTCACCGAGGAACATGGCTTCGCCAGCCCATTGGATGCGTGCCTTCATCGCCAAGACTCCACTGTAAAAAAAGGGTCGCCAGCTTAGCACAGGGTTTTGCACGGGCCGCGCTTTGCACGTTCACGGCTGATCACCGATCCTCACTAAGAAAAATCTTAAATCCACCAAGGATGTGTCTGTTAAGCTGACGCCAAATGACTGGCGTTTAGCCAGCGTTCAACGTCCTCGTTTTACGCCCATAAAAAATCACCTCATACCGTGCAGTCTTCTCGGGATACAACCATGGTTGCTATTGCCCCCACCCCCAGGATCAAAAATCTCGACAAGTTGCTGATGCACTGTCAACGCCGCCGGTATCAGGCCAAGAGCAACATCATCTGCGCCGGTGATGCATCCGACAGCCTGTACTTCATCATCAAGGGCTCGGTGACCATCCTCATCGAGGACGACGATGGCCGGGAGATGATCATCGCCTACCTCAACGCCGGGGATTTCTTCGGTGAACTGGGACTTTTCGAAGAGGCCGGTCACGAACAGCAGCGCAGCGCCTGGGTACGGACCAAGGTGGAATGCGAAGTCGCCGAGATCAGCTACGCCAAGTTTCGCGAACTGTCGCAGAACGACCCGGACATTCTGTACGTCCTCAGCGGGCAGATTGCCCAGCGCCTGCGCAATACCACGCGCAAGGTCGGCGACCTGGCGTTCTTCGACGTGACCGGACGGGTTGCCCGCTGCCTGCTGGAGCTGTGCAAGCAACCGGATGCCATGACCCATCCCGACGGCATGCAGATCAAGATCACTCGCCAGGAGATTGGCCGGATTGTCGGCTGCTCCCGAGAGATGGTCGGCCGCGTCCTCAAGGATCTTGAGGAGCGCAACCTGGTTCACGTCAAAGGCAAGACCATGGTGGTGTTCGGCACCCGCTAATCCGGCAGAAAGCTCTTGAGCATCTGCCGGTACAGACTGTCCAGCCGGGCCATGGCATCTGCTGCGGTAAACGCCTCATGCAGGGCAATATGGCTTTCGGCCCGGCAACGCTGCTCCAGGCCGCAAGCCTGATTGAAGGTATTGACCGCCCCCACCATCGAATCACGCTCGTTATCCAGCAGCAGGGCACCGTGTACCAGCCCCACAGGGCGCTGTCCGCCTTTGCTCTGGCGCCAGCGCTGGGCTGTACCGACCATCTTGCGCCCCTCCAGATTGACGTTGAAACGCCCATCGCAAAAGGCTCCGTCCACCTCCCCCAGCGACGGACTGCCTCCCAGTTCACTGAGCAGATCGCAAATCGGCTGGCACAGACGCCGATAGGCTGTTTCGATCCGCCCCTGATCCCCCTCGCTGCGCGGTGGCGCATAGACCAGCGCGATATTCACCGTGGCGGCCGATTGCGGGACCGGCTCACCGCCGGTTTCCCGCAGCAGCACCGGCCAGCCGTTGGCCGCCGACGCCTGACAGGCCTGCTCGAACCCCGGCAGGCGACTCAAGCGCCGAGGCATCACCAGCGCCCGGTCGCTGGGCTGCCAGAACAGCAGCCCAAACTCCTGCTCGCCAGCGCACACCAGCGCCAACAGATCCTGTTCGGCCTGCAGGCCAGCTTCGACAGTCAAGGCAAGGGGTTGGGTCATGACAGTGGAAATCCTTTGCGATAGATATGAAAAAGCCGGCATCGCCGGCTTATTCATTGTTTCAGGTTCAGTCCAGAGTCGAGCCGCTGACCGGTACGCCGCGCTCGGGGAAGAACAGGCGTTGCAACTCGCTGCCCGGGCTCTCCGCGCGCATGAATGCCTCGCCCACCAGGAACGAATAGACATCGCTGATTTCCATCAGCTCGACATCGGCACGGTTGAGAATGCCACTCTCGGTAATCACCAGGCGATCGCGAGGAATCCGCGGCAGTAGGTCGAGAGTGGTTTCCAGGTCGACTTCGAAGGTATGCAAATTACGGTTGTTGACCCCCACCAACGGTGTATCAAGGGTCTTCAGCGCCCGCTCCAACTCGTCGCCGTCGTGCACTTCCACCAGCACATCCAGACCGACGCCCTTGGCCACCGCAGCCAACTCGGCCATCCGCTTGTCGTCCAGCGCGGCGACAATCAGCAGCACACAGTCAGCCCCAAGCGCACGGGCTTCGACGATCTGATAGGGATCGATCATGAAATCCTTGCGGATCACCGGCAGTTTGCAGGCCGCGCGAGCCTGCTGCAGGTAGGCATCGGCCCCCTGGAAGTAATCGACGTCAGTCAACACCGACAGGCAAGTGGCACCGCCCTTCTCGTAACTCTTGGCGATATCTGCCGGCACGAAGTTTTCGCGGATCACACCTTTGCTCGGAGAAGCTTTCTTGATCTCGGCAATCACCGCTGGCTGCTTGAGCTTGACCTGCTCCTGCAACGCCCTGGCGAAGCCCCGCGGCGCATCGGCTGCCCGCGCCAGGCTCTCCAGCTCGGCCAGACTGACGCGAGCACTGCGCTCAGCCACTTCCTCAACCTTGCGGGCAAGGATATTTTCCAGAACTGTCGGCACACTCATCCTTCATTCTCCTGCTTGAACACCGCGGTAAAGGCGCCCAGTTCTTCGAGCTTTTCCCGGGCCAGGCCGGTGTGCAAGGCATCGTGCGCCAGTGCCACGCCCTCTTTCAAGCTGCTGGCATGATCCGCGGCATACAGCGCCGCACCGGCATTGAGCACAATCATCTCGGCAGCCTTCTGACCGTGCTCGGTCTTGCGACGCCCCAAGGCATCGCGGATCAGCTCAAGGGAAGCCGCCGGGCTCTCGACCACCAGGCCAAACAGACTCTGGCTCTTCATGCCCAAGTCCTCGGGCTGTACCCAGTACTCAGTGATCTGATCGTTCTTCAGCTCGGCGACATAGGTCGGCGCCGCCAGGCTGAACTCGTCCAGGCCATCCTGGGAATGCACCACCAAGACGTGCTTGCTGCCCAGACGTTGCAAGACTTCAGCCAATGGCCGGCACAAGGCTTGAGTGAATACTCCCACCACCTGATGTTTCACGCCGGCCGGATTCGTAAGCGGGCCAAGCATGTTGAACAGGGTGCGTAGGCCGAGGTCACGGCGCGGGCCGGCGGCATATTTCATGGCACCGTGGTGAGACTGGGCAAACATGAAACCGATGCCGACGTTGTCGATGCAGCGCGCCACCTGGACCGGCGTCAGGTTCAGGTAGATCCCGGCCGCTTCCAACAGATCGGCGCTGCCGCTCTTGCCGGATACCGCCCGGTTACCATGCTTGGCGACAGTGCAGCCGGCAGCGGCAACGACAAAGGAAGACGCTGTGGAAACGTTGAAAATGTTCGCACCGTCACCGCCGGTACCGACCACATCCACCACGCCGTCGAGGGTTTTCAGTTCGACCTTGTCCGCCAGTTCGCGCATCACCGATACCGCGCCGACGATCTCGTCGATACTTTCGCTTTTCATGCGCATGGCCATCATGAAGGCGCCAATCTGCGCATCGGTGCATTGGCCGGTCATGATTTCACGCATCACCGAGCGCATCTCATCGGTGCTCAGGTCCAGATGGCCGACAATACGGCTCAGGGCAGTCTTGATATCCATGAAAAGTCCTTAGCGCGTGCCGCCGCTCTGTTTGAGAAAGTTGGCGAACAGCTCGTGGCCCTGCTCGGTGAGGATAGACTCGGGGTGAAATTGCACACCCTCGATATTCAGCGTCTTGTGGCGCAGCCCCATGATTTCGTCAACGGAGCCGTCTTCCAGCTGGGTCCAGGCCGTGACTTCGAGGCACTCGGGCAGGCTCTCGTGCTTGACCACCAGTGAGTGGTAACGGGTCACGGTCAGCGGCATGTTCAAACCGCTGAACACGCCCAGGTCACGGTGATACACCGGGCTGGTCTTGCCGTGCATCACTTGCCGGGCTCGCACCACTTGGCCACCAAAGGCCTGGCCGATGGACTGGTGGCCCAGGCATACACCCAGAATCGGCAGTTTGCCGGCGAAATGCTTGATCGCCTCGATGGAGATACCGGCTTCGGTCGGCGTGCAAGGGCCAGGCGAGACCACGATACGCTCGGGCTTGAGGGCTTCGATTTCAGCCACGCTCAGCTCGTCATTGCGTACCACTTTCACTTCGGCACCCAACTCGCCCAGGTACTGGACGACGTTATAGGTGAAGGAGTCGTAGTTATCGATCATCAGCAACATTATGGAAACTCCTCAAACCTTGGATGCGGGGGTTTGTTCTGCCAGTGCCACGGCACGGAACATTGCGCGACGCTTGTTCAGCGTCTCTTCCCACTCCAGGGTCGGCACTGAGTCGGCGACAATCCCGCCACCGGCCTGTACATGCAGCTCACCGTTCTTGATCACCGCCGTGCGAATGGCAATGGCGGTATCCATGTTGCCGTTCCAGGCGAAGTAACCCACGGCGCCGCCGTAGACCCCGCGCTTGACCGGCTCCAGCTCGTCGATGATTTCCATGGCGCGGATCTTCGGCGCCCCGGACAAGGTCCCTGCCGGCAGGATCGCCCGCAGAGCGTCCATCGCCGTCAGCCCGGCTTTCAGTTGACCGGTGACGTTGGAGACGATGTGCATCACGTTGGAATAACGCTCGATCACCATCTTCTCGGTGAGTTTCACGCTGCCAATTTCGGATACGCGACCGGTGTCGTTGCGCCCCAGGTCGATCAGCATCAGGTGTTCGGCGATCTCCTTGGCGTCCGACAGCAGGTCCTGCTCCAGGGCCAGGTCGGCTTCCTCGGTGGCGCCCCGCGGACGAGTGCCGGCGATTGGCCGCACGGTGATCAGATTGTCCTCAACCCGCACCAGCACCTCCGGCGAGCTGCCCACTACATGGAAGTCGCCGAAGTTGAAGAAGTACATATAGGGAGTCGGGTTGAAGCAGCGCAGCGCCCGGTACAGATCGATGGGCGCAGCCTTGAAATCAATGGACATGCGCTGGGACGGCACCACCTGCATGCAGTCACCGGCCAGGATGTATTCCTTGATGGTGTCCACGGCCCGCTCGTAGTCCGCCTGGGTGAAGCTGGAGCGGAATACCGGATCGGCCGCCTGCTGCTTGCTGAAGTCCAGCCCGGGACGCGGAGTGATCGGCTGACGCAGTTGCGCAAGCAACTCCTGCAAACGCGCCTGCCCGGCCTCAAAGGCGTTGTCCTGGCTGGGGTCGGCCAGCACGATGGCGTGCATCTTGCCCGCCAGGTTGTCGAACACCACCACCGCATCGGAGACCATCAGCAGGATATCCGGCACGCCGATCGGGTCCGGATTCGGGCACTGGCCCAGACGCGGCTCGACATAACGCACGCAGTCATAGCCGAAATACCCCACCAAGCCACCGTTGAAGCGTGGCAGACCGGCGATGGTCGGCACGTTGTAACGGGCTTTGAATTCCTCGACGAAGGCCAGTGGATCAGCCACTTCATGGCTTTCGATCTCGACGCCGTCATGGGTCACGCTGACCTGATGCCCGTGCACACGCAATACGGTGCGGCACGGCAGGCCGATGATCGAATAACGCCCCCACTTCTCACCGCCTTGCACCGACTCCAGCAAGTAGGAGTTGGGCTGATCGGCCAGTTTCAGGTAGATCGACAGCGGCGTGTCGAAGTCGGCAAGGGTTTCGCAGGCCAGCGGGATACGGTTGTAACCGGCTGCGGCCAAACGCAGGAATTCTTCGCGAATCATGGGGTGCCTCGTGGCTTGAGGGTCTAACAGTCAGGTATGCAAACGTGCCGGCAGGGCCGGCCAGACAAAAATCAGGCGCGCCAACGCCAACGGGCCAAGGCCTTGATGACTTTCATCCAGAGTTTGCGAGTGACCACCACGATGGAGTTTCCAGAAGGGGATGGAACAGCGTCGGGCAACGTTATCTCAGCGGCAGGTTCTAAGCAACCGGGGATCAGCGCCCGCAGGTTGTCGATCACCAGCGCCGGCGACTCCTCGGCAATCGGCCGACCATGGTTATAGCCGTAGCTCAGGGCCACGCACTTGACCCCCGCCGCCTTGGCCGCCAGCACATCGCTGCGCGAGTCGCCGACGAACAGTGATTGCGACGCTGGTACGCTGGCCATCTTCATCACGAAGAACAGTGCCGCCGGGTCGGGCTTCTTCTGCGGCAGGGTGTCGCCGCCGATGATCCAGCGGAAATACCGGCCGATCTTCATCTGATCCAGAAGTGGTGCGACAAAACGCTCGGGCTTGTTGGTGATCAGGGCCATTTCCACGCCCTGCTTGTGCAGCCACTTGAGCGTCTCGCGGACACCGGGATAGACCACAGTCAGTTCGTGGCTATCCTCGTACGCGGTGTTGAACAACTCAAGAGCGTGCTCAGCCTCGACATCGTCGACGCCCTGGGCATCCAGGCTATTGGCCAGGGCCCGGCGCACCAGCATCGGCGCACCGTTGCCGACCCACTCGCGCACCGCCTCGATACCTGCGGGCTTGCGCCCCAGCTTGAGCAGCATTTGGTCCACGGCGGCAGCGAGGTCCGGTACCGAATCGACCAGGGTGCCATCCAGGTCGAACATCACCAGCCGCGGCAGACGCCCCGGGAACAGCTGCTCAAATGCGCTCATGACCGAGCCAGCGCCAGTTCGGCGCGCATTTTCTCAATCACTTCCTGATAGTTCGGCGCATTGAAGATCGCCGAGCCGGCCACAAAGGTATCGGCGCCCGCAGCGGCGATTTCACGAATATTGTTGACGTTCACCCCACCGTCGATCTCCAGGCGGATGTCGCGACCGGAAGCGTCGATCAGGGCCCGCGCCTCACGCAGCTTGTCGAGAGTGCCGGGAATGAACTTCTGCCCGCCAAAGCCCGGGTTGACGCTCATCAGCAAGACCATGTCGACCTTGTCCATCACGTACTTGAGCACGTCCAACGGGGTCGCCGGATTGAACACCAGGCCAGCCTTGCAGCCGCCCTCGCGGATCATCTGCAGGGAACGGTCCACATGCAGCGTGGCTTCCGGGTGAAAGGTGATATAGGTCGCGCCTGCCTCGATGAAGTCACCAATGATGCGATCCACCGGGGTCACCATCAGGTGCGCATCGATCGGCGCGGTGATCCCATACTTGCGCAGCGCAGAACAGACCATCGGGCCGATGGTCAGGTTCGGCACATAGTGGTTGTCCATGACATCGAAGTGGACGATGTCGGCACCGGCGGCCAGGACATTGTCCACTTCCTCGCCCAGACGGGCGAAGTCGGCGGAGAGAATCGACGGAGCAATAGCGAAGGGCTGCATGACGCACCTTTTTTGAGCAGAATCACGATGGCGCGCATTGTATACCTCATGCTTTGGAGCGCACACCGTAACCGCGATGTTCAGTAAGCCGCACGATAGATCTTCTCGATATCGGCAGGACTCAGTTTGCGCGGATTATTGCGCATCAGGCGCTCGATACCCGCGGCCTCGACCGCCATGGCGGGGATGGCCTCCTCCGGCACGCCAAAACTGCGCAAGCCGCTGGGAATTTCCACCGCAGCGCACAACGCCGTCATCGCCTCCACGGCCCGATCAGCGGCCTCGCTGGCACTCAAGTGCGCCGTCTGGACCCCCATGGCTTCGGCGATATCCTGCATACGCTCGACGCAGGCCATCTTGTTCCAGGTCATGACATAGGGCAGCAGCAAGGCATTGCTGACGCCATGGGACACATGAAAACGCCCACCCAGCGGATAGGCCAGGGCATGTACCGCCCCGACCCCGGCATTACCGAAGGCCATGCCGGCCATCAGGCTGGCGGTGGCCATATCCTCCCTGGCCTGCAGGTTGGCCGGGTTGGCATAAGCCTTGGGCAACGCCTTGGCGATCAGTTTGATCGCACCAATGGCCAGGGAGTCGGTGATGGATGAGGCGTTGAGGGACAGATAGGACTCGACAGCGTGTACCAGGGCATCGACGCCACTGGCGGCCGTTACGCTGCGGGGACAGGTCAGGGTCATCTGCGGACTGACCAGGGCCACGTCCGGCAGCAGGTAATCACTGACAATGCCTTTTTTCAACTGCGCAGCCTTGTCCGAAAGGATGGCCACGTTGGTCACTTCCGAGCCGGTGCCGGCCGTGGTAGGAATAGCGATCAACGGTGGTCCCTTGCGAGGCACCTGATCAACGCCGAACAGATCCTCCAGGGCGCCATGGTAGCCCGCGTAAGCCGCGACACTCTTGGCGATATCAATGGCGCTGCCGCCCCCGAGGCCGATCAGGCCGTCATGCCCGCCCTCGCGGTAGACCTGCATGCAGTCTTCGACGATGGCGATCTCCGGGTCGGGCTGCACCCGGTCGAAAATCTCGTAACTGCGCTCACCCAGATGTGCCAGCGCCAGCTCCACCGTGCCCGACTTGAGCAACGCGGCATCGGTGACAATCAGCGGGTTATCCACATCCAGGCGGGTCAACTCGGCGGCCAACTGCTCGATGGCGGTACTGCCGGTGAGCAGTTTATGGGCGATCTTGAAAGAGGAAATACTCATGTGCGCAGCCTCTTATATAAAGGTGGGAGCCGGCACAAGCGTAGTCGCGGATTGTCGATTGTCGCCTATTCAGCAGACGAATTCCCTTCTCTTCCTGACCGATGTCGCGCCTGGCAACACCCGTCAGGAAGGCCAAGGACTTCACACCTGGGCGGTGCGCAGTTTCTCGCTGCGCCCACGCAGCCACTCCAGGGTCAGCAGCAGGATCACCGAGAAGGCGATCAGCAGCGTGGCGGCGGCGGCGATGGTCGGGCTGAGGTTTTCGCGGATACCGCTGAACATCTGCCGTGGCAACGTCGCTTGCTCGGGGCCGGCGAGGAACAGGGTCACCACCACTTCGTCGAACGAGGTGGCGAAGGCGAACAGCGCACCACTGATTACTCCGGGGGCAATCAGGGGCAAGGTCACCCGGCGAAAGGTGGTCAACGGCGAAGCGCCGAGGCTGGCTGCAGCCCGCACCAGGTTGTGGTTGAAGCCTTGCAGGGTCGCCGACACGGTGATGATCACGAAGGGCACCCCCAGCACCGCGTGCACGATGATCAGCGAGAAGAAACTGTTGCCCATGCCCAGCGGGGCAAAGAACAGATAGCTGGCAACACCGATGATCACCACCGGCACCACCATCGGCGAAATCACCAGGGCCATCACCAGCGCCTTGCCGGGGAAATCGCCACGGGTCAGACCGATGGCCGCCAGGGTGCCGAAGACCATCGCCAGCAAGGTCGCGGCCGGGGCGACGATGATGCTGTTCTTCAGCGCTCGCATCCATTCGGCGGAGGCGAAGAAGTCCTGGTACCAGTGCAGCGAGAAGCCCTGCAGTGGGTACACCAGAAAGCTCCCGGAGTTGAACGACAGCGGGATGATCACCAGCACCGGCAATACCAGGAACAACAGGATCAAGCCGCAGAGAATCCGCAAGCTGTAGAACCAGACCCGTTCGACGGGCGACATGTAGGGGCTCAGCATTTCGATTCTCTCCTTAGCTCAGGCGCAGGCGACTGGCGCCCACCAGCCAGCTGTAAATCAGATAGAGCACGATGGTCGCCAGCAACAACAGGCCGCCCAGGGCCGTAGCCATGCCCCAGTTGATACTGGTGTTGGTGTAGAAAGCGACGAAGTAGCTGACCATCTGATCGTTCGGGCTGCCCAGCAGCGCCGGGGTGATGTAGTAGCCGATGGCCAGGATGAACACCAGCAGACAGCCGGCGCCGACCCCGGCGTAGGTCTGCGGGAAATACACGCGCCAGAAGCTGGCGAATGGATGGCAGCCCAGGGAGATCGCTGCGCGCATGTAAGTGGGTGAGATGCCCTTCATTACGCTGTAGATCGGCAGGATCATGAACGGCAGCAGGATATGCACCATGGAGATGTAGACCCCGGTGCGGTTGAACACCAATTCCAGAGGCTTATCGATCACCCCCATGGCCAGCAGCGCACTGTTGATCAGGCCGCCGGACTGCAGCAGCACGATCCACGCCGCTACCCGCACCAGGATCGAAGTCCAGAACGGCAGCAGCACCAGGATCATCAACAGATTGCTTTTACGCGCCGGCAGGTTGGCCAGCAGGTAAGCCAGGGGATAGGCCAGCGCCAGGCAGATAGCGGTGATCACCAGGCCCATCCAGAAGGTCCGGGCAAAGATATCCAGGTAGATGGACTGATCCGGGGTGGCCGGGGCCAGCTCTCCCAGGTCATCGATGCGATGGTCCACCGCCGCCAGCAGGTAATAGGGCGTCAGGCTGCTGGTGTTGCGACGGATCGCCTGCCAGTAGGCCGGATCGCCCCAGCGCTCGTCCAGACTCTCCATGGCTTCTTTATAGGATTCGGGCTCGGCCTTGAACGGCAAGGCACGGGCGGTTTTGGTCAGCAGGCTGCGATAGCCGGCCAACTCCATGTTCAGGCGCTTGGACAAGTCGCCCAGGGTTTGATTCTTGCGGGCTTCGAACAGGTCTTCGCTCAAGGCTTTGTAGGCCGCTTCGGCGGGCAGCCCACGACCATCCCAGGCACTCACGGCCGCGACAGTGCGCGGCATGCCCCCGACCACTTCCGGGTTGCCGACGCTCTTGTACAGCAGCGCCACAATCGGTACCAGGAACACCAGCAGCAGAAACAGCACCAGGGGCGCGATCAAGGCCTGTGCCTTCCAGCGGTTGACCCGCTCGGCACGGGCCAGCCGCTGCTTCAAGGTCGGGCCGGTGACCGCGTTCAAGGGAACGGTGATGGTCATGACAAACTCCGTGAATCGAACTTTCGAATACAAACCACCGGAGGCAGGAGCGGGCTGCCCGCGAACAAGGCGCATCAGGCAACACCAGTGGTGCCGCTGATCACGCCTTCGCGAGCAAGCTCGCTCCTACAACAGCTGGGGGTGGTTACTTGGCTGCCCAGGCGTTAAAGCGCTGTTCCAGTTGCTCGCCGTTGTCAGCCCAGAAGCTGACGTCGATCTGCACCTGATTGGCGATGTTTTCCGGGGTGGTGGGCATGTCCTTGAGAATGTCCTTGGCCAGCAGCGGCACGGCCTGGATGTTGGCTGGACCGTAGGCAATGTTTTCCGAATAGGTTTTCTGCTGCTGCGGCTGCACCGAGTAGGCGATGAATTTCTTCGCGGCTTCAGCGCGAGCCTTGTCCAGGCCCTTTGGAATGGCCCAGGCATCGAAATCGTAGATACCGCCGTTCCACACCACTTTCAGGTTGCTTTCCTTCTGCACCGCGGCGATCCGGCCGTTGTAGGCCGAGCTCATGACCACGTCGCCGGAAGCCAGGTACTGCGGCGGCTGGGCGCCGGCTTCCCACCACTGAATGTAAGGCTTGAGCTCATCGAGTTTCTTGAAGGCGCGATCCTGGCCGTCCTTGCCTGCCAGGACTTTATAGACATCCTTGGGCGCGACGCCGTCGGCCATCAAAGCGAACTCCAGGGTGTACTTGGCGCCCTTGCGCAGACCGCGCTTGCCCGGGAACTGCTTGGTGTCCCAGAAATCGGCCCAACTGCCTGGTGGTGCTTTCAGTTTGTCAGCGTTGTAGGCCAGCACCGTGGACCAGACGAAGAAGCCCACGCCGCAAGGCTGGATGGCACCCTTGACGTAGTCTTCGCTCTTGCCGAACAGGGCCGGGTCCAGTTGCTCGAACATATCCTCGTCGCAACCGCGGGACAGTTCAGGGGATTCGACCTCTACCAGGTCCCAGGACACGCTCTTGGTGTCGACCATGGCCTTGATCTTGGCCATCTCGCCGTTGTATTCGCCAGCGACGATCTTGCCATGGCCCGCCGCTTCCCAGGGCGCGTAGAAGGCTTTGACCTGAGCCGCCTTGTTCGCCCCGCCAAAGGACACCACGGTCAGGTCCGGTCCCGCCGCCATGGCGTGCGCCGCACCCAGCATGCCCAGTGCCACAGCGATAGCGCTGAGGGGGGCGGTGAATTTCAGGGATCTCAACATTTATTGTGTTCTCCACGTGCAGGTTGGTGTTGCAGGGGGGCGATCAATTCGCCTCTAGAAGCGGGTCAAGCGCGCGAACGTGCTCGACTTGCCAGCCAAGCGGCACCACGTCGCCCACCGCCAGCGCAGGATCAAGCTCGGCAATCGGCTGTTTCACGAAGAAGTCGCTCTTGCCGCAGACTTCCAGGCGCACCCGGACGTGGTCGCCCAGATAGATGAATTCCGCCACCCTCCCGGAGAAGCGGTTGACGCAGCGTTCGCTGGAGCCGTTAAGACTCACGCGCTCCGGACGGATGGAAAGGGTCACTGGCCCGCCGATCTGGCCGACATTCACCGCCAACGCCTCGACTTTTTCGCCACGCCCCAGCTCCACCACACAACGCTCGCCGGCATGGCTGTGGAGGCGACCGTTAAGACGGTTGTTCTCGCCAATGAAGTTGGCGACGAAGGTGTTTTTGGGCTCTTCGTAGAGGGTTCGCGGCGGGGCAATCTGTTGGATTTCGCCCTGATGGAACACCGCCACCCGATCGGACATGGTCAGGGCCTCACCCTGGTCGTGAGTCACGTAGACCACAGTCACACCCAGGCGCTGATGCAGGTGTTTGATCTCCATCTGCATGTGTTCACGCAGTTGCTTGTCGAGGGCACCGAGGGGTTCGTCCATCAGCACCAACTGCGGCTCGAACACCAGGGCACGGGCCAGGGCCACACGCTGCTGCTGGCCACCGGACAATTGCGCCGGATAACGCTGGGCGAAAGCATCGAGCTGGACCATGCTCAGCACCCGCTTGACCCGTTCACTGATGTCGGTCTTGCTGAGGCCACGCACCGACAGCGGAAAGCCCAGGTTCTCGGCCACGGTCATGTGCGGGAACAGCGCGTAGTTCTGGAACACCATGCCGATGTCGCGCTTGTGCGGCGGTACATTGTTAATGGAGCGCCCGGCCAGTTGGATCTCGCCCGCGGTTGGGGTCTCGAAACCGGCCAGCATCATCAGGCTGGTGGTCTTGCCGGACCCGGACGGCCCCAGCAGGGTGAGGAACTCGCCTTTGCGAATATCCAGGTTGAGGTCTTTGACGATCAGGTTTTCACCGTCGTAGCTTTTCTGCACACCACGAAAGCTGACCAGAACATCGTTGGCCCCAGCGCTTGAATCGACCTCGCTCATACCCACACCTTTTGTTTTAGACGGCTGTGGAACAAGCCTAGTGGAGGCCGCAGGCCGCGCAAATCGGGGCGCAGGAGAGATTCGCCTCAGCCGCCTGGAAGGTTGCGTGTAGGGATTGCCCTACAAGGATGGCGGGATTGGATAAGGGCAGCCGCAACGTTCAAGCGACAAGCTGCAAGAACCGGCAAAAGCCTGGGGGTGGGGATGTCGCAAATGGATACGTGCTCCTCCCCGCGGCCCGATTCTCCTCAGAGCAGCTTGTGCTCCATGGCGTATTTCACCAGCTCCGCCAGGGAGGTGATATTGAGCTTCTGCATCAGCCGTGCCTTGTGGGTGCTGATGGTCTTGCTGCTCAGGGCCAGTTGCTGGGCAATGTCATTGACGTTGGCGCCCTGGGCCAGGCGTTCGAAGACCGAGAACTCGCGCTCGGAAAGCAGCGAATGCAAGGGCCGGGCATCGGTCAGGCCGACCTCGAAGACCATGCGGTCCGCCAGGTCCGGGTCGATATAGCGCCCGCCGGACGCAACCTTGCGGATTGCCGTCAGCAACAACGACGGATCACTGTCCTTGGTGGCGTAGCCGGCAGCGCCGATCTTCAGCGCCCGCGCAGCCATCTGCGCCTCGTCATGCATCGACAGCACCAGGATTGCCGGCGGATTGTTCAGGGCCCGAATTCGTGGAATGGCTTCCAGACCATTTACCCCGGGCATGGAGATATCCAGCAGCACCACTTCACAGGGCACCTGGCGCAGGGTTTCCAACAGCTGTTCACCGTTGCTCGCCTCGCCCACCACGATCAGGTCCTTGGCCAGACCGATCAACTGCTTGATGCCTTCGCGGACAATGGTGTGGTCTTCGGCTACCAGTACACGGATCACGCGCGTCTCCTCGTTATTGTTCTCGGTCCAGGGGCACCCGGACACTCAGGATGGTGCCCTCTCCCTCTTCACTGTGCAGCGACAGGCTGCCGCCCATGATCAGCACCCGCTCGCGCATGCCCACCAGGCCAAAGGACGTCGGGCGTGCAGAGGCGGTATCGAAACCAAGACCGTCATCGCTGATGGTCATGCACAACTCGCCCTCTTCCAGGGCCAGGGTGAGTTCCACAGTATGCGCCTGGGCATGGCGCATGACATTGGTCAGGGCCTCCTGGAGGATACGGAACAGGCCGACGGCCTTGGCGTCGCTCAGCCGCGGCAGGTTTTCCGGTACTTGAACCAGACAGGGAATCTGGGTGCGTGCCTCAAACCGTCGGGCCTGCCATTCGATGGCCGACGCGATGCCCGCATCGAGGATCGGCGGCCGCAGGGCCGTGGCCACATCGCGCACCAGTTGGAACAGTTGGGCGATCAGGCGCTTCATGCTGTTGAGCCGTTCGTGCAGGCCCGGGTCGAGTTGGGCATAGGCCAGTTCGCACATGGAGGTTTCCAGCTTGAGCACGGTGAGCATCTGCCCCAGTTCGTCATGGACTTCCCGGGCAATGCGGGCCTTTTCTTCTTCGCGCACACTTTCCAGATGCGCTGACAATTCCCGCAGTTGTTCACGGGAGCTGGCCAGCTCCAGCTCGATGCGCTTGCTTTCGCTGATGTCCCAGACAATGCCGTCCCAGACAAAAGCGCCGTCATCCAGGCGTCGGGTGATGGCCTTGATCTCGGCCCAGCGCTGCTGGCCCTGACGGGTCAGGATGCGACCTTGCCAGGACCAGTCGCTATCGGTGTCCAGCGCTTGATCCTGGGTCTGGTGATAACTGGCCTTGTCATCGGGGTGCACCAGGCTGCGCAGGCCCGTGTCCCGGTGGGCAAGTGTCGCCGGCGAGTAGCCCACCAGGGTTTCACTGCCTTCACTGATATAGGCGAAATCGATCTGCCCGGTGACCGGCGCCCGCTCCAGGCGGAACACCAGACCCGGGACGTTGGCGGCGATGCCCTGCAGGCGTGCCTCGCTTTCCCGCAGGGCCGCCAGCGCCCGGCGTCGCTCGGTGACGTCATTGAGGTAGACCACCAGGTATTCACTGTCGCGAAAACGCAGGAAGCTCAAGGACACGTCCGCCGGCAGGATGCTGCCGTCGGCACGCACGCACTGGGTCTCGAAACTCTGCGCGCCCTCCTCACTGGCCCGGGCACGCTTCCACAGGTTGAGCCACCGATCCATGTGCAGGTTGGGCTCGAAATCGATCAGCGGGCGGTCGATCACTCCGCCTGCCGGGTAACCGAGCATCTCTTCAGCGGCTCGGTTGGCATAACGAACATGGCTGTCCCAGTTGACCCAGAGAATGCCCACGGTGCTCTGATCAATGGAAAACTGGGTCAGGCGCAGGGCTTCTTCGCTGGCGGCGCGCAGGGCGATATCCTCCCGCGCCGCCAATAACCGCTGTTCCAGACTGCGTTGCTGACGACGCTGCCAGAAGACAATCGCCAAGCTGGCCAGCAACAGGATCATCAGCAGCAAGGCGAGGTTCTGCCAAACACCGGGAGACTCTCCCAGGCGCGGGTACTTGGGCTGCAGCCAACGACTGTGCAGTTGTTCCAGCTCCTTGGCCGGGATCGCGTGCAGGGCTGTTTCTACGATACTGGCCAGCTCCGGCCAGTCGCGACGGGTCGCTACCCGTAACAACTGCGGCAGGCCGATATCCCCCACCACCGCCAACCCGGAAAACTCTGCTTCCGCCGACAGGCGACTGAGCTGGGCTTCATCCACTACCGCATAGCGGGCTTGCTGGCTCAGCAGCAGTTGCAGAGCCTGGCGCTCCAGGGGAACCCCTTGCAGATTCAGGTTGGGGTAGGTCAGGCGCAGGTAGTCGGCCACCGCGCTGGGCATGCGCACCGCGACTCGGGCCTGGCTGTCGAGCTTCTCCAGCTCCACCGCCCCCGCGCCCTTGCGCTCCCCCACCACCAACTGCGGCACACGCATATAAGGGTCACTGAACAGCCACAACCTCAGGCCCGCGGGGGTCTGGGTCAGGCCGGGGGCCATGTCCACTTCACCGTCGCGCAGGGCTCTTTCCAGCTGTGCCTGATCGGGAAAGTTGCGCCAGCTGAGTTCGATCTTCAGGGCCTGGGCCAAGGCCTGCATCAGTTCGACGTTTGCCCCGGACAGACGTTGCAGGCGCCGGTCGTATTGGGCGAACGGTGCCTGCAGTACCAGCCCCACCCGCAACTCCGGGTGCCGTTCAAGCCACTGGCGCTGTTCATGGCTCAAAGGCGCGGTGGGCACGTGGGACGGCGGCGCCGCCCTGCCTATCAAGGGAAGGCACAGACAGCCGATAAGCAGAAGGCAGCGAAAAAGCATCATCTGAAGTCTCACACCCTGACAAATACTGACCAACCCATTAGGCTGCCGGAATTACTTCTGGCCTGGAATATCCGATGCCCCTTGTCCACCGCTCGGCACTGCCTGCATTGTGCCTGTCGCTGATCCTGCCTTGGACCTTTTCTGTGGAAGCCGCCGACCCGGCCCCGGAAACCAAGAGCCCCGAGGAACAACCGGCGCAACGCCAAACCCTGCCTGAACGCAGCCAGGAAGATGCCAGCGCCCTGGAGCGTCAGTTGCCTGTCCAGGAGCAACAGCAGTTGCAAGCCGGTGGCGATACCTTCCTGGCCCTGTGGAAACCGGCCAACACCAGCGAACCCAAGGGCGTGGTGATTATCCTCCCGGGAGCCGGTGAAAGCGCCGACTGGCCACAAGCCGTGGCCCCACTGCGCAATAAACTGCCGGACACCGATTGGGGCAGTCTGAGCCTGACCCTGCCGGACATGCTCAGCGACGCGGCACAACCGCGGATCGTCGAGGCCGCACCGCCACCAGCGGACACCAGCAATACCGCTAAGGACGCCAGCGCCGAGGCCAAGCCCATCGAGCAAGCCGCCGGTGGCGAAGCCGACGTGGCGGACCGCGCGGTCGCAGAAAGCACCGAGGAGCAGGTCAAGGCCGATGCCGAGCGCATCTTCACCCGGATTGATGCAGCCCTGGCCTTCGCCGAACAGCAGAATGCCCGCAGCATTGTGCTCCTGGGCCATGGCACTGGCGCCTACTGGGCCGCACGCTACCTGAGCGAAAAACAGCCGTCCCAGGTACAGAAACTGGTGATGGTGGCCGCCCAGACCCCCACCAATGGCAAGCCACAACTGGCAGAGTTGACACCGACCTTGAAGCTGGCAACCGCAGACTTCTTCTATGTCGACAAGAGCGCCGCGCAGAAAGCGGCACTGGAACGACTGCAAGCCAGTAAGCGCCTGAAGCATTCAAACTTCAGCCAGATCCCCCTGAAAGCCTTGCCTGGCAATCATGCGGCCCAGCAAGAGCAACTGTTCCGCCGGGTACGTGGCTGGTTGAACCCGCAGAACCCCGACAGCTGAAGAGCTTGAGCCGCCGCTGCCTGACTGGTAACGGCGGCCCGACCAGGCCTCAGCGGAAATCCCGGCGCTCGCGTATCAGGGCATAGGCGCTGTGCAATTCACGGGTCGTTTCCGTCGCCTCCCGCACCTGGGCGGCACTGGCACCACTACCGGCGATCTTGTCCGGGTGATGACGGCTAAGCAGGCGGCGATAGGCGCGCTTGATCTGCGCCGGCTCAGCGGTGGCGGCAACCCCCAACAAGCGCAGCGCTTCCTGATAGGTGAGAGCTCCCTCGGTCAGCGACCTGCGCGCCGGGCCATATTCCTGCGCCAGCGCCTGGATCTGTTCCGTGGTCCAGCCCAGCCATTTGCCCCAGAGTTGGATCAGTTCGCGCTCCGTCGGGCCCACCCGGCCATCGGCCCAGACCATTCGCCAGCAGGCGCGCAGTACACCTTCCGCGGCATAGGGCTGGGCACTCAGGCGCCGTAGATAACCACGTAGACGGTCATTGCCCGACTTGCCTCGATTGAAGGCTGCAATCGCTCGGCGCTGGGCTGAGTCGTTCATGTCCAGCGAACGCATTTCCTGACGCGCCTGCTGGATATGTCCATCCACCACCCTGCCATCACTTTTAGCCAAGCGTCCCAGCAACACGAACAGCAGTTCATCGTTGCGCAACGCCGGGCGACCGCCCAGACGCTCACGTACATGCGCCCAGCTGTGCAGTTGCAGACGTCGGTCCAGAGCCTGTCCCAACAACGCACCAAGCATGGCCCCAGGAATGCTGGCAATTGCAAAACCCGCTCCGGCTCCGATCAGAGTCCCTGGCCACCACATATCAGCGCCTCGCTTGCAGCAGGGCTTCAACCTGCGCCAGGCGCTCGACCGTACCCACGTCGATCCATTGCCCCTGCATATGCTCGCCGCTGACCTGGCCCCGGGCCATGGCCTCGCGCAATAGCGGCGCCAGTTTGAATGGGCCCGGGACACAGTGCTGGAACAAACCTGGATGCAGGACCGAAATACCACTGAAGGTCAGGGCTTCAGATCCGGGCTGGGCATCGTGCAACATCCCGTCCTGCAGGCAGAAATCGCCACCACTGGGATGGTGCGCCGGGTTATCCACCATCACCAAGTGAGCCAGTCCAGCCAGGGGCCGACGCAGAGAGGCGAAGTCGTAGTCGGTCCAGATATCGCCATTGACCACCAAAAACGGCTCATCCCCCAACAAGGGCAAGGCTTTGAAAATGCCGCCGGCGGTCTCCAGAGGCTCGCTTTCCGCCGAGTACTGGATGTTCAGGCCCCAGCGTTGACCGTTGCCAAGGGCTTCTTCGATCTGCTGACCAAGCCAGGCATGGTTGATCACGATGTCGCAAAAGCCCGCCTTGGCCAGCGCCAGCAGGTGGTATTCGATCAGGGGCATGCCGGCTACAGGCAACAGCGGCTTGGGGGTGGTCAGGGTCAGGGGGCGCATGCGCTCGCCCTTGCCAGCGGCCAGAATCATCGCCTTCATGCATCGGCTCCTGCTGGCTGGCGCAGGCTGAGCAGCAGTTGCGAAAGCTCGGCCAATTCGGGGCGACGGGCCAGCACTGCTTCTATATAGGCAAAGAACCGTGGCACGTCGGCCAGGTAACGAGGCTTGCCGTCGCGGTGGCATATCCGCGAGAAGATACCGATCACCTTGAGGTGACGCTGTACGCCCATCAGGTCACTGGCCCGGAGGAACTCCTCGAAGTCTTCCTGGACGGGGATCCCCAGCGCTCGAGCCTGGTGCCAATAACCCTCCAGCCAGCCACGCACCCGGGGCTGCGGCCAACTGAGGAAGGCATCCTTGAACAGGCAGGTCACGTCGTAGGTCACTGGGCCGTAGACCGCATCCTGAAAGTCCAGCACCCCAGGATTCGGTTCGCTGAGCATCAGGTTGCGTGGCATATAGTCGCGATGCACCAGCACCTTGGGTTGCGCCAGGGCGCTGTCGATTAGCAGGTCACTGACCCGCTGCCACTGTTCGCGCTGCTGCGCGCTGAACGTGACACCCAGTTCATGTCCGACGTACCACTCAGGAAACAACTCCAGTTCACGGCGCAGCAGAGCGACATCGTAGCTGGGCAGTGGCGCATCCATCGGTAGCTGTTGAAACGCCAGCAGGGCCTGCAGTGCATCCTCGAAAAGTGCATCGGCATTGCTTTCGTCAATCACATCGAGATAGGTCTTGTTGCCCAGGTCGTTGAGCAATAAAAAGCCCTGGACCAAGTCCTGGGCATAAATTTTCGGCACGTTGATGCCGGAAGTCGCCAACAATTGGGCGATATCCACGAAGGGTTTGCAGTTTTCCTGGGGTGGCGGAGCATCCATGACCACGAAGCTGCGGCCTGCACCCTGCCAACGGAAATAACGGCGGAAACTCGCGTCACTGCTGGCCGCGGTCAATGTTGCCGGGGGTACTTCGCCCCAGCCTTGTGCTGCATAAACAATCGCCAACTGCTCATCGAGCCAAACTTTCAGGTGTTGCAAGCGTACATCTTGGTCAGGCATTACAAGGGTCTCCGACGGCGCTAGCCGTCAAGCGGGTCATGCTTTATTATCCAGCATCTTTTTCAGACCATCGAGAGGCGTGCGGCCCACACCGCGGGCAGATGGCACGCAGGAAGCCCGGACTAATAAGATGGCATTGAAATCCCCCGCGTTTCGTAAAAAATTTCCGTTGCTGGTTACCGGCGGTTTGCTGGCCCTGCAACCTCTAGCCACTTCCTTCGTGGTCGCCGCGGAACAGTATGACTGCTCAGTCTCTGCTTCGGGTGGCTGGGCCTGTGCGCCGAAAACCGCAGCAGCGCCACTGCCTCCACGGCCGGTTCACGATGCCAGCTCGGTCAGTTCCAACGGTGCCACCGCAACCGACAGCGGCGCCGCAGAACAAGCTGCCGGCGACAAGCCGGTGCTGGTCACCGAGGCCAAAGGCCGGGGTCTGAAGTCACGCAGTGCGGACTACAGCCACCTCGACTGGGTACCGCGCGAGAAGCTCACCGCCGCTCAATTGGCCGAAACCGGTCCTTACTGCTCTGGTTCCTATATCGAACCGATTCGTCCTGGCATGAATGACAAGACGAATAAAAGTGACGCCCCCACCTTTATCGGTGCCAAGGCCTCGCGTTATCAGCAGGAAGAACAGGTGGCGACCCTGGCCGGTGACGTGGTCATGCGCCAGGGCAGCATGCAGGTCGAGGCCGACGAGGCCAACCTGTATCAGGCCGAGAACCGTGGCGAGTTGAGCGGCAACGTACGCATCCGCGATAACGGCACGCTGATGGTCGGCGACCACGCCGACGTGCAGCTCGACACTGGCGAAGCCAAGGTCGATAACGCCGAATACGTGATGCACAAGTCGCGGGTTCGCGGCAGTGCGCTGTACGCCAAGCGTGCCGAAAACGCCATCATCCGCCTCAAGGATGGTACGTACACCACGTGCGAACCGAACAGCAACGCCTGGCAGCTCAAGGGCAACAACATCACCTTGAACCCGGCCACCGGCTTCGGTACCGCGACCAACGTGACCTTGCGGGTCAAAGATATTCCGGTGCTCTACACCCCGTATATCTACTTCCCGATCGATGACCGTCGTCAATCAGGCTTCCTGCCGCCGAGCATCGGCACCGGCAGCGATACCGGTTTCATGCTGGTCACGCCGTACTACTTCAACCTGGCACCGAACTACGATGCCACGTTGTACCCGCGTTACATGTCCAAGCGCGGCCTGTTGATGGAAGGCGAGTTCCGTTACCTGACCAAGAGCAGCGAAGGTCAGTTCGGCGCCGCGTACCTCAACGACGACGACACTGATCGCAAGAAGCAGACCGACTACGAAAAAACCCGCTACATGCTCAACTGGCAGCACAAGGGCGGGCTTGATTCGCGGGTGATGACCGAGGTCGACTACACCAAGATCAGCGATCCGTACTACTTCCAGGATCTGCAGACCGATCAGATCGGCGTGAAGTCCACTGACTACGTCAACCAGCAAGGCGCCGTAACCTACCGTGGCGACGATTACACCGCACGCCTCAACGTGCAGGCGTATGAGCTGGCGAGCGTGGCCAACATCACGCCTTACAACCGCTTGCCGCAGATCACCTTCAATGGCGCACTGCCGTACCATCCGCAGGGTCTGGATTTCACCTATGAAACCGAGCTGGTTCGGTTTGAGCGGGATCTGCTCAAGGGTAATTACACAGATAAAGATGGCGGACCGATTGACCCTATCACCGGGTTGGTAGGCAATCCGCGCCTGGACACTAACGTAGCGGGCCTGGCCCGCGCCAATGGTGATCGCTTGAACCTCAAGCCCGGTGTCAGCCTGCCGCTGAACTGGAGCTATGGCTATCTGACTCCATCCCTGAAGTACATGTACACCCAGTACAATCTTGATCTGGATGGCCAAGGCAAAAACGACTTGGTCACCAACAGGAATAGAGCTGCTGCCTTGGGTGAGTCGTACAAGAGCTCACAAAACCGCGGCGTTCCAATCGCCAGTGTGGACGGTGGCCTGTATTTCGACCGCGATACCCAATGGTTTGGCAAAAACTACCGCCAGACCCTGGAACCGCGCGCGTTCTACCTCTATGTACCTGAGGAAGACCAGAAGGACATCCCGGTATTCGATACAGGTGAATCGACCTTCAACTACGCTTCGCTGTTCCGCGACAACCGCTTTTCCGGTTCGGACCGCGTCGGCGACGAGAACAAGCTGTCGCTGGGTGTGACCAGCCGCTGGATTGAAGACAACGGTTTCCAGCGTCAGCGCGTCAGCGTTGGCCAGGCTCTGTACCTCAAGGATCGCACCGTCCAACTGCCGGGTATCGACTACCGCACTCGTGACGATGCAACGTCCAACGTCTCGCCTTACGCCCTTGAATACGAATACCGTTTCAACCGCGACTGGCGCGCCAACGCAGAGTACAACTGGGATCCGGACAGCCACAGCCCACGTTCCGGCAGTGCGATGTTCCACTACCAGCCTGAAGACAACCCGAACAAGGTGGTCAACGCCGGCTATCGCTACCGCAACGACCAGATCCGCTACGACCAGAACAGCGGTACCTGGAAAATGGGCGGCGACTACGGTACTCCGGGCACGCCTGGTTACGTGAAGGACTACTACAAGATCCAGCAGCATGACTTCTCGGTGATCTGGCCGATCGTGCCGCAATGGAACGCCATCAGCCGTTGGCAGTACGACTACAACCGTAACCGCACGCTCGAGGCCTTTGGTGGTTTCGAATACGACAACTGCTGCTGGAAACTGCGCCTGATCAGCCGTTACTGGGTCAAGTATGACGAGTTCAGTCAGAACGCTCCGGAAAACGAGAAAGGCGACCGCGGCATCTTCCTCCAAATTGTTCTGAAGGGTCTCGGTGGCGTCATGGGCACCAAAGTAGAGAGCTTCCTCGACAAAGGCATCCAAGGTTATCGTGAACGTGAAGACCAAGCTTTCTGATTGTCTGCGCCCGCTGATGCTGGGCGCGCTGTTCCTGAGCACTGCGGCCAGCGCCGCAGTGCAGTCCATCGACAAGGTCGTGGCCATCGTCGACAACGACGTGGTCATGCAGAGCCAGTTGGACCAGCGGGTTCACGAAGTTCAGCAAACCATCGCCAAGCGGGGCGGTGGCGTACCGCCTACCAGCGTCCTGGAACAGCAGGTTCTGGAGCGTCTGATCGTTGAAAACCTGCAACTGCAGATTGGCGAACGGTCCGGCATCCGCATCACCGATGAAGAACTGAACCAGGCCATTGGCACCATTGCCCAGCGCAACAGCATGAGCATCGAGCAGTTCCGTGCCGCCCTGGCCCACGACGGTCTGTCTTATGAAGACGCTCGTGACCAAGTGCGCCGTGAAATGATCATCAGCCGCGTGCGCCAGCGCCGGGTGGCCGAGCGTATTCAGGTGTCGGAACAGGAAGTGAAGAACTTCCTGGCCTCGGACCTTGGCAAGATGCAGCTCTCCGAAGAGCTGCACCTGGCCAACATCCTGATTCCGACCCCGGAAAGCGCCAACTCCGAAGCTATTCAGAGTGCTGCTCGCCAGGCCATGGACGTGTATCAGCAGCTCAAGCAAGGTGCAGACTTCGCGCAATTGGCGATTGCCCGCTCCGGCAGCGACAACGCCCTGGAAGGCGGCGACATGGGCTGGCGTAAAGCCGCTCAATTGCCTCCTCCGTTCGACCGTGAGCTGAGCGCCATGGCAGTGGGTGATATCACCCAGCCAGCCCGCACCCCAGGCGGCTTTATCATTCTCAAGCTGCTGGACAAGCGCGGCGGCGGCAATCAGGTGCGTGACGAAGTGCATGTACGCCACATCCTGATCAAGCCAAGCGAGATTCGCAGCGAAGAAGAGACCAAGCGTCTGGCGCAGAAACTCTACGATCGCATCGAAGCCGGCGAAGACTTTGCCGAACTGGCGAAAAGCTACTCGGAAGACCCGGGTTCGGCGCTCAACGGCGGTGACCTCAACTGGATCGACCCGAACGCTCTGGTGCCTGAGTTCCGCGAAGTGATGGCCAAGACCCCACAAGGTCAGCTGTCCAAACCGTTCAAGAGCCCTTATGGCTGGCATGTACTGGAAGTCCTTGGTCGTCGAGCCACCGACAGCACCAGTCAGGCCCGCGAGCAACAAGCCATGACCGTGCTGCGTAACCGCAAGTACGACGAAGAGCTGCAGACCTGGTTGCGGCAGATCCGTGATGAGGCCTACGTCGAGATCAAACTGCCTGGCGCTGAACAGGCGGCACAGTGAAACCCAGACGTTTCGCTCTGACACCCGGCGAACCAGCGGGTATAGGTCCTGACCTGTGCCTGCTGCTCGCCTCGCAACCCCAGCCATATCCCCTGATTGCCATTACCAGCCGCGACCTGCTCCTTGAGCGGGCCGCGCAGCTGGGCGTGGCAGTCAATCTGCTGCCAGTGACCTTGGACCAACTGCCGACTGAAGCCGCTCCGGCGGGCAGCCTGTATGTCTGGGACACGCCCCTGGCCAAGCCAGTGGTCAGCGGCCAACTGGACCAGGCCAATGCGGCCTTCGTCCTGGAAACCCTGACCCGGGCCGGCCAAGGCTGCCTGGACGGACACTTTGCCGGCATGATCACCGCCCCTGTACATAAAGGCGTGATCAACGATTCCGGGATCGCCTTTTCCGGGCACACCGAATTCCTTGCGGACCTGACCCACACCCAACAAGTGGTCATGATGCTGGCCACCCGTGGCTTGCGCGTGGCACTGGTGACCACGCACCTGCCCTTGCGGGAGATAGCCGACGCCATCACCGCAGAACGCCTGGAGCGAGTCACGCGGATTCTGCATGCCGACCTGCAACACAAGTTCGGTATTGCCCAACCACGGATCCTGGTTTGCGGACTCAACCCCCACGCCGGTGAAGGCGGGCATCTGGGCCGTGAAGAAATCGACATCATCGAACCTACCCTAGAGCGTCTGCGCAACGAAGGCATGGACCTGCGCGGCCCACTGCCTGCCGACACTCTGTTTACCCCCAAATATCTGGAGCACTGCGACGCAGTGCTGGCGATGTACCACGACCAAGGCTTGCCCGTGCTGAAATACAAAGGCTTCGGCGCGGCCGTCAATGTGACGCTCGGCCTGCCGATCATCCGCACCTCCGTCGACCACGGCACCGCCCTGGATCTGGCCGGCAGCGGCAAGATCGACACCGGCAGCCTGCAGGTCGCCCTGGAAACCGCCTACCAGATGGCCGAGAACCGTTTATGAGCGAGCAATACCAACACCGGGCGCGCAAGCGCTTCGGCCAGAACTTCCTGCATGACGCCGGCGTTATCGACCGTATCCTGCGAGCTATCCACGCCAAACCCGAAGACCGCATGCTGGAAATCGGCCCGGGCCAGGGCGCACTGACCGAAGGCTTGCTGAGCAGCGGGGCCCAGTTGGACGTGGTGGAACTGGACAAGGATCTGATCCCGATCCTCAACCAGCAGTTCGCCAGCAAGAGCAACTTCAACCTGCACCAGGGCGATGCCCTGAAGTTCGACTTCAACACCCTCGGCGCCGCCCCCAGCAGCCTGCGGGTGGTCGGTAACCTGCCCTACAACATCTCCACCCCGCTGATCTTCCACCTGCTGCAGAACGCCGGGCTGATCCGCGACATGCACTTCATGCTGCAAAAGGAAGTGGTCGAGCGTTTGGCCGCCGGCCCTGGTGGCGGTGACTGGGGTCGCCTGTCGATCATGGTTCAGTATCACTGCCGCGTGGAACACCTGTTCAACGTCGGCCCCGGCGCCTTCAATCCTCCACCGAAGGTTGATTCGGCCATCGTGCGCCTGGTGCCTCACGCGGTGCTGCCACATCCAGCCAAGGATCATCGCCTGCTGGAGCGCATCGTCCGCGAAGCCTTCAACCAGCGCCGCAAGACCCTGCGCAATACCCTCAAGGCCCTCCTCAGCAGCGCCGAAATCGAAGCCGCCGGTGTCGATGGCAGCCTGCGCCCCGAGCAGTTGGACCTGGCCGCCTTCGTGCGTCTGGCCGATCAGTTGGCCGACCAGCCCAAGCCAGCCGCCGACTGAGAAACGCCCTTGCCCGAGATCGGGTAGGACGCCGGACAGGATGTCTGGTTTACTACCCGATACTTGACCTAGACTGACCTCCATCAGCTTTGTCCCGCGCCCCGCTTTGCTTTAAAGGCCTTTTGCATGTCCGATCCTCGTTATCAGGTCGACGTCAGCGTCGTCACCCGCTTTCTGGCAGACCAATCGCAACCCGAGCAGAACCGCTTCGCTTTCGCCTACACCATTACCGTTCAGAACAACGGATCACTCCCAGCCAAGCTGCTGTCCCGGCACTGGGTGATCACCGACGGTGACGGCCATGTAGAAGAAGTTCGCGGCGCTGGCGTGGTTGGCCAGCAGCCATTGATTGCCGCCGGCAAGAGCCACACCTACAGCAGCGGCACGGTGATGACCACCCGAGTCGGCAACATGCAGGGCAGTTACCAGATGCTGGCCGAGGACGGCAAACAGTTCGACGCCATCATTGCCCCCTTCCGCCTGGCAGTCCCTGGAGCCCTGCACTGATGGCGACCTACGCCGTCGGCGACCTGCAAGGCTGCCTGGAGCCGCTGCAGTGCCTGCTTGAACAAGTCGCCTTCGACCCTGCCCGGGACCGCCTGTGGCTGGTGGGCGACCTGGTCAATCGCGGTCCACAGTCACTGGAAACCCTGCGCTACCTTTATTCCATTCGCGATTCGCTGGTCTGCGTGCTGGGCAATCACGACCTGCACCTGCTGGCAGCCTGGCGCAACATCGAACGGCTGAAAAAGTCCGACACACTGCGGGAAATCCTTGAAGCCCCAGATTGCGAAGAACTGTTGCAGTGGTTGCGCCAGCAAAAACTGATGCATTACGACGAAACCCGCAACGTGGCCCTGGTCCATGCCGGCATCGCCCCGCAATGGTCCCTGAAGAAGGCCCTCAAGTGCGCCGCCGAAGTCGAGGAAGCGCTACGCGACGACAACCTCTTCGAGCCCTTCCTGGACGGCATGTACGGCAACGATCCAGCGAAATGGGACAGCGACCTCAAGGGCGTGACCCGCCTGCGCGTCATCACCAACTACTTCACCCGCATGCGTTTCTGCACCAGCGAGGGCAAGCTCGACCTCAAGAGCAAGGAAGGACTGGACACCGCACCACCGGGCTACGCCCCCTGGTTCAGTCACAAGGAGCGCAAGACCCGGGACATGAAGATCATCTTCGGCCACTGGGCGGCCCTGGAAGGCCATAGCAACGAACCCGGCATCTTCGCCCTGGACAGCGGCTGCGTCTGGGGCGGGGCCATGACCTTGCTGAATGTCGATACAGGCGTGCGCCTGACCTGCGATTGCGACGCACAGGGGCATACCGCGCCCCTTTCCCCCGAACCCTTGCCCATCCCGGCAAAGCGCTAGTCGGCGCTGACTATCAAGCTCCAGGAGCCCGCCATGAGCGAATTCAAACGCATCCCTCCAGAACAGGCCCAGGCACTGCGCGAACAAGGTGCAGTGGTCGTGGATATCCGCGACCCGCAAACCTATGCACTGAGCCATATCAGCGGCGCGCAACACCTGGATAATCACTCCATTTCCGACTTCATTCGCGGCGCCGATCTCGATGCCCCATTGGTGGTGGTCTGCTATCACGGCAACTCCAGCCAGAGCGCTGCGGCGTATCTGGTGAGCCAGGGCTTTTCCGACGTTTACAGCCTCGATGGCGGCTTCGAACTATGGCGCAGCACCTATCCGACGGAAATCGCCCAAGGCACCGCCGAATAATTTTTTTCAGCGGCTCTAGCCCGCGTACTACGCGGGCTCACGCGCCACCGGACGAACGGTAGTGCGCAACTAATTCCCCATCTCGCCTTGACCTCCCGGATTCCGAACTATCCTTAGCCTCAGGCCATCCAAATCAGGGGAGAGCCGGTACACCGGCGAGCGGGTCATCGGTACTAGCTTTCAAGGTCGATAGCTTTGAAAGTGTTCTGGGGGGTAAACAGCAACTGGAAACTCAGTTGCATGCCAGCACTTGACTGACTGATCCGACGCCGGCTCCACGTATCGAGCGAGGTGACGTCATGAGTATTTTTAGCCACTTCCAACAACGCTTCGAATCCACACGCCAGGAAGAGTTTTCGCTGCAGGAATACCTGGAACTGTGCAAAAAGGACCGAAGCGCCTATGCATCCGCCGCCGAGCGCTTGCTATTGGCCATCGGCGAACCCGAGCTGCTGGACACCTCGACCAACTCGAGGCTGTCGCGAATCTTCTCCAACAAGGTCATCAGGCGGTATCCGGCCTTTGAAGACTTCCATGGCATGGAAGAGTGCATCGACCAGATCGTCTCCTATTTCCGCCATGCCGCTCAGGGCCTGGAAGAGAAGAAACAGATCCTCTATCTCCTGGGACCGGTGGGGGGTGGTAAATCTTCCCTGGCCGAAAAGCTCAAACAACTGATCGAAAAAGTGCCCTTCTACGCCATCAAGGGCTCTCCGGTCTTCGAGTCGCCACTGGGCCTGTTCAACGCCACGGAAGATGGCGCCATTCTCGAAGAAGACTTCGGCATCCCACGGCGCTACCTCAACACCATCATGTCGCCGTGGGCCACCAAGCGCCTGTCGGAATTCGGTGGTGACATCAGCCAGTTCCGGGTAGTGAAACTTTACCCATCGATTCTCAACCAGATCGCCGTGGCCAAGACCGAACCTGGCGATGAGAACAACCAGGACATCTCCGCCCTAGTGGGCAAGGTGGATATCCGTAAACTGGAAGAATTCCCGCAGAACGATGCCGACGCCTACAGCTACTCCGGAGCACTGTGCCGGGCCAACCAGGGCCTGATGGAGTTCGTCGAAATGTTCAAGGCACCGATCAAGGTGCTGCACCCTTTGCTCACCGCCACCCAGGAAGGCAACTACAACAGTACCGAAGGGCTGGGAGCGATTCCCTTCACAGGCATCCTGCTGGCCCACTCCAACGAATCGGAGTGGCACACCTTCCGCAACAACAAGAACAACGAAGCCTTCATTGACCGTATCTACATCGTCAAGGTGCCTTACTGCCTGCGGGTCACTGATGAGGTGAAGATTTACGACAAACTGCTGTTCAACAGTTCCCTGGCCAAGGCCCATTGCGCCCCCGACACCCTGAAGATGCTCGCGCAGTTCACTGTGCTATCGCGCCTCAAGGAGCCGGAAAACTCCAATATCTACTCGAAGATGCGGGTTTATGACGGCGAGAACCTGAAGGACACCGATCCCAAGGCCAAGTCGATCCAGGAATACCGCGACAGTGCCGGCGTCGATGAAGGCATGAATGGCCTGTCGACTCGATTCGCTTTCAAGATTCTGTCAAAAGTCTTCAACTTCGATCCCCATGAAGTGGCGGCTAACCCAGTGCACCTGCTGTATGTGCTGGAACAGCAGATCGAGCAGGAGCAGTTCCAGGCAGAAACCCGCGAGCGCTACCTGCGCTTCCTCAAGGAGTACCTGGCACCGCGCTACATCGAGTTCATCGGCAAGGAGATCCAGACCGCCTACCTAGAGTCCTACAGCGAGTACGGCCAGAACATCTTCGACCGTTATGTTCTCTACGCAGACTTCTGGATTCAGGATCAGGAATACCGCGATCCGGAAACCGGCGAGATCCTCAATCGCGTCGCCCTCAACGAAGAGCTGGAGAAGATCGAAAAACCTGCGGGCATCAGCAACCCGAAAGACTTCCGCAACGAAATCGTCAACTTCGTCCTGCGGGCCCGAGCCAACAACAATGGCAAGAACCCCACTTGGCTCAGCTACGAGAAGCTGCGGGTGGTCATCGAGAAGAAAATGTTCTCCAACACCGAGGATCTGCTGCCGGTCATCAGCTTCAACGCCAAGGCCAGCAAGGAGGATCAGCAGAAACACAACGACTTCGTCACACGAATGGTCGAGCGCGGCTACACCGACAAACAGGTACGGCTGCTGTCCGAATGGTATCTGCGGGTCAGAAAATCGCAGTGAAGCAGCTGCAAGCTTCTAGCCACAAGCTGCAAGCGTGTTGCCGTAGAGCCCTCACAGGCTCTGCTGCGGCGCTGCTTACGGCTTGAGGCTTATGTCTTGAAGCTCCCCGGAGGGGCCCATGAGCTATGTGATCGACCGACGTCTCAATGGCAAGAACAAGAGCACGGTGAACCGCCAGCGGTTTCTGCGGCGCTACCGTGACCACATCAAAAAGGCCGTCGAAGAGGCCGTCAGCCGCCGCTCCATCACCGACATGGAGCATGGCGAACAAATCAGCATTCCCGGACGGGACATCGACGAACCGGTGCTGCACCACGGCCGTGGCGGCAAGCAAACCGTGGTCCATCCCGGCAACAAGGAATTCACTGCAGGCGAGCATATTGCCAGGCCTCAAGGCGGCGGTGGAGGCGGAACTGGCCGCGGCAAGGCGGGCAATTCCGGCGAGGGCATGGATGAGTTCGTCTTCCAGATTACCCAGGAGGAATTCCTCGAATTCATGTTCGAGGACCTGGAGCTGCCCAACCTGGTCAAACGCAACCTGACGGGCACCGATACCTTCAAGACCGTACGAGCGGGGATCAGCAACGAGGGCAACCCGTCGCGGATCAACATCATCCGCACCTTGCGCTCGGCCCACGCCCGCCGCATTGCCCTGTCCGGCAGCAGCCGAGCCAAACTGCGGGAGGCCAAAGAGGAACTGGCACGCCTGAAGCGGGAAGAACCGGATAACTTCGGCGATATCCAGGAACTGGAAGCGGAAATCGAACGCCTGAGCGCTCGAATTCATCGCGTGCCTTTTCTCGACACTTTCGACCTCAAGTACAACCTGTTGGTGAAACAGCCCAACCCCAGCTCCAAGGCGGTGATGTTCTGCCTGATGGACGTCTCCGGCTCCATGACCCAGGCGACCAAGGACATCGCCAAACGCTTCTTCATCCTTTTGTACCTGTTCCTCAAGCGCAACTACGACAAGATAGATGTCGTCTTCATCCGCCACCACACCAGCGCCCGGGAAGTGGATGAGGAAGAGTTCTTCTATTCCCGTGAAACCGGCGGGACCATCGTCTCCAGCGCCTTGAAACTGATGCAGGAGATCATGGCCGAGCGCTATCCGAGCAACGAATGGAACATCTACGCCGCACAAGCCTCCGACGGCGACAACTGGAACGATGACTCCCCCATCTGCCGCGATATCCTGATCAACCAGATCATGCCTTTCGTGCAGTACTACACCTACGTGGAAATCACTCCACGGGAGCACCAGGCCCTGTGGTTCGAGTATGAACGTATCGCCGAGGCCTTCTCCGACACCTTCGCCCAGCAACAACTGGTTTCGGCCGGAGATATCTATCCGGTCTTCCGTGAACTCTTCCAGCGCAGGTTAGTGACATGACCGCCAGAGAGCAGAAGCGCCAACCCATCTCCACGGGCTCGGAATGGACCTTCGAGCTGATCCAGGCCTACGACCGCGAAATCAGCCGTATTGCCGCTCGCTATGCCCTGGATACCTATCCCAACCAGATCGAAGTGATCACCGCCGAGCAGATGATGGATGCCTATGCCTCGGTGGGCATGCCTTTGGGTTATCACCATTGGTCCTACGGCAAACACTTTCTCAGCACCGAAAAATCCTACAGCCGCGGTCAGATGGGGCTGGCCTACGAAATCGTGATCAACTCAGACCCTTGCATCGCCTATCTGATGGAGGAGAACACCATCTGCATGCAGGCGCTGGTGGTGGCCCATGCCTGCTACGGCCACAACAGCTTCTTCAAGGGCAACTACCTGTTCCGCACCTGGACCGATGCCAGCTCGATCATCGATTATCTGGTGTTCGCCAAGCAGTACATCATGCAATGCGAGGAACGCCATGGCATCGATGCCGTGGAAGATCTGCTGGACTCCTGCCATGCACTGATGAACTACGGCGTCGACCGCTACAAACGACCTTACCCGATCTCCGCGGAAGAAGAACGACGTCGGCAGAAGGACCGGGAGGAGCACCTGCAGAAACAGATCAACGACCTGTGGCGTACGATTCCCAAAGGCGCGGACAAGTACAGCGACAAGGACAACGCGCGGTTCCCCGCCGAGCCTCAGGAAAACATCCTGTACTTCATCGAAAAACATGCACCATTGCTGGAGCCCTGGCAGCGGGAAATCGTGCGCATCGTGCGCAAGATCGCCCAGTACTTCTACCCGCAGCGCCAAACCCAGGTGATGAACGAAGGTTGGGCCACTTTCTGGCACTACACGCTGATGAACGACCTGTATGACGAGGGGCTGGTCACCGATGGCTTCATGATGGAGTTCCTCACCTCCCACACCAGCGTGGTGTACCAGCCGGGATTCGACAGCCCCTATTACAACGGCATCAACCCCTACGCTCTGGGTTTTGCCATGTATCGGGACATCCGGCGCATATGCGAAGCCCCTACCGAAGAAGATCGTCGCTGGTTCCCGGAACTGGCCGGCACCGATTGGCTGTCGAGCATCAAGTTCGCCATGAGCAGCTTCAAGGATGAGAGCTTCATCCTGCAGTATCTGTCGCCCAAGGTGATCCGCGACCTCAAGCTGTTCAGCATCATGGATGACGACCAGAAGGATGACCTGCTGGTACCGGCAATCCATGACGAAAGCGGCTATCGGATCATCAGGGAAACTCTGGCCGCGCAATACAATCTGGGCAACCGTGAACCCAATGTGCAGATCTGGAGCATCGATCGTCGTGGCGATCGCTCGCTGACCCTGCGCCACCAGCAACACGATCGCAAACCCCTGGGGGACTCCACCGAGGAGGTGCTCAAGCACCTGCACCGCCTCTGGGGCTTCGATATTCACCTGGAAACCCTGCAGGGCGATCAGGTGATGAAAACCCATCACGTACCGCCGAAAAGCGATCACAACGAAAACGACTACGGGCGATTGGACCTGGCAGTCATCCACCTCTGAGCCCAACAACAGGCCTCCGTTAGCACAGCACAAGGGTTATCCTGTCGCGCTAACGGAGGTTTTTTATGCGGATTTATAAAGTCGGCGGCGCTGTACGCGATCGCCTGCTGGGTAGACCAGTCACCGACGTCGACTGGGTCGTGGTGGGCGCCAGCGCGCAAGACATGATCGCCAAGGGCTTTCGCCCGGTGGGCGCCGATTTCCCGGTGTTTCTGCACCCCAAGAGCGGCGAGGAATATGCCCTCGCTCGAACCGAGCGCAAGAGCGGACGGGGTTACGGCGGCTTCACTTTCCACGCCAGCCCGGAAGTCACCCTGGAAGAGGATCTGATTCGCCGCGACCTGACGATCAACGCCATGGCCGAGGATGATCAAGGTGTGGTAACTGATCCCTACAACGGCAAAAAAGATCTTGAAAACCGGCTATTACGCCATGTTTCACCGGCATTCGCCGAAGATCCTCTTCGAGTGCTGCGGGTGGCACGCTTTGCCGCGCGCTACGCCGACCTGGGCTTCAGTGTGGCCACAGAGACGCTTGAACTGATGCGTCAACTCAGCGAGTCAGGCGAGCTTCAGGCCCTGACAGCCGAGCGCAGCTGGAAGGAGATGTCTCGAGCCCTGATGGAAGATCAGCCCCAGGTCTTTATCCAGGTATTGCGTGACTGCGGCGCCCTGGCCGTATTGATACCTGAGGTCGATGCTCTGTTCGGCGTTCCCCAGCCACCGACCCACCACCCTGAAATAGACACCGGCCTGCACACCCTCAGCGTGTTGCAGCAAGCGGCGCTGCACCAGCACCCCCTCTCGGTACGCTGGGCCTGCCTGCTCCACGACCTGGGCAAAGGCGTGACGCCCGAGGAAGAGTGGCCACGGCACATCGGCCACGAACACAAGGGGCTGGACTTGATCAAGGCCGTCAATGAGCGATTCAAGGCACCACGGGAATGCCAGGAGCTGGCGCTGTTGGTGGGCCAATATCACACCCACGCCCACAAGGCGCAGGAACTGAAGGCTTCGACACTGCTTGAGCTACTGCAAAGCTTCGACGTGTTCCGTCGTCCGCAGCGCTTTGAGGAGTTCATTGGCGCTTGCGAAATGGACGCCCGTGGCCGCCTGGGACTGGAGTCACGACCTTACCCCCAAGCAGATTACCTACGCGGTGCCGCCAATGCTGCGCGCTCAGTTGCGGTTCAACCTTTGCTGGAGCAGGGTTTCAAAGGCCCGCAACTGGGCGAGGCGCTGAGGCTGGAGCGACTGAAGGCAATCAAGGCCTACAAGGAACAGCACGCCTATTGAGAAGCCGCGGACGAGGCTCCAGCCTTGTCCGCACCAGGAGAGCTCGAGGAACTACAGGCCCGGAGGCGTCAGTTGCCTACCCTGCCATTCGAAGGCCACAGGCGCCAGAACCTGATCAATCTGTGCTTCATCCCAAAGTGCCCCCAGACTCTTGCCGGCCAATGGGTGTAGCCGCTCCGGCGCCATCAGCGACAACGGCCAAAGCACAAAGGCATTCTTCAGAATCTCCGCACGGGGCAGGATCAGGCCATCGAAATTGCCAGTCAGATCACCGTACAACAACACATCGATGTCCAGCGGCAAACCTTTGCGGTCCGGGGCATAACGACCGTTGTTCGCCTCGATGAACTTCAAGCGTCGGTCCAGCTCGGTCAACGGCAAGTCGGTATAACCCGACACCACCAGATTGAAGAACGGACCGCTCTTGATTCCCACCGGCTGGCTTTCAAACACCGCCGAGCAACGCATGTCCACCAGGAAACCGGCCAAGGCATCGAGCCCGGCCCGCAGATGAACTTCACGCTCGATGTTGCTACCGAGCCCCAGAAACACCTGAGTCAGCGACATCCGCGCTCGATCTCCACACCCACACCCGTGGCAGCCGGAACAGCGCCTGGCTTGGTCAGCTTCAAATGCAGCCAAGGAATGTGAAACTCGCTCATCAACACTTCGGCAAGACGCTCGGCAAAGGTTTCCACCAACTGGTACTGGGCCTGCTCGGCAAACGCCTGGATCCGCGCGGAGACGCTGGCATAATCCAACGCCAGTGTCAGATCGTCCCCTGCGGCAGCCGGGCGATTATCCCAAGCAAAGCTCAGATCAAGACGCAGACACTGTCGGATGCCACGCTCCCAGTCGTAGGCTCCAATTACGGTGTCCACTTCCAGTCCTTCGATAAACACTCTGTCCAAGCACTCTTCTCCGCAGCACGACAAGGGCGCAATGCGCCGTTAGAATCAGGGCGTCCTCGCCCGGAATAGTTAGCATGTTTTGGTTACTGGCGATTCTCGCCTACCTGCTTGGCTCTCTGTCCTTTGCCATTTTGCTCAGCCGCCTCACGGGTAATCCCGACCCGCGAATGAGTGGGTCGGGCAATGCCGGCGCCACCAACATGCTGCGCCTGGCCGGTAAGAAACTCGCTGTCCTGACCCTGCTGGGGGATCTGTGCAAAGGCCTGGTGCCCGTGCTGATCGCCCACCTTGCGGGGCTTTCGTTGCAGCAACAGGCGTGGATCGGACTCTACGCCGTACTCGGCCACCTGTTCCCACTCTACTTCCGCTTTCGCGGCGGCAAAGGCGTCGCCACTGCTGCCGGCATGCTGCTGGGGCTCTACCCGCCGGCGGCGCTCCTGGCTATCGCCGCCTGGGCGCTGACCTTCTATCTCACCCGCACCAGCTCACTGGCTGCCTTGATCGCCACACCCCTGACTTTGCCGCTACTGGCCTGGCAGGAGCCTGAGGCGCTACTGCCGATGAGCGTGCTCACGCTGCTGATCGTCTGGCGCCATCGCGGCAATTTACGCGACCTGTTTGCCGGGCGCGAACGGCATTTTTGAATCCGGCAGATGAAAAGACTTCAGTTTGAGGCGCTAGCGCGCCTCTCTCAGAGGGCTGACAACTGCTCCATCGGCCAGCGCGCCTGCACAGTGATCGCCAGGCTTTCCTGCTGTCCGGCCTGCAAACGCTGACAGCCGGCATAGGCGATCATCGCGCCGTTGTCAGTGCAGAACTCGGGGCGAGCGTAGAACACATTGCCGTTCATCTCGGCGAGCATTTTTTCCAAAGAGGCGCGCAGGGCCTTGTTGGCACTCACGCCCCCGGCAATGACCACACGCTTGAGGCCAGTCTGCTTCAAGGCGCGCTTGCACTTGATGGTCAAAGTTTCTACCACCGCCTGCTGGAACGCGAGAGAGATGTCGCAACGGGTTTGCTCGCCGTCGTCTCCAGCACTGACGCACTGCTGCCAGGTGTTCAGGGCGAAGGTCTTCAAGCCGCTGAAGCTGAAGTCCAGCCCCGGACGATCAGTCATTGGCCGCGGGAAGACAAAGCGCCCGGGGACGCCCTGGGTTGCCAGGCGGGCGATCTCGGGACCACCGGGATAATTCAGGCCAATCATTTTCGCGGTCTTGTCGAATGCTTCGCCTGCCGCATCGTCCAGGGTCTCGCCCAACAGCTGGTATTGGCCGATGCCATCCACCCGGACCAACTGGGTATGACCGCCCGACACCAACAAAGCGACGAACGGAAATTCCGGTGGCTGCTCTTCCAGCATCGGCGCCAGCAGGTGACCTTCCATGTGATGCACGCCCAGGGCTGGAATACCCCAGGCAAAGGCCAGTGCCTGGGCACAGGACGCCCCCACCAGCAGGGCGCCCACCAGGCCGGGACCCGCAGTGTAGGCAATGGCATCAATCTCGGTGGTGACACAGTCGGCTTGCGCCAGAACCTGACGGATCAGGGGCAGCATGCGCTTGACGTGGTCACGGGAAGCCAGCTCCGGCACCACGCCACCGTAGACACGATGCAAGTCGATCTGACTGAACAGCGCGTCGGCCAGCAGGCCACGCTCACTGTCGTAAAGCGCGACGCCGGTTTCGTCGCAGGAAGTTTCTAATCCCAGTACTAGCATGGGTTTGCGCCTTGTAGAGGCTGAATTCGAAGGCGCGCATAATAGTCGCCACTCCCGCGCCCGACCAGCGGTTTTCGATCAGAGGCTTTGCATTCCGAGCGTTGAGGGGTTAACATCCGCAACCCTTAAAAACCGACGACCTCAGCCGCGATTTTTGCGACGAGAACGTTGACCCCGGTAATGAATGAAGGTAGCTCTGGATGCCAGCCGTCAAAGTTAAAGAGAACGAACCCTTCGACGTAGCTCTGCGTCGTTTCAAGCGCTCCTGCGAAAAAGCCGGTGTTCTGGCTGAAGTTCGTAGCCGCGAATTTTACGAGAAGCCGACTTCCGAGCGTAAGCGCAAAGCAGCTGCTGCTGTTAAGCGTCACGCTAAGAAAGTTCAGCGCGAACAGCGCCGCGCCGTACGTCTGTACTAATACACAGACGTTCGCTGCAAGCTTCTGCCAAGCCCGGCCCTCAGCCGGGCTAATGGCATTTGCGGAATACGCTTGATGCTTCACCGTCGAAGCCGCCCATGCGACCCAGACGAATCTGCTTCACCACGTCAGACCTGGCTTCTTGCCAGCGGTGCACGTCTTTTCTGACGAGCCTTCCAAGGCTACTGACGAGCACACCCTTACTGATTCCTACAGACGATCAGCCCAAGGCGCCCTTCTGCAGCGCCCGCTAAATGAGCTATCCGAGGCCCTCCAACAGCCACTGTCGGACTCAGCGCACCACCTCAAATAGTCGAATACTGATTGAAATTAACGTCAGTGGACGTTCGGCAGATACACTTCCCGACTGCGATCACACCGAAAACCAGGTCGAGCCGCGCACTCTTCACGCCTCACCTCACCTGATCTTTCGACAGCGTCGCCAGGGCTATTTTTCCCCGCAGTGATGACGAGAACGCAATGGCCGGGCTTATTCCCCAGAGCTTTATTGACGACCTTCTGAACCGCACCGACATCGTCGATGTAGTCAGCTCGCGCCTGCAGATCAAGAAAGCCGGCAAGAACTACACCGCCTGCTGCCCATTCCACAAGGAAAAGACGCCCTCCTTCAGCGTCAGTCCCGACAAGCAGTTCTATTACTGCTTCGGCTGCGGCGCAGGCGGCAATGCCCTCGGCTTCATCATGGACCACGACAACCTGGACTTTCCCCAGGCCGTCGAGGAACTGGCGAAAGCTGCAGGCATGGAGATCCCCCGCGAGGAAAGCAATCGCGGCCAGCGCAAACCCCGGCAGCCCACCGACTCACCGCTCTACCCACTGCTCACTGCCGCTGCCGACTACTATCGCCAGGCACTGAAAAGTCACCCGGCACGCAAGGCGGCAGTCGACTATCTCAAGGGGCGCGGCCTCACCGGCGAAATTGCCCGGGACTTCGGCCTGGGTTTTGCGCCGCCCGGCTGGGACAACCTGTTCAAGCACCTGAGCAGCGACACTTTGCAGCAGAAGGCCATGATCGATGCCGGACTGCTGATCGAGAACGCCGAGACCGGCAAGCGCTATGACCGCTTTCGCGATCGCGTGATGTTCCCGATCCGCGATACCCGCGGCCGGATCATTGCCTTCGGTGGCCGGGTTCTGGGGGACGACAAACCCAAATACCTGAACTCTCCGGAAACCCCGGTATTCCATAAGGGCCAAGAGCTTTACGGCCTGTTCGAGGCCCGCAAGAACAATCGCAACCTCGACGAGATCATCGTCGTCGAAGGCTATATGGACGTCATCGCCCTGGCCCAGCAAGGCCTGCGCAATGCCGTCGCGACCCTCGGCACCGCCACCAGTGAGGAACACCTCAAGCGCCTGTTCCGCATTGTGCCCAACGTATTATTCTGTTTTGACGGCGACCAAGCCGGACGCAAGGCTGCCTGGCGCGCCCTTGAGGCCACCCTGCCCTGCCTGCAGGACGGACGCCGCGCACGCTTCCTGTTTCTCCCTGAAGGGGAGGACCCGGACACCCTGGTCCGCTCCGAAGGCACAGACGCCTTCCGCGCCCGAATCAACCAGCACGCCCAACCGTTGGCGGACTACTTCTTTCAACAACTGATCGACGAAGCCGACCCCCGCTCGCTGGAAGGCAAGGCTCACCTGGCGACCCTGGCAGCACCGCTGATCGAGAAAATCCCAGGGGCCAACCTGCGCACCCTGATGCGCCAGCGCCTGACTGAAATCACCGGCCTGACCAATGAAACGGTGAATCAGCTAGCTCACAGCGCCCCACCGGAAGCCCCCCCGATCTATGACGCCGGCATCGACTACGATGCCATGCCGGATTATGCCGACTACCATGAGCCCCATCAGGAAGCGTACGCCCCTCAACAAGAGTGGACGCCGAAGAAAAGCGGCGGCGGCAAGAAATGGGAAAACAAGCCCTGGGACAAGAACGGCAAAGGCAAGCGCCAGGGCGATCGGGACCAGCCTCGCGGCCCTCGCGTCCCGGCGGCGGTGGAGCCTCCTACGCTGGCAGCCTTGCGCACCCTGCTGCATCACCCGCAACTGGCAGAAAAAGTTGAAGACGCCGGGCACTTTGCCGATGACGACAACACCAACACTCAGTTGCTGGTGGCCCTGATCGAAGCCGTACAGAAAAATCCTAAGCTACGCTCTATTCATCAACTGATGGCGCGCTGGCACGGCACTCAACAGGGGCACCTGCTTACCGCACTGGCAGAAAAAGAGTGGCTGATCGACGGAGATAACCTTGAACAACAGTTTTTCGACACCATTAATAGCTTGTCCGCTCGCCAACGCGAGCGTGTTTTAGAACAACTTCTCAGGAAATCGCGTCAAAGCGAGCTCAGCAGCGAAGAGAAAATACAGCTGGTTGAGCTTCTAAAACGCAATGTTCCCGCATCAAACCCGACCTCAACTGGCGCGTGAGGTCATAGCTCGGGTATAATCCTCGGCTTGTTTTTTGCCCGCCAAGACCTTCAGTGGATAGGGTGTTATGTCCGGAAAAGCGCAACAGCAGTCTCGCCTCAAAGAGTTGATCAGCCGTGGACGTGAGCAGGGTTACCTGACTTACGCGGAGGTCAACGACCACCTGCCGGAGGATATTTCAGATCCGGAACAGGTGGAAGACATCATCCGCATGATCAACGACATGGGGATCAACGTATTCGAGAGTGCTCCGGATGCGGATGCCCTTTTGTTGGCCGAAGCCGACACCGACGAAGCAGCAGCTGAAGAAGCCGCCGCAGCGTTGGCGGCTGTGGAAACCGACATTGGTCGCACTACCGACCCAGTGCGCATGTACATGCGCGAAATGGGTACGGTAGAGCTGCTCACACGTGAAGGCGAAATCGAAATCGCCAAGCGTATCGAAGAGGGCATCCGTGAAGTGATGGGCGCAATCGCGCACTTCCCTGGCACGGTTGATCACATCCTCTCCGAATACACTCGCGTCACCACCGAAGGTGGCCGCCTGTCTGACGTTCTCAGCGGGTACATCGACCCGGACGACGGCATTACGCCGCCTGCCGCCGAAGTACCGCCTCCTGTCGACACCAAAACTGCGAAAGCGGATGACGACAGCGATGACGAAGAAGCTGAAGCGACCGAAGACGAAGAAGAAGCCGAAAGCGGTCCGGATCCGGTCGTCGCTGCACAGCGCTTTGGCGCCGTCTCCGACCAGATGGAAATCACCCGCAAGGCGCTGAAGAAGCACGGCCGCGAGAACAAGCAAGCCATCGCCGAGATGTTGGCCCTGGCCGAACTGTTCATGCCGATCAAACTGGTTCCGAAGCAATTCGAAGGCCTGGTTGAACGTGTACGCAGCGCCCTGGATCGTCTGCGTCAGCAAGAACGCGCCATCATGCAGCTCTGTGTGCGTGATGCCCGCATGCCGCGTGCCGACTTCCTGCGCCAGTTCCCGGGCAACGAAGTAGATGAAAGCTGGACCGACGCCCTGGCCAAAGGCAAGAGCAAGTACGCCGAAGCCATTGCCCGTCTGCAGCCGGATATCATCCGTTGCCAGCAGAAGCTGACCGCTCTTGAAGTCGAAACCGGCTTGAAGATTGCCGAGATCAAGGACATCAACCGTCGCATGTCGATCGGTGAGGCCAAGGCCCGCCGCGCGAAGAAAGAGATGGTTGAAGCCAACTTGCGCCTGGTGATCTCCATCGCCAAGAAGTACACCAACCGTGGCCTGCAGTTCCTCGATCTGATCCAGGAAGGCAACATCGGCTTGATGAAAGCGGTGGACAAGTTCGAATACCGTCGCGGCTACAAGTTCTCGACCTATGCCACCTGGTGGATCCGTCAGGCGATCACTCGCTCGATCGCCGACCAGGCCCGCACCATCCGTATTCCGGTGCACATGATCGAGACAATCAACAAGCTCAACCGTATTTCCCGGCAGATGCTGCAGGAAATGGGTCGTGAACCGACTCCGGAAGAGCTGGGCGAACGCATGGAAATGCCTGAGGACAAGATCCGCAAGGTATTGAAGATCGCTAAAGAGCCGATCTCCATGGAAACCCCGATCGGTGATGACGAAGACTCCCATCTGGGCGACTTCATCGAAGACTCGACCATGCAGTCGCCAATCGATGTAGCCACCGTTGAGAGCCTGAAAGAAGCGACTCGCGAAGTACTCTCCGGCCTCACTGCCCGTGAAGCCAAGGTTCTGCGCATGCGCTTCGGCATCGACATGAATACCGACCACACCCTTGAGGAGGTTGGTAAGCAGTTCGACGTGACCCGTGAACGGATTCGTCAGATCGAAGCCAAGGCGCTGCGCAAGCTGCGCCACCCGACGCGAAGCGAGCATCTGCGCTCCTTCCTCGACGAGTAAGCCCAAAACCCCCAGCCCTGCTGGGGGTTTTGCTTTTTGCAGATCCCCCCTCTCCCGCCCCATAGCCCGTCTACACTCGAAACATTCCCCGTGCCATAACGAGACGGTTATGCCCAGACTGTCGGCCATGCTCCTGCTGGCACTGCTTACCTGGACCGCAACGGCTGGCGCGTTGACTCTCACCGATGAAGAACGTGGCTGGCTCAAGACCCACCCGCAACTGCGCCTGGGTGTGGATGCGTCCTGGCCGCCCTTTGAGTATCGAGACGAGGAAGGCCGTTACCAGGGCCTGGCAGCGGACTACATCCACCTGATCCAGGAACGCCTGTCAGTCACCCTGACGCCCGTCGAACCGGCCAGTTGGACCGCCGTGCTCGAAGATGCCAAGCAAGGCAAGCTGGACCTGCTGCCCGGCATCATGTCGACCCCGGAACGCCAGAGTTACATGGCTTTCACCCGCCCCTATCTCGACTTCCCCATCGTCATCCTCGCCCATGCAGGTGGCGCACAACCCCGCAACCTCAAGGACCTCTACGGTCTCAAGGTGGCGGTGGTGGAGAACTACGCTCCCCACGAGTTACTGCGCACCCACCACCCAGACCTGAACCTGGTGGCCCTGCCCAACATCAGCTCAGCCCTGCAAGCGCTGGCCACCGACGAGGTGGACGCCGTGGTGGGCGATCTGGCCTCCAGTGTCTGGAGCCTGCGCCAGCTCAAGCTTGAGGGCCTCTACGTCAGCGGTGAAACCCCATATCGCTACCAGTTGGCCATGGGCGTCCCACGGGACAGCAAGATCCTGGTGGGCATACTCGACAAGGTCCTGGCGGACCTCAGTCCCGAGGAAATCAGCGCGATTCAACAGCATTGGGTCGGCAGCGTCCTCGACCATCGGACGTTCTGGTCGGATGTCCTGATCTACGGCCTACCCGGCCTCCTGCTATTGGTCACAGTGCTGGCAGTGGTGATCCGCATCAATCGTCGCCTGAGCTCGGAGATCTCCCGCAGAGTGGCGCTGGAACAAGAGTTGCGCAGCAGTGAATACCATTACCGCAGCCTGGTGGAGAGCCTCTCGGCCATCGCCTGGGAGGCGCGTGTCAGCGACTTCACCTACAGCTATGTCTCCCCCCATGCCGAGGCCCTGCTGGGCTACCCCCTGGCCCACTGGCTGATTCCGGGGTTCTGGCGCAACATCATCCACCCCGCCGACCTGACTCGCGCCCAGGCCTTCTGCGACCACGAAGTACAGGCCGGACGCGACCACAGCCTCGACTATCGAGTGATCGCCGCCGACGGCCGATGCCTCTGGGTACGCGATATCGTCAGCCTGATCGAACACGGCCACGAACCGGTGATGCGCGGCCTGATGATCGATATCAGCGAGACAAAACACACTGAAGAAGCCCTGCGCCTTTCCGAGCAGAAGTTCGCCTCGGTGTTCCAGCAGTGCCCGGACATTCTGGTCATAGCGCGCCTGTCCGACGGCTGCCTGCTGGAGGTCAACAAGGCCTTCGAGGAGCAGATCGGCCTGAGCGCCGAAACCGTGGTGGGCCAGACCGCCACCGAGCTGAATATCTGGGGCATCCCGGGCGTCGGCCCGAGCCTCTTGCAACGCTTGCAGGCCGGCAGCATCCGCAACCTGGAAATGCCATTCCGCCGTCACAATGGCCAGCTCTTCACCGGCCTGATCTCCGCCGAACCCTTCGACCTCGACACCACCCCGGCGCTGGTGGTGGTGGTCCGAGACATCAGCCAGCTCAAGGAAACCCAGCAACAGTTGCAGACCTCCGAGGAGAAGTTCGCCAAAGCCTTCCATGCCTCGCCAGATGGGCTACTGCTGACACGACAGCGGGACGGACTGCTGATCGAGGTCAACGAGGGCTTCAGCCGAATCACCGGCTTCAACAGTGCCATGTCCCTGGATCGTTCGACTCTGGACCTGGGGATCTGGGTCAACCTCAACGAACGCAAGCAGATGCTCGACCTGTTGCAGCGGGACGGTTTTGTCCGTGATTTCAGCTGCCATATCCGACGCAACGATGGCCAGATCCGTCTCTGTGAGCTGTCGAGCCGACCGCTGCCCATTGGCGACGACGACTGCATGCTGACCATTGCCCGGGACATCACCGACCGCCAGTTGATGCAGGAAAAACTGCAGCAGGCCGCCACGGTGTTTGAGAGCACCGCCGAAGGCGTAATGATCACCGATACCCAGCAGCGCATCAGCGCCGTCAATCGAGCCTTCAGCGAGATCACCGGTTACAGCGAAAGTGAAACTTTGGGGCATACACCGCGCCTGTTGGCCTCTGGCCTGCATGACAGCGCCTTCTATGCGGCGATGTGGCACCAACTGACCCTGGAAGGCCACTGGCAGGGCGAGATTTCCAACCGTCGCAAGAACGGCGAGCTCTACCCCAACTGGCTGACGATCAACGCAGTGCGCAACAAGGATCGGCAGATCACCCATTTCGTTGCGGTATTCGCCGACATATCCAGCCTCAAGCATGCCCAGGCACGCCTCGACTACCAGGCCCACCACGACCCTCTCACCGGACTGCCGAACCGCACCCTGTTCGAAAGCCGCTTACTGACCGCGCTCAACAGCCAGGAGGAAAACGGCAGCCAGGGCGCCGTGCTGTTTCTCGACCTGGACCGCTTCAAGCACATCAACGACAGCCTTGGCCACCCGGTGGGCGACCTGCTGCTCAAAGGCATCGCGGTGCGTCTCAAGGAGCAGTTGCGAGACATCGATACTGTCGCCCGCCTGGGCGGGGACGAGTTCATCATCTTGCTCCCGGGCCTGCATCAGGCCAGCGACGCCGACCATATCGCCACCAAGCTGCTGAACTGCTTTACCGCCCCCTTCCAGGCCGGCGAGCACGAGTTCTTCATCAGCGCCAGCATCGGCACCAGCCTGTACCCCAAGGACGGCTGCGACGTTGCCACGCTGATCAAGAACGCCGACGCCGCCATGTATCGCTCCAAGGCCAAGGGGCGCAACCGGGTCGAGCGCTACACCCGCGACCTGACCGCCCAGGCCAGCGAACGTGTCGCCCTGGAGCACGAACTGCGACGAGCCATCGAACGCGGGGAGCTGTCTCTTTATTTCCAGCCCAAGATCAGCCTCAGCAACCACGAACTGGTGGGGGCCGAAGCCCTGATTCGCTGGCACCACCCCAACTTCGGCGACGTTCCCCCCGAGCACTTCATTCCGCTGGCGGAAGAGAACGGCATGATCCTGCTGATCGGGGACTGGGTACTGGAACGGGCCTGCCAGCAACTCCATACCTGGGGTCAGCGCTACGAAAATTTCGGGCCACTGTCAGTGAACCTCGCAGGGGCCCAGTTGCGCCAACCCAACCTGCTGGGCCGCATCGAACAACTGCTGCGCGACTATGACCTGCAGCCTGGGTTGCTGCAGTTGGAAATCACCGAGAACTTCATCATGAGCCAGGCCGAAGAAGCCCTGGAGGTGCTGCATCAGCTCAAACGCCTGGGGATGCAACTGGCCATCGACGACTTCGGTACCGGCTACTCGTCCTTGAGCTATCTCAAGCGCCTGCCTCTGGATTTTCTCAAGATCGACCAGTCATTCGTCCGCGGCTTGCCGGACGACCCTCACGATGTGGCGATAGTTCGCGCGATCATCGCCCTGGGGCGCAGCATGCAATTCACGGTCATTGCCGAAGGTGTTGAAAACCAGGCCCAGCAGACCTTCCTCACTCTCGAAGGCTGCGAGCAGATCCAGGGCTACATCGTCAGCCTGCCCCTGGAAGCCGAGGAGTTCTGCGCAACCTTCCTGCAGATCCGGGTTTCCGACTTTTCGGATAGCACAGCTGAGAAACCATCGTTATAATCCGCCGCCTACTGAGGGCCTATAGCTCAGTTGGTTAGAGCAGAGGACTCATAATCCTTTGGTCCACGGTTCAAGTCCGTGTGGGCCCACCAAACCAGAAAGCCGCGCAATGCGCGGCTTTTTTGTGCCTGACGATCGGCGTCAATCAACACCTGCTACTAAACCGCCACCGTAAATCCCGCTCACCACTCACCGTCATAACCCTGTCCAACCGGACAAAAGACGCCTGGGCGTCTTTCTCGATAAGAAAAGGATTTATCGATGGTTGAGATCACGCGCCGATCATTGGTGGGGCTCGCGACAGCCCTGCCGCTGCTTTCATTGCCTGGCTGGAGTCAGGCGGCCGAACCCGCTCCACCGCCTATCCCCTCTCCCTCCGACGATGTTTTGATCAACTTCAACGAAAGCCCCTGGGGCCCTTCTCCCGCCGCCCGCCAGGCCATGCAACAGGGCATCGCCCTCAGCGGTCGCTATCCCTACAAGATCCAGTACCGGCTCAACGCGCTCTTCGCCCGGCAACAAGGCATTGCAGAGGATCATGTCCAGAGTTTCTGTGGTTCCAAGAGCGCGTTGCAGCATGCGGTCATGGCCTTCACCCAGAGCGGCAGTCTGGTGATGGCCAGTCCCTCATACGAGGCCCCCAGGGAAGCTGCCGAAAGCCGTCAGGTCATGGTGCACGAAGTCCCTCTCGGGGCCGATCACCGCCACGACCTGCCGGCGATGCTCGCCATCGACCGCAGTCCCGGACTGATCTATCTGTGCAACCCCAACAACCCCACTGGCACCCTGACGCCACGGCAAGACATCGAACAGGCCCTGGCCCGCAAAGCCAAAGGCACAGTGCTGGTGATCGACGAAGCCTATATCGATTTTTCCGACGCCAGCACCTGCATTCCCCTGGTCAAGGAGCACCCGGAACTGCTGGTACTGCGGACGTTTTCCAAGATCTACGGCATGGCCGGGGCGCGACTGGGTTTCGCCGTCGGCCAGCCAGCACTGCTGGAACGCCTGGAAATCTTTGGCGGCTACAACGTCCCGGCCGCTTCGACCTTGCTCGGCGGCATCGCCAGCCTGGAGGAGCCAGGGCTACTGGCCGAACGCAAGCGACTCAACAACCAGTTGCGTGACCAGACCATCGCCTGGCTGAAAAACCGCGGGTTCCGTTGCACCGCCTCACAGGCCAACTGCTTCATGATCGATGTCAGGCGGCCGGCCCAGGAACTCGTCGATGCCCTGGCCGCGCAGCACGTGAAGATTGGTCGGGTCTGGGACAACTGGCCGAACTGGGCCCGGGTCAGTGTCGGTTCGGAGCAGGACATGCAGCGTTTCCGTACAGCCTTCGCCAAGGTCACCCTAAGCTGACGCGTCTTGTCTTCACCCATGAAAAAGCCGCGCAGGGCGCGGCTTTTTTAGAGTGCCGTGACGCGGTGTCTATTTCGGCAGCGCGTAGGCAATTACATAGTCGCCACGGTCCGTCGACTGACGAGCACCGCCTGCCGTGAGCAGGATGTACTGGCGGCCGGTCTTGGGCGAAACGTATGTCATCGGCCCCGACTGACTACCGACCGGCAAGCGCGCCTTCCAGATTTCGTTGCCATTGCCGGTATCGAAGGCCCGCAGGTAGAAGTCCTGGGTGCCGGCGAAGAACAACAGGCCGGATTGGGTCGCCAGGGAAGCGCCCAGGGTCGGCATGCCGATAGGGATCGGCAGGTGCATGCGAATCCCCAGCGGCCCGGTGTCCTGCACGGTACCCACCGGTACTTGCCATACCAGCTTGCGGGTCTTCAGATCGATGGCCGACATGGTGCCAAACGGTGGCTTCTGGCAAGGAATGCCCGCCGCCGAGAGGAAGCGCTGGCGCATGGCGCCGAACGGCGTGCCTTCCTGGGGCACCACGCCCATTTCGATGCCACTGGCACCGGCAGCGATCTGATCCCGGGGGATCATGTAGTTGGCCAGGCCCAAACGCATGTCGTTGACGAACATGTAGTTGCTGGTGGGGTCCACCGACACGCTGCCCCAGTTCATGCCCCCCAGGGAGCCTGGGAACTGCAGTGCGTGATCCAACCCTGGCGGGGTGTACACACCTTCATGGCGCATGCCTTTGAACTGAATGCGGCACATCAGTTGATCGAAGGGAGTAGCGCCCCACATATCGGATTCGGTCAGGGTCTGGTTGCCAATGGACGGCATTTCCACCGAGAACGGCTGGGTCGGCGAATAACGCTCGCCCGGCACATTGCCCTGGGGCACCGGCCGCTCTTCCACCCGAGCAATGGGCTTGCCGGTCTCGCGATTGAGCACGAAGATCTCGCCCTGCTTGGTGACTTGCGCCAGCGCCGGCTGTACACCGCCCTTGTCGTCCGGGATGTCGTACAGCAGCGGCTGCGCCGGCAGGTCGAAATCCCAGAGGTCGTGGTGGGTGGTCTGGAAGTGCCAGCGCACCTGGCCGGTCTTCACATCGAGGGCGACGATGGAGGAGTTCCACTGGTCATCGAACTCGGTGCGTTGGCCGCCGAAGAAGTCCGGGGTGGCATTACCGGTAGGCAGGTACACCAGGCCCAGCTTGGCGTCATAGGACATCGCCGACCAGACGTTCGGGGTGCCACGGGTATAGGTTTCACCCGCAGGCGGGCGCTTGGTGGTGTTGGGATTACCGGGGTCCCAGGCCCACATCAGCTCGCCACTGCGCACATCGAAGGCACGTACCACACCCGGCGGTTCCCCAGTGGAGAAGTTGTCCGCCACCCGGCCGCCCACGATCACGACGGACCCGGCTACCAGCGGAGTGGAAGTCTGCTGGTAGTAACCCGGCTTGATTTCGCCCATGTCGGTTTTCAGGTCGACAGTGCCCCGGTCGCCAAAGTCTTCACAGGGCTTGCCGGTTTCGGCGTTGATGGCGATCAAGCGCGCATCGCCGGTGGGCAGGAACAGGCGCTTGGTGCAAGCGGCCGGTGCGGTGGCTGGTGCACTCGCGGGGGTCGCGGAGGCATCGAAGTAACCCAGGCCGCGGCAACGCTGCCAGTTCGGCGCAAAGCCTTGAGGATCGAACTTCCAGCGCTCGGTGCCGGTGTCGGCGTCCAGGGCGAACACCTTGCCATAGGCGGTACAGGTGTAGACGGTATCGCCGATCTGCAAAGGCGTGTTCTGGTCTTCGGCACCTGCGCCGTTGCTTTCAGGCAGATCGCCGGTGCGGAAGGTCCAGGCCACCTGCAGTTGATCGACATTGCCCTTGTTGATCTGGTCCAGGGCCGCGAAGCGGTTGCCCGCCGGGGTATTGCCCCAATGCGCCCAATCCTTCTGTTCAGTACCTGGCGCCACTGGCTGGATCGCCGGCACGCTGCTCGCCTTGACCACATGGGTCGGCACGAACATGTAGGCCAGGGTAGCCACCACGCCAACCGCCAAAAGCCCCGCCAGCCCATAGGCGCCGCGTCCGGCACGAGCACCGGAAGCCCGCACCAGGCTCGGGTAGATCAACGCCACCACCAGGCCGATCACGGCGAAGGTCAGCACCCGCGAAACCAGGGGCCAGTACTCCAGGCCCGCATCCCAGACCGCCCAGATCGCAGTCAGCACCAAGGCCACCGCGTACAACCAGGCGCCACGGGGGTTACGCCGAGCGATCATTACGCCGGAAGCCACCATCGCCAGGCCCATCAGCAGAAAATAGGCACTGCCTCCCAGGCTGAGGAGGTAACCCCCGCCGCCGGCCAGACCCAACCCGATCAAGGCAATGAGAATGCCCAGTCCCCCGAGCAGCCATTTGCTGCCTGGGGCAGCCCCTGTGTTTTTCATCGTCAAACCTCAGCCATCTTTAAAACCAGGTCGCGAGAATGTACTAACCAGTTACTTATGACAACTTGTCGCAGGTCATTTGTTTCAAAAAACTTCTGACCGCGTGAGCGTAGACCCGATCCAGACAAGCGCCGGGACCAGCAGCCAGGGTTGGCGCGAGGCTGTAACATGTGCGCTCCCTCGATAGCCGTGCTGGAGCCCATCTTGTTCGATAGCCGCCCTCCCGTTCTTGACGAAGTCGACCGTCAGTTGATCGCCGCCCTGCAGATCAACGCCCGCGAAAGCGTGGCAATGCTGGCCCGGCAGTTGGGTATCGCCCGTACCACCGTGACCTCGCGCCTGGCGCGTCTGGAAAAGACCCGGGTCATTACCGGCTATGGCGTGCGCCTGGGCCAAAGGGTGGTCGACGGCGGCTTGCAGGCTTATGTGGGCATCAAGGTTCAGCCGCGCTCCGGCAAGGAAGTGCTGCGCCGCCTGAGCGGCATGGCTCAGGTCCAGCAACTGTGCGCAGTCAGTGGCGAATTCGACTACGTAGCCTGGCTGCGCACCGAATCGCCAGAACAGCTGGACCAACTGCTGGACCAGATCGGCAGCGTCGATGGCGTGGAAAAGACCACCACTTCGATCATCCTCAGCAGCAAGATCGATCGCGGGCATGCGCTATGAGGCGCATGGCCTGATAATGCCACCTCGTCAATCTGCCTCATAAATTCGTCATACTGATAAATAACAACGCATAACGACGACAGTTTGCGTCTTATTTACGTGTTTCATCCTCCCTAGAATGGCTGCCATCTTTTCCTATACTCAGCACTCTGCTGAGCCGCCCGCCAAGGTCAGCCATGAACAAGAACAATCGCCATCCTGCAGACGGTAAAAAGCCGATCACCATTTTCGGCCCGGACTTCCCTTTCGCCTTCGACGACTGGATCGAGCATCCCGCCGGCCTGGGCAGCATTCCCCAAGCCCAGCACGGCACCGAAGTGGCGATTGTCGGCGCCGGTATCGCCGGACTGGTAGCCGCCTACGAACTGATGAAGCTGGGCCTCAAGCCGGTGGTCTATGAAGCGTCGAAGATGGGCGGCCGCCTGCGCTCCCAGGCCTTCGAAGGCGCCGAAGGGATCATCGCCGAGCTGGGCGGCATGCGCTTCCCGGTATCGTCCACGGCCTTCTATCACTATGTCGACAAGCTCGGCCTGCAGACCAAGCCCTTTCCCAACCCGCTGACCCCGGCTTCGGGCAGCACCGTCATCGATCTGGAAGGGCAGACCCACTACGCACAGAAACTGGCCGACCTGCCGGCCTTGTTCCAGGAAGTCGCCGACGCCTGGGCCGACGCCCTGGAGGACGGCTCGCGCTTCAGCGAGATCCAGCAAGCCATCCGCGATCGCGATGTGCCGCGCCTCAAGGAGCTGTGGAACACCCTGGTGCCGCTGTGGGACGACCGCACGTTCTACGACTTCGTCGCCACCTCCAAGGCCTTCGCCAAGCTGTCGTTCCACCACCGTGAAGTGTTCGGCCAGGTGGGCTTCGGCACCGGCGGCTGGGACTCGGACTTCCCCAACTCGATGCTGGAAATCTTCCGCGTGGTGATGACCAACTGCGACGACCACCAGCATCTGGTGGTGGGTGGCGTCGAGCAGGTGCCCCTGGGCATCTGGCGCCACGTGCCGGAGCGTTGTGCCCACTGGCCGGCCGGTACCAGCCTCAGTTCGCTGCACAACGGTGCGCCACGCACCGGGGTCAAGCGCATTGCCCGGGCCGCCGACGGGCGCTTCAGCGTCACCGACAACTGGGGCGACACACGGGAATACGCGGCGGTGTTGACCACCTGCCAGAGCTGGCTGCTGACCACCCAGATCGAATGCGAGGAGTCGCTGTTCTCGCAGAAGATGTGGATGGCCCTGGACCGCACCCGCTACATGCAATCTTCGAAGACTTTCGTCATGGTCGACCGACCGTTCTGGAAGGACAAGGACCCGGAAACCGGCCGCGACCTGATGAGCATGACCCTCACCGATCGCCTGACCCGCGGCACCTACCTGTTCGACAACGGCGACGACAAGCCGGGGGTGATCTGCCTGTCCTACTCGTGGATGAGCGATGCCCTGAAGATGCTCCCTCAGCCCGTGGAAAAGCGCGTGAAGCTGGCCCTGGACGCACTGAAGAAGATCTACCCCAAAGTGGACATCGCCAGCCGCATCATCGGCGATCCGATCACCGTGTCCTGGGAAGCCGACCCGCACTTCCTCGGCGCCTTCAAGGGCGCACTGCCGGGCCACTACCGCTACAACCAGCGGATGTACGCGCACTTCATGCAGGACGACATGCCTGCCGAACAGCGCGGCATCTTCATTGCGGGTGACGATGTGTCCTGGACCCCGGCCTGGGTCGAGGGCGCGGTGCAAACGTCGCTCAACGCGGTGTGGGGGATCATGAAACACTTCGGCGGTGCCACCCATGCCGAGAACCCGGGACCAGGGGATGTGTTCCATGAGATCGGGCCTATTGCCCTGGCGGATTGAACAATACTGATCACGGCTGCATCGGATAACGACGAGAAGCCCTTGCGGGGCTTGGCGCCGGACCGTACGCCAAGACCGAGACATCGGCTACAGTGCCCGGTCAGCCAGTCAGAGGAGTGAGGACCATGCGTGTCGCCCTGTATCAGTGCCCGCCATTGCCGTTGGACGTGGCGGCCAATCTGCAACGCTTGCATCAGGTGGCCATGGAGGCCACCGATGCCGATCTGCTGGTGCTGCCGGAAATGTTCCTCAGCGGCTACAACATCGGCGTGGAAGCGGTCGGCGCCCTGGCCGAGGCCCAGGACGGCCCCTCGGCCCAGCGCATTGCCGCCATCGCCCAGGCGGCGGGTACGGCCATTCTCTACGGCTATCCGGAACGCAGCGCCGACGGCCAGATCTACAACGCCGTGCAACTGATCGACGCCCACGGCCAGCGCCTGTGCAACTACCGCAAGACCCATCTGTTCGGCGACCTTGATCACTCGATGTTCAGCGCCGGCGCGGATGACTTCCCCCTGGTGGAACTCAACGGCTGGAAGCTCGGTTTCCTGATCTGCTACGACATCGAGTTCCCGGAGAACGCCCGGCGTCTGGCCCTGGCCGGTGCCGAGCTGATCCTGGTGCCGACAGCGAACATGATTCCCTACGACTTCGTCGCCGATGTGACCATTCGCGCACGGGCATTCGAAAACCAATGTTACGTGGCCTACGCCAACTACTGCGGCCGGGAAGATCAGATCCGCTATTGCGGCCAAAGCAGCATCGCCGCCCCCGACGGTAGCCGGATCGCCCTGGCCGGACTGGACGAGGCCCTGATCATCGGCACCCTGGACCGTCAGCTGATGCACGAATCCCGGGCACTGAACCGCTATCTTGCCGATCGCCGTCCCGAGCTATACGACGACCTGAGCAAGCGCTGATCCGGGGATATCCGCTAGCATGGGCGCTTCTCTGTTCTGGAAGTGCTCATGCCCGCGCTGAACCACCCTCTGCCTCACGTGGAAACCCTGGCCAATGGCCTGCGGGTGTCCTTGCGTCATGCCCCTCATTTGAAACGTTGCGCCGCTGCACTGCGGGTATCTGCCGGCAGCCACGATGTACCATCGGCCTGGCCCGGGCTGGCGCACTTCCTGGAACACCTGCTGTTTCTCGGCACCGAGCGCTTCCCCGTCGAACAGGGATTGATGGCCTATGTGCGGGGCCAAGGAGGACAACTGAACGCCAAGACCTGTGAGCGCGCGACCGAGTTCTTTTTCGAGCTGCCGGTCAGCGCCCTGGCCGGCGGCCTGGAGCGTCTGTGCGACATGCTCGTCCGACCGCGGATGAGCCTTGAGGACCAGCGCCGGGAGCGAGAAGTGCTGCATGCGGAATTTATCGCCTGGTCCCGGGATGGGGCGGCGCAACGTCAGTTCGCACTGTTCGACGGCCTGTCCGCCGCTCACCCGCTGCGGGCCTTCCATGCTGGCAACCGCTACAGCCTCAATCTGCCCAGCCAGGCTTTTCAGCAAGCGCTGCAGCAATTTCACCGAGACTTTTACCAGGCCAGGCAAATGACCCTGAGCCTCGCCGGGCCACAGTCTCTGGAAGAACTCCGCGCCCTGGCCACACGCTATGGCGCAGATCTACCGGAGGGCCAGCGTCTTGAGCAGAGCGCGCCTCCTGCACTGTCCACTACCGGCATCGGCACTTATCAACAGCTCGATGCTCACCGTCTGGACCTGCTGTTCACCCTTGAACAGCTGCCCGAGGGCGCAACGCCCGCACTGGACTTTCTCTGCACCTGGCTGCAGTCCGCCAAGCCGGGCGGGCTGCTTGCCGGACTCCAGCAACGCCAACTGGCCCAAAGCCTGAAGGCGCAGACGCTGTACGAGTTTGCCGGGCAAGCCCTGCTGCATCTGCAGTTGAACCTGAGCACAACAGAGGCGACGGCCCCGGCCCAGGTCCGCGAACAGCTAGCGGATTGGCTGGGTTTCTTCAGCGCCCAGGACGATTGGCCAGCGCTGCGAACAGAATATGCCTTGCTGCAACAACGCCAGCTGCAAGTCGGCAGCGCCCTGGAGTTGGCCCAACGGGACAGCCGGCAGACCGTCGGCGAGCTGGATGTGCAAGGACTCAAGGCCCTCAAGGTGCTGCTGGCGCAGTTGCAGCCGCAGGTTGTGGATAACTTCAGCAGCGAGTGGCGCCTGCCACCGGGTAATCCTTTCCTGCGCAGCACCGCCGAGGCACCGCGGGCAGGACTGATTCGCGGGCAGACCAGCGCACACCGGGGACTACGCACCTTCGCCCAGGATCGCTCGCGAAGCCGGCGAGAGAGCTCGGCGTTGAACCTCAGCCAGGCGCTGCCTGCGGATAACCGCGAAGGGGCCTTGATTCTGCGCTGGCGCCTGGCTTCACCCGCTCCGACCGGCTTGCACGAACGCCTGCTGCGCAGCCTGGCACCCTTGCGCGACGACGCCGGCCAGGCCGGAGTAGCCCTGAGTTTCTCCAACAGTGGCGCTGATTGGTTGCTCAGACTCAGTGGCCTGCAGCAACCCATGCCCGCGGTGCTGCAACAGGCGCTGAAACAACTGAACCAGCCCGCCGAATCGTTCTGGCTGGAGCGCGCAGCTACGACAGACGATGCCCCCTTGATGCCGATCCGTCAGTTGCTCAAGGCCTTCAGCGAGCAGCCACAACCCGGCGAGCCGACAGTTGCACAACCCCAAACCCTGCAAGCGCTGTGGGCCGGGGCTCGATGGGATGGCCTGGCCCTGGCGCTATCAGCCGGCACTCAGGAAGCCCTTGGCCAAGCGCTGCAAAAGATGCCGGGAACAGCAGAGACGACCCTGTGCCAACCCTCACCGCCAGACGCCGCCTATCGTTGGCAGACGAACCCCGGGACATCCAGCGAACAGGCTCTGCTGCTGTTTTGCCCGACGCCCGGCACCCGCCTGGCCGATGAGGCGGCCTGGCGCCTGCTGGGCCAACTCTGCCAGACGCCGTTCTATCAGCGCCTGCGGGTGGAATTGCAGTTGGGCTATGCGGTGTTCAGCGGCATCCGCCAACGCAATGGCCAGACCGGCCTGCTGTTCGGCGTGCAATCCCCCAAGGCGACGCTCACGGAAATACTTCAGCACCTGGAACAGTTCCTCCAGCAGTTGCCGGAACAGCTCCAGGCGCTCAGCGAGCAGCTCTGGAACGAGCAGCGACAGGCTCTGGCTCAACAGTTCCAAGCCTCGCTCCTGCCCCTGGAGCAAGCCGCTGAACTGCTGTGGCAGGCGAAACTGGCCGGCCATCCGTCGGATTATCTGGAGCGGCTGCACGACAGCATCCTGGCCCTCACGCCCTTAGCCGTGACCCAGGCCGCCACGGCCCTGCATTCGGCGACAGGAGGCTGGACAGTGCTGGCGAACGGACCTTGTCCTGGAGCGCCCTGGCAAGCGGCAGAATGATCATTACGGGTACTGCAACGAGCTTTCTTCAGAATTGCGGGCAACCTTTTGCGGGAATTTAGTAAGATAGCCCCCTAAGCATCTGAACATCTCCCGCCGGAGGTGGACTATATGTATAGGCAATACCCGTCCCACCCACCTCAAAGGAGCATTTTTATGACCTGGTCCAAACCTGCTTACACCGACCTGCGTATCGGCTTCGAAGTCACCATGTACTTCGCCAGCCGCTGATTTCTGCCTCTGGCCAGAAAACGCAGCGCAACGCCTCGGCCCGTCCGGGGCGTTTTTATTTTCAGTTCTCCGTCTTTTTCATGCCTTCATCCCAGGGAGCGTCCATGTTTGTCCAGATTCTAGGTTCCGCCGCCGGCGGTGGTTTTCCGCAGTGGAACTGCAACTGCGTGAACTGCGCAGGGTTTCGCGACGGCAGCCTGCGGGCCCAGGCTCGCACCCAATCGTCCATCGCAATTTCCGATGACGGGGTGAACTGGGTACTGTGCAATGCCTCCCCGGACATCCGCGCCCAACTGCAGGGTTTTGCCCCCATGCAACCGGGCCGCGCACTGCGGGACAGCGGGATCAGCGCCATCATCCTCATGGACAGCCAGATCGATCACACCACCGGCCTGCTCAGCCTGCGCGAAGGCTGCCCGCATCAAGTCTGGTGCACCGACATGGTCCACGAAGACCTGAGCTCCGGTTTCCCCCTGTTCAAGATGCTCAGCCACTGGAACGGCGGCCTGAACTGGAACCGCATCGAGCTCGACCAGAGTTTCACGGTTCCGGCCTGCCCCAACCTGCGCTTCACCCCCCTGCCCCTGCGCAGTGCCGCACCGCCCTATTCGCCCCATCGTTTCGACCCGCACCCAGGAGACAACATCGGCCTGATCGTCGAAGACCTGCGCAGCGGCGGTAAGCTCTTCTACGCGCCGGGCCTGGGCAAGGTGGACGCGCCGCTGCTGGAGATCATGTCCGCCAGCAATTGCCTGCTGTTGGACGGCACCCTGTGGGAAGACGATGAAATGCAGCGCCGTGGCGTCGGTACCCGCACCGGCCGGGAAATGGGCCACCTGGCCCAGAACGGCCCCGGCGGCATGCTAGAAGTGCTGGAACAGCTGCCCCGCCAGCGCAAGGTGCTGATCCACATCAACAACACCAACCCGATCCTCGACGAAGACTCCGCCGAACGTGCCGAACTGGTACGCCGAAAGGTGGAAGTGGCTTACGACGGAATGAGTATTGAGCTGTAGGCCGTATCGCCCACAAGCTCGACCCAAGAGCCTTGGCCCCTTTGCGTAGGGGCGGGCTTGCCCACGAAAGGGCAGCCCCCCGGAGAACACACATGACCGACACCCCGCTGTCCCCCGCCGAATTCGAGCAGGCACTGCGCGCCAAGGGCGCCTACTACCACATCCATCACCCCTATCACGTGGCGATGTATGAAGGCCGGGCGAGCCGCGAGCAGATCCAGGGCTGGGTCGCCAACCGCTTCTACTACCAGGTGAACATCCCCATGAAGGATGCGGCGATCCTCGCCAACTGCCCGGACCGGGAAATTCGCCGCGAGTGGATCCAGCGCCTGCTGGACCATGACGGCGCCCCGGGTGAAGACGGTGGCATCGAAGCCTGGCTGCGTCTGGGCCAGGCCGTGGGCCTGGACCCGGACCAGCTGCGCTCCCAGGAGCTGGTGCTGCCCGGCGTACGTTTTGCCGTGGACGCCTACGTCAACTTCGCCCGCCGCGCCAGCTGGCAGGAAGCCGCCAGCAGTTCGCTGACCGAGCTCTTCGCCCCGCAGATCCACCAGTCGCGCCTGGACAGCTGGCCCCAGCATTACCCGTGGATCGACCCGACCGGCTACGAGTACTTCCGTACCCGTCTGGGCCAGGCCCGTCGCGATGTCGAGCACGGCCTGGCGATCACCCTGCAGCACTACACCACCCGTGCCGGTCAGGAACGCATGCTGGAAATTCTCCAGTTCAAACTGGACATCCTTTGGAGCATGCTCGACGCCATGAGCATGGCCTATGAATTGAACCGCCCGCCCTATCACAGCGTCACCGATCAGCGGGTCTGGCATAAGGGGATCACCCTATGAGTTTCGACCGCAGCAAAACCCCACGCTGGCGTCCCGGCTACCGCTTCCAGTACGAGCCGGCACAAAAGGGCCATGTATTGCTCTACCCGGAAGGCATGATCAAGCTCAATGACAGCGCCGCGCTGATTGGCGGCCTGATCGACGGCGAGCGCGACGTGGCGGCGATCATCAAGGAACTTCAGCTGCAGTTCCCAGGCGTGGCCGAGCTCGGTGACGACATCGAGCAGTTCATGGAGGTCGCCCGTGCCCAGCACTGGATCGAACTCGGCTGAGTCGGTGCTGCTGCCCGACAAACCGGAAGTCGGCCTGCCACTGTGGCTGCTGGCCGAGCTGACCTATCGCTGCCCACTGCAATGCCCCTACTGTTCCAATCCGCTGGACTTTGCCGAGCAGGGCAAGGAGCTGAGCACCGAACAGTGGATCAAGGTGTTCCGTGAAGCGCGGGAGATGGGCGCGGCGCAGTTGGGCTTCTCTGGGGGCGAGCCGTTGGTGCGCCAGGACCTCGCCGAACTGATCGGCGAGGCGCGCAAGCTGGGCTTCTATACCAACTTGATCACCTCCGGCATCGGCCTGACCGAGCAGAAGATCAGCGACTTCAAGAAAGCCGGCCTGGACCATATCCAGATCAGCTTCCAGGCCAGCGACGAGCAAGTGAACAACCTGCTGGCCGGTTCCAGGAAAGCCTTCGCCCAGAAGCTGGAGATGGCCCGTGCGGTCAAGGCTCACGGCTATCCGATGGTGCTGAATTTCGTCACCCACCGGCACAACATCGACAAGATCGACCGCATCATCGAGCTGTGCATTGCCTTGGAAGCCGACTTCGTCGAACTCGCCACCTGCCAGTTCTACGGCTGGGCCCAGCTCAACCGCGTCGGCCTGCTGCCCACCCGGGAGCAACTGGTGCGCGCGGAACGCATCACTAACGAATACCGCGCCAAGCTGGAAGCCCAGGGGCACCCCTGCAAGCTGATTTTCGTCACCCCGGACTACTACGAGGAGCGTCCCAAGGCCTGCATGAACGGCTGGGGCAGCATCTTCCTCACCGTCACCCCGGACGGCACCGCCCTGCCCTGCCACGGTGCGCGGCAAATGCCGGTGAAGTTCCCCAATGTGCGCGACCACAGCATGCAGCACATCTGGTACGACTCCTTCGGCTTCAACCGCTTTCGCGGTTACGATTGGATGCCGGAGCCATGCCGCTCCTGCGACGAGAAAGAAAAGGACTTCGGCGGCTGCCGCTGCCAAGCCTTCATGCTCACGGGGGACGCCAGCAATGCCGACCCGGTGTGCAGTAAATCGGAACACCACGGGATGATTCTCAAGGCCCGCGAAGAATCCGAAACGGCCACCCAAACCATTGAACAACTGGCCTTTCGCAATGAACGAAACTCACGCCTCATCGCCAAGGGTTGAGCCCTTCAGCGCCAACCAGGCCACCACCGCCGGGATCGATTTTGCCGAGCTGCAACTGACACCCGATGGCGTGTTCTGGAATGAATACCGTCCTGCGGACGCCAGCTGCCGGATCTGGCATTGGCAGAAAGGCCAGGCCCGCTGCCTGACGCCACCAGGGTTCAGCGTCCGCAGCCGCGTCTATGAATACGGCGGGGGCGCCTTCTGCCTCAGCGGCGACTTCCTGCTGTTCGTCAATGAAGCGGACCAGCAACTGTATCGGCAACCCCTGGCAGGCGGCGCGCCAGTGGCCCTGACCCAAGGCGACTGTCGCTATGGGGACCTGCACGCTCACGCAGATCAAGTACTGGCCGTGGAAGAACGCGCCAAAGAACACCGGCTGGTGGCCATCGACATCCACGGCGGCCAGCGCCACCTGCTCGCCGCCGGAGCCGACTTCTATGCCGCTCCGACCTTGAGCCCCAATGGCCAACGCCTGGCCTGGATCGAATGGGATCGCCCCCATCAGCCCTGGACCAGCACTCGCCTGATGCTCGTCGAACGCCTGGCCGATAGCACTTGGGGTGATCCCCGTTGCATGGCCGGTGATGGCCAGGAAGAGTCCCTGCAACAACCGCGCTTCGATCAGCACAACCAACTCTATTGCCTCACGGATCGCCAGGGTTTCTGGCAACCCTGGGCCGAATCGGCCAGCGGCTTGCGGCCGCTGCCCTGTGCCGCAGCTGATCATGCCCCTGCCCCCTGGCAGTTGGGGTGTCGCACCTGGATGCCCCTTGGCGGGGACTCCTGGTTCGGCAGTTGGACCGAGGAAGGGTTTGGCCGTCTCGGACTGCGTCACGCCGACGGTTCGCAACAGGACTTCAGCGGCAACTACAGCCGCTTTCGCGGCCTGGCGCTGGATAAGCGCTACCTGTATTGCATCGCGGCGTCCCCTGTCAGTCCTTCGGCCATCATCGCCATCGAACGTGAAACCCGGCAGGTGCATGTGTTGGCCGGCGGTGTCGCGCCACTGCCGAAGGAGCGCATCAGCCGACCGCAACCCCTGTGCTATCCCAGCGGCGAAGGACAGGCCCACGGTTTCTTCTACCCGGCCATGAATGGCGTCAACAGACCACCTCTGGTGGTGTTCATTCACGGCGGCCCGACCTCTGCCTGCTATCCGATCCTGGACCCGCGCATCCAGTTCTGGACCCAGCGCGGTTTTGCCGTGGCCGACCTGAACTACCGGGGCAGCAGCGGTTATGGCCGGGCCTATCGCCAGGCCCTGCATCTGCGCTGGGGCGAAGTGGACGTGGAAGATGCCTGTGCGGTGGTGTCCTATCTGGACCAACAAGGGCTGATCGACCCAAAGCTGGCGTTCATCCGTGGCGGCAGCGCCGGGGGCTACACCACCCTTTGCGCCCTGGCCTTCGCCAAGGTCTTCTGTGCCGGCGCCAGCCTATACGGGGTCAGCGATCCCATTGCCCTGACCCGCTCCACGCACAAGTTCGAGGGGGATTATCTGGACTGGCTGATTGGCGATCCAGAGCAGGATAACGAGCGCTATCTGGCGCGCACGCCACTGCTGTACGCCAGCAACATCAGCGTGCCCGTGGTGTTTTTTCAGGGTGAGTTGGACGCCGTGGTGGTGCCCCAGCAAACCCGCGACATGCTCAAGGCGCTCCAGGACCAGGGCATCGCCGCCGAGGCCCATTACTACCCGGATGAGCGCCACGGCTTTCGCAAGGCGGACAATCAGGCTCATGCGCTGGAACAGGAATGGCGGTTTTATCAGAAGGTGCTGCAAGCGCAATGCTGAGCGGGTGCTGCCCGTTCCGTTGGAACGGGCAGCTTGGATAATCAGCGTTTAGCGATGATATACACCGCGTGCACGATACCGGGGATGTATCCGCACAGGGTCAGCAGGATGTTCAGCCAGAAAGCGCCGCCAAAGCCCACTTGCAGAAAGACCCCCAAGGGCGGCAAGAGAATGGCGAAGATGATGCGAATCAAGTCCATAGGGCAGCTCCTGATAGAAGTCGGGCTCGGCTGAGCCTCACCAGCAATCGACCCTGGCCGCGTGCCAGGGTTCACCGCAAATCTTGCCCTCCTGAACAGCCCGGAGACAAAAAAACGCCCCGTGCGAAAAATCGGACACGGGGCGACGCGTTATACCGCGAGACGGTTCAGGAATTCAGTCAACGTAAAGTCGGATGTGCTCGGCACCGATCGTCAGAGAATGCTTCAGGATCAGCACAGATTTCAGACAGCTACTCCCTTGCGGCATTGCAACTGCGCGGTCCGCACGCGGGAAAAGGCCCGGGTCAGGCGCAGGAGCATTTCGTCGATATTGCCCTTGCTGACACTCAGGGCCGGGGTGAAACGCAAACAGTCCGATTGCGCAGCACTGAGCAACAGGCCCTCGTGCAACGCTGCCTTGAGTACCTCCTGCGCTGAGTCGTCCGCCAGGCTCATACCCCAGAACAATCCATGCCCTCGTACCTCGCCCTGGGCATAACGGCCCGCCAGTTGGGTCAACTGCTGTCCCAGGTACTGACCGTTGCTGCGCACTTGCTGCAGAAAACCATGCTCCTGCAGACTGTCCAACACGGCCAGGCCGGCGGAGGTCATCAATGCATTGCCGTGGTGGGTGCCGTCCAGCTCGCCCTGTTCGAAACAACAGGCCTTGCCCCGTGCCAGCAACGCCGCCAGGGGCACCCCGCCGCCGAGGCCCTTGCCCAAGGTGATGATGTCAGCGCGCACGCCATACAATTGCTCAGCCAAGAGGGTGCCGCAACGGCCGATGCCGGTCTGGACTTCATCGAGGATCAACAGAATGCCCAGCTCACGACACAGGCGCTCCACCCCTTTGAGGTAGTGTTCTGTCGCCGGAATGACCCCCGCTTCACCCTGGATCGGCTCCAGCATGATGGCCACGGTCTGAGCATCCACCGCCGCGTGCAAAGCAGGCAGATCATTGAAGGGCACCTGGCTGAAGCCTGGCAGCTGAGGTTCGAAACGATTGCCCGCAGAGCCATTGCCCGCAGCCGATAGCGCGGCAAAACCACGGCCATGACAACTGCGGCTGGCAGTGATGATGCCCGCCGCGCCGCCACGATGCAGCTGGCCCCACTTGCGTGCCAGCTTGATCGCCGCCTCACAGGCTTCGCTGCCACTGCTCAGCAGATAGGCCTGGTCGCTACCAGTGCTACGGCACAGCCGGTCGGCGAGCTTGAGCATGCCGCGGTTGTAGAAGCCCGAGCCGGGATTGATCAGCGACTGGGCCTGAGCGGCGATGGCGTTGACCAGTACCGAAGGGCTGTGGCCCAGGCTGTTGGCGGCCCCGGCCTGAGTGAAGTCCAGGTAGGTGCGATCATTGCTGTCCCACAGCCAGGAGCCCTGGCCACGGACGAACACCGGTTGCGGGCGCTGCACGCTGGGCATCAGGCACTCACTGGCGCAGGCATCGTCCGAGGCGCTCGCACAGGGCTCGATAACCAGATCGTCCAGGCTGGGCGGAGTACGGCGCAGATTGAACAGATTCATGCCCGCAGCCCCTCCAACGGCAGGCCCAGCAGGCGTGAGGACCAATCCTCGACACAGCCGGTGCGCAGACGCTTGATGGCGATATCGCGCCAGCGCGAGGACAGCGCCGGACAATCAATCAGGGTTTTCAGGCCTGTGTGCTCCAGAGGCTCCTGGAAAAAACAGCGCAGGGCCCAGGCCACGGTCAAGCCGGGATAACTGCGCTGGATCAGTTCGAAGGGTTCGTCCGCCTGGACAAAGCCGGGTTTGAGTACCCGGTAGAACCAGCCGCAGCGTCCGTTGTCCTGGGCTTGCTGGGGCAGATTGACCAGGCCCCAACGCTGGCTCAGACGGTAGCAAGGGGAACGGGGCTGGCTGATCTGCAACAGCGCACCGCCCCAACGGAACATGTCCCCCAGGCACACCTGATCTTCGGTCAGGCCACGTGTCGAGAGATTTTCCCCAAAGGCCGGAGCCGTCCAATCGAACTGTGGATAACGTTTGCGCCAGTGGGCGTAATGCTCAGCGGGATAGTGGTGCAGGGCTCGTTCAGGGCCCGTATGGAAGCGCGGATCACCCTGTTCATCGCTGCCCAGGCCTTGTGGCCATAACCAGAGACGGTTTGCAACCGGGTGCTTGTCGGTGTCTATGACCAGACCCTGGCCGAGATTTTTTGCCTTGCCTATGTAAACACCATCGACGTAAACGGTATTCATCGCGCGTCTTGGCCCTGTAAGCCCTGTGAATAGGAGCTAGACTAGGCGTCTTGCGGGCTTCGGGCCATTTCGTTTTTTAAGCTTTTTCGATAAGAAATACTTATGGATTTCAAGCAACTGCGTTATTTCGTCGCGGTGTATGAAGAAGGCCACGTGGGCCGTGCAGCGGAGCGCCTGTCGATCTCACAACCGGCACTCTCCCAGCAGATCCGTCAATTGGAGCAGAACCTCGACGTCAGCCTGTTTGAACGCAGCAGCAAGCGCCTGTTGCCGACCCTGGCCGCCCATACGCTGTACAACCACGCCCTGCCTTTGCTCGACGGCCTGCAACAAGCCCGTGAGGCCCTGCGCAACTTCAAGGGCCAGGCCCTGCGCACCCTGGCCATCGGCGTACTGCAGACGGTGCATAGCAGCCTGGTGCCGCAGATGCTTGAACGAGTGCGCAAGGCCCAGCCCCACCTGGTGGTGCAGATCTACGAATTGACCGGCCTGGAGATCGAACGACGCTTGCTCAATGGCTCGCTGGACATCGGCATCAGCTACCTGCCGCCACGCCAACCAGGTTTGCATGGTGTCCCGCTGTATGAAGATGAGCTGACACTGGTCATACCCGAGCAGCATCCACTGCGCGAGTTCAAGAAGGTCTCCATGAGCCAGGCTGCAGAGTTGCCGATGCTGCTGTTGGGCGAGGAGTTTCAGATCCGCCAGATCTGGCAAGCGCAGCTGGCCAACCTGGGGCGGCGCCCCCAGGTGCAGGCGGAGCTGAACAATATGGCCGGTATTCTCGACAGCCTGCCCCATACACGACTGGCCACCGTACTTCCGGGGCGCTCACAACAACAGCACGGCAACAAGGAACTGCTGTGGAAGCCTCTGAGCGAGCCGAGGGTGCCATTGAAAGTCGGATTGGTCTGTCGGGATCTGCAGCGTCAACAAGGAACGCTGGAACTGCTAAGGACGTTATTGGAGGATTCGATGAATACCCAAGATGGGCGCTTGGGCGGCACTGCGGTGCCAGAAATCCTGGGTTGAAGTCGCGAAAATAAAAAACCCGGACAAAAGAAAACCCCGCCGAAGCGGGGCTTTGCAGACTGTTTCCCTGACATCCTTTTCACTCCGCCATCCTGGCAGAATCCTACGTGTCCATGTTGTTGCTTTGCGCTTCCTGCGCGACGTCCATGTGAAGTAGATTAGCCTCAGCCGTCATCTACCGATATGGACGATCAGCAGCACGTTATGTAAGAGATGACTTACAAACGCTCTCCTCAATTAAAACTGCTCAGCCTCTAACAGGAACAGCGATTCACTACCCGCTTTCACCGAGGCGGTCAGCGAGTGAATACGCGGCAGCAGACGGGCAAAATAGAACCGCGCAGTCCCCAGTTTGCTGGCATAGAAGTCCTCTTCCTGCTCCTTGCCCAGCGCCGCCTTGGCCATCAGGGCCCACATGTAGGCGTAGGCGGTGTAGCCAAAGACCTGCAGGTACTCCACCGAAGCCGCTCCGATCTCGTTGGGGTTACTGATGGCCCGATCCAACAGCCAGGCTGTCAGCTCATCCAGATTATCCAGAGCCTCATTCAAAGGCCGAGTGAATTCGCCCAGTTTCCCATCGGCGGTGGCGGTGAAATGGCGAATTTCATCGGCGAACAGGCTGTAGAACGCGCCGCCGCTGCCGACGATCTTGCGCCCCACCAGGTCCAGCGCCTGAATGCCGTTGGTGCCTTCATAGATCTGGGTGATCCGCACGTCGCGCACCAACTGCTCCTGGCCCCACTCACGGATGTAGCCGTGGCCGCCGAAGATCTGCTGGCCATGAACCGTGGTCTCCAGGCCAAGGTCAGTAAGGAACGCCTTGGCCACGGGAGTCAGCAAGGCCACCAGGCTTTCCGCGCGCTTGCGGGTCTCGGCATCTTCGCTGAACTTGGCGGTATCCAGCTGCATCGCCACATAGGTGGAGAATGCCCGGCCACCTTCGTTGGCAGCCTTCATGGTCAGCAGCATGCGCCGCACGTCCGGGTGCACGATGATCGGGTCGGCGACCTTGTCCTTGGCTTGTGGCCCGGTCGGCGAACGGCTCTGCAGACGGTCACGGGCATATTCCACAGCGTTCTGATAGGAGCGCTCACCGGTGGCCAGCCCCTGGATACCCACACCCAGGCGCTCGTAGTTCATCATGGTGAACATTGCTGCCAAGCCCTTGTTCGGCTCGCCCACCAGATAACCTATGGCTTGATCGAAGTTCATCACACAGGTGGCCGAGGCCTGGATACCCATCTTGTGTTCGATCGAACCGCAGCTCACCGGGTTGCGCTCACCCAGGCTGCCATCGACGTTGACCATGAACTTGGGCACCAGAAACAGGGAGATCCCCTTGGGCCCGGCCGGCGCATCCGGCAGCTTGGCCAGCACCAGGTGAATGATGTTTTCCGTCAGGTCGTGCTCACCACCGGTAATGAAGATCTTGGTCCCGCTGATGGCATAGGAACCGTCAGCCTGAGGCTCGGCCTTGGTGCGAATAATCCCCAGGTCGGTACCGGCATGGGGCTCGGTCAGGCACATGGAACCGGCCCAGACACCAGCGTACATGTTCGGCAGGTAGGTGGTTTTCAGCTCTTCGCTGGCGTGGGCGTTAATCGACAGGCAAGCCCCGGCGGTCAGCATGGGATACAGGCCGAAGGCCAGGCTCGCGGAGTTGACCATTTCTTCGACCTGGGCCGATACCGCCTTGGGCATCCCCATGCCACCGAACTCCGGATCACCGCCCACACCGACCCAGCCGCCTTCGGCGTACGTCTGGTAGGCCTGTGGAAAACCTTCCGGAGTGGTCACTGCCGTGTCCTTCCAGTGACAACCTTCCTCATCGGCGCTACGGCTCAGCGGAGCGATGCTTCTGGCAGTGACTTTGCCCGCTTCCTCCAGAATCGCCTCAACCGTCTCGGCGTCCACAGTTTCGGCCAGAGCTGGCAGTTGAGCCCAGAGTTTGGCGACCTCGAAGACTTCATTGAGGACGAAGCGCATATCGCGCAGGGGCGCTTTGTAGTCAGCCATGGCAAACCTCGCAAGATCTAAACAAGCGGGCCACAACGGGCCCATTTACGAAAAGCCGAGTGTACCCGAACAACTTTTGCGACACATAGGGTCAACTCATGACTTTACTGTTAATTTTAGTCACAACCAGATCCTCGCAAGAAAAAGCCCGCGAGAAGCGGGCCTTGTCCAGGGCACATCAGCGTACTTACAAGGCGAACATCTCCGCCGGCAGGCTCATCAGGCAATCACTGCCTGCTTCGATTGCCGCCAGATGGGCGCCGGTACGTGGCAGCAGGCGCTTGAAGTAAAACGCACAGGTGGCCAGCTTGGCGGTGGCGAAATCGCCGTCGCTTTCACCCGCATCGAGTTGTTGCTGAGCCACCAGGGCCATACGCAGCCAGAGATAGCCCAGGACGATGTAACCGCTGTACATCAAGTAATCCAGGGCTGCGGCACCCATTTCCTCCGGGTTCTTCATGGCGGCCATGCCCACCTGGGTGGTCAACTCGCCCCATTGACGATTCAGACCATCGAGCTGCGCAACGTGGGCCTTCAACTGCGGATGCTCGGCATTGGCCACGCAGAACTTGTGCACGATCCTGGTGAAACCCAGCAACAGCTTGCCCTGGCTACCCAGCACCTTGCGGCCCAGCAGGTCCAGGGCCTGGATACCGTTGGTGCCCTCATAGATTGGCGCGATGCGACAGTCACGCACCAGCTGTTCCATGCCCCACTCACGAATGTAGCCATGGCCGCCAAACACCTGCATGCCGTGATTGGTCACCTCCAGCCCGGTCTCGGTCATGAAGGCCTTGCAGATCGGGGTGAGGAACGCCAGGAGGTCCTCTGCCTGCTGACGCTGCGCCTGGTCGCGACTCAGATGAGCCACATCCAGCAATTGGGCGGTGAAATAGGCCAAAGCCCGGTTGCCCTCATTGAACGCCTTCATGGTCAGCAGCATGCGCCGCACGTCGGGGTGGACGATGATCGGGTCAGCCGCCTTGTCCGGCGCCTTGGGCCCGGACAAAGAGCGCATCTGCAAACGATCGTTGGCGTACTTGATCGCTCCCTGAAAGCTGGCCTCCCCCAGGCACAGCCCCTGCATTCCGGTGCCCAGGCGCGCGTGATTCATCATGGTGAACATGCAGTTCAGGCCTTTGTTGGCCTCGCCGATCAGGAAGCCCTTGGCGCCGTCGAAGTTCAGTACACAGGTGGCCGAGGCCTTGATTCCCATCTTGTGCTCGATGGAGCCGCAACTCACACCATTGCGCTCACCGACTTCACCTGCTGCGTCCGGCAGGAACTTTGGCACGATGAACAGGGAAATGCCTTTGGTCCCGGCCGGGGCGTCCGGCAGTTTCGCCAGCACCAAGTGAATAATGTTTTCACTCATGTCGTGCTCGCCGGCAGAGATGAAAATCTTGCTCCCCGATAACGCATAACTGCCATCGGCCTGTGGCACCGCGCGGGTCTTGATGATGCCCAGGTCGGTACCGCAATGGGCCTCGGTCAGGCACATGGTGCCGGTCCACTGCCCTGCGGTGAGCTTGTTCAGGTACAGCTGCTTCTGTTCGGCGGTGCCATGGGCATGAATCGCCGACATCGCACCATGGGTCAGCCCCGGGTACATGCCCCAGGAGGTGTTGCTGGAACCCACCATCTCGCTGATCACCAGCCCCAGGGAATGGGGCAGACCCTGGCCACCATAGGCAGGATCGGCGGCCAAGCCATGCCAGCCGCCTTCGACGTATTGGGCGAAAGCCTGTTTGAAACCTTTGGGGGTGGTTACGACGCCATTGTCGAAATGGCAGCCTTCCTCGTCACCGGAGCGGTTCAGCGGCGCCAGGACGTTCTCGCAGAACTTCGCCCCTTCCTCGAGGATCGCGCGGACCATGTCCGGGCTGGCGTCGCTGGCTCCCAGTGCGGCGTAACCGCCATGAAAGTCGAAGACATGATCGATCAGAAAGCGCATGTCGCGCAGGGGAGCTTGATACTCGGGCATGGTGATTTCTCCGGCAGCAGGTTTCTCCAACCTACTGCCGCCGCCCTCAGCCTGCCAATGACGCTCCAGTCGCTGAATGCGCCATCATCACTCAACCCGCAGCCGTATCCATGCGCACTGCACCACGGCGATTCTGCCCGAATGCCATGACGCAGTTACGCCCCGCGCCCTTGGCGCTGTAGAGCGCCTGGTCGGCGGACTTGAGCACTTCCTCGGGAGTCCGGTGCTCCATCAGCCGCTCGGCGACACCGATACTGATGGTTACCGAAACACTGGAAGCCGCCGCAACGCCACGGCGTTGGCGGCCTTGCTGGTCGTCCTGGGGGCGATTGTCCTGGTTGCGCAACTGAATGTTGTAGGTAGCGATGATCTCGCGAATCATCTCCAGGTGCGGCATGCACTCGTCCAGGGTCTTGCCGGCAAATACCACGGCAAACTCTTCCCCGCCGTAACGATAGGCACGCCCACCGCCAGTGACTTTTGACAGTTTGCTGGCCACCAGGCGCAGCACCTGATCCCCGACATCGTGACCGTGGGTGTCGTTGAATTTCTTGAAGTGATCGACGTCAGTCATGGCCAGCACATAATTGCGTCCCAGACGCTGCATACGCTCATTAAGCGCCCGACGCCCCGGCAAGCCGGTCAACTCGTCACGGAACGCCATCTGATAAGCCTCATGGGCCACCGCCGCGGCGATCATCAGCATGACTTGACTGCACATGATGTTCAGAGTGAATGGCAGGATGAACGTCTTGGGCAGCATCCAGAACAAACCCAGCAAGCCCACCAACTGCGCTGCGTGCAGTGGGCGCGGACTGCGCCAGTACTGGATCGCCAGCAGCAGGAATGCCGCGAAAAATACTGGATACGACAACTGGATCAGGCTCATCCAACTGCCATGCAACGCCGGCCAACGGATCTCTGCCAACCAGTTCAGCAACGCCTGTGGGTAACTCTGCTCCAGGCCCAGAGCGACGCTGCCAAACGCCAATAACACGGCAAAACGCGCCACCATGTCCTGAAACAGGTGGGTGCGTTCCTGCCAGGCCGCAAACAGGCCAAATAACAAGGGTAGCAACAGGCAGCAGAGGTGGAATACCACCGCGGCATCTTCGCGGACCCTGCCGTTATCCCGGTAGAAATCGGTCTGGGTATCCAGCAGAAAGTAGGCGATGTACACCGTGACCATCAAAAACAGTTCGCGCTGGCGTCGGTACACAGCGCAATAGGCTCCGCCAAGCAATAGCACCAGTGTTGGCAGCACATTGAACAGCGAAGTGAAGAAGACGTTGAGGTCTTTGACGTAGGCGGCCGCCAGCCCCGCAAGCAGAAGCAGCAAAGACGGTAGAAAGTGACTGAAACGTACAGCGGAAGAACGCGGCAAGGGTAAAACTCCGACCCGGCTGATCAATAGATGGCATTGTGCCTTCATTTGCTGAAGTTAAGCACACGTGGTGTGACAGACATCACATTGCCATCTCTTTAACGGCAGGAAATCGCATCTGCTTAGCGATTTAGTCGGGAATTTTCATGAAGATTCTGCAGGCACAAAAAAGCCGCCCGACCCGAAGGGAGAGCGGCTTTCTGAAAAAGTTCGGTGAGGCTTAGTAGGCCAGGCCGAAGTCCTCTTCCTTCATGTCCATCAGGTTGTTGGCACCCGACAACATGGTTGCAACGTGAGTGCGGGTACGCGGCAGGATGCGCTGGAAGTAGAAGCGCGCAGTCTGCAGCTTGGCGGTGTAGAAAGCCTCTTCGGTAGTGCCGGCTGCCAGCTTTTCAGCCGCCAGACGGGCCATGTCGGCCCAGAAGTAGGCCAGGCAGGCATAACCGGAGTACATCAGGTAGTCCACCGAGGCAGCACCCACTTCTTCACGGTCCTTCATCGCGGCCATGCCCACTTTCATGGTCAGCTCGCCCCACTCCTTGTTCAGCGCTGCCAGCGGTGCAACGAACTCCTTCACGGACTCATTGCCTTCGTTGTTCTGGCAGAACTTGTGGACGATTTTAGTGAACCCCTTGAGGGCTTCGCCTTGCGTCATCAGAACCTTGCGGCCCAGCAGGTCCAGGGCCTGGATGCCGGTGGTGCCTTCGTACAACATCGAGATACGGCTGTCGCGAACGTTCTGCTCCATGCCCCACTCAGCGATGAAGCCGTGGCCACCGTAGATCTGCACACCGTGGTTGGCGGACTCGAAGCCAACTTCAGTCATGAACGCCTTGGCGATTGGAGTCATGAACGCCAGCAGTGCATCAGCTTTCTTCTTCTCTTCTTCATCCACACCGTATTTGACGATGTCGACCTGCTTGGCGGTGAAGTACACCATCGCCCGGTTACCCTCGGCGAAGGCTTTCATGGTCAGCAGCATGCGACGTACGTCAGGGTGCACGATGATCGGATCAGCAGCCTTGTCCGGCGCTTTCGGGCCAGTCAGGGAGCGCATTTGCAAACGATCGCGAGCGTATTTCAGACCGCCCTGGAAGCCGATCTCGGCATGGGCCAGGCCTTGCAGAGCAGTACCCAGACGAGCGGTGTTCATAAAGGTGAACATGCAGTTCAGGCCTTTGTTCGCCGGGCCGATGAGGAAACCGGTGGCCGCGTCGAAGTTCATTACACAAGTGGCGTTGCCATGGATACCCATCTTGTGTTCCAGGGAACCACAGCTCACGGCGTTGCGCTGACCGACGCTGCCATCAGCGTTGGGCAGGAATTTGGGCACGATGAACAGCGAAATGCCTTTGGTGCCGGCCGGTGCATCCGGCAGGCGGGCCAGAACGATATGGACGATGTTGTCGGCCATGTCGTGCTCACCGGCGGAGATGAAGATCTTGGTACCGGTGACTTTGTAGGAACCATCAGCCTGAGGTTCGGCCTTGGTGCGCAGCATGCCCAGGTCGGTGCCACAGTGCGGCTCGGTCAGGCACATGGTACCGGTCCACTCGCCGGACACCAGTTTGGTCAGGTAAGCCTCTTGCTGCTCAGGAGTCCCGTGCTCGGAAATGGTGTTCATCGCGCCATGGGACAGGCCTGGGTACATGCCCCACGACCAGTTGGATTCACCGACCATTTCGCTGACTGCCAGGCCCAGGGATTCAGGCAGGCCCTGACCACCGTGCTCAACGTCGTGGGCCAGGCTAGGCCAGCCGCCTTCGACGAATTGCTTGTAGGCTTCTTTGAAGCCAGTCGGGGTCTTAACGCCGGATTCACTCCAAGTACAACCTTCCAGGTCGCCTACACGGTTCAGCGGCGCCAGTACCTGCTCACAAAACTTCGCACCTTCCTCGAGAATGGCGTCAACCATGTCCGGAGTGGCGTCCTGGCAAGCCGGGAGGCTCTGATAGTGCGCCTCATAGCCGAGCAGCTCGTCACGAACGAAGCGAATATCACGCAAGGGGGCCTTGTAGTCAGGCATAGCGATAAACCTCTGCTGATGTAACCGGGAATGAACAACCGCATCGAATTTTTATGGCGGTCAAACAGTTGTTTGAAACATACGTTTACGCCTAAATCTTGTCAAGCGTCGCGCAAATGCCTTTCGTCACCAGCACAAAATCAACGCCCAGGCGAACACCCACAGCACCGGCCATGAAATTGTAGGAGCCGGCTTGCCGACGATCAGCGATGCAGAGGAATAAAACGTGTTACAGAAAGGAAAGGCATGAAGACAAGCCTGCCTTCAATGGAAAGCAGGCTTTAGCAGAGGAGTATCAAGCGTAGGTATCGATCAGCGTACCGAGGACTTCATCAGAGGCCTTGGCGACCTTCACGCCCAGTTCCACCTGGATCTTGCCCATGGACATATCGACCATGCTGCTGGCCAGGTCCGAATCCTGGCTGCGATCCACGCCACGCAGACGATTGACCGAATCCACCGACGCCTGACTGTCGGCAGAGCGCTCAACGGCGCTGCTGGCGATCTGGCTGGAACCTTGATCGACACGATTCTGCCCAGTCTGAATCGCGTTCAGTCCGGCGTAGAAAGCGCTGTTCCCGGAAATTTCCATAGGAGAACTCGACCTTGAAAATGAATGACGGATGTTATTGAAGCAGACCCGTCAAAAAAACACCCGTCAAAAACACTAATGGCAATGTGCCTTGCCATAGGCAAAATCTAGTCCAGCAGATCCAACTGCAGATGCTCGGCCACCGCCTCGGCACTGGCTGGCTTGAGTCGCGGCACCCGACCCAGGCACGGCGCGGGCAAGCGCTCGGCCAAAGTCGCGAGGTTTTCTTCCAGACGAGAGGTCTTCGGATCGATGATATTGGCTACCCAGCCCGCCAGTTGCAGACCGTCCTGGGCAATGGCCTCGGCGGTCAACAATGCATGGTTGATGCAACCCAGACGCACACCCACCACCAGAATCACCGGCAAGCCCAGCGCCATGGCCAGATCCGACAGATTGTCCTGATCCGCCAGAGGCACTCGCCAGCCACCCGCGCCTTCGATCAGGGTGAAGTCCGCGCCCTTGGCCAGAAGGTGACGCATGGGCGTCAGCAATGACTGCACTGTCAGCGCTACCCCGGCTTCTCGCGCCGCCAGGTGCGGTGCGATGGGCGGCTCGAAAGCGATCGGATTGACCTCTTCATAGCTCAATGGCAACGACGACTGTGCCAGCAACGCCAGAGCATCGGCGTTGCGCAGGCCCTTGGCGCTCAACTCGCATCCGGAGGCCACAGGTTTGCCTGCCGCGGTACTCAACCCGGCCAGCCGCGCTGCATGCAGCAACCCCGCGGCAATGGTGGTTTTACCCACATCGGTGTCGGTGCCGGTAATGAAATAGGCAGCACTCATAACGGTTTCTCCAACACGGCATACACCACCTGATAGGTCGCCGGCAGTCCCTGGGACTGACGAAAACCCTCGTAAGCCTCGATCAACCCGGCGATACGCGCCCGTCCGGTGAGGCCGCCGGGACGACCGGGATTCAGATTGTGTGCCCCCAAGGCTTTCAACTCATGGGTCAGACTACGCACATCCGGGTAATGCAGGACATGGGGAACACTCTCCAGGCTACGTACCTGCAAACCACTGGCATCGCACAAGTGGCGATAGCGTGCGAACTCACGAAAGCGATTGACGTGGACCTGCCCATCGACCCGCCCCCAGCTCTCACGCAGCTCCTGCAAGGTGCCGACACACAGACTGGCGAACGCCAGCACGCCTCCCGGTTTCAGCACCCGCCGGGCTTCACTGAGCACTGCCGCAAAATCCGCGCACCATTGCACCGCCAGGCTGGAGAAAATCAGCTCGCAGCTGCTGCTCTGCAACGGCAGGCGCTCAGCATCTCCGGCCAAGAAGTGCTCGGCGCCACCCAGAGGCCGCGCGTGCTTGAGCATGCCCTCGGCAATATCCAGAGCCAGACCCTGACTGCCGGCGAAGCGTGCCCCCAGCACTCGACTGAAATGGCCCGTACCGCAGCCCAAATCCAGCCAGCGCGCAGGCGTCCAGCCTTCAGGCAAACGGCTCAGCAATTGCTGGCCGACCGTGCGCTGCAACTCGGCAACGCTGTCGTAACTGGCTGCGGCGCGGGAAAACGAAGCCGCCACCTGACGCTTGTCAGGCAGGCCTGCGGGCAAGACAGGAACAGACAAATCAGTCATCACCGGACTCATGCAAGAAAGCCTGGATTGCCCCCGCCACTCCGTGGGGATCCTCCAGAAGAAAACCGTGGCTGGCCTGCTCAATCAGACCAACTTCTACATCCGGCAACAACGCCAGCAGCTCGCTGGCGGCCTCGACGGGCACCAAGCCATCAAGCCCGGCGAACAGGTGCAACTGCGGCCCGCCAAACTCCTGCAACGCCGCTCGACTATCCAGCTGCGCCAGCAACTCCAAGCCCGCCATCAACACCGGCCCTGGGGTCGTCGGGGCGCCGCCCAGGAGCAACCGCGACAAACCTCGTGGGTCGGCAGCACCTTGGGCACAGAGCAGAGAAAAGCGCTTGAGGGTCGTTCGCGGATCAGCGGCGCAGCCGGCCAGGAAACCGTCGAAGGTTTGCGCAGCCATGGCACTGGACCACTGCTCATGCGCGACGAAACTGGGGTTGCTGGCCAGGGTCAGCAGGCCGCAGCAGCGCTCGCCGCGACGAGCCGCCAACTCCGAAGCGAGCATGCCGCCCAGAGACCAGCCCCCCAGCCAGGCATTGTCCGGTATCGCGTCATCGAGTTCGTCCAGCCATTCCTGCAGATCACTGGAGGTCAGTTCCGGCAGCGGCTCGATCTCTACCCGCAAGTGTTCGTCCAGTCCCTGCAACGCTGCCGCCAAGGGTTGCAGAGGCGACACACCCAGCCCCCAGCCCGGCAACAGAATCAGTCGATCACGCATGGCTCGGCCCCGTTTGCAGTTCACTGAAACAATCCGCCAACGCGCTTAACAATAGCTGGACCTGCGCCTCGCTGTGGGCTGCGGACAAGGTCACCCGCAGCCGCGCACTGCCGGCCGGTACAGTCGGCGGACGGATGGCCGTGACCATGATTCCCCGCGAACGGAGCATCCGTGACAACTCCACGGCCCGGGCACTGTCGCCCACCATGATCGGCTGGATCGGCGTAAAGCTGTCCATCAGCTCCAGGCCGATCTGCTCGGCGCCCTGACGGAACTGACGGATCAGGTTCGCCAGGTGCTCACGCCGCCAGTGTTCGCTGCGCAGCAACTCCAGACTTTTCAGGGTGGCGCAGGCCAGCGCCGGTGGCTGGCTGGTGGTGTAGATATAGGGGCGGGCGAACTGGATCAGGCTTTCGATCAGCTCTTCACTGCCGGCGACAAAGGCGCCGGCGGTACCGAAGGCCTTGCCCAGGGTGCCGACCAGCACCGGCACTTCATCCAGCCCCAGGCCGAAGTGTTCCACCAGCCCGGCACCGTTGGCCCCCAGCGGGCCAAAGCCATGGGCATCGTCCACCATCAACCAGGCACCGCGGGCCTTGGTTTCCCGAGCCAGGGCCGGCAGGTCGGCGACATCGCCGTCCATGCTGAACACCCCATCGGTGACCACCAGGGTATTGCCGGTGGCCTTCTCCAGACGTTTGGCCAGGCTCTCTGCATCGTTGTGTAGATAGCGATTGAAGCGCGCACCGGAGAGCAGGCCGGCATCCAGCAGGGAAGCATGGTTGAGACGGTCTTCCAGCACCGTGTCGCCCTGCCCCACCAACGCCGTGACCGCACCGAGATTGGCCATGTAGCCCGTGGTAAACAGCAACGCCCGCGGACGCCCCGTGAGTTCGGCCAGGGCTTCTTCCAAAGCGTGATGGGGAGCGCTATGACCGATCACTAGATGAGAAGCACCGCCGCCCACGCCCCAGCGGCTGGCACCGGCGCGCCAGGCTTCGATCACCTGCGGGTGATTGGCCAGGCCCAGGTAGTCGTTGTTGCAGAAAGCCAGCAATGGCTGGCCGTCCACCACCACTTGCGGCCCCTGAGGGCTTTCAAGCAGCGGACGCTGGCGATAGAGATGTTCAGCACGACGGGCTGCAAGCCGTGCTGCGAGATCAAAAGACATGCTGGCCTCGATATTGGCTCACAGACACATTACCCGTAGGAGCTGGCTTGCCAGCGAAACCGCCGACGCGAAACCCGTTGGACTTACGCAGTTCGCGGGATTCGCCGGCAAGCCGGCTCCTACCACAGGAGATCAGACGGCAGCGTTGTAGAACTGCTCGCTGCTCTTCTGCTCCACCAGGGCCTGCTCGATGGCCGCCTGGTGCACTTCGTCGGCATGTTCTTCCCGGGCTTCGGGCTGGATGCCCAGGCGCGCGAACAACTGCATGTCCTTGTCGGCCTGCGGGTTGGCGGTGGTCAGCAGCTTGTCGCCGTAGAAAATCGAATTGGCACCGGCGAAGAATGCCAGGGCCTGCATCTGCTCGTTCATCGCTTCGCGGCCGGCGGACAGGCGCACGTGGGATTGCGGCATGAGGATCCGTGCCACGGCGAGCATGCGGATAAAGTCGAACGGGTCCACGTCCTCAGCGTTCTCCAGCGGCGTACCGGCCACCTTCACCAGCATGTTGATAGGCACCGACTCCGGGTGCTCCGGCAGATTGGCCAGCTGGATCAGCAGGCCGGCACGGTCGTCCAGGGACTCGCCCATGCCGAGAATGCCGCCGGAACAGATCTTCATCCCGGCGTCACGCACGTAGGCCAGGGTTTGCAGACGCTCGCTGTAGGTGCGGGTGGTGATGATGTTGCCGTAGAACTCCGGCGAGGTGTCGAGGTTGTGGTTGTAGTAGTCCAGGCCAGCCTTGGCCAGGGCCTCGGTCTGGTCCTGATCGAGACGGCCCAGGGTCATGCAGGTTTCCAGGCCCATGGCTTTCACGCCTTTGACCATCTCCAGCACATAGGGCATGTCCTTGGCCGAAGGGTGCTTCCAGGCGGCGCCCATGCAGAAACGCGTAGAGCCGATGGCCTTGGCCCGAGCGGCCTCCTCCAGCACCTTCTGCACTTCCAGGAGCTTTTCCTTTTCCAGACCGGTGTTGTAGTGGCCGGACTGCGGACAATATTTGCAATCTTCCGGGCAGGCGCCGGTCTTGATCGACAGCAAGGTGGAAACCTGGACCCGATTGGCATCGAAATGCGCGCGGTGCACCGTCTGCGCCTGGAACAGCAAGTCATTGAACGGCTGGACGAACAGGGCTTTGACTTCAGCCAAAGTCCAGTCATGACGCAGGGTAGCGGTGGTGCTGGCGCTCATGGGCGATTCCTTGATTATGCTTGGCAAGCGGCGCGGGACAGGGAAAGTCCACAGCCGCAACACGGATGTTCGGCATATTTAAGGAAGAGCCATGCACTGTCAACCCGAATACAAAGGACCGGTTTACATCTGGTCAAAAAACAAACAGATCTGTTTGCTATGCGATGAACCCAGCGATTCAGCCCTGGCCCTGTGCAGTTCATGTCAGGACGAACTGCCCTGGCTCGGCGCCCAATGCTCGGTCTGCGCCCTGCCCCTGCCCGCCGCCGACCTGACCTGTGGCCAGTGCCTGCAACGTCTCCCCGCATTTCGACGGGTCATCGCCCCCTGGCGTTACGATTTTCCGGTGGACAGCCTGATCAGCCGTTTCAAACACCATGAAAAGTGGCCTTTTGGCCGTCTGATGGCCGAGCTTCTCAGCCAATACCTTCACTATCGCTACGATGAAGGCCTGCCCCGGCCAGACTGCCTGCTGCCGGTGCCGCTGTCCCGCCGACGCCTGCGCCAGCGGGGCTTCAACCAGGCCGGCATGCTGGCCCAGTGGCTGGGAGAGCAACTGCAACTGGCGGTGGAACCCCATCTGCTGCTACGTACCCAGGACACCCCGGCGCAACAAGGCCTGGGTGCCCGTGCCCGTCATCGCAACCTGAACCAGGCCTTCGCCCTCACCGCCGACGCGCCTGTGGTCGGCCGGCACCTGGCCCTGGTGGACGACGTCCTCACCACCGGTGCCACCGCCCAGGCCCTGGCCCGGCTGCTGATCAACGCCGGCGCTCGTCAAGTGGATGTCTATTGCCTGGCCCGGACCGCAAGACCCGACACCCCCGACTGACTTGACTCTCATCGCTCAAGCCGCAAACTCCCTGTCCATCTTCGGTGCCCAAAGCGTCCTTGCCATGTCCTTGCCCACTCTGTTGACCCAGCACATCGTCCGCCGCCCGCAACGCATCGCCCTGCTGCAACACATTGCCGAACAGGGCTCCATCACCCGCGCGGCCAAAAGCGCCGGCCTGAGCTACAAGGCCGCCTGGGATGCCATCGATGAGCTGAACAACCTGGCCCAGAGTCCGCTGGTAGAACGCAGCGTCGGCGGCAAGGGCGGTGGCGGGGCCAAGCTCTCCGCCGAGGGCGAACGCGTGCTGCGCCTTTACCAACGCCTGCAAGCACTGCAGGCCCAAGTGCTGGAAGCCGCAGAAGATGCCAGCGATCTCGATCTGCTGGGGCGCCTGATGCTGCGCACCAGTGCCCGCAACCAGCTGCACGGCAAGATCCGCGGGATCGAGCCTCAAGGCTGCAATGACCTGATCAGCCTGGAACTGCCAGAAGGCCTGATCCTCAAGGCGCAGATCACCCACGACAGCACCCAGCGCCTGGAGCTGGCCCCCGGCACCGAAGTGGTGGCCTTGATCAAGGCCGGCTGGCTGGACCTGCATCCTGCCGACGCTCCGGTAACAACTGGACACAATTGCCTGAGCGGAATCATCGAGCAGATTCTCGACGCCGAAGATGGCCCCTGCGAGGTGCGCATCAGCCTGCCCAACGGCCAGACCCTCTGCGCCCTGGCCGAGCCGCACCGGCTCAAGACGCTGGAAATGACCGAAGGCAAACCGGTCCAGGTGCAGTTCTCTGCCTCCCATGTCCTGCTCGGCACCCCGTTGTAACCAGAGCGCAACGACTTCTGGCTGCAACATATTCGTCATAGGCGCTCATTAAGGTGGCTGCAAAAACCCGCAGGGAGCCTGATATGAGCCTGTTAGAAGAACACCAACCCACCGACCTGGAACAGATGGTCGGCCTCAGCCGCCGGGGTTTCATCGGCGCCGGCGCCCTGTGTGGCGCCGCCCTGTTTCTCGGTGGCGGACTGTTGAGCCGCAGCGCCCTGGCCGCCAGTGTCAGCGCCGGCAATAGCCAACTGCTGGGCTTTGCCGGCATTGCGGCCGCCACCAGCGACAAGATCACCCTGCCTGCGGGCTACACATCCTCGGTGCTGATCAGTTGGGGCCAACCGCTGGCCAAGAACGGACCGGCCTTCGACCCCAGCGGCAACGGTACCGCCCGGGCTCAGGAAGTGCAGTTCGGCGACAACAACGACGGCATGAGCCTGTTCGCCTTCCCGGACGACAAGCACCGGGCGCTGATGGCGATCAACAACGAATACACCAACTACCGCTACCTCTATCCCCACGGCGGCCAGCCGCAATCCGCCGAGGACGTGCGCAAGGCCCAGGCCAGCGAAGGGGTTTCGGTCATCGAAGTGCAGCGCAAGAACGGCCAGTGGCAGTTCGTCCAGGGTTCACGCTACAACCGACGCATCCACGGCAACACGCCGATCCGGCTCAGTGGCCCCGCCGCCGGCCACGACCTGCTCAAGACCAGCGCCGACCCCAAGGGCAAGAAAGTCCTCGGCACCTTCCAGAACTGCGCCAACGGCAAGACGCCCTGGGGCACTTATCTGACCTGCGAAGAGAACTTCACCGACTGCTTCGGCAGCAGTAACGCTGAGCAGAAGTTCGACGCGGCGCAGAAACGCTACGGCGCGGTGGTGACCAGCAAGGACATCAACTGGCACCCCCACGACCCGCGTTTCGACCTGGCAAAGAACCCCAACGAGCTCAACCGTCACGGCTGGGTAGTGGAAATCGATCCCTTCGACCCGCAATCGACACCGGTCAAACGCACCGCCCTGGGCCGCTTCAAACATGAAAACGCCGCCCTGGCACAAACACGCGACGGCCGCGCCGTGGTCTACATGGGCGACGATGAGCGCGGGGAATTCATCTACAAGTTCATCAGCCGCGACAAGATCAACCACCGCAACCCCAAGGCCAACCGCGACCTGCTGGACCACGGCACCTTGTACGTGGCGCGCTTCGATGCCGGCGACGGCAACCCGGACCGTCCCAAGGGCCAGGGTCAGTGGATCGAGTTGACTCACGGCAAGAACGGCATCGACGCCAGCAGCGGCTTCGCCGACCAGGCCCAGGTACTGATCCAGGCTCGACTGGCCGCCAGCGTGGTCCAGGCCACGCGCATGGACCGCCCGGAATGGATCGTGGTCAGCCCCAAGGACGGCCAGGTCTATTGCACCCTGACCAACAACGCCAAACGTGGCGAAGACGGTCAGCCGGTGGGCGGCCCCAACCCCCGGGAGAAGAATGTCTACGGACAGATCCTGCGCTGGCGCACCGGCGGCGACGATCATGGCGCGATGAGCTTTTCCTGGGACCTGTTCGTGGTGGCCGGCAATCCCGGCGTGCATGCCGGCCAGCCCAAGGGCGGCTCGTCCAACATCACCCCGCAGAACATGTTCAACAGCCCCGACGGCCTGGGTTTCGACAAAGCCGGACGCCTGTGGATTCTCACCGACGGCGACTACAGCAACAGCGGCGATTTTGCCGGCATGGGCAATAACCAGATGCTCTGCGCCGACCCGGACAGCGGTGAAATCCGCCGTTTCATGGTCGGACCGGTGGGCTGCGAAGTCACCGGGATCGCCTTCGCCCCGGACCAGAAGACCTTGTTCGTCGGCATCCAGCACCCGGGAGAAACCGGTGGCTCGACCTTCCCCGAGCACCTGCCCAACGGCAAACCACGTTCCTCGGTGATGGCTATCACCCGGGAAGATGGCGGCATCATCGGCGCCTGAACCCGCCCCTCGCCAAACCGGCCCCTACGCCCGTAGGAGCCGGCTCGCTGGCGAACCCGGCGCCCAGCCGAACCACCCGCAAACCCTCCCCCCACTGGCTCCCCGTCTGCGTTACCATGTTTGGCCGGACGCGGCAGCCTGCTGCGCGCAGGAGTAAGCATGTCGCACCCGTTTGAAACACTGACCCCCGACCTGGTTCTCGACGCCGTTGAAAGCATCGGTTTTCTCAGCGACGCCCGCGTGTTGGCGCTCAACAGCTACGAAAATCGCGTCTATCAAGTCGGCATCGACGAAGGCGAACCGCTGATCGCCAAGTTCTACCGCCCCCAGCGCTGGACCAACGAAGCGATCCTGGAAGAACACCGCTTCACCTTCGAACTCGCCGAGTGCGATGTGCCGGTGGTCGCGCCGATCATCCACGACGGCGCCAGCCTGTTCGAGCACGCGGGCTTTCGCTTTGCCCTGTTTCCCCGGCGTGGCGGACGCGCACCTGAACCGGGCAACCTGGATCAACTCTATCGCCTCGGGCAATTGCTCGGTCGCCTGCACGCCGTGGGCGCCACCCGCCCCTTCGAGCACCGCGAAGCCCTGGCCGTGAAAAACTTCGGTCATGACTCACTGGCGACCCTGCTGCAAGGCAACTTCATTCCCAAGAGCCTGCTGCCGGCCTACGAGTCCGTGGCCCGGGACCTGCTCAAGCGGGTGGAAGAGGTCTACCAGGCCACCCCGCACCAGAACATCCGCATGCACGGCGATTGCCACCCCGGCAACATGATGTGCCGCGATGAAATGTTCCATATCGTCGACCTGGATGACTGCCGCATGGGCCCGGCGGTGCAGGACCTGTGGATGATGCTGGCCGGCGACCGCCAGGAGTGCCTCAGCCAGCTCTCCGAGCTGATGGACGGCTACAGCGAGTTTCATGATTTCGACCCGCGGGAATTGGCCCTGATCGAACCGCTGCGAGCCCTGCGCCTGATGCACTACAGCGCCTGGCTGGCACGACGCTGGGACGATCCGGCCTTTCCCCACAGCTTCCCCTGGTTTGGCAGCGAACGTTACTGGGGTGAACAGGTCCTGGCCCTGCGCGAACAGCTGGCAGCCCTCAACGAAGAACCGCTCAAGCTGTTCTGACCCTGCCTGCAGGAACTGGCTTGCCAGCGAAGGGCCCCATGCGCTCGCCTTCGCCGGCAAGCCGGCTCCTACAAGAATCCGCCTCGATACAACACTAACTGTAGGAGCTGGCTTGCCAGCGAAGAGGCCCGTAAGGTCGCATTGCCCACAAGCCCTCCCCCACAGAAACCGGCAGCGCAAAAGTCAGGACAGGTCTAGACAATTGTCCTTACAATCCGGTCTTTGTTAGCTGCCTAAGCAAGGACTCTGCATGCAAGCCGCCAACCCGCGTCGCGGGTACATCCTGGGCCTGACCGCCTACATTATCTGGGGTCTGTTTCCGCTCTACTTCAAAGCCATCGCCAGCGTCCCTGCCGTGGAAATCATCGTCCACCGGGTACTCTGGTCGGCGCTGTTCGGCGCTCTGTTGCTGATGGTGTGGAAACATCCCGGCTGGTGGCGCGAACTGCGGGAAAACCCCAGGCGCCTGGCCATCCTGGCCCTGAGCGGCACTCTGATCGCCGCCAACTGGCTGACCTACGTCTGGTCGGTGAACAACGGGCGCATGCTCGAAGCCAGCCTCGGCTACTACATCAACCCACTGGTCAACGTGCTACTGGGCATGCTGATTCTTGGCGAGCGCCTGCGGCGCATGCAGTGGCTGGCGGTGATCCTGGCGGCGGTGGGTGTGGCCCAACAAGTGTGGCAGGTAGGCAGCCTGCCCTGGGTCTCGCTGATGCTGGCGCTGAGCTTCGGTTTCTATGGGCTGATCCGCAAGCAGGCGCCGGTCAAGGCCCTGCCCGGCCTGGTGGTGGAAACCTGGATGCTGGTGCCCATCGCCCTGGGCTGGCTACTGCTGCATCCCGATGCCAGCAGTGCCCATGCTGAATTCTGGAGCAGTTCCCAGGCCTGGTGGCTGGTAGCCGCCGGCCCGGTCACGCTGATCCCGTTGGTCTGTTTCAACGCCGCCGCCCGGGACCTGCCCTACACCACCCTGGGCTTCCTCCAGTACCTGGCGCCAACCCTGGTGCTGCTGCAAGCGGTGCTGTTGTTTGGCGAACATCTGTCCTCCAGCACCTTGCTGGCGTTCATGTTCATCTGGGCCGGCCTGGCGGTGTACAGCGTCGATGCCTGGTTCAGCCTTCGCGGGCGCCGCTGATCAATAAATGTACAAATCCATGCAGGCCATGCCATTCGTGGCCTGCAGCGGTTCTTCCCAAGGTTATCCACAACCTGATCCCCGCCGTTTGTGCACAAGCCATTGAAACTGCTGATTTTTTGATCAGAACGCGGAACGCCGCGGCGGTACTGGGCTGGCGACGGGTCTCTACAGGTTATCCACAGGCGCATGCACGGATTACTGGGATAACCTGCGGGACGGGGTTCAGACCTCGCTGCGCAGCACCAACTCCACCATCAGATCGTCGGCCAGGGTTTCCAGGCGCGACTGCAACACATCCAGGGACAAAGTCAGGGGCACCGCCAGAATCGCCTCGGCATGAAACAACGGCTCGCTGCTCATGGGCGCCGGGCGCACCTCGGTCACCAGCCGTTCGAGGTTGACCCCCTGCTCCGCCAGCAAGCGCGTGATATCCCGGACGATTCCCGGGCGATCATTGCCCACCAGTTCCATGGCGATGGGCTTCCAGGTGCAGGACTGCTCGATACCGCTTTCGGCGATCAATACCCGGATGCCCTGGGCCGAGAGCCCCTGCAAGGCATCCACCAACTCATCGTAGGCCTCGGCCGGGACCCCGACCCGCAAGATGCCGGCAAACTGCCCAGCCATACGCGACAGACGGCTTTCCAGCCAGTTGCCCCCGTGCTCGGCGATGCACTGGGCAATCCGCTCGACCTGTCCGGCCTTGTCCGGGGCGAATACCGTGAGAACGAGATGGTCCATGGCGCAGCCCTCTTTTCATGATGAAAGAGCAATTATAGGCAGCCTCACTCCCCGCGCCTTCCAGCCCACATCGCAGCAGCTTGTGTAGGAGCTGGCTTGCCAGCGAAAGCGTCCGCAAGGCCGACGCAAACCCCGAAGGCCCTTTCGCCGGCAATCCGGCTCCTACGAGGGTGCATAGGGCAAAACACAAATCGTGTACAACTTTTTGTATTTATATGGAACAATCCACCGGCTTTTTGAGAACATCACGTTCCCCAGCGTGACCGCACTGCATTCTTAAGTCGCGGAACGACGTATTTAGTCTAATTTTCACAACCGCAATTCATCATGTAGTATGCCGCAGCGCGCACTACATAACGTTGGAACGATGTCTGCCAAAGCCTGATCGCAACCCTCGCAACTGCCCGTCAGCAAGGCTCTGCCGTTGATTGGAAGCACCCAGCCGCCAGCAATGGCATGTACTGGTGAACAGGGTTGTGCTTTAAATGGCCGCCGGCTTCATTGTTAATTTGAAGAGCTGAAAAGCGAAATAGCTGAGCAGAGTGAGGCAAGCAATGACTGAACACGTTCAAGTCGGTGGCCTGCAGGTCGCCAGAGTCCTGTTCGACTTCGTGAACAACGAAGCCATTCCCGGTACCGGCCTCACCGCCGACGCATTCTGGGCCGGTGCCGACAAGGTCATTCACGACCTGGCGCCGAAGAACAAAGCCCTACTCGCCAAGCGCGATGATTTCCAGGCGCGGATCGATGCCTGGCACCAGTCCCGTGCCGGCCAGGCCCACGATGCCGTGGCCTACAAAGCCTTCCTGCAAGACATCGGCTACCTGCTGCCAGAAGCGGCGGATTTCCAGGCCACCACCCAGAACGTCGATGAAGAAATCGCTCACATGGCCGGCCCGCAGCTGGTAGTGCCGGTGATGAACGCGCGCTTCGCCCTCAACGCTTCCAACGCCCGTTGGGGTTCGCTGTACGACGCCCTGTACGGCACCGACGCCATCAGCGAAGCCGATGGCGCGGAGAAAGGCAAAGGCTACAACAAGGTTCGCGGCGATAAGGTCATCGCCTTCGCCCGCGCCTTCCTCGATGAGTCGGCCCCACTGACTGCCGGCTCCCACGTGGACTCCGTGAGCTACAAGATCGTCGGCGGCAAGCTGGTGGTGGGCCTCAAGGGCGGCAGCAACAGCGGCCTGCGCAACGATGCCCAACTGATCGGCTATCAGGGCGATGCCGCAGCCCCCACCGCGATCCTGCTCAAGCACAACGGCCTGCACTTCGAGATCCAGATCGACGCCACCAGCCCGGTCGGCCAGACCGACGCCGCCGGGGTCAAGGACCTGCTGATGGAAGCGGCCCTGACCACCATCATGGACTGCGAAGATTCGGTCGCTGCCGTCGACGCCGACGACAAGGTGGTGATCTACCGCAACTGGCTCGGCCTGATGAAAGGCGACCTGGCAGAAGAAGTGGCCAAGGGCGGCAAGTCCTTCACCCGCACCATGAACGCCGACCGCGAATACACCGGCGTCAACGGTGAGCCGGTGAAACTGCACGGCCGTTCGCTGCTGTTCGTGCGTAACGTCGGCCATCTGATGACCATCGATGCGATCCTCGACAAGGATGGCAACGAAGTGCCGGAAGGCATCCTTGACGGCCTGGTCACCAGCCTCGCGGCGATCCACAACCTCAACGGCAATACCTCGCGCAAGAACAGCCGCACCGGTTCGATGTACATCGTCAAACCGAAGATGCACGGCCCTGAAGAAGTGGCGTTCACCAACGAACTGTTCGGCCGCATCGAAGACGTGCTGAACCTGCCGCGCAACACCCTGAAAGTCGGGATCATGGACGAGGAGCGCCGCACCACGGTCAACCTCAAGGCCTGCATCAAGGCGGCCAGCGAGCGCGTGGTGTTCATCAACACCGGCTTCCTCGACCGCACCGGCGACGAGATTCACACCTCCATGGAAGCCGGCGCCATGGTGCGCAAGGCCGACATGAAGGCCGAGAAATGGATCGGCGCCTACGAGAACTGGAACGTCGATATCGGTCTGTCCACCGGCCTGCAAGGCCGCGCGCAGATCGGCAAGGGCATGTGGGCCATGCCGGACCTGATGGCCGCCATGCTCGAGCAGAAGATCGCCCACCCGCTGGCCGGTGCCAACACCGCCTGGGTGCCGTCACCGACCGCCGCCGCCCTGCACGTGCTGCACTACCACAAGGTCGACGTGTTCGCCCGTCAGGCCGAACTGGCCAAGCGCGCCCGCGCTTCGGTGGACGACATCCTGACCATCCCTCTGGCCAGCGACACCAACTGGTCGGCCGAGCAGATCAAGAACGAACTGGACAACAACGCCCAGGGCATTCTCGGTTACGTGGTGCGCTGGATCGACCAGGGCGTGGGTTGCTCGAAAGTGCCGGACATCAACGACGTCGGCCTGATGGAAGACCGCGCCACCCTGCGCATCTCCAGCCAGCACATCGCCAACTGGCTGCGCCACGGTGTGGTGACCCAGGAACAGGTGCTGGAAAGCCTCAAGCGCATGGCCCCGGTGGTTGACCGGCAGAACGCCAGTGACCCGCTGTACCGCCCGCTGGCTCCGGACTTCGACAGCAACATCGCCTTCCAGGCCGCCCTGGAGCTGGTGATTGAAGGCACCAAGCAGCCCAACGGCTACACCGAGCCGGTCCTGCACCGTCGTCGTCGCGAGTTCAAGGCCAAGAACGGCCTGTAACACCTCGCAGCAGCGCCAATGAAAAAGCCCCGGTCTAACAACCGGGGCTTTTTTTGTGCCGTGTGCCGAGGGCCGGCTACAACACCACGCCCAGCTCATGCTTGACCAGGGCCAGCAACTTGCTGGTGTCGATGGGCTTGAGCAGGAAGTCCACCACGCTCAAGTGCATGGCAGCAATGGCGTCGCGCACATCGGCGTCACCGGAAATGATGATGATCGGCAGCGCCGCCCGCTCCGATTCCCGCACCTGGCGGATCAGGTCAAGGCCACTGCAGGGGGCCATGCGCAGATCGGTGATCAGCAGGCCGATGGACTTGTTCGATTCGAGCAATTCGAGGGCGGCCTTGCCGCTGGCAGCGGTAAGGCAACGAATACCATCCAGGCCAAGAATTTCCGCGAGCAGTTCCCGTGCATCCTTGTCGTCATCGGCGATCAACACCCGCTGGGCCGGCAGATCCGGCTCCAGCATGACCGCACTCAGCGCCTCGCGCTCGGCGTCACTCAAAATATCGTGGTCGGGCATACATTTCTCTACATGAACAGATCAATCCCCTAGCACAGTGGTCAGACATCGCTAAGCAGGCCTCCAATGTGCACTTCGTCGGAAAAATTGCCAAGAGCCTTGATCAGAGCTTTTTCGCATCGATTACACGCCGCTCAAAGCCAAATGTCCGGGCTGCGACCGCTACCTAGACTTACGTCCAATGGGCACCTCGCGCTGGGAGTCCGACCATTGCCGTGATCCGACCACAACAAATCCAAAAAGACTGCGGTAATCGTTATGACTAAAGCGGACGCCTTCATCCAGGCAGGGAAGACCGCGGTGTTGCAGAACATCCAGGGGACCGTGCAGTTCCTGCAGCGGTTCCCGCCCTTCAACCAGATGGAAAACCTCCACCTGGCCTATCTGGTGGAACAATGCCAGCTGCGTTTCTACGGCCCCGGCGACAGCATCATCAAGCCTGCCGACGGCCCGGTTGAGCACTTCTACATCGTCAAGCAGGGCCGCGTGGTGGGCGAGCGCACCCACGCCGCCAAAGGCAGCACCGAAACCACCTTCGAGATCACCGCCGGCGAATGCTTCCCCCTGGCCGCGTTGCTGGGCGAACGCGCCACCCGCACCGAACACCGGGCCGCCGAAGACACCTTCTGCCTGCAACTGAACAAGAGCGCCTTCATCAAGCTCTTCGCCTTGTCCGCCGAGTTCCGCGACTTCGCCCTGCGCGGAGTCAGCAGCCTGCTGGATCAGGTCAATCAGCAGGTCAAGCAAAAGGCCGTGGAAACCCTCGGCACCCAATACTCGCTGAACACCCGCCTGGGCGATCTGGCCATGCGTCATCCCGTCGCCTGCTCCCCACAGATGCCCCTGCGTGAGGCCGTGGCCCTGATGCACGAGCAACAGGTGGGCAGCATCGTGGTCGTGGACGAGCGCAAGGCGCCCCTGGGGATCTTCACCCTGAGGGACCTGCGCCAAGTAGTTGCCGACTGCACCCAGGACCTCAACCAGCCCATCGAACGGCACATGACCCAGGCCCCTTTTTTCCTCAGCCCGGACCACAGTGCCTTCGACGCCGCCATCGCCATGACCGAGCGCCATATCGCCCACGTCTGCCTGGTGAAAGACCAGCGCCTGTGCGGCGTTGTCTCCGAGCGTGACCTGTTTTCCCTGCAACGGGTCGATCTGGTGCACCTGGCGCGCACCATCCGCAATGCTCCCCGGGTGGAACACCTGGTGGCGCTGCGAGGCGAGATCGGCCAGTTGGTGGAGCGCATGCTGGCCCACGGTGCGTCGTCGACCCAGATCACCCACATCATCACCCTGCTCAACGATCACACCGTATGCCGGGTGATCGAGTTGACCCTGGCGGACAAGGGCGACCCGGGCGTGCCCTTCAGCTGGTTGTGCTTCGGCAGCGAAGGCCGGCGCGAACAGACTCTGCACACCGACCAGGACAACGGCATTCTGTTCGAGGCCCGGGACGCGGCCCACGCCGCAGAGATTCGCGGCAAGCTGCTGCCCATTGCCCAGCAGATCAACCAGAGCCTGGCCCTGTGCGGCTTCACCCTGTGCAAGGGCAACATCATGGCCGGCAATCCCGAGCTGTGCCTGTCCCGCGCCGAATGGGCCCGACGCTTTGCCGCCTTCATCCGCGAGGCGACGCCGGAAAACCTGTTGGGTTCGAGCATCTACTTCGACCTGCGGGTGGTCTGGGGCGATGAACAAGGCGCCGAGCAACTGCGCCGGGGGATCCTCGACCAAGTCGGCGACAACCGCCTGTTCCAGCGCATGCTGGCGGAAAACGCCCTGCGTCAGCGGCCACCGGTGGGACGCTTCCGCGAATTCGTCCTGGCCAAAAAGAACGGTGAAAAAGCCACCCTCGACCTCAAGGTCCAGGGCCTCACCCCCTTCGTCGACGGCGCCCGGCTGCTGGCCCTGGCCAATGGCATCGGTGCGATCAATACCCTGGAGCGCTTGCGCCAACTGGTGTCCAGGCAAGTCATAGAACCCCTGGACGGCGCAGCGTACGAAGAGGCCTATCACTTCATCCAGCAGACCCGCATGCAGCAGCATCAACGCCAGACCCGGGAGAACCAGCCCTACTCCAATCGGGTCGACCCGGACAGCCTCAATCACCTGGACCGACGCATCCTGCGTGAGTCCCTGCGCCAGGCCCAGCGCCTGCAAAGCAGTCTGGCCCTGCGGTACCAGCTATGAGTTATCAGCTATGAGCCTGTTTGCCTGGTTCCGTCCCGCCGTCAGCGTCCTGACTGCCGAGCAGCAACAACGTCGCGACCGCCTGCCCGCTTTCACCGAGCTGGGCGAGTGCAGCCTGCGGGAGCAACGCTGGGTGGTGGTGGACGTGGAAACCACCGGCCTCAACCTGAACCGCGATCAGGTGCTATCCATCGGCGCGGTGGTGATCGAGGACGGCGCCATCGACTTCAGCCAGCAGTTCGAGCGCACCCTACAGCGCGAAGGCCACAAGCTCAGCCCCAGCGTGCTGATCCATGGCCTGGGGCCCAGCGCCATCGCCGCCGGCTGCGATCCGGTGGAGGCCCTGCTGGACTTCATGGAGTTCGTCGGCGACAGCCCGCTTCTGGCGTTTCATGCCCCTTTCGACCAGCACATGCTCGGTCGGGCACTCAAGGACAGCCTGGGCTATCGCCTGCAGCATGGCTTCCTCGATGTGGCGGACATGGCCCCCATGCTCTGTCCCCAGGCCGCTGTCCGTGAGGCCGGCCTGGATGACTGGATCAACGGGTTCAAGCTGCAAGTGGCCGAGCGTCACCACGCAGCGGCCGATGCCCTGGCCACGGCAGAGTTGGCGCTGATCCTGTTCAGCCGCGCCCGCCAGCAGCAGATCCACAGCCCGCTGAACCTGCAACAACGTCTCGGCCAATGGAAACGCCGGCAGCAAGCGCCCTCGTTCTGATCCACCACGACAGTACAGATCACTGTGGCGAGGGCGCCCTCTGCAGACGCAAGTCTTCGGCACCGGCCCGCTTCAGCAACAAGGCAGCCGACCAGCGTCAATTGCGCCACTGTTTCGCCTCTGCCACAATCGCGAATAATTCTCGTTATTTTAAACTTCTCGATTGGTGAGCCCCGTTGTCGTCAGTCCAAAGCCCCCACAATGAGCTGGTTGGTGCGCTGTATCGCGACCATCGCAGTTGGCTATTGGCTTGGCTGCGGCGCAACGTTGCCTGCGCCCAACGGGCGGAGGACCTGAGCCAGGACACCTTCGTGCGCCTGCTGGGCCGCGACGAACTCAAGGCTCCACGGGAACCCAGGGCCTTCCTGGTGGCCATCGCCAAAGGCCTGCTGTACGACTACTTCCGCCGCGCCGCCCTGGAACAGGCCTACCTCAGCGAACTGATGCTGATTCCCGAGGGCGAGCAGCCTTCGCCGGAGCAACAGCAGATGATCCTCGAAGACCTCAAGGCCATCGACCGCCTGCTGGGCAAGCTGTCGAGCAAGGCTCGGGCGGCCTTCCTCTATAACCGCCTCGACGGCCTGAGCCATGCCCAGATCGCCGAGCGTCTTGGAGTCTCGGTGCCACGGGTACGTCAGTACCTGGCCCAGGGCATCCGCCAGTGCTACATCGCCCTGTACGGGGAGCCGGTATGACCCCTATCAGCTCCAAGCCGGTGTCCGCCCAGGTGCTGGATGCCGCCATTGCCTGGCAACTATCCCTGGACGGCGGCGGCAGTGCGCTGGAGCGCGAAGAGTTCGCCAAATGGCATGCTGCCCATGAAGAACACGCCCGCGCCTGGCGCCAGTTGGGCATGCTCGACCAGCGTTTCAGCGTAGCGGTCGGCCCGGCCCGCAATGCCTTGGTGCAATCTCGCGAAAGCCTGCGCCGGCGCGTGCGCAAGCTTGGACGCGGGGTCGCCAGCGTGGTGCTGGTGGCAGGGCTGGCGCTGTTTGCCTCCGAGCGCTACCTGCCTGTGGACTACTGGTTGGCCGATCAGCGCACCGCCACCGGCGAGCAACGTACCCTGCGCCTCACGGACGGCACGGTGATCAATCTCAATACCCACAGTGCGCTGGATGTGCGCTTCGATGAGCAGCAGCGGCGGATCGTTCTCCAGGAAGGCGAAATTCTCATCGAGACCGGGCACAACGACAGCCGCCCCTTCATCGTCGAAACCCGCGACGGCCGGATGCGTGCCTTGGGTACGCGCTTCCTGGTCAAGCGTGAAGACCAGGGCACCCGCCTCGGTGTACTGCAATCGGCGGTGGCGGCACGAGCGCAAGCCGGCCAGGACGAACAGGTGTTCAAGGAAGGCCAGCAAGTGCTGATGCGCCGGGACGGTCTCGAGCCGCTGCAGGCGCTGAACCTGGGGGCCGACGCCTGGACCCGGGGCATGCTGGTGGTGGACAACGCCCGACTCGGTGACCTGATTGATGAGCTGGGCCGTTATCGCCGTGGTCACCTGGGAGTGGCCCCGGAAGTGGCCGACCTGCGCATCACCGGCAGCTTCCCCTTGCAGGACACCGACCTGGCGCTCAATGCCCTGCTGCCGACCCTACCCGTGAAGATCGAGCGGCACACTGCCTGGTGGGTGACGGTGGTGGCCAAGGCCGACGCCAAGCCCTGAGGTTGGTGTCGCAGCCTTCGCCAGCAAGCTGGCTCCTACATCGATCCCGTAGGAGCAGGCTTGCCAGCGAACCACCCCGACCGATCTAAATCTAAATTATTTTCAATTCGCCCTATCACTTTTCCAATCTCGTCCGGCACCTAGGCAATTGCGAAACATTTCCATTCAGGAGCCGCCGTATGCCCCGCCCGCTAGACACCCTGTTGCGCCCCAGTCTCTTGGCCGTTGCCATCGCCCTCAGCGCCCCCCTGGCCAGCCCGGCGCTGATGGCTGCCGAACAATCTTCCAGCGTGCGCGCCTACAACCTGCCGGCCGCGCCCCTGGCCAGCACCCTGAACCAGATCGCCAGCCAGGCCGGCCTGGCCCTGAGCCTGAATCCGTCCCTGGCGGCGGGCAAGACCTCGGCCCCGGTCAAGGGCCAGTTCGATGCCCCGGGCGCCTTGCGTGAAGCCCTGCGCGGCACCGGCCTGCAGCTTGAACACAGCGATGCCGGCAGCTACAGCCTGGTGACCATCCCCGACGGCGTGGTGGCCTTGCCGGAAACCAATATCACTGGCCAGGGCAGTTATGAAACGGCCTGGGGGCCGGTTGAGGGTTACATGGCCAAACGCACGGCCGTCGGCACCAAGACCGATACCGAACTGCGCGAAGTGCCCCGCTCCATCTCAGTGGCTACCCGTGAGCAGATGAGCGACCGCGCGGTGCAGAACCTCGACGATGCCGTGCGCTACATGCCCGGCGTCACCGCCAGCAGCTACGGCAGCGACAGCCGTGCCGAATGGCTGAAAGTGCGGGGCTTCGAACCTACCCAGTTCCTCGATGGCCTGCCCCTGCCCAAAGGCACCTACACCATGCCCAAGCTGGAAACCTGGGACCTGGAGCGCGTGGCCCTGCTTCGTGGCCCGGCGTCTTCGGTCTACGGCCAGACACCGCCCGGGGGACTGCTGGACATGGTCAGCCGCCGTCCGGAGGACAGCAGCAGCCACGAAGTGCAACTGCAGATCGGCAGCTACCAGCGCAAGCAGATCAGCTTCGACAGCACCGGCCCCATCGATGACCAGGGACGCTTCCTGTATCGCGTCAGCGGCGTGGTCCGCGACAGCAACACCGCCATCGAACACAACCAGGACAAGCGCTACAACCTGGCCCCCAGCCTGACCTGGAACATCGACGAAGACACCAAGCTGACCTTCCTCAGCCAGTTCAACCGCGACGATACCGGCATCACCAGCCAGTTCCTGCCGTTGCAGGGCACCAAGCTGGCGAGCCCGGCAGGCGAGATCAAGTACCACAAGAACCTTGGCGACCCGAGCTGGGAATACTACGACAAGACTTACTACGCACTGGGTTACGCGTTCGAGCATCGCCTGGATGACGTCTGGCAGTTCCGCCAGAACCTGCGCTACACCAAGAGCGACCTGTCGTTCCAGGGCATCACCGCCGGTGGCAGCTTCTGGCCCAACAAGCCCGACCAGGCAGTGAGTGCCGACGGCACCGTGCGCCGTGGCGCCAACATCGTCAACGAGGACATCAGCCAGTTCGCCGTGGACAACAACTTCCAGGCCGACTTCAACACTGGTGAGCTCAAGCACACCCTGTTGCTGGGCCTGGATCACCAGCGCGTCAACACCAACTACAAGTGGCTGTACGGTGAAGCGCCCACCAGCAACATCATCAACCCGATCTACGGCCAGGACTTCAGCAAAGTCGCCTACTTTGCCTACAACGATTACAACCAGAAGCGCCAGGGCACCGGGCTCTATGTCCAGGACCAGATGGCCCTGGACAACTGGCGCCTGACCCTGGGCGGACGCCAGGACTGGCTGCACACCGACTCCAGGTTCTACAACATCACTAACAAGCCCCACGACGAGCGAGACGATCACGCCTTCACCGGCAACGCAGCCCTCAGCTACGTCTTCGACTCCGGCTTCACCCCCTACATCTCCTACGCCGAATCCTTCCAGGCCGAGCCCGGCGGCAACGCCAAAGGCCAGGCCTTCGAACCCAGCACTGGCAAGCAGTACGAGCTGGGCCTCAAGTACCAGCCTCCGGGCAGCGAGATGCTGTTCACTGCCGCGGTATACGACCTGACCCGGCAGAACATCGTCCTCACCGACAGCCTGGGCGTCAGCCGCCCACTGGGTGAGGCCAAGGTCCGCGGCTTCGAGCTGGAAGCGGTGGGCAACGTCAATGAGAACCTCAAGCTGACGGCCGCCTATACCTACGCCAACAGCAAGATGACCAAGGTCGGCGACCCTCAGGACAAGAACCGTCCGCTGCCATTGACCCCGGAAAACCAGGCCTCGATCTGGGCCGACTACACCTGGCACAACGGGCTGCTGGACGGTTTCGGCGTAGGCTTCGGAGCCCGCTACATCGGCGAGACCAACAACGTTCCGGCAGGCAACCTGGCCTATGTAGCCCGCAAATCCGACGGCGATACCGCGGCCTATACCGTCTACGACGCTGCGGTGCATTACGACCTCGGCCGCCTGGACAACTCGCTCAAGGGCGCCAGCGTAGCCCTCAACGCCAACAACGTATTCGACAAGGAATACATGTCGACCTGCGACGGTACCTATTGCTACTACGGCGACCGCCGCAACGTCATGGCCAGCGTGAATTACAAATTCTAAGAAGGGAAATCCCTCACCCAAGGGCCGCCTGAACCGCGGCCCTTTTGCCTGTTGGAGCCTTGATGAAAAGCAAGACAATCCGCCGCTGGTCCTTTATCCACACCTGGACCAGCCTGATCTGCACGGTGTTCCTGCTGATGCTGGCGCTTACCGGCCTGCCGCTGATCTTTCACCACGAGATCGACCACCTGCTGGGGGACTCCCCCGAGCTGCGGCAAATGCCCGCCGACACCCCGCACCTGGACCTGCAACAGCTGGTCAAGGCCGCCGAAGCCCACCGCCCCGGCGAAGTCATGCAGTACTTCGGCTGGGACGAAGACGAGCCCAACGGCGTGATGGCGATCATGGCCAAGACCGCCGGCACCGAGCCCAATTCCTCCCACACCTTCATGCTCGACGCCCGCACCGGCGAAGCCGTGGCCATGCCTTCGGCCAATGGCGGGTTGATGATGGTCATGCTGCGCCTGCATGTGGACATGTTCGCCGGGCTGCCGGGCAAGCTGCTGCTGGCCTTCATGGGCCTGCTGTTTGTGCTGGCGATCATCTCCGGCACGGTGCTCTACCTGCCGTTCATGCGTCGCTTGAAATTCGCCAGCGTGCGCCAGGACAAATCCACCCGCCTGCGCTGGCTCGACCTGCACAACCTGATTGGCGTGGTGACCTTGACCTGGGCATTGGTGGTGGGGGTGACCGGGGTCATCAGCGCCTGCGCCGACCTGATCATCGCCGCCTGGCGCAACGACAGCCTCAGCGCCATGGTCGCACCCTACCGCGACGCCCCGCCGCTGGCCGCACTGGCACCGGCCAGCCGCCTGCTGGATATCGCCCGGGACGCGGCTCCGGGCATGCAGCCGGACTTCATCGCCTTCCCCGGTACGCGCTTCTCCAGCGAGCACCACTACGCGGTGTTCCTCAAGGGCAGCAGCCACCTGACTTCGCACCTGCTGACCCCGGTGCTGATCGACGCCGGCACCCTGCAGGTCACTGCCGTGGGCACGCGCCCCTGGTACATGGATGCCATGGGCATGTCCCAGCCGCTGCACTTCGGTGACTACGGCGGCATGCCGATGAAGGTGCTGTGGGCGACCCTGGATGGGCTGACCATCATTGTCCTGGGCAGTGGCCTGTACCTGTGGACAGTCCGCCGGCGTGCTGCGAAGTCGGTTGCGCAGGTGCGCCCATGAAGACTCGGCCATCGAACTTCTGGAAAGTCTTCAGGGTGCCGCTGGCCCTGGCCCTGCTCAGCGCCGGTGGCCTGTTCGCCGCGCTGCTGGGGGATGGGTTCTGGGACAGCCTGAGTTGGCTCGGCCTCGGCCTGCCGGCGCTGATCGCCCTTCGGGGCTTGTTCAGGCGCGGGCGAGCGGCTTGACGGCAGCCGAGGGAAAACCGCGCCACAGATACACCGACAGCCCCAGGCTGATCAGCAGCACCGGAATGAACACGCGGTTTTCCAGCAGCGCCTCAGCCGCGACCAGTACGCAAAACAGCGCCAGCCCCAGCAGTGGCACATAGCTCGCCGCCAGGCTCCAACGCCAGGGCCGGGTCACCGGCTCGGGGCCACGCAGGCCCAGCAGCCCGCACACCAGAGCCGGCAGGGCCAACGCCGGCAGCGCCCAGTACCAGGCCATATAGGCAAACGCCATGATCAGCTCGGGCTCACCCTCGCCATGGCGACGAAACTCGTATTGCAGGGCCAGGTACACCGCCAGCCCACCCAACAGAGTCAGGGCCAGACTGTACAGCCCGTGCAAAAGATAGGACCTGCGCATTCATCACTCCTTGTCTGTCCCTTATGCCGCCCCTGTGGCCAGTGCCACAGGCTGCGCTAAGATCCTCGGGCCGCGAGCCTGTGCTCCGCTCCCAACCGCGAGGAATATTCATGTCTACCCCAAGCATGACGCTGTTCCACAACCGGGCATCACCTTACGTACGCAAAATCATGGTGCTGCTGCACGAAACCGGGCAGCTCAACCGTGTGGCCCTGCAAGCCTGCCAACTGACCCCGGTAAACCCGGACAGCGCGCTGAACCAGGACAACCCCCTGGGCAAGATTCCTGCCCTGCGCCTGGCCAACGGCCAAGTGCTCTACGACAGTCGGGTGATCCTCGAGTACCTGGACCAGCAACATGTCGGCAACCCACTGATTCCCCGAGAGGGTTCGTCCCGCTGGCGGCGCCTGACCCTGGCGGCCCTGGCCGACGGGATCATGGAGGCCGCCGTGCTGGTGCGTTACGAGCTGACCCTGCGGCCACCGGAACACCACTGGGAGCCGTGGCTCGAAGGCCAGCGTGACAAGATCCGGCGAGCCCTGGCAGTGCTTGAGGCCGAGGCGCTGGCCGAGCTGACCAGCCACTTCGACGTGGCCGCCATCAGCGTCGCCTGTGCCTTGGCTTACCTGGACTTCCGCCATCCGGACCTGGCGTGGCGCCAGCAACAGCCCGGCCTCGCTGTCTGGTACTTCGAGGTCAGTCAGCGGCCTTCGATGCTCGAGACCCGACCGCCGCTCTAATCGGTCAGGCGATCGGGCCTTTTCGCCGGCAAGCCGGCTCCTACAGCACGGGGCGTGGCTTGCTGGCGCACCAGCCACCACGCCTCCAGCGGAAACAACTCGCCAATGCGCAGCGTCAGGCTTTCCCGCAGACGCTGATCCTCGCGCAACCCCAACGACCTACTCACGCACCACCTCCAGATCGAACTGCAAGGGTGCCGGCTCCTTGCGCAAGCCAATGCCATACCAGTCCAGCTTGCGAGTCAGCACCATGAACACGCCCAACAGACCAAACAGCAGCAGCGAACCCATCAGCAGCGCGTAGTCCTCGGCGCTGAGCAGGCCGTAGAGCAAGCCATACAAAGCCGCCAGCCCCGCCGCAAAGGCCGCACCATTGCGCCAGCTGTGCAGCACATGGCTGACATAGAAACCGATCAGGCCGACACAGGCCGCCGCCGACAGGCCATACGCCAGCTCGAAGCCCAAGTGCTCGGACAGCGACAGCAGCAACAGGTAGAAGAACGCCAGGGCCACGCCCACCAGGCCGTATTGGATCGGGTGGACCGACAGGCTCTTGAGCACCTCGAAGAGGAAGAACCCGGCAAAGGTCAGGCCGATGAACAGCAACGCATATTTGATCGCCCGATCGCTTTTCAGGTACTGGTCCACCGGGTCGATGAAGCTCACGCCAAAACTGCGGCCATTAAAGTCGCGACACTCACTGGTGATCACGCAACGATCCAGGGCCTGCTGCAGGTTGGTGGAGAAGAACGAGGTCTGCCAGAGCGCCGAAAAGCCCTGCTCGGTGACCTCCCGCTGCACCGGCAGGTAGTTGCCGACAAAGCTTGGGTGAGGCCAGTTGGCCGTCAGCAGCACCTTGCTGGTCTTGCCCACCGGCAGCACCTGCAACTGCCCGGTGCCCTGCAGGCGCAGGTCGAAGGCGAAGTCCAGGCGGGTGCCTTTCTTCAGGTCAAGGGGCGGCAGCATCACGTGCACGCCTTCATCCAGCCAACTGACGAAGGTGCCCGGGGCGAAGTCCAGGGTCTGGCCATTGAGCTGCAGTTGCAGGGCGTTTTCGATACCGCGGATATCACTGATACCCACCGCCAGGAATGGCTGGTCGAACTGGTAGTCGGCGAAGTTATCCTTGATGCCGTACTGCTCGGGAACCACAAAGTGGCCACTGATGTGGTTGTCGGCATGGAACAGCCGCGCCTCATAGATGCCCCGGGCCCGCAGCTCGGTCTGGGCCTTGCCGTCCAGCTCGAAATGCTCCGGCAGGAAGAACAGCCGCCCTTGCTCCTCGCTGGTTTCCTGGTAGCGTTTCTTGGTTTTTTCGTCGGTCTTCCAGGTGCGCACGGTCTGGCGGTAATCCACCACCATCACCGGGCCGCTGATCTGCTGCTGGGTGCTGGAGCTGCGGGCGATATCGTCGAGCACGCCGTCGCGCAGGGACTGCCGCTCGCCGATCAGGCCACTGATCATCAAGAGCGGGATCAGCAACAGCAGGATCAGCAGGCCGATGGCCCCGAGTTTAAAGGTCAAGTTACGGTTCATGAGGCTCTCCCGGTTCGAATGGGGGAGAGTCTGGGACGCAGCCATGGGGGTTTTATGGGGACAATGTGGAGACTCTGTGGAGAATCCCCAGGGCCTGTGTGGCGAGGGCGCTTGCTCCCTCGTCACATCCCCCCTTCAAGTCCGCTTGATCAGGGCAGGCGCACGCTCACCTGTACCCCGCCTGGGACGTTGGCAATGTGCATCTGGCCGCCATGCAGTTGCACCACTTCCTCGACGAAGTTCAGCCCCAGGCCCGTACTCTTGCGCCCGCTGTCCGGGCGCGGCAGGGAATAGAAACGCTCGCACAGGCGCGGCAGGGCGTAGTCCGGAATCGGCTCGCCCTGGTTGAACAGGACCAGTTCCACGCCCTGCTCCACCCGTTGCGCGCTGCAACGCAGCAGGCCGCCCACGGGACTGAAGTCCAGGGCGTTGGTCAGCAGATTGCCCAGGGCCTGGCGTAGCAGGAACGGCTCGCCGGACCAGGCCAGGTCCGCCGGCACCGTCAATTCCACCTGCAGCTGTTTGCCTTCGATACGCCCGTGCTGGCTGTCGAGCAGTTCCTTGCACAAGGGCGCCAGGGGCACGCTGATCCGCTCTTCCAGGCCCTGGCGCTGTTCCACTTGCGCCAGGTTCAACAGGCGCTCGATCAGCTGCTGCATGCGTGCGCTTTCGCTGTCGATATTGCCGACGAAGCGCTGGCGCTGCTCCAGGGGCATCTCGCTTTGCAGCAGCTCCGCCGCGCCGCGAATCGCCGCCAGGGGGCTCTTGAGCTCGTGGGTCAGGGTGTGCACGTAGCGCTCCACATAGGCCTTGCCTTCGAGCTGGGTGCGCATGTGTTCCACCGCCGTCGCCAGTTGCTCCAGCTCGCCGCCGCGATAGTGCGGCAGCTCGGCGCGACGGCCTTCGCTGACCGCCAGGGCGTAAGCGGTCATGCGTCGCAGCGCTGCGCTCAGCCACCAGGACAGCAAGGCACCAAACAGCAGGCCCATGGCGATCAGCCCGGCGCCGTACCACAGCAGGCGGCGTTCGGTGCGGTCGACATAGGGCTGCAGGGAACTGTTGGGCTTGGCCACGGTGACCACGCCGATGATCTGGCCGTTGTCACGGATCGGCGCGCCCACGTGCATCACCGAGGAGTTGGGATCGTCGGCCAGCGAGCGCGACGAACGGGCGCCGTACTGGCCACGCAGGGTCAGGTACACGTCATTCCAGCGCGAATAATCCTGGCCCACCGCCAGGCCGCTGGAGTCCAGGACCACGATGCCCTTGGCGTCGGTGACGTAGATACGGTGGTTGACCTGATTCTTCGGCAGGCCCCAGATGGTCGCTGCCGGTTGCCGCTCGCCGTAAGCGCGCAGCAGCTGCGGCCAGCGGTTTTCGCTGAGGGTGCCGGCCTTGAAATCGTCCCGCAGGATCTCCGCCAGCAGGTTGGCGGTGTCCACCAGGGTTTCCTCGGTGGACTGGCGCACGCCGGGGCGGATCTCCTTCATCACCGTGCTCAGCACGAAATAGCCAGTCAGGCTGATGAACAGCAGATAGACCAGGAAGATGCGGATGCCCAGAGTCATCAGGCGTGACTCGGGCTGTAGCTGTAGCCCAGGCCGCGATGGGTCTGGATTGGCTCGGCCTGGGCCGCCACCAGGCGCAACTTGGCCCGCAGGCTTTTGATGTGGCTGTCGATATTGCGCTCGTAGCCCACATCCGCCACCACCCCCAGGGCGTCCAGCAGTTGCTCGCGGCTGAAGACTCGCTCGGGCTGCTCCAGCAGACATTGCAACAGACGGAATTCATGCCGGGTCAGGCTCAGGGGCTGGGCCCGATAACTGATCTGCACCCGTTCCGCGTCGATAGCAAACAAGGCCATCGCCGGTTCGGGGGCGGCTCGCGGGGTCATGCGCTTGAGGATCGCCTTGACCCGCGCCGCCACTTCCCGCGGGCTGAAAGGCTTGACCACATAGTCGTCGGCACCGATCTCCAGCCCCACCACCCGGTCGATCTCACCGTCCCGGGCGCTGAGGAACATCACCGGCACCTCGCTGAAGCGGCGCAGCTCCTTGCAGGTTTCAAAGCCGCTGATATCCGGCAGACCGATATCGAGGATGATCAGGTCCGCCGGGGTGGCCCGCTGATAGTCCAGGGCCCCGCGGCCCAGGCTCAGCCAAGTGGTGGTGAAACCTTCGCCTTGCAGGGCAAAGATCAGGGTGTCGGCAATCGCCGCTTCGTCTTCGACAATCAGGATATGGGGCATGGCATCCAAGCACGCAAATTCAGTGGGCGAACGGTGCCGGATGCCCGGTAAGCCGTCAATCAGCAGTCGGGCTTGTCTGCGGTATAACGCCGCGCCGGGTTCACCGCCGCGCCGAATTCACGCAGAGCCTTGGCGCCGATCAGCAGCGGGTAGTTGAAGCTGCTGCGGTCGGTGAGGTTGACCTCCACCGTGCGCTTGACGTTGCCCAGGCACATTTCCAGTTCCACCACCGGGCGCTTGGCCGACTGCGGTTCTTCAACCTCATCGCCCTCGTCGGAACGGCTCTTGATCTTGCTGATCCGCGCCACCTTGTGTTCATAGACCTTGCTCCCGGCATCCTTGGTGGCCAGGCGGAAACGCACCCAGTCCTCGCCGTCGCGGGTAAAGGTCTGGATATCCTTGGCCGACAGCGAAGCGGTCAGGGCTCCGGTGTCCATCTTGGCCTGCAGGGTTTCACCGATTTCCGGCAGGCGGATGTATTCGTAACGGCCATACAGCGTCGGCTCGGCGGCCATCACCGGCAGCGCCAACAGAGAAACAAGAGCAAGGACAGATTTCACGACAGTGGATTCCTTGTGAGAGGGGCAGCGGGATTTTAGACCGCTGCCAACGAATTGGTTCTACCCCTGCCCTGCAGGAGCCGGCTTGCCGGCGAAGAGGCCCAGCCTGCCCAACACCCTACCCGTCCCCAAGTGAAACATTCGTCAGCACACTAGCATTTGGCCTGTCCGGCGAAGCTGCTTATCATGGCGCGCCCAAAAGATTGTAAAGAGTGCCTTATGCGCCGCCTGCTCACCGGCTGTTTCGTCACCCTGCTCCTGCTGCTCAACACCCTGGTGCTGTTCGGCCCGCTGATGGTGTTTGCCCTGCTCAAGCTGGTCCTCCCGGGGCGCCTGCGGGACTACGCTTCCGCGGCGGTGATGTGGATCGCCGAAACCTGGGCCGAAATCGACAAGCTGATCTTTGCCCTGTGCATCCCTACCCACTGGGACATCCGCGGCGGCGAAGGCCTGCGTGAAGACACCTCCTACCTGGTGGTGAGCAACCACCAATCCTGGGTCGACATCCCGGCGCTGATCCAGACCCTCAACCGGCGCACGCCGTTCTTCAAGTTTTTCCTCAAGAAGGAACTGATCTGGGTGCCCTTCCTCGGTCTGGCCTGGTGGGCCCTGGACTACCCCTTCATGAAGCGCTACAGCAAGGCGTTCCTGGCCAAGCACCCGGAACTGCAAGGCAAGGACCTGGAAATCACCAAGGCTGCCTGCGAGCTGTTCAAGCGCCAGCCAGTGACCGTGGTCAACTACCTGGAGGGCACCCGTTTCACCCCAGCCAAGCGCCAGCAGCAGAACTCCCCCTTCCAGCACCTGCTCAAGCCCAAGGCTGGCGGCGTGGCCTTCGTTCTCGCAGCCCTGGGTGAACAACTGGACGCGGTGCTGGATGTGACTGTGGTCTATCCACAAGCACGCACCCCCGGTTTTTGGGACCTGATCTGCGGCAGCGTGCCCAAGGTGATCATCGACATCCGTACCCGCGAGCTGGACCCGTCGCTGTGGCACGGCGATTACGAAAACGACCCGGCGTTCCGCCAGCAAGTGCAGGACTGGGTCAACCGGCTATGGACCGACAAGGACCAGCGCATCAGCGAACTGCTGAGCGAAAACCGCTGATCAATCGATGATCACGTGGGGCAGGAAGCGGCTGCTGTCCTTGGTGATCGGCGAGTTGTCCTCACGAATGCCAATCCCCGCCGGCTGATCGCCGATCACCCAACTGCCGATCACTGTGTGATTACCGGCAAAGGTCGGCAGCGGCTGAAACTGCTGGCGGATACAGGGGCCACCACCGTAGGGCCCGGCTTCGATCAAACGCTCGCCACCCGCGGTGCAGATTTCCACATTGGCCCCTTCACGGGAAAAGAACGGCTTGCGCACCCAGCCCGCATTCAGGCTGGCGCAGGGGGCGTCGTCGATGAACGACGGCAGCAGGTTCGGGTGCCCCGCGTGCCGCTCCCAGAGCAGGGCCATGGCGCCCTTGTTGGACAGGATCGCCTTCCACGGCGGCTCGACAAACTGCGTGCCGCTGCCGGCAATCGCCGGGCCAAAGGCTTCGTTGAACAAATGCTCCCAGGGATAGAGCTTGAACAGGCTTTCAATGGGCGTGCCCAGCAGGTCGACAAAACGCCCGCCGGCATTCAGGCCAATCGCCTCGATATCGATCAGCCGCGTACCCAGGCCGGCCTGACGGGCGATGTCCCGCAGGTATTCGACGGTGCCGCGATCCTCAAGCGAGTCCCTGACCGAGGCGAAGTGCATCGGCGACTTGAAGCCACCCTGGACGAAGGCCTGGAGCAGCTTGTCTTCGATGCTGTTGAACTGATCGCAGCCCGCCGGCAGTTGTCCGCGCTGCATCTGCTGTTCGAGCCAGACGTACTGGAAGAAGCTCGCCTCATACAGCGAGGTCGGCGTGTCGTAGTTGGTTTCCAGGAGCTTGGCCGGACCTGCGCCGTCGTAGCACAGGTCCATGCGCCCATAGAGATGGGGCTCGCCCTGCTTCCAGGACTGGCGGATCAACTCATGGAAGGCCTCGGGGATGGCCAGGCGCTCCAGCAACTCTTCGCTGTCCACCACCTCGGCCACCAGGGCCATGCACAGCTCGTGCAGTTCCTGGGTCGGGTCTTCCAGGTCGTCCTCGATCTGTCGCAGGTTGAAGCGGTAATACGCCGACTCGTCCCAGTAAGGCTCGCCGTCGAAGGTGTGGAAAGCGAAGCCCAGTTGTTCCGCCGTGGCCTGCCAGTCCGCCCGCGGGGTGCTGGGGATGCGTTTCAAGAACCGAAGCTCCAACTGCTGTGGCTGGAGGAACCGAAGCCGCTGCGGCTGACCACTTCATGGGCACCGGCCAGGGAGTTGCCGGCGCTGGTGAAGTGTTCTGGGCTGGAAATACCGAAGCGTCCACCGTTGGCGCCGGAGAAGGTCTTGCCGGCCTCCACCTGCTGGCTGAGGGTGCTCAGTCGCGTACCGCCGCGACCGTCGCGCTCCTGATACAGGGGCTCGCTGAAATAGCGCGGCTCCGGGGTCGAGTCCAGGCCGATCCAGCGCCAGAAGCTGGAACCGGTGCTGGAGGAGTTGCTGCTACGGCCACCACCACCACCACCACCACTGCTGCTGCTGCTACCTGAACTGCTGCTGGAGCTGCTCTGTTGCTGTTCTTCCTCGGGCTCGACCGGCACCGTGCGCTGAGTGGTCAGGGCAAAGCCGCTGGAAAGCGGCACGTAGGCGCGGTTGTCCCGGGAGACCATGCACTTGCCCGTGAAGAACTCCTCCTCACAGCGTTGCAGATCCAGGTAACGCGGGGCCACGCTCTCTCCACGCTCGCTGGCATCAGCCCGAGCCGCCTGGCAGATCGCCAACGGGATCTGTGCTCGCTCGCATTCACTCAGACTGGTGAAGTTCTGGGTTTGGCGCACTTCCCGGGTCGCCTGGGGCTGACCGTCACAGGCGGCCAGGGCGAACGGCACGCTGCCCAGCAGCACCAGGCGCACACTTTTACTGCGCTTCATGCCGACGCCCTCAGACCGATGGGGTCATGCAGGCCGCATTCAGCAGGCCGACACCGACAGAGACCGAAGCCACCAGGATCGCTGCGGCGTTTTCCTGGTTGGCGATGCGCTGGGACAGCCCCTTGAGGATCAGGCTGACCACCAGGAACGTGAGCAATTGCACCACCGCGGCGACGCCGGCCCAGAGCAGGAAATCGATGATCGAAATGGAATGGGAAATTGCGCTGGCCACCGGAATCGCAAAGCCCAGCAAGGCACCGGACAGGGCGATCGACGCGGCACTGTTGCCCTGGCGGATCAGGGCGAATTCGTTATAAGGCGTCAGGCGCGTGTAGATGAACGCGTAGAGGGCAAAGACCAGGGCAGCGCCCAGCATGTAGAGCATGAAACCGAGCACCGCATCGGCGGGCAGAGACATCTTCAGTGCATCCATGAACATCGCGTTCAAGCTTCCTTGGAAAACGGGGCGCGAGATATAGCACAGGCCCGATTCGACGAAAACTCCAGGAAAGGTAAAGACGAGTGCATCAACAATCAGGAAAAGCCCCAACGCGCCCGGCGCCGGGGCTGCAGGGCGTTACTTGGCCACGCCCCAAATGCCGCTCAGGCTTTGCAGCAGAGAACCGCCGACGCCCTGCTGGCCCAGGTACTGCAGGATCAACGGGGCAAACTGGCCGATCATGCCGCTGTCCATGCCCAGGGCACCAAAGGCGTTGTTCAAGTCATTGGTGTCCTTGACGTTGCCCAGGGCGCTGTCCAGGCCGGCGGTTTTACCGGAAGACTGACCGAGCAGGCCGCCCAAGGCGCCCAAACTGCCCAGGGCGTTGCTGCCCGAGAGCTGGTCCAGGCCCGGTACGCTTTTGCTCAGTTGTGAATAGTCCGAACTGCTCAGTTGATTCTTCGCCAGGCCGAGCATGGCGCCGGTGCCGCCGACGGCTTGCTCAGGGGTGACATTGAGTTGCGACAGGGTGCCCAGCAGACCGGCGGTCTGGGAGGTCGGTGCGGCAGCAGCGGCCTTGTCGCCGCCCTGCATGCCGGCAATGGCATTGGCCGCATCGTTCAGGCTGAAACCGCCGGCCAAAGCCGAACCGGCTGCCAGGGTCATCAGGGTAGCCAGGGCGAAACCGCGTGGAATATTCATCGAAACAACCTCATGGGGCGAGAAACCACCCGGATTCGGGCAGCGGGAAAACAGTGTTTTGACTGAGGCCGACGGCGAATGTTCCGACACCCACCCTGCCGTCCGGCGGCTGCATCCAGGCCCGCTGCTGCTACGTATATCGTTCACAAGCGCCTATCCCAGCCCCGGCACGAGGCAACAGGACGTGAATGGAACAACCGCCCCCCCTGGACTAATCTTTGGCTGCGTCAGTCGGCGTCTGTCGTTGCCCCTTGCCCCAGTTCCTGCCAGGAGAACCGCTATCTCGACCCTCGACACCGATCAGCTGCGGCACCTGCTGGCCCAGTGTTCACTGGGCGATCGCCGGGCCTTCGAAACCCTCTATCGCAGTGTTGCGCCACGCCTGCACGGCGTCGCCCTGCGCTTCATGGGCCGCCGCGATCTGGCCGAAGAGGTGCTGCAGGAAAGCTTCGTGCGCATCTGGAACAACGCCGTGCGCTACCAGCCGCACCTGTCCGCGCCCCTGACCTGGATGATCAACATCACCCGCAACCAGGCCATCGACCAGTTGCGCAAACACCGCGAACGGCCGTTGGGCGAGTTCGAAGAACAACAGCTGGAGGACCAAAGCCCTTCAGCCCACGAACAACTGGACAGCGCGCGCCAAGCCCAGGCCCTGAACCGCTGTCTGGAAAACCTCGACGGCATGCAACGCCAATCCATCACCGTGGCCTACTTCCAGGGCCTGTCCTGCTCGGAGCTGGCCGAACACTTGGCGGCGCCCCTGGGCTCGGTGAAATCCTGGATTCGCCGGGGCATGGAACGCCTGCGCCGGTGCCTTGAAGCATGAACTATCAAACCCCTGAACGACGCCGCGCCCTGGCCGCCGACTACGCCATCGGCCTGATGCAGGGCGCCGCACGCCGGCGCTTTGAAATGCTCTTGCTGGATGACACCGCCCTGCGTGAAGAACTGGCGCAGTGGCAGGAAAGCCTGGCCCCTTTGACCGACGCCTTGCCTGAAGAGGTGGTGCCGGAGCGGGTCTGGGAGGGTATCCAGGCACGCATCGAACCCCAGGTCCTGCATGTACCGAAGAAAAATCCACTGTGGATGCGCCTGCGCCTGGCGATTGCCGCCTGCGCAGTCGTGGCGACCCTGTACATCGGCTTTATCCAGCAAAGCGATCAGGTGCGCTACAGCGCCACCCTGCTCAGCGCCGACCAGCAACCGGCGCTGCGGATCAAGGCTCACGCCCAGTACCTGCAAGTCGAACCCCTGACCCTGGCGGCTGTTGGCCTGGACCGCAGCCTGGAACTCTGGGCGATCCCTGCCGACGGCCAGCCGATTTCCCTCGGCGTGGTGCCGGTGGGGGGCAAAGGCAAGATCAACCTGAGCCCGGCCCAGCGCGAGCTGCTGGGCACCCCGATCGCCCTGGCGGTGAGCCTCGAACCCCACGGCGGCTCGCCTACCGGGCAACCCACCGGGCCGGTGCTGTACCAGGGACAACTTACAGTGCTGTAACCGGCACCCGCTGGCGTAGGAGCGGGCTTGCCCGCGAACGCCCTCAAGGTAAACTCCGCGCCCAGGCCCCCACCCACGCCTTTGCAGACAGCCCCCCTGCCTGCCATGGAAGACCCCGCGCCACCTGGCGCCATCAACCGAACGGACTCTTATGAGAGCTGCGCTATACAGCTGCATCCTGCTGGCCCTGGCAACGGCCCTGTTCCTCTGGCGAATCGGCACCCCGGTCGATAGCAGCCAATGCACCGACGCGGCCCCGGGCCCCCTGACCGGCTTCATCCGCCAGCACTTCAGCGATCGCCAGGGAGCCGACTGGCGCGACGACGGCAGTGCCTTGGGCATTCTTGGCGTTGCCGAGGCCCAGGCGTTCGCCCGCCAACCCGAGCGTTACTACTGCGAAGCCCTGAACCTGCTGCAGGACCCAGAGCGAACCCAGACAGAAAAGGTGCATACCACGGCCCTGATGCTGTCCCTGCCCCTCGACTACTACCTGGACCTCATGGACCGCAGCCACCAGCTGTACCAGCGCGGCGCCATGGACCGCCCCGTCCTGACCCTGGTGCTGATACCAAGAGGCACGGCGCTGAACTACTGGTGGCTGCCCCAGTGGCGCTCGCGCTTCCAGCGGGATGCGCCAGGCATCCTGGCCGAGACCGACATAAAGGAAATCCTGAGTGGCGAACACTGGTTCGACTACCCGGGTAGAGGCTATTGACTCACCATCCGCAACCGTTACCGAGCACTCGCCGAACAACCGACAATTCCTGCAAGACATCAACCGATGGCTGCGACCTGATGGATGTGCTGGGACGGCGCTTGTGCGCCACACTGATCGCCTGATTGAAAGTGCCTCCCCCCAGAAGAAAAAAACGCCGCGTTCTCGGCAAGAGAAGGCGGCGTTTTAAGTGACTGACAGGCTTCAACCCAAAGGCTGACGGTCCTCAGGCAGCGCTGAACAGCTTGTGCGGGTCGATGACGAATTTCTTCGGCACGCCGGCGTCGAACTCGCCATAGCCGCGCGGGGCGTCGTCGAGGCTGATGACTTCAACCCCCACCACGTCGGCAATGTTGATGCGGTCCCACATGATGGCCTGCATCAGTTGGCGGTTGTATTTCATCACCGGGGTCTGGCCGGTGTGGAAGCTGTGGGACTTGGCCCAGCCCAGGCCGAAGCGGATGCTCAGGCTGCCCATCTTCGCCGCGGCGTCCACGGCTCCCGGGTCTTCGGTGACGTACAGGCCGGGAATGCCGATCTTGCCCGCCACCCGCACCACGCCCATCAGCGAGTTGAGCACGGTGGCCGGGGCTTCGTGCTGAGCACCGGCATGGCCGTGGCCACGGGCTTCGAAGCCCACGGCGTCCACTGCGCAGTCGACTTCCGGCTCGCCTAGCAAATCGGCGATCTGTTCGTGCAACGGGGTGTCCTTGGACAGATCGGCAATTTCAAAACCCTGGGCCTTGGCGTGGGCCAGGCGCACCGGGTTGACGTCGCCGACAATCACCACCGCCGCCCCCAGCAAGCGCGCAGAAGCGGCGGCCGCCAGACCGACCGGACCGGCACCGGCCACATAAACGGTGCTGCCCGGGCCAACGCCAGCAGTGACGGCGCCGTGATAACCGGTGGGCAGGATGTCGGAGAGGCAAGTCAGGTCGCGGATCTTCTCCATGGCCTTGTCGCGATTCGGCAGTTTCAGCAAGTTGAAGTCGGCGTAAGGCACCAGCACGTACTCGGCCTGGCCACCGGTCCAGTCGCCCATGTCGACGTAGCCGTAGGCACCACCGGCGCGGGCCGGGTTGACGGTCAGGCAGACCCCGGTGTGTTGCTCCTTGCAGGAACGGCAGCGCCCGCACGCCACGTTGAACGGCACCGAAACCAGATCGCCGATCTTCAGGTTCTCGACGTCACTGCCCTTCTCGATGACTTCGCCGGTGATTTCGTGGCCCAGGACCAGGCCGACCTGGGCGGTGGTACGGCCACGGACCATGTGTTGGTCCGAACCGCAGATGTTGGTGGAGACCACGCGCAGGATGACGCCGTGCTCAATCTTCCTGCCACGCGGGTCCTGCATTTTTGGATAGTCGATTTTCCGTACTTCGACCTTGCCGCTGCCGAGATACACGACACCACGATTACCAGACATGCTTTCACCTCGCTGTTGTTGTTATGGAACCGCGTTACCCACAGGGGAAACACGTGGATTGCTCGGGTACAGATGCTGTTTCGTTTTCAAAATCGCTTTCACGCGAACAGGCGCAACGCCTGTAGGAGCGAGCTTGCTCGCGAAGGGCTGCGCAGCCGCCCCAAGAATCATCAGAGCACCACCGTGCGGTTGCCGTTCAAGAACACCCGCCGTTCGATGTGATAACCCACCGCCCGGGCCAGGGTCAGGCCTTCGATGTCCCGGCCCTTGGCAATCAGGTCTTCGGGGTAGTAACTGTGGTCCACCACTTCCACGCCCTGGGCGATGATCGGGCCTTCGTCCAGGTCGTTGTTGATGTAGTGCGCGGTGGCGCCCACCAGTTTCACGCCCTTGTTGTAGGCCTGGTGATAAGGCTTGGCGCCCTTGAAACCCGGCAGCAGGGAGTGGTGGATATTGATCGCCTTGCCATCGAGCTTGCGGCACAGCTCCGGCGACAGCACCTGCATGTAGCGGGCAAGAATCACCAGTTCGGCACCGGAGTCCTCGATCACCTGCCACACCTGACGCTCCTGGGACGGCTTGTCGTTGGGGTCGAGGGGGAAGTGGTGGTAGGGAATCTGGTGCCAGTCGGCCAGGGGTTTGAGGTCCGGGTGGTTGGACACCACCGCCACCACGTCCATGGGCAACTGGCCGATGCGCTGGCGATAGAGCAAGTCGTTGAGGCAGTGGTCGGCCTTGGAGACCATGATCACCACCTTCGGCCGGTAGTGTGGCGCGGTCAGTTCGAAGTTCATCTCGAAGGCCTTGGCTCGCTGCGCCAGGCCATCGCGAAAGCCCTGTTCGTCGAGGCCGTCGGGCTGGCGAAATTCCACGCGAATGAAGAAGCGGCCCGAGAGCCGGTCATCGAAGGAATGGTGCTCGGTGACGTAGCAGCCCTGCTCGAACAGAAAGCGGGTCACCGCGTCCACCGTGCCGAGCACGCTGGGGCAATCGGCGGTGAGAATCCATGTATCGGGGGCGCGGCTCATGGGCAGTAACTCCTGTTCGTTGGGGCAACCGCAGCGCGGTCGATTCTCTACCAAGCCAAGCTGGGTTCAGTCCTGCACGCTCAGGCCATATTCAGCGGCGGCATCCTGCAGCCACATCCACCAGTAATCGGAAAAGCTGCGGCGTACCAGCAGTTCCCAGGTGTCTTCGCCTGTACGGCGAATCACCAGCTGCGACTTGGCGAACACCGTGCCCACCGCCTTGCCCACCGGAAAGTTGTTCGGGTGCACGTCGTAGCTGGTGGACTTCATCAGCACCTGACGCACGTTGGGGCCGGACAGTTCGAGGATCTGCTGGCCACCGCTGACGTTGACGATCTGGATATGCAGGTCGCCCAGGGCTGCGCGCAGGTTCTGCTCGGCGGCGAATTCTTCACCGCTGGGCACGATCAGCAACCACTCATCCGGGCCCAGCCATTGCAGGCTGCTGTCGCCGTTGACCACCACGCTCAGGGCGCCCGGCAATTCGATACCCAGGGCCTTGTGCACGCCGGCGGCGAAGGCCGGATCGTGGCCGTCGCCACGGATCGTCAGGTGGCCGAGGAGTTTTTTCTCGCGCAGGATCACCCCGGCGTTCTTGCGGCCCTTGCCCACCAGGCTCGGCAGGTCGGCGTGGTGCAAGGACGACTCGGCCTTGGCCCCGCTGGTAGGGCGCTGTTGGTAAACGTTGACTGCGGTCATAGAGCACCTGTCCTGAATTCTGTTGATAACGCCAGCCCTGTGGGGGCGGCTGTCGGCGAAGAGGCGCTTGGGCCTTGTGCCGGCCCTGAGGCCGCCTTCGCCGGCAAGCCGGCTCCTACGTGAACCGTGTTGTGCCTTAGATGTTCTGACGATCGCCTTTGGGGTCGAAGAACACCGAAGAAACGATTTCCGCCTCGATCACCCGGCCATCGGCCAGGGGCGCGAAGACCCGCTCGCCCAGGCGCTTGAGGCCGCCCTTGACCACGCCCAGGGCGAAGGAATAACCCAGGGAGTTGTGGGCGTAGCTGGAGGTCACGTGACCGACCATGCTCATGGGAATCGCCTGCTTGGGGTTGAACACCAGTTGCGCGCCTTCCGGCAGCCACTGGGTCGGGTCGATCGGCTTGAGCCCCACCAGTTGCTTGCGCTCCTCGCGCACGCAGTCTTCACGGTTCATCCCGCGCCAGCCGATCCACGAGAACGGCTTGGTCCGGCCCACGCACCAGCCCATGTTCAGGTCGTCCGGGGTCATGGAACCGTCGGTGTCCTGGCCAACAATGATGAAACCCTTCTCGGCCCGCAGCACGTGCATGGTCTCGGTGCCATAGGGGGTCAGGTTGTACTTCTTGCCGGCCTCGACGATCTGCTCCAGCACGCCCATGGCGTAGTCGGCCTGGACGTTGACCTCGTAGGACAGCTCGCCGGTGAAGGAGATACGGAACACCCGCGCCGGCACGCCGCCCACCAGGCCTTCCTTCCAGGTCATGAACGGGAAGCCGTCCTTGTCCAGGTCGATGTCGGTGACTTCGCTCAACAGCTTGCGGCTGTTGGGGCCCGACAGGGTCATGGTGGCCCAGTGGTCGGTGACCGAGGTGAAGTACACCTTGAGATCCGGCCATTCGGTCTGCTGGTAGATCTCCAGCCACTGCAGCACGCGAGCCGCGCCGCCGGTGGTGGTGGTCATCAGGAAGTGGTTGTCGGCCAGACAGGCAGTGACGCCGTCGTCGAAGACCATGCCGTCTTCCTTGCACATCAGGCCGTAGCGGGCCTTGCCCACGTCGAGCTTGGTCCAGGCGTTGGTGTAGATGCGGTTGAGGAATTCACGGGCGTCCGGGCCCTGGATGTCGATCTTGCCCAGGGTCGAGGCGTCCAGCAGGCCAACGCTGTCACGCACGGCCAGGCATTCACGCTTGACCGCGGCGTGCAGGTCTTCGCCGTTTTTCGGGAAGTACCAAGGGCGCTTCCACTGGCCGACGTCTTCGAACTCGGCGCCGTTCTTCACGTGCCAGGCATGCAGCGCGGTGAAACGCACCGGCTCGAAGATGTGCCCACAGTGACGACCGGCCACGGCGCCGAAGGTCACCGGCGTGTAGTTCGGACGGAACATGGTGGTGCCCATCTGCGGGATGCTGACGTTCAGCGAGCGGGCAGCAATGGCCAGGCCGTTGACGTTGCCCAGCTTGCCCTGATCGGTACCGAAGCCCAGGGCGGTGTAGCGCTTGACGTGTTCCACCGACTCGAAGCCCTCGCGGGTCGCCAGTTCGATGGCGGCGGCGGTGACGTCGTTCTGCAGGTCGACGAATTGCTTCGGCGCCCGAGCAGTGCCTTTTTCATGGGGCACCTGGAACAGCGCCAGGGTCGGTTCTTCAAGGCGGGCCAGGGCTTTGGGCAGCACGCCCTCCACGCTCTGGAAGCCGGCTTCGCTGGCGGCGCGTACACCGCCCTCGAAACCATCGGCCAGGGTGTCGCCGAGGCTGTAGACGCCGTTGATGCCACCGACGCACACGCGTTTCTGCGGCGCTTCACCGGGCACAAAACCGAGGATGTCTTCACGCCACACCGGCTTGCCGCCCAGGTGCGAAGCCAGGTGCACCACTGGGCTGTAGCCGCCGGAGCTGGCGATCAGGTCGCAATCGAGCCATTCGCCAGGGCTGGTGACCTTGTGCGCCTTGACGTCGATGGCCGCTATGCGCGCGCCGGTCACGTGTTTGCTGCCACGGGCTTCGATCACCGCACTGGAAGTGAGGATGCGGATGCCCTTGGCCCGGGCTTCTTCCACCAGAGCGCCGCGGGGGTTGTGCCGCGCATCGGCGATGGCCACCACTTGCAGGCTGGCGTCGAGCCAGTCCAGGGCCACGCGGTAGGCATGGTCGTTGTTGGTGGACAGCACCAGCTTCTTGCCCGGGGCCACGCCGTAGCGGCGCACGTAGGTGGACACGGCACCGGCCAGCATGTTGCCCGGCACATCGTTGTTGCCGTAGACCAGCGGCCGCTCGTGGGCGCCGGTGGCCAGCACCACACGCTTGGCGCGAACCCGGTGGATACGCTGGCGCACCTGGCCGATCGGCGCACGGTCGCCCAGGTGATCGGTGAGACGCTCGTGAATGGTCAGGAAGTTATGGTCGTGGTAGCCGTTGACCGTGGCCCGTGGCAGCAGCAACACATCCGGCAGCGACTTGAGTTCGGCGACCACGCTGGCCACCCACTCCACCGCCGGCTTGCCGTCCAGGCTTTCGCGACTGTCCAGCAGGGTGCCGCCGAATTCTTCCTGCTCGTCGGCCAGGATCACCCGGGCGCCGCTACGGGCAGCGGCCAGGGCAGCGGCGAGACCGGCGGGGCCGCCGCCGACAATCAGCACGTCGCAGTGCTGGTTCATGTTGTCGTAGGTGTCCGCATCGTTCTCGGTGGGCGAACGGCCCAGGCCCGCGGCCTTGCGGATGTACTTCTCGTAGGTCATCCAGAACGATTGCGGGTACATGAAGGTTTTGTAGTAGAAGCCCGGTGGCATCAGCTTGCCGCCGACCTTGCCGAGAATCCCCATCATGTCGTTGTTGACGCTGGGCCAGCCGTTGGTGCTGGTGGCCACCAGGCCCTGGTACAGCGCCTGTTGGGTAGCGCGCACGTTGGGGATCTGGGTGGCTTCGGTGGCGCCGATCTGCAGCACCGCGTTGGGCTCTTCACAGCCCGCGGCGAAGATGCCCCGGGGCCGGGAATACTTGAAGCTGCGACCGATGATGTCCACACCGTTGGCCAGCAGGGCCGAGGCCAGGGTGTCGCCCTCGAAGCCTTTGTAGGTCTGGCCGTTGAAGGTGAAGGTGAGGACTTTGTTGCGGTCGATGCGTCCGCCGTTGGACAGGCGATTGGTCTGGCTCATACCTTCTCTCCAGCAGCCTTGGCGGTGACCTGCGGTTTGGTGCCAATCTTGTAGGTTTCAAGAATTTCGTAGGTGACGGTGTCGCGGGTGGCGTTGAAGTACTGGCGGCAACCGGCGGCGTGAATCCACAACTCGTGGTGCAGGCCGCGGGGGTTGTCGCGGAAGAACATGTAGTCGCCCCACTCCTCGTCGGTGCAGGCGTTGGGGTCCAGGGGCCGTGGAATGTGCGCCTGGCCGGACGAGTGGAATTCCTCTTCGGAGCGCAGTTCGCCGCAGTGAGGACAGAAGATATGCAACATAGGTATTTGTCCTTTTAGTGGGCGACCGCAGCAGCGCCGTGTTCGTCGATCAGCGCACCGTTGTGGAAACGGTCGATGGAGAAAGGAGCGGCCAGAGGATGCATCTCGCCCTTGGCCAGACTGGCGGCAAACACGTTGCCCGAGCCCGGGGTGGCCTTGAAGCCACCAGTGCCCCAACCGCAGTTGAAGAACATGTTCGGCACCGGCGTCTTGGAGATGATCGGGCAGGCGTCCGGGCTGGTGTCGACGATGCCGCCCCACTGCCGGTTCATGCGCACTCGGGAGAGAACCGGGAACATCTCGACGATGGCCTGGATGGTGTGCTCGATCACCGGGTAGGAGCCGCGCTGGCCGTAGCCGACCCAGCCGTCGATACCGGCACCGATCACCAGATCGCCCTTGTCCGACTGACTGATATAGCCGTGCACCGCGTTGGACATGATCACGCTGTCGATGATCGGTTTGATCGGCTCCGACACCAGCGCTTGCAGCGGGTGGGATTCGATCGGCAGACGGAAGCCCGCGAGCTTGGCCATGTGCCCGGAGTTACCGGCCGTGACCACTCCGACGCGCTTGGCGCCGATAAAGCCCTTGTTGGTCTCGACGCCGATGCACACGCCGTTTTCCTTGCGAAAGCCAATGACTTCAGTCTGCTGGATCAGGTCCACGCCCAGGGCGTCGGCGGCCCGGGCGAAACCCCAGGCCACGGCATCGTGACGGGCCACGCCGCCACGGCGCTGGACCGTGGCGCCAAGCACCGGGTAGCGGGTGTTCTTCGAGCAGTCCAGGTAAGGGATCTCGTCCGCTACCTGCTGGGTGTTGAGCAGCTCGCCGTCGATGCCGTTGAGGCGGTTGGCGCTCACCCGACGCTCGGAATCACGGATGTCCTGCAGCGTGTGGCACAGGTTGTAGACCCCGCGCTGGGAGAACATCACGTTGTAGTTGAGGTCCTGGGACAGGCCTTCCCACAATTTCATGGCGTGCTCGTAAAGCTGCGCCGACTCGTCCCACAGGTAGTTGGAACGCACGATGGTGGTGTTGCGCGCGGTGTTGCCGCCGCCCAGCCAGCCTTTTTCCACCACCGCGACGTTGGTGATGCCGTGTTCCTTGGCCAGGTAGTAGGCGGTCGCCAGGCCGTGCCCGCCACCGCCGACTATGACCACGTCATAGACTTTCTTCGGGGTCGGCGTGCGCCACATGCGCTGCCAGTTTTCATGGTGGCTGAGAGAGTGCTTGAAGAGGCCGAAGCCCGAATAGCGTTGCATAGTCATTGCTCCAGTTGCGGCTCTCAGCGGTAAACCGGGAAATCAGCGCACAGGGTCGCCACCTGGCGAGCGACATTGGCCTCGACGTCGGCATCGCCGAGGTGGTCGAGGATGTCGCAGATCCAGCCAGCCAGTTCAATGCACTGGGTGACCTTGAATCCGCGGGTGGTGACCGCCGGGGTGCCGATGCGCAGGCCGGACGTCACAAACGGCGACTGCGGGTCGTTGGGCACGGCGTTCTTGTTCACGGTGATGTGGGCACGGCCCAGGGCGGCATCAGCATCTTTGCCGGTCAGGCCCTGACGAATCAGGCTGACCAGGAACAGGTGGTTGTCGGTGCCGCCGGACACTACATCGTAGCCACGTTTGATAAATACGCCGGCCATGGCCTGGGCGTTGTCGATCACTTGCTGCTGATAGGCCTTGAAGCCCGGCTCCGACGCTTCCTTGAAGCACACCGCCTTGGCGGCGATCACGTGCATCAACGGACCGCCCTGGGCACCCGGGAACACCGCAGCGTTGAGTTTCTTCTCGATCTCTTCGTTGGCCTTGGCCAGGATCAGGCCGCCACGGGGACCGCGCAGGGTCTTGTGGGTGGTGGTGGTGACCACATCGGCATAGGGCAGCGGGTTGGGATACAGACCAGCGGCGACCAACCCGGCGACGTGGGCCATGTCGACGAACAGCAGTGCCCCGACCTTGTCGGCGATCTGCCGGAAGCGCGGGAAATCCAGGGTCTTGGAGTAGGCCGAGAAGCCGGCGACGATCATCTTCGGCTTGTGTTCAACGGCCAGGCGCTCGACCTCGTCGTAGTCGATCAGCCCGGTGCGGGTATCGATACCGTACTGCACGGCGTTGTACAGCTTGCCCGAGGACGACACCTTGGCGCCGTGGGTCAGGTGGCCGCCATGGGCCAGGCTCATACCGAGGATGGTGTCGCCGGCCTGCAGCAGGGCCAGGTACACCTCGCTGTTGGCCGAAGAACCGGAATGCGGCTGGACGTTGGCGTAGTCGGCACCGAACAGCTGCTTGGCACGCTCGATGGCCAGGGCCTCGACCTTGTCCACATGCTCGCAGCCACCGTAGTAGCGCTTGCCCGGATAGCCTTCGGCGTACTTGTTGGTCAGCCCGCTGCCTTGCGCCTGCATCACCCGCTTGCTGGTGTAGTTCTCCGACGCGATCAGCTCGATGTGATCTTCCTGGCGTTGTTCCTCGGCATTGATCGCCGCCAGCAGTGCATCGTCGTAACCCTGGATCTGGTCTTGCTTGCTGAACATCACGTCTCTCCCAGCGGCGGCGGTGCGCCTTTCGTCTCGGTGAGGCCAGCCTTAAAGCTGTGCCCTTTGGATGCGATGGTATGACCGGCAAGGGGAACTCAAATGCCTATGGACGCCACACAAAGGTGCGTTTACGACATGCCCTGGCGCCCACGGACAAATGCCTGCCCGCGCCACCCGCCAACGGCTCTGGATCGGGCCTGTCCCTCCCCCGCCCCGCCACGCCCCTCCCCCGCAAGAGCTGGCTTGCCAGCGAACAGGCCCTCAAGCCAGACACAAATCCGACGGACGCCTTCGCCGGCAAGCCGGCTCCTACAAGGAGGCGCGCAGGGCCAGCAGAAGAAGAAAATGCAGGGGATACAGCCCATACGCCCAACGCCGCATCGCCGGCGCCGGGCAACCGCGCAAGACCCGCAGCAGCATCAGCCCCAACAGTGGCGCCAACAGACAAGCGGCAATACCGCAGGTCGCCACCCAATTGCCCAGGCGCGCCGCCGGGAACAAGGTTTCCCATTGGTTGGCCGCCAGACACAAGGCCCCCGGCAACAGGCTGAAATACCAGGACCGACGCAGCACCAGCACCAGGGCCAACGGCAGCAACACCCCGAACGCACCAAACATCAGCCAGCGGGAAAACCCCAGCGCCAACAGCAGGGCCGCCAAGCCAAGCGCCAACGCCAGCCCCCCGGGCCGCTGCCAGCCCCGGGCCACCAGCAGCCCCAGGGCCAGGGTCGGCAATACATTCAAGGTGTCGGGATCAGGAACAAACAGGCGATAGGGAATCTCACTGAGCCCGCTGAACAGCAGCAACCAGCCCAGGTAGCGCCATTGCCCGGACGGGCGCCCTTCGCGCTCGCCCAGGCGCATCAGATTCACCGCCATTGCCAGGCAGAACCAGGGAAATGCCAGGCGCCCAGGCACATACAGCCAGTCCAGGCTCAGGCCTACATAACGCAGGTGATCGAGAACCATGCTCAGCAGCGCCAGCCACTTCAGCGCATCCAGCGCCCCATCGCGCCGGCCGTTGTCGGTTTTCAGCATCGCTTCACGCATAAATCCTTATGGGCCATGCATTATTCCGGCATAAACAGAGCGTGTGCTGGGCCATTATTCTTGGGTAAAGTGCGCACCATCATCGACCACGGAGCCGGCCATGACCGACAAGAGCCAACAATTCGCCAGCGACAACTACTCCGGCATCTGCCCTGAAGCCTGGGCCGCCATGGAGCAGGCCAACCACGGCCACGAGCGCGCTTACGGCGACGATCAGTGGACCGCTCGCGCCTCGGATCATTTCCGCAGATTGTTCGAAACCGACTGCGAAGTGTTCTTCGCCTTCAACGGCACCGCCGCCAACTCCCTGGCCCTGTCGTCGCTGTGCCAGAGTTACCACAGCGTGATCTGCTCGGAAACCGCCCACGTCGAAACCGACGAATGCGGTGCACCGGAGTTCTTCTCCAACGGTTCCAAGCTGCTGATCGCCGGCACCCAGAACGGCAAGCTGACCCCAGAATCGATCCGCGAAATCGCCCTCAAGCGCCAGGACATCCACTACCCCAAGCCGCGAGTGGTGACCCTGACCCAGGCCACTGAAGTAGGCAGCGTCTACACCCCGGAAGAAGTCCGTGCCATCAGCGCCACCTGCAAGGAACTGGGGCTGAACCTGCACATGGACGGCGCACGCTTCTCCAACGCCTGCGCCTTCCTCGGCTGCACCCCGGCGGATCTGACCTGGAAGGCCGGGGTGGACGTGCTGTGCTTTGGCGGCACGAAAAACGGCATGGCCGTGGGTGAAGCGATCCTGTTCTTCAACCACAAGCTGGCGGAAGACTTCGACTACCGCTGCAAGCAGGCCGGCCAACTGGCCTCGAAAATGCGCTTTCTCTCGGCGCCCTGGGTCGGCCTACTGGAACACGACGCCTGGCTCAAGCACGCCCGCCACGCCAACCACTGCGCGCAACTGCTCGCCAAGCTGGTGGAGGACATTCCCGGTGTTGAGCTGATGTTCCCGGTGCAGGCCAACGGCGTGTTCCTGCAGCTCTCGGAACCGGCGATTGCCGCGCTGACCGCCAAGGGCTGGCGCTTCTACACCTTCATCGGCAAAGGCGGCGCGCGCTTCATGTGCTCCTGGGACACCGAAGAAGAGCGCGTGCGCGAACTGGCAGCCGACATCCGCACCGTGATGAGCGCCTGACCCACAAGCCAGGCGTCGATCCCGCCGACGCCTTCGCCGGCAAGCCGGCTCCTACAAGGGCCCGCGCCCTCTCCGCTCCCGTAGGAGCTGGCTTGCCAGCGAAGAGGCCCCCAACCCGGGTGCCGATCTCGCCGACGCCTTTGCCAGCAAGTCCCCCTCATCAGTTCACAAATTCCTGAACTGATTATTTGCCGCCACTGATTCAACAACCGCTGCGTTTGTCCGAGACTCCGGGGTCGACCTATAAAAACAAGGCTGTAGCCCATGACGACCTCTTCTTGCGTCACCGAGAAAGCCCATCCTCCGGGCCTTGCGATCGAAACCCGTTCCATCGACTACGTGCCGCGCCATGAACGCCACGGCAAGGTCTGGCATCAGGGGCCCTTCTGGTTCACCGGCAACTTCGTACTCACCACCATGGTCACCGGCTTCACCGGCGCGGCCCTGGGCCTGAGTCTGCACTACGCCATCCTGGCAATCGTCATCGGCGTGTGCCTGGGCACCTTCTGCATGGCCTTCCACGCCAACCAGGGCCCGCGCATGGGCCTGCCGCAGATGATCCAGTCCCGCGCCCAGTTCGGCCTGCGGGGCGCCATCGTGCCATTCACTGCGGTGGTGTTCGTCTACATCGGCTTCAACGTGTTCAACGTGATCCTCGCCACCGACGCCATCAATACAGTGATCCCCGGCGCCCGGGCGCCCTGGTACACCCTGATGATCGCCCTGGCGGTGCTGATCGCGGTGGTTGGCCATGACCTGCTGCACACCGTGCAACGCTGGCTGACCTACGTGATGATCAGCGTATTCGCGGTGCTCACCGTCAGCGCTCTGCTGACCCTGCAGGCCGACTCGGCCCTGGCCGACCCGCACTTTTCCTGGTCGGCATTCCTGATCCAACTGTCGGCCGCCGCCGGTTACCAGATCAGCTATTCGGTGTACGTGTCCGACTATTCGCGCTACCTGCCGCACCAGACGCCATCGCGCCAGGTGATCTTCTGGACCTACCTGGGCGCCGCCGGCTCGGCCCTGTGGCTGATGTCCCTGGGGGCCTTCCTGGCCTCGGCCCTGCCCTCCCCCGATGCCATCGCCAGCGTGCGCGAAGTGGGCAACCGCCTGATTCCCGGCTTCGGTACTTTCACGGTACTGATCGCGGTGCCGGCACTGGTGGGCATCATGGCGGTCAACTGCTACGGCGCCATGCTCACCGGCATCAGCGCCGTCGACGGCTTCAAGTCGATCAAGCCCAACCTCAAGAGCCGGGTGACCGGCATCCTGCTGGTGGCGGTGGTGATCTTCCTGATCGCCATGAACATTCCCGAAAGCTACCTGGGCAGCTTCAACACCTTTGTCCTGCTGATGCTGTATTTCCTGGTGCCCTGGACCGCGGTCAACCTCGCGGACTTCTACCTGGTGCGCAAAGGCCGCTACGCCATCAGCCACATCTTCAATCCCGCCGGAATCTATGGCCGCTGGTCCAGCGCCGGGTTGCTGGCGTATTTCCTCGGCCTGCTGGCGATGGTGCCGTTCATGTCCCTGAGCTTCTACCGGGGCCCGCTGTCCCAGGCCCTGGGCGGCGCCGACATCGCCTTCGTGATTGGCCTGGCGGTGGCCGGGCTGGTCTACTGGGCCCTGACCCGCAACCTGGACCTGGAAGCGGAACGCCTGGCCATCCAGGCCAGCGAACAGCAACTGGAAGGAGGCGCGCAATGATCCCCCAGACATCCCTGAAAGTGGCCTGCCAGCAGCTGGCACCACGGATCGGCGACCTGGACTACAACCGCACCCTCAGCGCCGAGGCCATCCGCCAGGCCGCCGCCCGCGGCGCCCAGGTGGTGGTGCTGCCGGAACTGGTGCAAAGCGGCTACGTGTTCAGCGGTCTGGCCGAAGCCCTGGCGCTGTCCGAACGCCTCGACGGGCCGACCCTCAGCCTGTGGAAAAGTCTCGCCCAAGAGCTGCAGGTGGTGATTGTCGGCGGCTTCTGCGAGCGCCTGGACGATGATCGGGTGGCCAACAGCGCCGCCCTGATAGAGCCGGAAGGAACGCTGACGGTGTACCGCAAGGCCCACTTGTGGGATCAGGAGAACCTGATCTTCACCCCGGGTGACGAGCCGCCACCGGTGGTGGCCACGCGCTTCGGGCCGATTGCCATGATGATCTGCTACGACCTGGAGTTCCCCGAGTGGGTGCGCCTGCCCGCCCTGGCCGGGGCGGCGCTGCTGTGCGCGCCGGTGAACTGGCCGGACGGCCCGCGCCCGGTGAGCGAACGGCCGGCGGAGATGGTTCGGGTACAGGCCAATGCGGCGGTCAATCGGATGTTCGTTGCCGCTTGCGATCGCTGTGGCGAGGAGCGCGGGGTGAACTGGGTGGGCGGCTCGACCATAGTCGATGCCGATGGCTATCCGTTGGCGGGCAAGGATCGGGAGAGCCGGGAGCAACTGCTGCTGGCGGATCTGGACCTGGCCCAGGCCTGGCACAAGTCCATCAGTGAACATAACCACGTGCACCTGGATCGGCGTCCGGCGTTGTATCAGTAACCGGGTTGCCCTTGTTCGCTGGCAAGCCAGCTCCTACAGGAAACGGGTGTAGGAGCCGGCTTGCCGGCGATCAGAACTCCACACGCACATCGCCCTTGGGCACGCTGCAGCAGGACAGGATGTAGCCTTCGGCTTCGTCCTCCTCGGTGATCCCGCCGTTGTGTTCCATCTCCACTTCGCCGCCCAGCTTGAGCACCTTGCAGGTGCCGCAGATGCCCATGCCGCAGGCCTTGGGAATCATCAGACCAAGCTTGGCCGCCGCCGCGTGCACGGTTTCTCCCGGGGCCACGCGGATGCTCTTGCCGGAAGCGGTGAACTCCACCTGATGCAGGTCGGCAATATCCACTTCCGGCGCTTCGGCGGCTTGTTCGGCATGCTCCACGGCGTCAGCCCGGGCTTCGGCCGGGGTCGCACCGAAGGATTCCTCGTGGTAACGCGCCATGTCGAAACCGGCGGCTTCCAGCAGGCGCTTGACCGCACTCATGTAGGGCGTCGGCCCGCAGCAGAACACTTCCCGCTCAAGGAAGTCCGGGGCCATCAACTCCAGCATCTTGTGGTTCAGGTAACCGCGATAACCGGCCCAGGGCTCGCCCAGACCGTGTTTCTCGCAGATCAGGTGCAGGCTGAAGTTGTCGATCCGCGACGCCATGTGTTCCAGCTCGCGGTGGTAAATGATGTCTTTGGGTGAGCGGGCGCTGTGGATGAACACCATGTCGACGTTGCCGTTGGTGTCGTAGAACCAGCGCGCCATGGACATCACCGGGGTGATGCCGACGCCACCGCTGAGATAAAGCACTTTCGGGCTGGGGAAATCGATGGCGTTGAACAACCCCACCGGCCCGTGCACCGCCAGTTCCTGGCCTTCGTGCAGGGTGTCGTGGAGCCAGTTTGAAACCTTGCCTCCGGGCACGCGCTTGATGGTCACCGAGAAGCTGTAGGGCACCGACGGCGAGCTGGAAATGGTGTAGGAACGCATCACCGGCTGGCCTTCGATTTCCAGCTCCAGGGTGACGAATTGCCCCGGTTTGAAGAAGAACATGATCGGCTGGTCGGCCATGAAGCAGAAGGTCCGCACATCCCAGGTTTCCTGGATGACTTTGACGCAACGGACGATGTGACGGCCATTGGCCCAGGTCTGGGTGGTTACCGGGTTGAGGAAGGTGTTGGACATGCTGTTCTCCACGGCCGACTGTCGGCGTCTTGTCAGCGATTCTGCGTAAGGCTTCTCGCGCCCATTTACCTATCTGCGACATTCACATGCTTATCGCGACCAGCCCCCAGTTACAGGGGCTCCCCCGTCGGGAACAGATTGGGCCATGTCGCCCATGGATAAGGTTCAAGGCGCCTGCGGACCCACACTCGCCTCAAACACGACAGCCGATTTTTCGTGACTTGCGTAGCACCCACCGTAGCCACTATTTAATTCGCCGGCCGCACCGAACGGCCATGAGGACTTGAACGATGGACGTCACCGCAACCCTGAGCTTGGGCGATCCACTGGAACCCGCACGCAAGGCCACTGCACAGATGCTGCAGGAGCGCGAGCGGACCTTCTCCCTGCCGCAGCCCTTCTACTGCGATGAAAGGCTGTTCGATATCGACATGCAGGAGATCTTCCAGAAGGAATGGCTGATCGCCGGCATGACCTGCGAGATCCCCACCAAGGGCAACTACATCACCCTGCAGATCGGCAAGAACCCGATCATCGTCATCCGTGGCGCCGACGGCGTGGTCCACGCCTTCCACAACGTCTGCCGCCACCGCGGTTCACGGCTGTGCACCAGCGACAAGGGCAAGGTGGCCAAGCTGGTCTGCCACTACCACCAGTGGACCTACGAGCTGGACGGGCGCCTGCTGTTCGCCGGCACCGAGATGGGCGCCGACTTCGACATGAAGCAATACGGCCTGAAACCGGTGAACGTGAAGACCGCCGGCGGCTACATCTTCATCTCCCTGGCAGAGAATCCGCCGGCCATCGACGACTTCCTCTCCACGCTGGCCCATTACATGGAGCCCTACGACATGGAGAACACCAAGGTGGCGGTGCAGACCACCTTGCACGAAAAGGCCAACTGGAAACTGGTGCTGGAGAACAACCGCGAGTGCTATCACTGCGGCGGCTCGCACCCTGAATTGCTGAAAACTCTGCTGGAATGGGACGACGTCACCGACCCCCGGGCCGACCAGGCGTTCAAGGACCACGTGGCCGCTTCCGCCGCCGCCTGGGAAGCCGAAAAGATCCCTTACGCCCACGCCAGCTTCGGCCTGCGCAATCGCATCGTGCGCATGCCCCTGCTCAAGGGCACCGTGTCCATGACCATGGACGGCAAGCAGGGCTGCGCCAAGCTGATGGGACGGATCAAGAACCCGGATCTGGGCTCGATGCGCATCCTGCACCTGCCGCACTCGTGGAACCACTGCATGGGCGACCACATCATCGTGTTCACCGTGTGGCCCATCAGCGCCCAGGAAACCATCGTCACCACCAAGTGGATCGTGCACAAGGACGCGGTGGAAGGCGTGGACTACGACGTCGAGCGCATGCGCCAGGTGTGGGATGCCACCAACGCCCAGGACCGGCGCCTGGCGGAAGAAAACCAGCGCGGCATCAACTCCACCGCCTACCAGCCGGGTCCGTACTCCAAGACCTACGAGTTCGGCGTGGTCAACTTCGTCGACTGGTACAGCGAGCGCATGCTGAGCAACCTCGGTGCGGAACCGGCGCCTTACCTCAAGGGCGTGCCGGTCCACGGATAAACCCGGCCGCGCGCAATCAGCAATAAACGCTCAGACAAGAGCCCGGGGGCGGGGTGCGCCCGCCCCCGGGTGCTGCCGTTACAGCCGGTCGTTTCAAGCAAGCGGCCAACTGATGGCGCCGTTCTCGCCAACAAACGCCTCGGTGAGCGTCTCGCCCTGCAACTTCACCCTCACGTAACCGTTGCGCACCCGCAGCGGATAGTTCGGATCATCTGCCGACAAGGTTTCCGACCATTGCACCTGAGGGTTGCCCTTCAGCTCGCTGGTGGGGCCATAGGGGATCGCGCCGTGACCGATGCAGCGTCCGTACATGCCGTTACTAGGTGCGTAGCAGATGCCATTGTGCAGGTGCCCCCAATACCAGTAGTCCGGCAACCGCCCCAGGGCCGCGACCACCTGTTTGTACAGCGTGGTCTGCTGCTGACCGCTGATGTCCAGCCCCTGGTGATGACTGAGCACGATGATCCTGCGCCCCTGCCCCTTGCTGGCCACCAGGTCCTTGAGCCATTGCTGCTGCGGGGCATTGAGGTTGCCGTCCATGTACAGGTTCATTTCGTCGGCGGCATAGGCGCTGTCCAGACCGACGATCAGCCAGTGGCTATTGAACAGGGCAAAGTAGCTGGTGCCTTGCTGCTTGGGGAACAGCGCCTGGATCTCGGCGAAGTAGCCATGGGCACCGCTGTACATTTCGTGGTTGGAGTTGAGGCTGAAGGACGCCTGGCTGCCCATGGGCCAGTCCGTGAGGTCGGCGTCCTCCTCGCTGCCGGTACCGGCGTAATACACATCTCCCAGGTGGATGGTGAAGTCCGGCTTGTCCTGGGTGATCAAGTCCGCCACGCGCTGCGCTGCCGAATCGGGCTGGAAATATCCGGTGCCCCAATCCCCGGCCATGTCCAGCAGCACGTTGTCGGCCATCTCGATCAGCGCCGGGGTGGTGCCGAAGGCCGCGTGCTTGCGCAGGTTCTCGATCCAGTTGAGCAAGGCCTCGCTCCAGCGCAGGTCCAGCAGCTCCCATTGGCGACAGCCCAGCAGGGTGCCGTCCTTCATCACCTGGGTCTTCAGCTCGTCCACCGTTTGCGGCAAGGGCGAGGCGTTCCCCAAGTGCAGGACCGACAGACCGTGGGCCAGTTCCCAGGGCACCGGCGCCTGACCGGGGGGCAAGTCGCCGTGGATCAGGGCGTACTGCGCCTGGTCATGGGCGCGCTGCAACAGTTGCACGATCGCCTGCAGTTCCGCCGGTTCGAGCTGGCTACGGAGTTTTTTCCAGGCCAGGTCGAGCCTGGCCAGCAGCCCGTCGACCCGGGCTTTCACCTGTTCGTATTCATGTTCCAGATTGCTCACAAATGACATGCTGGCATCCCTCTTGATGGTCCCTTTGCACAAACGCCGGACGGGCGTCACAGGGTCTTCATGTATTCGATCAACTGCCATTTCTGCTCTGCGGAAAGCTGCGTGCCGTACAGATGGCCGCTGTTGCTGTTGCCCTCCAGGTGGGTGTCGTACTTGAAGTGGCCCGGCCCCTGCACCGTCGCACCGCTGGTGATGAAACCGACCTTCTGCGGGTCATACACATCCGAGCCGGTGTAGAACACCTGGGGCCTTAGCTCCGGTGCCTGCAACAGGTCCCAGAGGCTCGGCACCGAGCCGTTGTGCAGGTACGGCGCCCGCAGCCAGACACCGTCGGTGGGGGTGTTGCTGTAGCTCTGGGTCTTGCGATAGGCACCGAAGTCGAAAGGCGGCTTCTTGAAGCCATGGAAGGCTTGCACCAGGCCGGTGGTGAAGGAGTCCAAGCGGTGGGGATCGGTGCCCAGCGTCTGGATACTGGTGGTGACCTGCCCGGTATCGGCCTTGCCGAAGTCATGACAACCGGCGCAGTTGGCCTCCCACAGCGGCTTGCCCTGAGCGGCCTTGGCCTGATCGATGGCAAACGGCCAGGTCGGCGGTTTGTGCCCCAGCAGCCAGTTGGTGACCCGGTTGAAACTCTGCGGCAGCACCGATTCCGGGGTCGCACCCACCGCCATCGCCGCCGCGTAGTTGCGCTCGCGAATCTGGTTGTTGTTGCCGTCCCAGTGCAGGTACATCGATTCCCGGGGCTTCTGGTTCCAGATCTGCGGCAGGTCCACGGTGCCGATGGTGGAATCGTCAGGGAAGCCGAACACCACCATCTTGGTCGGGTTGAAGGTGTCGGTGCGCCCCGGGCCTTGCTGCGGCCGCAGCTTCTGCCAGGCATAGGCCTGCTTCTGCTTGAGCAGCGCACTCTTGGCCATGGGGATGATCAGGTAGCGGTTGTACAAGCGCTCGACAAAGCCCAGCTGGAACTTGGCGTTGATCGCGTTCATCACCGCATCCACGGTGAATTTCGGATCGCTGGCACAGTCGTAGGCGAACCACTGGAAGGCCTGGAGCTGCATCAGGTTGGCCGGTGCAGTGGGCACCACCTGGGACACATCGCTGGCGCTGGCCCGGTAGGCACCGGTGTGGCACAGGGCGCAGTTGGGTTCCACCGTCGGGTAGCCCAACTGCCGTTTGGCCATGCCCACCGGCAGGTCCCGGCCGTTCTCGTAGAGAAAGCCGAAGACCTCGTAGCCACCGGGCCGGGGCAGTTTTTCCGGGCACAGTTGCGGCAGCACGGCGAACAGGTAGTAAGGAATCCGCGCCTCGATCCCCAGGCCGATGGCGGCGTACTTGAAGTGATCCTCATCGGAGGCTTCCGGCGGCTGGGGCACCTCGCGAATCATGTTGACCCAGGTGGCATAACCGACCACCCCCAGGACCAACAGCAGGACCAGGCTGCCCACGCGAAAGCTGTGGCGCTTCCAGCAGGCGGCCCAGTACTGGCGCCAGTCGTGCAGCCCGGCACAGAGCAAGGCCCAGGGCCGGTTGGCCGGGGCACTGCCCAGGTACAGCAGGATGCCGAGGATCAGGAACATGCTGAGGTCGCCCATCAGCATGGGCACGAACACCTGGGCCTGGTTGCTGGTGTCGATCAGGTAGATCCAGAACGCCACGGCGATCAGCCGCGACAGCACGCACAGCCAGGAATGCACCACAAAGCGCGGCGCGTTGCAGCCCGAAGGCATGTAGAACAGGCTGATGCCCACCAGCAGCATGCCGGTGTTTTCCAGCCAGGGGTCGGACAGCACCGGCGGCAAGCCGACCACCGCGGTCAGCAGCGCCGGGGCAAACAGCGCCGGCAGGGCGAACACCATGTTCATGGCGATGCCCAGCCAGATAAAGCGTTGGAACCAGCGGATATAAGCGTTCATCTGAACCTTCCCTGCATCCATGTGTAGCCGCTGCCGCAGGGCAGGCTCCAGGAGCCTGTCCTGCGGTACCTATCGCCAAGCCCGGTTGCGGCACGGGCGCACCGCAGGCCGCGAGCCGGTCGTCGTCAGCCCAGGGCGGTCTTCTCCAGGTGCGCCAGCATCAGCGGGTACACATCCACCACGGCGTTCTTGCCGAAGATGCAGTCGATGTGTCCGTAACCCGGCACCACGTGGCGGCTGAACAGCTCGGGGCCATGCAGCTGGCACAGGCGCTCATAGGTCTTCTGGGTGCTTAACGGCAGGTAGCACTGGTTGTCGGCGCCGCTGATAAAGCAGATCGGCAACTTCAGCCGGTCGAAATGCGGCATGTAGACGTCACGCCCCTTGAAGTCCACCAGGTGCCCCTTGCGACAGATCAGTGCCAGATGCTCGAAGGTCTCGATATTGGAGGCGCCGAACAGCTCGTGCAGGTTGTCGTGCAAGGTCTGGTTGAGGGTGTCGTGGCGGTACAGGGAGGCGTACATGAAGGTGATGCGGTGGCACACCGGATTGGTGCAGTAGCCCTGGGCCTCGATCCGCGCATAACCGTTGAGCGCCGTATCGTAGAGCCGGTTGAACAGGCTTTCCTTGCTGTCGGCGTAGGCCGTCAGCGACCTGATGCCGATGGCGTCGAGCATGCCCGGCAGGTGCAATCCGGCCTTGATCCCGGTAGCGGTGGCCACCACGGTGTCGGCGGCAATCTGCGAGCAGACCACCGAACGCACGTCCTGCAGGCCCGCCAGCAACGACATGAAGAAGGTCGTGGCGCCGTAGCAATGCACCACGCATTGCACGTCACGGGCCCCGGTCGCCTGCTTGATCTGGCCGATGGCGGCCTTGAAATCATAGGCCGCGATCTGGTCGCCATTGCATTCCTGCTTGCTCGCCGGCAGTAGGATGCTGACCCGGAAATCCAGGAGCCAGACGTCATAGTCGTGCTTGCACAGGTACTCCAGCAGGTTGGTCTGGATGGTGTCGGTGGAGAAGATGTTGGAGCCCACGCCCAGGCCGTGTACCAACATGACCGGGCCTTTGCTGCCGGCCTGGTAGCGGGTCAGGCGCAGCTGCACCCGGTCTTCGGTTTCGAAGAACTGCACCGTCGGCACCGGCGCATCCAGGGGCCGCTTGATCCGCGGCGGCGCGTCGGGATTGAAGTAGATGTCCCCGGCGAATACGCCGCCGTAGCTTTCCCAGAGAATCCCGGCGAAGAACTTGCCGAAGCGCGCCAGGGCCTCGATGCGCTCACGCTCGTTGCGCGCATTGAGCACTTTCATGGTGGTCATCTGCTTGGCGAAGTCCGCCGGCAGAATGTGCATCACCCCGGAGCCGAGCACCGGGCCGCTCTTGTTCTGGCCGCGGTACAGGGTCACATACAGGGTGCTGGTGTCGGGCCAGATGTTCAGCACACCGTGATCCTCGGGCACGGTCTTGAAGGCACTGAAGTAGTACTCGTTACCGTCCTCGGCGGTCAGGCGCATGTCGTAGTTCATGTGGCGCACGCCTACCTGCTGCTGGAATTCCTCGAACAGGTTGAACACCCCGTGGCTGGCCACCAAGGGCTGTGCCGACAGCGCCGGAGCCTCCAGGGTGCCCACCAGGGTGGCGGCGTGCTCGGGCTCCTTGATCATCCGGTTGAGGTCGTTGGCCGTGATGGTCAGGGTGAACTCGATGGGGGAGTTCTGCGCCTCGCCGCGCTTGGCCGCCTCCTGGTAGAGCGCCAGATCGGTGCCCTGGGGCTGGGTGAAGGCGGTGGAGAAATAGCCCTTCATGGTCTCGGTGAACTGCACGCCCAGGGTCGGCGCCGGCACCGCCTTGCTCGGGGCCGAGGGCAGGCTGTAGTCGATCTTCCAGCCGCGATCTTCGGCCAGCAGGCGCATGTTGCGCTCACTGACCGCCGAAATGGTCAGCAACGGATTGACCGCCAGCGAGGTGGGAATCACCGCGCCGTCCGCCACATACAGCCCGGGATAGACCTGGCTGCCGCTGACGCCGCTGAACACCTGGCCCTTGTGGTTGACCACCCCCTGGCCGGCGTCTTCGCCCATTACGCAGCCGCCCAACGGGTGCACCGAGACGATGCTGTGCTTGAGCAGCTTGGTCCAGATCGGGTTCTCCACCCAGACTCCACCCAGCGCCTTGGTGCTCTGGTACAGGCGCTCGTTGCCGAGAATCACATTGGGTTGCTGACCAACCCCGGGCCAGTCGATGCGCAGCTGATCCTTGGCGTCCAGCAGCATGCGGCCGCGCCCATTGTCATGACTCATGATCAGGTAGGTCTGCATGTTGTGCAGCGCGCCGTAGTAAGGCCCCCGCAGAAAGCTTTCGGCCTCCCGCGCCTTGTAGCCCAACTGGCCGCTGAGGCTCTGGTCGGTGGCCTTGCCCAGGGTGCTGGCGAACAGCGCCATGCTGGGCACCATGGCCCGGCCCAAGGCGCCGGGAATCGACCCCTCCTCGATGACCATGCGGCTGCGCCAGTCGCCTTCGGTGCGCATGTCAATGATGGAGGTGATACACGGCCCCACGGGTTTGAGCTCACTGGCCGAATGGGTGCCGAAACCGATGCCGTTGATGGTTTGCTCACAGTTATGGCCGAACCCGAGGATGTCGCCGTTGCCGCTCATGTGCTCACCCAACTGGTCCGAGGTGGACAGGCCCTTGGCCTTGGAGCGCAGGAGGATTTCCGTGGAACCCAGAGTGCCGGCACTGAGCACGACGATGTCGGCCTTGACGAACAGGGTCGGCGCCGAGAACTTCTCGCGTCCGCTGTCCAGGTATTGGAAGTGCACGATCCAGCCATCCCCCTCCTGCTCCAGGTAACGCACCTCAGCCTGGCAGAAAATCTCGGCGCCATGATTGCTGGCATCCGGCAGGTAATTCATCAAGGTGGTGTTCTTGGCCTTGTTGTTACAGCCCGAGACACAGTCGCCACAGTGGTTGCAGGGCAGTTGCTCGACCCCGACATGGTTGAGGTTGTTGGGCAGCTTGGCGAAGGTCACGTTGATCGGCGGCTTGTAGAAGTGCGCGCCCTGCTTGAGAAACTCCGCGGACTTCTGGTTGGCCTGGAGCTTGGGCAAGGTGGGCGCCGAGTCGGGATAGGGAGTGGGCTTGAGCATCTCCCGGGCCCGGGCATACCCCTCCTTGAGCAGGGTATCGCGATGCTCGCGTACCGCCCGGGGCCAGCGCGGATCGTCGAAGACCCCGGGCTCGGGCTCAAGGGCGACGTTGGCATTGATCAGCGATGTACCGCCCAGGCCGCAACCCACCACCACGTTCTGCTGGGCATTGACGTGCAGATCGAAGAGCCCGGTACGCGAGCCGATATGGCCGTCGGGATCATGCACCTGCAACTCCTCAGTGGCCGTGGCCAGGGTGTTGGGGTACTCGCCAGGCTGGATCTCCCGCCCTCGTTCCAGCAGACAGACCCGCCGACCAGCCCGGGACAATCGGGAAGCGGCGATGCCCCCCCCGTAGCCGGAGCCGATGACAATAACGTCGTAGTGTTCCTGGATCTCGCTGATGGGGGTCGCGATCCGAGTCATGGCGGGGTTCCTCTCAGGCAGATGGGGCAACTCTGTGGTCGCCTCTAATGGGTAAAACCGATCGCGCAGCAGGCAGCCGAACGGGCAGGCCTTGGCGCCAGAAACACAAACAGTGGAATCAGTGATGGAGTCGGAGCCGTTAGCTCGCGGGCAAGGCTATAGACGAGCGCGCTGATTGGCGGCGCGGCGACGGGTACGTCGAGGTAGGGAAGTCCGGATCGGGGAAACCTGCGATAAACGACAATCCATTGCCTGCGCTCCCCCAACCGTATGTGGATAAGTAGCTGCTAAGTCCTTGTGCCATCAGTGAAGACAGGCCACTTGTCACTGTCAAGAAAGCCATTAGAACTGTATGAAATTTGATCTATTGCCTTACACGCTATGAATTACAAGGGGCGCAGCCTTCCGCGAACATGTTATCCACACCTTGGCCCACAGCAACTGTGGGCAAGTGCGCAGGTGTTGGGGATATTTCAGTGGGCAATGCCAAGAAAATCCGTGACTTATGGGAAAACAGCGGTTTCTCCAGCGTTTGATCAATTATTGAACAAAACTCTGAAACCCCCGTATTCAAAGGCCTGTAGCGGAAGGCGAACACCTTATCCACAGAACGGCCAACAGACTTTGGGGGCAACTGGGGCCAGAGGCGCCAGCGACTGTGGAAAACCCCTGGAAGCCGCGAAATATCGGGGCTTTACCCGAATAATCGAGCCTGAACAGCGTACTTGGATGTTTTTTGATCAACCCATTCAAAGCCAGGTTCTGCGGGGCCTGCAGCGGTAAGCGAACATCTTATCCACAGAAGCGCCAACAGACTTTGGGGGCAAGTGCTGTGCAAAAGTCTCTTCGGATAATTCCCTGCCCTGGAAAAAAAGCCATAAAAATCGCCAGCTTAGGCTGGTCAAATTTCGTACAGATGGCTACAGGGCTTGTTCCACATGGGCTTGAGCAAGGCGCGAACACCTTATCCACAGGTACGCACACAGGGATTGTGAGTAACCCATCGCGACTCTTGTAGGCGCTGGCTTGCCAGCGAATGGCGATGCCCAGAGATGTGCAAAAACATGACGCCCCCTTCGCCGGCAAGCCGGCTCCTACGGTGGGTGCAGGCGCGATTTCCCTTATAGGAGCTGGCTTGCCAGCGAACGGCGGTGTCCAGAGGTGGGGTTGTGCATAAACCTGAGCTCAGCGGACCACGCCTTCTTCGATGAGCAATTTGAGAATCGCTTCGGCGCCGGCTTCCGGGCTGACGCCCTTGAGCACTTGCCCGGTGCCGCCGCTGGCCTTGGCGGTGGCGGCCTTCATGCGATCCGCGCCGCTCTTGGCCTTGATCACTTTCAGGCGCTTGGGCCGGGGTTTGGCCGGTTGCAGACTGGAGACGGTGAGTAACTCGTCTTCCACCACCACGACCTGATCGGCCTGCAACAGACCACGGCGCGCCGGGCCATAGGCGCTCTGGCGCGGTTTCGGCGCGGCGTTATCCACAGTGGCGAGGAATGGCAGGCGCACCTTGAGTCGCCGCCGCTGGCCACGGGGCAAAGCTTGCAGGACGTGGGCCACGCCATCGGTCAGGGATTCGACGTGCGCCAGTCCCACCACCAGCGGCCAGCCCAGGCTCTCCGCCAGCAGGAATGGCAGCATGCCGGAGCCTTCGCCGGTTTCCGCCTGGCTGCCGGTGAGCACCACCTGAACGCCCGCGTCGCGCAGGTACTGGGTCAGGATCGGCAGGGCATCGGCGCCTGCCGGCTGTTCCAGCACATGCAACTGCTCCAGCCCCATGCCCAGGTAAGCGCGCAGAGCCGGCTCGGCGACGTCGCCGGCATGCAGCACTTGCAGCTTGTCCCCAGCCAGTTGCAGGCCCAGTTCCACCGCCCGGGCGTCCTGTTCGGCACGCCGCGGGCGACCGGAGGTCGGGTGCGCACCAATCGATACCAGGCTGATCACATTGCTGTTCATAACGTCCCCTTAAGCCGCATCGCGCTTGGCGTCGTTGCGGTAGGCCGCCACCGCCGCGATCAAGGCCTTGAGAATTTCCGCGCTGTCGCCAATCACCGACAGGTCGGCGCGTTTGATCATGTCGCAGCCCGGGTCGAGGTTGATCGCCACCACCTTGTCGCAAGCACCAATGCCCTGCAGGTGCTGGATTGCCCCGGAAATCCCCACCGCCACGTAGACCCGCGCGGTGACCCAGATGCCGCTGGCCCCCACTTGCCGGTCCCGGGCCATGAAGCCGTCGTCCACCGCCACCCGCGAGGCGCCTTCGGTGGCGCCCAGGGCCGCGGCGGTCTGGTGAAACAGTGGCCAGTCCTTGACCCCGTTGCCCCCGGAAAAGATGAACTCGGCCTCGGCCATGGGAATCGCCGCCGGGTCCACCGCCACCGCGCCCAAATCCTCGATCCGCGCCAGGCTGCGGGCCACGCTTGTGGATAACTCCACCGGCAAGGCTTCGTGGCGGGTTTCGCTGACCGGCTCGGCACATTCGGCCGCGGCCAGGATCAACCGTGCCACTGGCCGCGCCAGGTCCTGTAGACCGGCACCGGCACGGCCGATGCACTGGCCGTCCTTGACCTGCCAGACCCGGGTCGCCGGGCGTTCGCCCAGGGCCGCGGCAAAGCGCCGGCCCAGTTCGCCACCCCCGGTGCGGCTGTCAGGCAGCAGCCAATGGCGCGGGCTGAACTGGTTATCCACAGCCCGCAGGCCCTGTACCCGTTGTTCCGGTGCATAACCGTCGAACTCGCTGCCTTGCAGCACCAGCAGGCGGTCGACACCCGCCGTGGCAAAGGCCGACTCCTTGTGCTCGCCAAACACCACCGCCAGCACCGCGCCGTCCTCGCCCGCCAACTGATGGGCCAGGCCCAGCAGATCGCGGTCGTGACTGCTCAGGCGGCCGCCAACCATGTCCGGCACCACGCTGATGTAGAACGCCGGCTGCGCCACTTGATGCAGCGGCAACTGCACCTCGGCCGCCGCCGTGCGCTTGGCACTGCCGCCCTGCTGGGCGCCACTGCGGTCGATGCGTTTGAGGCCGTTGGGGCCGATGAAACCGATGCCATGGGGATTCTTGCGGATCAGGCCATTGGGCCCCATCCAGCTGTGTTGCGCCGGCTGCATGGCCGCGTGCAGCGGGTGCAGGCGGTTGCGGGCAATCCATTCGGCCCGGGGATCGCGGCGGATAATGTCGCTCATCAGTGCACCTCCGCAGGTTCAGGTTTCACCGACGCCGGCGCTTTGCCCGGAGCGGCGTCTTCGAGCAAGGCATCGGCCACCAGTTCGGCGATGTCCTTGATCATCGGCCGCGGCTCCACCACCCCTTCGAGCATGGCGGTGCACTGTGGACAACCCACGGCTACCAACTCGGCGCCGGTCTCGCGGATGTCTTCCATGCGCATGTCGGGTATCCGTTGCTTGCCCGGAATGTCGGTGATCGGCGCCCCGCCGCCACCGCCGCAGCAACGGGAACGGAAGCCCGAGCGCTGCATTTCCTTGATCTCGATGCCCAGGGCCCGCAGTACGTCCCGAGGAGCTTCGTACTCGCCGTTGTAGCGGCCCAGGTAGCAAGGATCGTGATAGGTCACGCTGCTGCCCTTGTGCTGGCCCAGGTTCAGCGCACCGGCACCAATCAACTCGGCCAGGTAGGTGCTGTGGTGCTGCACCAGGTAGTTGCCGTTGAAGGCGCCGTACTCGTTTTTCAGCACATGGAAACTGTGGGGATCGCAGGTAACGATGCGCTTGAAGCGGTACTTGGCCAGGGTCTGGATATTGCGTTTGGCCAATAGCTGGAAAGTGGCTTCGTCCCCCAGGCGTCGGGCCACGTCGCCGCTGTCGCGTTCTTCCAGGCCGAGCACGGCGAAGTCCACCTTGGCCGCCTTGAGCACTTTGACGAAGGCGCGCAGGGTGCGCTGGTTGCGCATGTCGAAGGCGCCGTCGCCGACCCAGAACAGCACGTCGGTGCTTGGTTTTTCGCTAAGCAGGGTCAGGTTCAGGTCCGCCGCCCAGTTCATCCGCCCACCGGGGTTGAAGCCGCCGGGGTTGTCGGTGGCGATGAGGTTCTCCAGAACCTCGGCGCCCTTGTTCGGGGTCGCGCCTTTCTCCAGGGTCAGGTGGCGACGCATGTCGACGATGGCGTCGACGTGCTCGATCATCATCGGACACTCCTCGACACAGGCGCGGCAGGTGGTGCAGGACCACAGGGTCTCGGCGTCCACCAGGCCGTTGACGATAGGCTGGTGCGGGTTGCCGCCATGTTCGCCAATGGCTTTGCCACTGCCGTCAAGGGATGGGTACGGGCTGCCGGCGAACTGTGCGTCGGTGCCGCCGGCCAGGCCGACCACCATGTCCTGGATCAGTTTCTTCGGGTTCAGCGGCTGGCCGGCGGCGAAGGCCGGGCATGCCGCCTCGCACTTGCCGCACTGCACGCAGGCGTCGAAGCCCAGCAGTTGGTTCCAGGTGAAATCCTTGGGCTTTTCCACCCCCAAAGGCGCGCTTGGGTCTTCCAGGTCCAACGGCTTGAGGCCAGTGGAGCGTCCGCCACCAAAGCGTTCCGCGCGCCGGTGCCAGGCCAGGTGCAAGGCGCCAGCGAAAGCGTGCTTCATCGGCCCGCCCCAGGTCATGCCGAAAAACAGCTCGGACACGCCCCACAGCACACCGACCGCCAGAATCGTCGCCAGCAGCCAGCCTCCGAAATGTTCCGGAAGGATGCCCGCCACCGGCAAAGTCACCAGGAAGAAACTCACCGAGAACGCCAGCAGGCTTTTCGGCAGGCGCATCCACGGGCCCTTGGACAGGCGTGCCGGTGGATTGCGCCGACGCTTGGCGACGAACAGCGCGCCGACGAACATCAGCGTGGTGGCCAGCAGCAAGGCGTAGCCGAGAATGCGGTTATGCAGACCAAAACCATGAACCAGGATCGCCAGCACCGCCGCCAGGACAAAACCGCCCGCCGTGGCCACGTGGGTGTTGGCCATGTATTTGTCCCGAGCCACCACATGGTGCAGATCCACCATGTAGCGCTTGGGCATGGCCAGGAGCCCGCCGAGCAGATCGACCTTGGAGGCTCGCCCCCGGCGCCACATGGCCACGCGTCGCAGCGCGCCGAGGACCGCAAGGCCGACGGCGGCGAACAACAGAATGGGAAGAAGGGTGTTCAACATGGTGGAGCTCCCAAAGACCTGGGGCCTTGTAGGAGCTGGCTTGCCAGCGATCAGGCAGCTCGCGGTATCTCGCCAGTGCCGATCGCCGGCAAGCCGGCTCCTACAGGAAATGGCTTAGAAATCCTTGCACAGGCGCAGTGCGTCGTAGATCGCGGCATGGGTATTGCGCTGGGATACGCAGTCGCCGATGCGGAACAACAGGTAGCCCTCCCCGGTCTCGCTCAGGCACGGCTGCGGCTTGATCGCGAACAGCGCCTCGACGTCCATCTGGCCCTTGTTGCGCGATCCTTCCTTGAGCCCGTAGTAGAGCTCTTCGTCAGGACGCACACCGTTCTCCACCACCACCTGGTCCACCACTCGCTCTTCGCGGGCGCCGGTGTATTCGTTCTCCAGCACCGCCACCAGCTTGTCGCCCTCGCGGTAGACCTTCTCCAGGGTCAGGTCCCCGGTCATGATCACTTCCTTCGGATACAGGCTGCGGTAGTAGGTGGGGAACGAGGTGCCGCCCACGGCGATACCCGGCTTGATGTCGTCGGTGACGATCTCCACTTGCGAGCCCTTGTCGGCAATGAAGTCGGTGACCGACATGCCGGTGAACTCACAGATGGTGTCGTAGACCAGCACGTTCTTGCCCGGCGCCACCTTGCCGTCGAGGATGTCCCAGCTGCTGACCACCAACCCTTGGTCGGCGCCCCAGTGCTCGTTCTGCTCGATGAACGGATGGCCGCCCACCGCCAGCACCACCACGTCGGGGCGCAGGTCGAGGATGGTCGCGGTGTCCGCCGCGGTGCCCAGGCGCAGGTCGACTTTCAGTCGCGCCAGCTCCAGCTGATACCAGCGGGTGATACCGGCGATCTGGTCCCGTTGCGGGGCCTTGGAGGCAGTAGTGATCTGCCCGCCAATGGCTTCTTTTTTCTCGAACAGGGTCACGTCGTGGCCACGTTCGGCGGCGACACGGGCGGCTTCCATACCGGCAGGACCGGCACCGACCACTACCACCTTGCGCTTGATGCCGGTGGTCTTCTCGATGATATGCGGCACGCCCATGTATTCACGGGACGTGGCGGCGTTCTGGATGCACAGCACGTCCAGGCCCTGGTACTGGCGGTCGATGCAGTAGTTGGCGCCGACGCACTGCTTGATCTGGTCGATCTGGCCCATCTTGATCTTGGCGATCAGGTGCGGGTCGGCCATGTGGGCGCGGGTCATGCCCACCATGTCGACGTAACCGCCTTCGAGAATCCGCGTGGCCTGGTTGGGGTCCTTGATGTTCTGTGCGTGCAGCACCGGGACCTTGACCACTTCCTTGATGCCCGCCGCCAGGTGCAGGAACGGCTCAGGCGGGAAGCTCATGTTGGGGATCACGTTGGCCAGGGTGTTGTGGGTGTCGCAGCCCGAGCCGACCACACCGAGAAAATCCAGCATGCCGGTGTCGTCGTAGTACTTGGCGATCTGTTTCATGTCCTCGTGGGACAGGCCGTCCGGGTGGAATTCGTCGCCACAGATGCGCATGCCGACGCAGAAATCATCACCGACTTCGGCGCGCACGGCCTTGAGCACTTCCAAACCAAAGCGCATGCGCTTCTCGAAGGTGCCGCCCCATTCGTCGGTGCGCTTGTTGACCCGTGGGCTCCAGAACTGGTCGATCATGTGCTGGTGCACCGCCGACAGTTCGACGCCGTCCAGACCGCCGGCCTTGGCCCGGCGCGCAGCCTGGGCGTAGTTGCCGATCACCCGCCAGATCTCTTCCGGTTCGATGGTCTTGCAAGTGGCGCGGTGCACCGGCTCACGTACGCCGGACGGCGACATCAGGGTCGGCCAGTTGAAGCCGTCCCAACGGGAGCGCCGGCCCATGTGGGTAATCTGGATCATGATCTTGGCACCATGCTTGTGCATGGCGTCGGCGAGGTTCTGGAAGTGCGGGATGATGCGGTCGGTGGACAGGTTCACCGAGCTCCACCATTCCTGGGGGCTGTCGATGGCCACCACCGAGGAACCACCGCAGATGGCCAGGCCGATGCCGCCCTTGGCCTTTTCTTCGTAGTACTTCACATACCGTTCGGTCGTCATGCCGCCGTCAGTCGCGTAGACCTCAGCGTGCGCGGTGCTCAGCACACGGTTGCGGATGGTCAGTTTGCCGATCTGGATCGGCTGGAACATCGCTTCGAAAGCCATTTTTCTTAACTCCGCTTACAACGGTTTGACGACGAACAGGCCATCGTCGTGGCCTTCTTCGGAACCACCGTAAACCTGCTCTGCCACGGTGCGGATCTTGCTGCCACGGGCTTCCAGGATCTGGTCCATGGCACCGGCGAACCAGCCGGTGAACATGTAGTCCACCTTGCGCCCGACCTTGCCGTACACGTAGACGAACGCCGAGTGCTCGAGCTTGACGCTGGCGGTGCCTTGATCCAGGTCGATGTCCTGGATCTTGAACAGGCCCCAGCCGCGCTGGGACAGACGCTTCATGTAGTGCTCGAACACCGCGACGCCTTCCAGGCCGTGGCATTCGGCTTCTTTTTCGCACCAGTGCCAGGCGGACTTGTAGCCGGCCTTGTAGAGAATCTCGGCGTAGGCATCGCTGCCCAGGACTTCCTCGATGCCCATGTGGTTGTTGACGAAGAAATGCCGTGGCACGTAGAGCATCGGCAGGGCGTCGGAGGTCCAGACACCGGTTTCGCTGTCGACTTCGATAGGCAATTGCGGGGCGATCTTGGCCATGGAAACGTGACTCCAGAAATTCAGTGAATGCCCCTGCGCGAACGGCAGGGGGAAATCGGATAAGGGGGCTGGAGAGGTTTACTCGCCCCAGACGTCCTTGAGGACGTTGACCCAGTTCTCGCCCATGATCTTGCGCACCACGCGCTCGCTGTGGCCGCGTTTGAGCAGGGTCTCGGTGAGGTTGGGGAACTCGCCCACGGTGCGGATGCCCAGGGGGTTGATGATCTTGCCGAAGTTGGTCAGGCGGCGGGCGTAGCCCTTGTCGTGGGTCAGGTACTCGAAGAAGTCCTGGCCATGGCCCTGGGTGAAGTCGGTGCCGATGCCGATGGAATCCTCACCGACGATGTTCATGGTGTATTCGATGGCTTCGGCGTAGTCGTCGATGGTGGAGTCGATGCCCTTGGCCAGGAACGGCGCGAACATGGTCACGCCAACGAAGCCGCCATGGTCGGCGATGAACTTCAGTTCTGCATCGGACTTGTTGCGCGGGTGCTCCTTGAGCCCCGACGGCAGGCAGTGGGAGTAGCAGACGGGCTTCTTGGATTCGAGGATCACTTCCTCGCTGGTCTTGGAACCGACGTGGGACAGGTCGCACATGACCCCGACGCGGTTCATCTCGGCGACGATCTCGCGGCCGAACCCGGAGAGCCCGCCATCACGCTCGTAGCAGCCGGTGCCCACCAGATTCTGGGTGTTGTAGCACATCTGCACGATGCCCACGCCCAGCTGCTTGAACACCTCGACGTAGCCGATCTGGTCTTCGAAAGCGTGGGCATTCTGGAAGCCGAAGAGGATACCGGTCTTGCCCACCTCCTTGGCCTTGCGGATATCCGCAGTGGTGCGCACCGGCATTACCAGGTCGCTGTTTTCGCGGATCAGTTTCTGGCTGGAGGCAATGTTGTTGACCGTGGCCTGAAACCCTTCCCAGACCGACACGGTGCAGTTGGCTGCGGTCAGGCCGCCCTTGCGCATGTCTTCGAACAGCTCGCGGTTCCACTTGGCAATGATCAGCCCGTCGATAACGATGCTGTCGGCGTGTAATTCGGCTGGGCTCATCAGGCTGTCCCCTTATTGGCGATTCATGCGCCGAATCGTCTGCCGGCGCTTTGGGGTCAGCATATGCTTGAGGACCAGGGCGCCCCGGTGCAAAAACGACAGGGGAATTGCCGAAAGCGTCAAGACCCGACAAAGGGCCGGATGTGGGGGCGTGGCGCCCTCTGTTCTTTGCCTGGGGCTTGCGCCAGAATTCGCCGTTCCAACGAAAGCTTCACTGGATTAGAGGCAGCGCTGCAATGAAACCGATCTTCCTGGCCTTGGTTCTGATGGCGACTGGCGTGCAGGCGGCCGAAGAAACCGACAGTTCTCCCTGCGACGGCGTGGAAAACGACGTGCAGACCCTGGAATGCGCCACCTACAACCGGACCACCGCCGAGCAGTTGCTGGCTGACAACGTGCAGAGCCTGCTGGAACGCCTCGGTACCTTGTACGGCAACGACAAGGCGCAACTGAGCGACATCAGCGCCAAGGTCAAGAACGCCCAGCAGTTGTGGCAGAAGCAGCGCGATGCCGACTGTGCGGTGGAGTCCTTCCCGGCCAAGTCCGGAACCAAGGCCTACACCATCGCCACCAATGATTGCCTGGCGCGGATGAGCGACGAGCGCTCGGAGTTCATCGAGTCCATCGCCCAGGAATGATCCGCCCCCTGTAGGAGCGGGCTTGCCCGCGAAGCATGCCCGACCCCGCCCCATGTCGCGGCGGGAAAAGCTTCGCGAGCAAGCTCGCTCCTACGCAGGTCACGGAGTCAGGCGCCGCCGCGAAAGCACGAGACGCCCCAGGCCGTCAGCTTGAACGGCAGGTGGTAGTGCTGGCGCGGGTCATCCAGGCCGAAGCGATACACCAGCACATCGAGAAACGGCACTTGCCCCGAGACCTGGCCCTGGGCTCGATAGAACGCCGCCACGTCCAGCTCCACCTCGTAGACGCCCCGGTCGAAGCGGGCCGCCAGCTCGCTCAACGGGGCCAGCAGGCCGTTGTCGGCAATCTGTCCTTCACAGAGCCACTCCTCGCCCAGGCGGCGCACCCGAACCTGCATGCCCGCGGCCACCTTGCCGCTGGCGACATCCACCACGTGGATGGACACTCCGCCATTCATTTCCAGAACCCCACATGGGCCTGGGCCGCTTCGTTTTCCAGCATCGGCCCCAACACCGGGATCTGCCGCTGCCCCCGGGCAAAGACTTCACGGCATGGCAGGGAGAAGGTCGGGTTTTCCGGGTGATCGCCGGTCAGTGCCAGCAAGGCATGCTCGGACAAGGCGTAGACCACCCGGCCAATGCCGGTCCAGTAAATGGCCCCGGCGCACATGCAGCAAGGCTCGGCGCTGGTGTACAGGGTGCACTGGGCCAGCTCCTCGGGGCCCAGGAGCCTGGCGGCCTTGGCGGCAGCGGCGAGTTCGGCGTGCTGGGTCGGGTCGCCTTCGGGGGGCATGGAGTTGTTGCCGGCACTGGCAACGATCTTGCCGTTGCGGTCCGCCACCAGGGCGGCGAACGGGTGGCGGCCACGGGCCTTGGCCTCTTCGGCCAGCGCAATGCTCTGACGCAGCAGTTGCAGGTCCAGTTCGCTGACACCGGCAGGGATAGGGGAGAGAATCTGGGTCATCTTGACCTCCTTTTCATGGACAGGAACCCGCCGAAAAAGACGGGGCTGATAGCCGTCTTCAATCGCCAAGCCCGGCATGAGCTGCCAGTTCTTCGGCGGCAGACGTGCGGGGATTGAGCAACAGGTTGAGCACGATGGCGGTGATGGCGCCGAGGAAGATGCCGCTTTCCAGCAGCAGCTTGAGAGGGCCGTGGGCATGGGCGAACAACGCTGGAAAGGACATCGGCAGCACGCCGACACTGACCGACACCGCAACGATGATGCCGTTGCGCGTCCCCTCGAACTTCACCCGTGACAGCTCCTGGATGCCGGCCACGGTGGTCATGCCGAACATGACGATGGCGCAGCCGCCCAGTACCGGGGTCGGCACCGCAGCCACCAGCGCCCCGAGCTTGGGAAACAGCCCCATGAGCACCATGATTGCGCCGGCTGCCGCCACCACGAAGCGGCTCTTGATCTTGGAAAGCGCGATCAGTCCGGTGTTCTGGGTAAAGGCGTTGTAAGGGAAGCTGTTGAACAGGCCGCCGAGCATGGTGGACAGACCGTCGGCGCGAAAGGCGTTACCCAGGGTGCGCTGGGTCATGGGCTTGCCGGTGAGCTTGCCAATGGCCAGGCAGTTGCCGGTGGTCTCGGCCATGATCACCAGCATCGCCAGGGTCATGATCAGGATCGGCATCAGGGAGAATTGCGGAGCTCCGAAGGCCATGGGCGGGCTCAGCTCGAACCAGGCCGCTTCACCCACCTGGGCAAAGTGCGTCATGCCGAAGGCCGCAGCGATCAGGCTGCCCACCAGCAGCCCGATCAGCACACTGAGGTTGCCGATAAAGCCCGAGAACTTGCCGTAGATCACCAGGGTCACCGCCACCGTGGCCAGCCCCAGCAACAGGTTGGCCGGTGCGCCGAAATCCTCGGCGGCGGGGTTGCCGCCCCCCAGCCAGACGGCCGCCGCCGGCATCAGGGAAATGCCGATGATGGTAATCAGACTGCCGATCACCACCGGGGGAAAGAACCTCAGCAGACGGCTGAACAGTGGAGCCATGGCGATGGTGAGAAACCCGGCAGCGATCACCGCGCCGAACACCTCGGCCAGGCCGAACTGCTTGCCGATCATGATCATCGGCGCCAGGGCGATGAAGGAGCAGCCCTGGATCAACGGCAAGCGTGCGCCGAACCGCCAGAAACCCAGGGTCTGGATCAGGGTGGCAATGCCGGACGTCAGCAGGTTGGCATTGATCAGTAACACCACCTGGGCCGCAGTCAGGCCCAGGGCATTGCCTAGAATCAACGGCACCGCCACCGCACCGGCATACATCACCAGCACATGCTGCAAGCCGAAGGTGAACAACTGGCGGACGGGCAGGACCTCGTCCACTGGGTGAACCCGGGGAATGTTCATGTCGCAGATCTCCTGAAAGTGCAGCTCTTGTTGTTGTTCTGGCAGGCATCCGGGAGCAATGCCCCGGCAGGATGTACGAACGTCGGCGCCCATGATCTGTGCTTGAATACGATGAAACAAATGAGCAGCCATCGTTTTTAACGATGGATTGGACAACCCTGTCCTGGGGTCGGGAGACGCGATGCGCTTTTCACTGGAACAACTGCAGATGTTCGTTCAGGCCGCACAAACCGGCTCGTTCTCGGCCGCTGCACGCAAGCTGGGCAAGACCCAGTCCACGGTCAGCGTGGCCATTGCCAACCTGGAGGCCGATCTGGGGGTGGAGTTGTTCGACCGCAGCAGCCGCAGCCCGGTGCTGACCGCCAGAGGACAGAAAATGCTGCTGCAGGCTGAGGCGGTACTGGAGCGCTGCCTGACCCTGCAGGCCAATGCCGAGGGTCTGTCGCAGGCGCTGGAGCCGCAGTTGTCCATCGTGATCGAAACCCCGTACGGCCCGTTGATGCCGGCCTTGCGCGAGTTCGAGCAGGCCTTCCCCTATGTCGACCTGCTGATCCGTCACCCGCTGTCCGGAGATGCCAGCGAGCTGGTGGCCCGTGGCGATGCGGTGCTGGGGATCGCCTTTTCACAACCGGGTTATCCCCAGGAGCTGGAGTTCCAGCAGATGGGCAAGCTGATCATGTTGCACGTCTGCCACCCGGATCATCCCCTGGCCCGTCTGGACAACGTGACCTTCGACGACCTGCATGGGCACCGGCGCCTGGCCTTCAGCGCCCATGCCGACAAGCTGCCCAGCAGCGAGTACCTGCGCTGCAGCCAATTGTGGCAAGCGGAAAACTACCTGGCGCTGCTGGAGATGGTCCGCGCCGGCCTGGGCTGGGCCACCCTGCCCCGGCAACTGATCCAGCGTGAACTGGCCCAGGGCGAACTGGTGGAACTGCAACTGGGCGCCTATCCCCACACCGACTGGCTGGTGGGCGTGGACCTGCTCTGGGCCCGACAACGAGTGATGGGCAAGGCCGAACGCTGGCTCAAGGAACGCCTGTTACGACACAAGGTGTACGAAGTGGACCGGCGCGGGCAGTCCACGACCTGGTAACGGCGGCACGGGCAACAAAGGGACAAGGTTCTGAGCTTGGCCCGCCCCCGCAAGACCACCCGGGAAAAGATTGCCGCCGTCTTCGCTATACGCGCCGACCAGCTGGAGCTGTAAGCTGCGCCCCACTCAACGATTGAAAGGGTTACTCATGAGCATCTGCGGTATCGAGATCAAGGGCAGCGAAGCCATCTTCGCCCTCGCTTCCCTGCAAGACGGCGCACCGCAACACCAGGCGCTGGCCATCAAGAAAATCGCTCTGGAAGACGACGATGAAGCGGGCAACGTCCGGGCCTTCGCCGCCCAGATCGGCGCCTTTGTCCGTGAGCACGGGATTACCCGCATCGCCATCAAGAAACGTAGCAAGAAAGGCGAATTCGCCGGCGGCCCTACTACCTTCAAGATCGAAGGCGTGCTGCAGCTGCTGGAACACTGCGAAGTGACCCTGCTGTCGCCACAGACCATCAACGCCCAGTACAAGAAGCACGACTTCAGCCTGCCGGCGAGCCTCAACAAATACCAGCACGAGGCCTACAAAAGCGCCTGCGCCGCCTTGCTGAAAAAATAACCGGTAGCCGCCGGCTTGCCGGCGCAGAGGCCGCTATACGCTACGCCGATAATGCTGCAGCCAGTCGGCGAATGAATTGTCTTCCAGGGCATAGGCGCCCCGGCTGGACTTCCACACCAGCTCCTTTTCCCGCAGGGCATCGATACAGGCTTGCACCGTCTGGGTGCCCGGTTGCGTATCGCTGCCCATGGCCTGCAACGCCTTGGCCACCGCCGCCAGGGTGTCGTCGGTAAAGGGCGCGAACGGCAGGTTGTTGCGCGAACGCTCCACCATCACTTCCAGCACCGCCCGCTGGGACAGGGTCAGACCGTTCCAGGCGCTTTCGAATTCGCTCCAGACCCCGGCTCGCAGAACCTCGGCACTGCTGCGCAACAACTCGTTGAGCTGGCTCGCCTCCCCCAGTTCCAGGGCCACCTGGCCAATGATGCTGCGAAGCATTTCCGGACGCCGGCCAACCCATTCGAAGGCCTGGTCCAGATCATCGGCATTGAACTGATTGGTGGGCGCCAGATGAGCGTTCAGATGGGCGGTGTAGGCCTTGGTGAAATCCCGTCCCAACAGCGGGAACGGGGTGATGCTCGAACCGAAGAATGGCTGGTTACGGTTGAGCACCAGATGGGCCAGCTTGTCGCGATTGGACCCGGTGAACACCAGGCGCAGGCCACTGGTGTCCATGTCCCGTCCCTGATTGAGCTGATCCCGGGCCGCCTTGAGAGCGAACATGGCATTCAACCCGGCCTCCGAGCTCAAGGCATGCTGGGCCTCGTCGATCACCAGGACCACCGTCTTGCCCGCGGCGCTGTGGAGCAATTCCAGGGCCTGGGTCAGGGTCGCGCCTTCGGGCAACTGGGACTTGCTGAAGTCCCAGGACAGGGTGCGCAGAAAGCTGAGCTTCTCCACCCCAAGGGACTTGGCCAGTTTGCGAATGCCTTTCTCGAAAGGCACCAGCGCCCCGGCAATGGCCGCGGCGATCAGCTCGGCAGGGTCTTTTTCGCGATTGGCCCAAAGGTCGACATAAACCGCCAGCCAGCCACGGCTCTGGCACTCGGGCAGCAGGTCCTCTCGCAGAAAGGTGCTTTTCCCGGTGCGCCGAGGCGCCGCCAGGAACAGCCCCGAGCTGTAATCCTGAATCCCCGAGCCCACCAGGCCATCGGCAATATTGAGCGCCAGTGCAGGACGACGAAACACGAAACCGGTGTTTTTCGACATGGTTTTATACTCAATTATTGCCAGGACTATAATTTATAGTCGCGAGTATAATTGACTATAAACCCCTGTCAAACCGACTCCCGGCCCCTCCCTTGCAGGCGTCGGTCTTCACGGGGGCAGTGCACGAAACGCGCGCGGTAACTGCGGGTGAAGTAGGACGGCGACTCAAACCCACAGGCGATGCTCACCTCCAGCACGCTCATGTCGGTCTGGCGCAGCAGCTGCCGGGCCTTCTCCAGGCGCAGGCCCAGATAGAAGTTGCTCGGGGTGTCGTTCAAGTGCAGGCGGAACAGCCGCTCCAGCTGGCGCCGGGTCACCTTGATCGACTCCGCCAGGGCCAGGGTGCTCAGGGGCGGCTCGCTGTGCTGCTCCATCTCGCCGATCACCTGCACCAGTTTCTTGTTGCTGATGCCGTAGCGGCTGGCGACTTCCATGCGCTGGTGATCCTTGCGCGGGCGGATGCGCCCGAGCACGAATTGTTCGCTGACCTGGATCGCCAGTTCCGGACCGTGGGCCTGGGCGATCAGGTCGAGCATCATGTCGATGGACGCGGTGCCGCCGGCACAGGTGATGCGCCGCCGATCGATCTCGAACAGCTCCTGGGTCACGCTCAGCTGTGGATAAGACTCCTTGAAGGCCTCGATGGCTTCCCAGTGCAGGGTTACCCGGTGCCCTTCCAGCAACCCGGACTCCGCGAGAATCACGCTGCCGGTATCGATACCGCCGAGGGTCACGCCCTCCACATCCAGGCGCCGCAGCCAGTGTTCCAGAGCAGGACTCAGGAACTTCAACGGCTCGAAACCGGCCACCACCCACAAGGTTGCGCCCTTCTTCAGCGGCTCCAGGGCCGCATCGACATTCACCGACATCCCGTTGCTGGCCAGCACCGCGCCGCCATCGGCGCTGAGCACCTGCCAGCGATACAGCTCGCCACGAAAACGATTGGCCACCCGCAGCGGCTCGATGGCGGAAATGAAACCGATGGCGGAGAACCCCGGCATCAGCAGGAAGTAGCAATCCAGGGACATGCAACGCACTCCGGTGACGGCCAGCGTGGGCCCTGTGATACGCCAAATGCCCCACAGCCACAAGAGGCCAGGTCGCTGCAGTGCAAGAGTCGGTCGCCGCTGTGCGTTTACCGCCTGCGACGCCTGCGTACCTTGGCATCACCGACGCACAAAGACGCCGGGACCGACAATAACGACCTGCCGAGGGAACCACCATGAAACGACTGATCAGCCATTGTGTGCTTGCGCTAAGTGGTAGCGTTTTTCTGAGTTCAGGGGCCATGGCCGCCGACGCCGCCAGTTGCCAGAACGTGCGCCTTGGGGTGGTCAACTGGACCGACGTGATCGCCACCAGCGCCATGACCCAGGTCCTGCTCGACGGTCTCGGCTACAAGACCAAGCAGACCAGCGCCTCGCAGCAGATCATCTTCGCCGGCATCCGTGACCAGCGCCTGGATCTGTTCCTCGGCTACTGGAACCCGCTGATGACCCAGACCATCACGCCGTTCGTCGACGCCAATCAGGTCAAGGTCCTGGCCGAGCCCAGCCTCAAGGACGCCCGCGCCACCCTGGCCGTCCCCTCCTACCTGGCCGACAAGGGCCTGAAGACCTTCGCCGACATCGCCAGGTTCCAGAAGGAGCTGGGGGGCAAGATCTACGGCATCGAGCCCGGCTCGGGGGCCAATACCCAGATCAAGGACATGATCGCCAAGAACCAGTTCGGCCTCGGCAAGTTCCAGCTGGTGGAGTCCAGCGAGGCGGGCATGTTGTCGGCGGTGGCCCGAGCGGTGAAACGCAACGAAGCCATCGTGTTCTTCGGCTGGGCGCCGCACCCGATGAACGTCAACATCAAGATGACCTACCTCAGCGGCAGTGAAAACGCCCTGGGGCCCAACGAGGGCCAGGCCACGGTCTGGACCGTCACCGCACCGACCTATGCCGAGCAGTGCCCGAACGTGCACCGGCTGCTGACCAACCTGACCTTCAGCGCCGAAGACGAGAGCCGGATGATGCAGCCGCTGCTGGATCACAAGGACGCCCTGGAATCTGCCAGGCAGTGGCTCAAGGATCACCCTCAGGACCAGCAGCGCTGGCTTGACGGGGTGACCACCTTCGATGGCAAACCGGCCGCCGAACACCTGCAACTGACCAACAAGTAAGCACCGCCACCAGCGCCCCGCAGCCCGCCCAGGGCTGCGCACGGCCACCTCATGCCCCCAGCAAACATGCCTGTAAGGAATCGCCCCATGAACCACGACGTCATCATCACCTGCGCACTCACCGGTGCTGGCGACACGACCGCCAAGAGCCCCCATGTGCCGGTCACCCCAAAACAGATTGCCGCCGCCGCGGTAGAAGCCGCCAAGGCCGGCGCCACGGTGGTTCACTGCCACGTCCGGGACCCTGCGACCGGCAAGTTCAGCCGGGATGTGGCGCTGTACCGCGAAGTCATGGAGCGGATTCGCGAGGCCGACATCGACATCATCGTCAACCTCACCGCCGGCATGGGCGGCGACCTGGAGATCGGCGGCGGCGAAAACCCCATGGAGTTCGGCCCCAACACCGACCTGGTCGGCCCCCTGACCCGCCTGGCCCATGTCGAGGAACTGCTGCCGGAGATCTGCACCCTGGACTGCGGCACGCTCAACTTCGGTGACGGCGACACCATCTACGTGTCCACCCCGGCCCAACTACGGGCCGGTGCCAAGCGCATCCAGGAGTTGGGGGTGAAAGCCGAGCTGGAGATCTTCGACACCGGGCACCTGTGGTTCGCCAAGCAGATGATCAAGGAAGGCCTGCTGGACAACCCGCTGTTCCAACTGTGCCTGGGCATTCCCTGGGGCGCCCCCGCGGACACCACCACCATGAAGGCCATGGTGGACAACCTGCCGGCGGAGGCGGTCTGGGCCGGTTTCGGTATCGGGCGCATGCAGATGCCCATGGCCGCGCAAGCGGTGCTGCTGGGGGGCAACGTGCGGGTCGGCCTGGAGGACAATCTGTGGCTGGATCGCGGCGTGCTCGCCACCAACGGCCAACTGGTGGAACGGGCCACAGAGATCCTCAGCCGCCTCGGCGCCCGGGTCCTGACCCCGGCCGAAGGCCGCCAGAAAATGGGCCTGAAGCAACGCGGCTGACCCTAATCCACCTCTCCCCCCGTAGGAGCGAGCTTGCTCGCGAAGAGGCCGTCACATCCGAGCTCGTAGCAGCCGGCTTGCCGGCGAAGAAGCCCGCAAGGCCGCCAACCGCTTCGCTGGCAAGCCCGCTTCTACCGACTCTTTTTTCAGGAAGACGCGATGACTTTTATCACCAACATCAAAACCTTCGCCGCTCTGGGCAGCGGCGTGATCGGCAGCGGCTGGGTAGCCCGTGCCCTGGCCCACGGCCTGGACGTAGTGGCCTGGGACCCGGCCCCCGGCGCTGAAGCGGCCCTGCGCAAGCGGGTCGCCAACGCCTGGGGCGCCCTGGAACAACAGGGCCTGGCACCTGGCGCCTCACAACAGCGCCTGCGCTTTGTCGCCACCATCGAAGAATGCGTGAAAGATGCCGACTTCATCCAGGAAAGCGCTCCCGAGCGCCTGGAACTCAAGCTGCAACTGCACAGCAAGATCAGCGCCGCGACCAAGCCAAACGCCCTGATCGGCTCCAGCACCTCGGGCCTGCTGCCCAGCGAATTCTACGAAGGCTCGACCCACCCGGAACGCTGCGTGGTGGGTCACCCGTTCAACCCGGTATACCTGCTGCCACTGGTGGAAGTGGTGGGCGGCAAGCACACCGCACCCGAGGCGATACAGGCGGCGATCCAGGTCTATGAATCCTTGGGCATGCGTCCACTGCACGTGCGCAAGGAAGTCCCGGGATTCATCGCCGACCGCCTGCTCGAAGCCCTGTGGCGCGAAGCCTTGCACCTGGTCAATGACGGGGTGGCGACCACCGGGGAAATCGACGACGCGATCCGCTTTGGCGCCGGCCTGCGCTGGTCGTTCATGGGCACCTTTCTCACCTACACCCTGGCGGGAGGCGACGCCGGCATGCGCCACTTCATGGCCCAGTTCGGCCCAGCGCTGCAACTGCCCTGGACCTACCTGCCGGCCCCGGAGCTGACCGACAAACTGATCGATGACGTGGTCGAGGGCACCGCCGAGCAACTGGGCACGCACAGCATTGCGGCCCTGGAGCGCTATCGTGATGACTGCCTGCTGGCAGTGCTGGAGGCGGTGAAAACCACCAAGGCCAAGCACGGCATGCACTTTCACGACTAACCCCAATCACTGTAGGAGCTGGCTTGCCAGCGAATAGGCCCTCACGCCAGGCGCACACCCAACGGACGCCTTCGCCGGCAAGCCGGCTCCTACATTCATCCGGTGATCCTATGCCTGCCTTGACCACCTACAGCACCCGCATCATCAGCGACTGGGTCGACTACAACGGCCATCTGCGCGATGCCTTCTATCTGCTGATCTTCAGCTATGCCACCGATGCCCTGATGGATCGCCTGGGGCTCGACAGCGACAATCGCGAAGCCAGCGGCCACTCGCTGTTCACCCTGGAACTGCACCTGAACTACCTGCACGAGGTAAAGCTCGACACCGAGGTCGAAGTCCATACCCGGATCATCGGCCACGACCGCAAGCGCCTGCACCTGTATCACAGCCTGCACAAGGTCGGTGATACCCAGGAACTGGCCGGCAACGAACAGATGCTGCTCCACGTCGACCTCGCCGGCCCCCGTTCCGCGCCGTTCAGCGAGCCGCTATTGCAGCGCCTGCAAGCCATGACAGCCGAGCAGGCCGACCTGCCGCGCCCCACCTACATCGGCCGGGTGATTGGCCTGCCTACGGAAAAATGACAACCAGCCCGAACAGGAGATCGCCGTGAACATCGCCGCCCTTGCCGACTATCGCCGTTATCCGCTGATCAGCCCGTTGAGCAGCGTCCAGGTCCTGCCGGACCGGGTCCAGGTGCACTGGGCCGATGGCCGCCTCAGCCCCTTTCATCATCAATGGCTGCGGGACAACTGCCCCTGCCCGGAATGCGTCTACAGCGTGACCCGCGAACAGGTGCTGGAAATCGTCGATGTCGCCGAGGACCTCGGTTGCCACGGGGCGCACATCGATAGCCAGGGCTGCCTATGCCTCGACTGGTCGAGCGGCCACCACAGCCGCTTCGATCCCGGCTGGCTGCGGGCCCACGCCTATGACGAGCAATCCCGCAAGGAACGCCGCGCCCATGCGGCGCACAGCCGGTTGTGGGACAGCACCCTGCAGTTGCCGGTATTCGACTATCAGGCCCTGATGGACGATCCCGAGGCTCTGCTGCAATGGCTGCTGGCCCTGCGCGACACCGGCCTGACCCAGGTCCGGGGCGCCCCCACCGAGCCGGGTTCGCTGGCGCTGATCGCCCGACGTATCTCGTTTATCCGCGAGAGCAACTTCGGCGTGCTGTTCAACGTGCAATCCAAGGCCGACGCCGACAGCAACGCCTACACCGCTTTCAACCTGCCGCTGCACAGCGACCTGCCTACCCGCGAACTGCAACCGGGGCTGCAGTTCCTGCATTGCCTGGTCAATGACGCCGTGGGTGGTGAAAGCATCTTCGTCGACGGCTTCGCCATCGCCGATGCCTTGCGCCGTGAAGACCCCGAGGCCTTCCTGACCTTGTGTGAAACACCCGTGGAGTTTCGCAACAAGGACCGCCACAGCGACTACCGCTGCCTGGCGCCGATCATTGCCCTGGATGCCCTGGGCCGGGTGGCGGAGATCCGCATGGCCAACTTCCTGCGGGGGCCCTTCGACACCTCGGAGCAACAGATGCCCCGGCTGTACCGCGCCTACCGCCGGTTTATCGCCATGACCCGGGAGGCGCGGTTCCGGGTAATCCGTCGCCTCGACCCGGGCCAGCTCTGGTGCTTCGACAACCGTCGTACCCTGCATGCCCGCAACGCCTTCGACCCGTCCAGCGGCGCCCGGCATTTCCAGGGTTGCTACATCGATCGCGACGAGCTGTTATCCAGAATCCTGGTGCTACAGCGCTGATCGCCCTACCTGCTGCCCGGCTCCCGCACAGGAGCCGGGCAGCGGTGCAACGTTCCCCGGGCAAAAAAAAGCCCCGATCAAGCCGTGACAGGATCGAGGCAGGGACTACTTCTGAGGAGCTGCAGTGAGAAGGTGACCAAACCGTCACGACGCCAGCTGGTTTCAGTCTGCCCACTCTGCCTGCCCGCGAGTTAGCCGAGAGCGACCTGCTCATAGGTATTAGGGCCACTACAAGCGTTCAGATGTCCTCGGTATAGAACACCACCGTCACGTAGAAATAGCCGATCTTGTGCCAATCCCGGCGCTGGTTGTAGGGCGTCTCTTCCGAGCCCATGCCGACCTGATAATTACGCCCGGTCCTTTTATCCCTATAGGACATGAACCCCTTCGTTTCCCAGCCACAGCAGACAAACCTAAGCCCCTCCTGCAACCCCAACTCCCGTTGCAGATAACGCTCTACCTCATGGGCATCCTGACCCTTGACCCGATACCTGGCGGTCAGCGGTGCGCCCTGATCCTGCGGCTGCGACTCACATTGGAAAAACTCCAGGGACTTCGGCGGATCGCTCATGGCCCGCAAAAAATCGCCACACGCGGTGGCTGCCGCAGCCACGCTGCAAACCATCCACAACAAACAGGCCAAACCCAGGTTGAACAGCACTTTCATCCACTACAGCTCCCTATTCTTTTGCCCCAACGGCCATCCTGCCCACCCCCACCGCTTGCAGCTGGCGAGCTTGAGCGGCAGCACGGCTCAATATCCACCCTTATGCAAGCCCGGGCCATCACACGCAAGCGCCGCGAGACTTGATCGACCGCCTTTTCCAGGCGCTGTTGCAACCGGCCATGACCATCGAGTTAGCCGAAAACGACCTGTTCATAGGTAATCGGGCCATCGCGACCATCTGCCCTTGCCGTCACCCGGACGGCCTACCAGAATCGACTGACGACCACGTTACCTGAATAAGGATGAGCGTCATGATGCATGCGGATTTGATTGATCAGGACGACCTGCTGGGACAACTCCGGGCCCTGGGTTTCGAGATGCCCGCAGGCGCCAGCGCCGAGCAGGCCTGTGAGTGTGCGGTGCGGGGTTTGAGCGATGCGCGGGCCAAGGCGCTCAAGGGCATGGTGGAGCAGATGCTTACCGGCAATGCGACCATTCTTCCCGCGGTCCGCCAGGCCATCGATCGCCAGTTGCTGCCGGCCCTGGCCGAGTACCTGCAGCAAAAACGCGCCTGAGTCTCCCTGTGCCCTGAGCGGATTGCTAGAGTGCGCGTCCCTCTGGCGAAAACAGGCAAGCACTCATGATAGCGATACAACCCGGCTCATCCGCCGACGCGCCCGGCTGGCTGCAATTGCGCCTGGGCCTGTGGCCTGACTGTGCGCCCGACGAGCACCAGGCCGAAATCCGCCAGATGCTGAACGCCCCCCAGCGCTATGGCTGCTGGCTGGCCTTTGCCGAGAACGGTGAAGCCATCGGCCTGGCCGAGGCGGCGTTGCGCCACGACTACGTCAACGGCACCGAGAGTTCGCCGGTGGTGTTTCTCGAAGGGATCTATGTGGCTCCCGAGCACCGTCGCCGGGGCGTTGCCCAGCAACTGATCGAACAGGTCAGCCAGTGGGGACGCCAGGCCGGGTGCGTGGAGATCGCGTCTGACACCAGCCTGGACAATCTGGTCAGCCAGACACTGCACCACGCGCTGGGCTTCGAGGAAACCGAACGCGTGGTGTACTTCAAGAAGCGTCTGTGACTACAGACGCACGCTGGCGAAGGTCGACTCGTTGCGCGCCTGGCTCAAGGCCGACAGCGGGCCGGACAGCGGCGCCAGGACCATGGCTTGCGGCAGCGGCATCATTGCCACCTGCTGGGTGGTGTTGGAGCCGATGCGCTCGTCACGAGGCGGAATGCCAAAGTACTCGCGGTAGCACTTGGAGAAGTGCGGCGTAGAGACGAAGCCACAGACTGAAGCCACTTCGATGATCGACATCGGCGTCTGCTTGAGCAGTTGCCGGGCACGGATCAAGCGCAGCTTGAGGTAGTAGCGCGACGGCGAACAATGCAGGTACTTCTGGAACAGCCGCTCCAATTGTCGCCGGGAGACGGCCACGTAAACCGCCAGTTCGTCCAGATCGATCGGCTCTTCGAGGTTGGCCTCCATCAGCGCAACGATTTCCTGGAGCTTGGGCTGGTTGGTGCCGAGCATGTGCTTGAGCGGCACGCGCTGGTGATCCTGTTCATTACGGATGCGTTCGTAGACGAACATTTCCGAGATCGCTGCCGACAACTCACGGCCATGATCGCGGCTGATCAGGTGCAGCATCATGTCCAGCGGCGCGGTGCCACCGGAGCTGGTGAAGCGGTTGCGGTCGAGGGTGAACAGGCGGGTGCTCATGGCGACCCGGGGGAAGGCTTCCTGCATCGACGCCAGGCATTCCCAGTGCACGCTGCAATCGAAGCCGTCCAGCAGGCCGGCGCAGGCCAGGGCCCAACTGCCGGTGCACACCGCGCCGAGGCGGCGCGACTGGCGGGCCTGGCTTTGCAACCAGGACACATGTTCACGGGTCACGGTGCGCTGGATGCCGATGCCACCGCAGACGATCACGGTATCGAGGCTGGGGGCTTTGTGCATGGCCGCGTCGGGGGTGATTTGCAGGCCATCACTGGCCCAGACCTGACCGCCATCGACGCTGAGGGTGGTCCAGCGATACAGCTCGCGGCCGGACAGTTGATTGGCCATGCGCAGGGGTTCGACTGCGGAGGCCAGGGAAATCAGCGTGAAATTGTCCAGCAGCAGAAAGCCGATGGATTGAGGCGCACGGTTCTGGGGTTGGGCCCCGGAGTTGAACGACGTCATCGCGGTATCTCCTCACACAAAGCGGGTGATGGCCTCAGGCGGAGGCTCTTTTTATGTGCCCTGCTGCTCAAGAGAGGCGGGCTTGAAATTCACAGAGCAATTGCCATGCCTAAAGTTGAATGGGCATTCAATAACTCCTGAAAACGACGTCGCGACGTGTCTACATAGCCCTTGTCAATGTGCGGATAAGAAGCGCCGGAATCACCGCGCAGAAGGCGGGCGCCAGAGCGGTGAGCAGTTAGGTAGCACTTGCGCGACCGATGCGTCGGGCCAGGACTGGCGAGTGTCACTCAAAGCACAACCGGCCGACGGACGCAGAGGTCCATCAGCCCGGTTGGCCACTTGTCTATTCACGACGCGCTAAAAGGTGGCGCGCCCCTCCCCTGATGAGCAATTTGGGCGCGCCGCCAGCCCTGTGCAGCCGCCGGCGTACCGCTGCATGCGGGCTCAACACTCCACTGCACTCACCGCCAGCCCGCCGCGAGAGGTCTCTTTATATTTGTCATGCATGTCCGCCCCGGTATCACGCATGGTGCGAATCACCCGATCCAGGGAGATGAAGTGCTGGCCATCGCCGCGCAAGGCCATCTGCGCGGCATTGATCGCCTTCACCGCGGCAATCGCGTTGCGCTCGATGCAGGGCACCTGCACCAAACCGCCCACCGGATCGCAGGTCAGGCCGAGGTTATGCTCCAGGCCGATTTCCGCGGCGTTGCACAACTGCTCGGGCGTGGCCCCGAGAATCTCCGCCAACCCCGCCGCAGCCATGGCACAGGCCGAACCGACTTCGCCCTGGCAGCCGACTTCGGCGCCGGAGATCGAGGCGTTCTTCTTGCACAGGATGCCGATGGCCGCCGCGCCGAGAAAGAAGTCCACCACGTTGGCGTCGGTCACGTCCTCGCTGAACTTCATGAAGTAGTGCAGCACCGCCGGAATGATCCCCGCTGCGCCATTGGTGGGGGCGGTGACCATGCGTCCACCGGCGGCGTTCTCCTCGTTCACCGCCAGGGCGAACAGGTTGACCCACTCCATGGCGCTCAAGGTCGAGCCGATCACATTGGGTTTGTTGAGCTCCTGCAGGCTGCGATGCAACTTGGCCGCGCGACGGCGCACATTGAGCCCACCGGGCAGGATGCCTTCGTGCTTGAGCCCCTGCTCCACACAATCCTGCATGGCCCGCCAGAGCACCATCAGCCCGCTGCGGATTTCTGCCTCCGAACGCCAGACCTTCTCGTTGGCCAGCATCAGTTCGGCGACCCGCAGGTTGTGCTGCTGGCACAGGCTGAGCAGTTCCACCGCACTGGAGAAATCGTAAGGCAGCTCGCTACGGTCCAGGTCTGCCACGCCGCTGCTGGCCTGGGCCTGGTCGACGACAAAACCGCCACCCACCGAATAGTAGGTATCGCGCAACAACTCCCCGCCTTCACCTTCAGCCACCAGGGTCATGGCATTGGGGTGAAAGGGCAGGTTCTCGTCCAGCAGGCGCATGTCCCGGGACCAGATGAAAGGCACAGGCAGCCGTCCGTCCAGCAACAGGGTCTGAGTTTCCCTGAGCTGTTCGATGCGCGGGCCGATCAACGACGGATCGATTGCATCCGGCCACTCTCCCATCAAGCCCATGATCACGGCGTTGTCGCTGCCATGGCCAATGCCGGTGGCCGACAGCGAGCCGAACAGTTGCACCTCGATCCGCCGCACCGACTCCAGCAGATGGCGTTCCTTCAATACCTGGACGAATAACGCCGCGGCGCGCATGGGCCCGACGGTGTGGGAACTGGAAGGCCCGATGCCGATCTTGAACAAGTCGAAAACACTGATAGCCATTACTGCGTAACTCCTCGATGAGCACAGTCCAGGCGCTGAAAACGCCCACTGACGGAGCTGCTACGCTCAAGCTGCAATCCGCCGAGAAGGGCGCATCATCAGGCTTTTACAGCGACTCGCGACGTCTGACACCGACTCACTCATGTCCACCAACGCCGCCTGGCGCGAGGCTCGGGTTCTGGGCGTTTTTTGCGGCTCAGATGCAGGAAAAAATGCCCAAAAACACTGTAAGCGACCTCACCGACACTGGATGCGACCCTCCCTGTACTGGATACGACGCACCCTGTAGGCGACAGTTTTTCACTGGTACATGATCAGTCTCGACTCGATTGCAAGGCACGGTGGTAGAGCTGTCCCCGGCACACCAACCGCCACACTTATAAGCGCGGTCCATACGCCGCCAAAAAAACATCCAGGAGTCTCCCCTATGAAAGGTTCCCCGTCGTTGTTGTTGGCCGCCATGCTGAGTCTGCCGCTTCTGGCACAAGCCGCAGAACCGGCGCAATGCAGCACCGTAAACTTCTCCGATGTCGGCTGGACCGATATCACCGTGACCACCGCCACCACCAGCGTCGTGCTCAACGCCCTGGGCTACAAGACCAAGACCACGATGATTTCCGTCCCGGTGACCTACAAGTCCCTGGCCGACGGCAAGAACATGGACGTGTTCCTCGGCAACTGGATGCCCACCATGGAAAACGACATCAAGCCCTACCGTGATGCCGGCACCGTGGAAACCGTGCGCGCCAACCTGGAAAACGCCAAGTACACCCTGGCAGTACCCGAGTCGCTGTATGACAAGGGCCTGAAAGACTTCGCCGACATCGTCAAGTTCAAGAAGGAGCTGGACGGCAAGATCTACGGCATCGAGCCGGGCAACGACGGCAACCGCACCATCCAGACGATGATCGACAAGAACGCCTTTGGCCTCAAGGACGCAGGGTTCAAGGTGGTGGAGTCCAGCGAGGCGGGCATGCTGTCCCAGGTCGAGCGCGCGCAGCGTCGCGACACTGCGGTGGTGTTCCTGGGCTGGGAACCGCACCCGATGAACACGCGCTTCAAGATGAAGTACCTGACCGGTGGCGACGACTTCTTCGGCCCCAACTTCGGCCAGGCCACCATCTACACCAACACCCGCAAGGGCTATACCACCGAATGCAGCAACGTTGGCCAGTTGCTGAAGAACCTGTCGTTCACCCTGAACATGGAAAGCACCCTGATGGGCAACGTTCTGGACGACAAGATGAAGCCTGACGCGGCCGCCAAGGCCTGGCTGAAGAAGAATCCACAGGTGCTCGATACCTGGCTCGCTGGCGTCACCACCATTGACGGTAAACCTGGCCTGGAAGCCGTGAAAGCCAAGCTTGAACAAGCTTCGAATTAAGTAACTCGCTTACGCCGGGCGGGTTCGCCTGCCCGGGCTGTTTTTTCCTTGCATGCGGACGTTCAATACCATGCTCACTGATCAGAAAATCCCCCTGGGCCAGTACATCGCGGCTTTCGTAGAGTGGTTGACGAAACACGGTGCCAGCACCTTCGATGCGATCGCTACCACCCTGGAAACCATGATCCACGGCGTGACGTTCGCGCTGACCTGGTTCAATCCCCTGGCCCTGATCGGCCTGATCGCCCTGCTGGCGCACCTGATCCAGCGCAAATGGGGCCTGACTGTATTTGTCGTGCTGTCCTTCCTGCTGATCCTCAATCTGGGGTACTGGCAGGAAACCATGGAAACCCTGGCCCAGGTGCTGTTCGCCACCCTGGTCTGCGTGCTGATCGGCGTGCCCCTGGGAATCGTCGCCGCGCACAAGCCGCTGTTCTACACCATGATGCGTCCGGTCCTCGACCTGATGCAGACCGTTCCCACATTCGTCTACCTGATCCCGACCCTGACCCTGTTCGGCCTCGGGGTGGTGCCCGGCCTGATCTCCACGGTGGTGTTCGCCATTGCCGCACCGATCCGCCTGACCTACCTGGGCATTCGCGATGTTCCACAAGAGTTGATGGACGCAGGCAAGGCCTTTGGCTGTTCGCGCCGTCAGTTGTTGTCGCGCATTGAGCTGCCCCACGCCATGCCGAGCATCGCCGCCGGTATTACCCAATGCATCATGCTGTCGCTGTCGATGGTGGTGATCGCCGCCCTGGTCGGCGCCGACGGCCTGGGCAAACCCGTGGTCAACGCACTCAACACCGCCGACATTGCCCTGGGCTTCGAAGCTGGCCTGGCGATCGTGCTGCTGGCGATCATGCTCGACCGCATCTGCAAACAACCTGAAGCCAAAGTAGGGGGTGACGCATGAGCATAATCCGCTTCGATAACGTCGACGTTATCTTCTCCAAGGACCCACGGGAGGCGCTCAAGCTGCTGGACCAGGGCATGACCCGCAACGAAATCCTGAAGAAGACCGGGCAGATCGTGGGCGTGGAAAAAGCCAGCCTGGACGTGCAGAAAGGCGAGATCTGCGTGCTGATGGGCCTCTCCGGCTCCGGAAAATCCAGCCTGTTGCGCTGCATCAATGGCCTCAACACCGTGAGCCGCGGCAAGCTGTTCGTCGAACACGAAGGCAAGCAGATCGACATTGCCTCCTGCACCCCCGCCGAACTGAAGATGATGCGCACCCAGCGCATCGCCATGGTGTTCCAGAAATTCGCCCTGATGCCCTGGCTGACGGTGCGGGAAAACATCAGCTTCGGCCTGGAGATGCAGGGTCGCCCCGAGAAGGAGCGGCGCAAGCTGGTGGACGAGAAACTTGAGCTGGTGGGTCTGACCCAGTGGCGCAACAAGAAGCCCGACGAGCTGTCCGGCGGCATGCAGCAGCGGGTGGGCCTGGCCCGCGCCCTGGCCATGGACGCCGATATCCTGCTGATGGACGAACCCTTCTCGGCCCTCGACCCGCTGATCCGTCAGGGCCTGCAGGACGAACTGCTGGAACTGCAACGCAAGCTGAGCAAGACCATCGTCTTCGTCAGCCACGACCTGGACGAAGCCCTGAAACTGGGCAGCCGCATCGCCATCATGAAAGACGGGCGGATCATCCAGTACAGCAAGCCGGAAGAGATCGTGCTCAATCCTGCGGACGACTATGTGCGCACCTTCGTCGCCCACACCAACCCGCTGAACGTGCTCTGCGGTCGCAGCCTGATGCGCAGCCTGGACAACTGCAAACGCGTCAACGGCTCGGTGTGCCTGGACCCGGGCGGCGATTCCTGGCTCGACCTGGCCGAGGGCAACACCATCAAGGGCGCCCGACGCAACGGCTCGCAGATGGACCTGCAGAACTGGGTTCCGGGGCAAGCGGTGGAAGAACTGGGCCGGCGCCCGACCCTGGTGGACTCCAACATCGGTATGCGCGACGCCCTGCAGATCCGCTACCAGACCGGCAACAAACTGGTGCTCCACGACAACCAGCAGGTAGTGGGGATTCTCGGCGACAGCGAGCTCTACCACGCCCTGCTCGGCAAGAACCTGGGTTAAGCCGCAGACACAAAAACGCCGCGAGCAATCGCGGCGTTTTGCTTTAACCACCCACCACCTTCTGTAGGAGCTGGCTTGCCAGCGAACAGGCCCTGAAGCCTTGCAGCGCCCTTGAGGACGCCTTCGCCGGCAAGCCGGCTTCCTACAGCGGCTGGAACCGCCCCCTCGGGAGCGGCCCCTGACTTCACTCAGCTATAGACACGGCCAAGGAGCTGCCGATGGCTTTCGAACTGATCGAGCACATCACGGGTGATCTGCTCCTGGGTAAAGCCCATCAAGTCGTATTCCTGGCTGCCGTTGTGCAGGTACACCTCGGCGCGGTAGAAACGACTGCGCACTTCACTGTCCGCCCCTTCCGGCTGGGTCGATTCGCTCGGCGTCGCCAGGTAGCCGTCCAGGCTCACTTCATAGACGAAGGGATTGCCTTCATCCATTTCCACGCGCAGGCCCAGCAGGTTCTTCGACTTGCCCAGGTTGGTCTGCACTTCCAGGCTCAGGTTGCGCAGTTGCACCGCCGCTTCCTGCAGGGCCGGACTGACGTGCTTGTCCATGTAGCGCTGCACCACCGATTGGGTCGGTTGCAGGTCCAGCTGGGTCAGGCGCTCGCTGAAACCACGACGACCGCGCTCAGCCAGTTGCGCCTGCTCCTGCTCGATCTGCACGTCCTGGCGCATGGCCTTGTGCAAGCCGAACATGAAGAAGATCAGCACCACCGAGAACGGCAGGCCGGCCAGCACCACCATGGTCTGCATGGCTTCGAAGTTGCCGGCGAACAACAGGCCGATAGTCACCAGGGTGATCACCGCCGACCAGAAGATCCGCAACCAGTGCGGGGCGTCTTCGTCGACGTTGCCGCCCTTGCACGACAGGTTGGCCATCATCACCGCGCCGGAGTCGGCAGGGGTCAGGAACAGCACGAAACCGACGAAGATCGATACACCGATGACAATCTTCGAGGCCGGGTAGTGCTCAAGCAGCTGGTAGATCGCCATGGACGGCTGTTCCAGCGCCGTCTTGCCCAGCTCCACCGCGCCCTGGTTGACCACCAGGTCCAGGGCCGAGTTGCCGAAGATCGACAGCCATGCCAGGGTGAAGCCCAGGGGAATCAGCAGCACGCCGGCCACCAGTTCACGCACGGTGCGACCACGGGAAATACGCGCAATGAACATGCCCACGAATGGCGCCCAGGAAATCCACCAGGCCCAGTAGAACAGGGTCCACAGGCCCAGCCAGCGATCGGACTTGGCGCTATCGCCTTCATACACGTAGAGATCGAAGGTCTTGAGCACCACGCCGTTGAGGTAGTCGCCGATGTTCTGCACGAAGCCGTTGAGCAGGTGCAGGGTCGGGCCAAACAGCAGAACGAAAATCAACAAGCCGCTGAACAGCACGATGTTCAGGTTGGACAGGCGGCGGATGCCGTTTTCCACACCGGACACCGCAGCGATGGTGGCCACCGTGCTCATGACGATGATCACGATCAGCAGGTTGGTGTTGCTGTGCTCCATGCCGAACAGGTTTTCCAGACCGGAAGACACCTGCATCGAACCAATCCCGAGGTTGGTCACCAGGCCCAGCAGGGTCACGAACATGCCGAAACCGTCCACCGCATGGCCGGCCGCACCCTTGACCCAGCGCTCGCCCACCAGCGGATACAACGCCGAACGCAGGGCCAGCGGCTGGTTATGGCGATAGGCGAAGTACGCCACCGCCAGGCCCACCAGGGCATAGATCGCCCAGCCATGCAGCCCCCAGTGCAGGAAGGTCAGCTGCAGCGCCTGGCGTGCGGCCAGGTTGCTGCCGGGTACGCCTTCAGGCGGGTTGAAGTAGTGATCCAGGGGCTCGGAAGCACCGAAGTACAAAAGCGAGATACCGATACCGGAAGAGAACAGCATCCCGGCCCAGGCACCGTAGCTGAAGTCCGGGGTGTCTTGCTTGGTCCCCAGCTTGAGCTTGCCGTAGGAGGAGAACGCCAGGCCCACCACGAACACCAGGTAGGCGGCGATCACCACCATGTAGTACCAGCCGAAGCTGCGAGACAACCAGGCCTGGGCAATGCCCAGCAGTCGGCCGGCCTCTTGCGGGGCGATGATCAGAATCGCGGTCAACAACAGGATCAACGCGGTGGAGGTGTAGAACACCCAACCGTTGACCCGCACCTTCTCCGGTGGGGTCTTTATAAGAGAGGCAGAACTCATTGCGCAGATGCTCCGGGCAGTGCGAGAGAAGGACACAAGGCAACACGGCACCCGATCAATCGGTTAGTTGGCAGCCGATCGTCGGGTGATATAAAGACACCCCGAAAACACCCGAAACCGCAAAAGCCGCGTTGCGCAACCGCATCCGGGGCCGGTGATGAACCTGCAGTTCATCGCCTGAATCCCGGAGCGTCCTGCCCCTTCAACACGTTTGTTCTCTTGCCGGTCCACGCCATGCCGCATGTAAGTTTCGGGCATTTTCGGAGGTCGTTTTTCCGCCATCTGCGAGTAGGAGAAACTCCTCAGGCAGCGACGATTTGTCGCAGATCTTATTCTTTGTTGATTGAACGTTCAATCAAAACAAAATAGACTGGCCCACAAGTCGACCGGCGTAATACGCCTGTCGACAGGCCTAAGGAGAGGTATCAGATGCCCAAGGTCGGTATGCAACCCATACGCCGCCAGCAATTGATCGAAGCCACGCTACAGGCGGTCGATCAGGTCGGAATGGGGGACGCCAGCATTGCGCTGATCGCCCGTTTGGCCGGTGTTTCAAACGGCATCATCAGTCACTACTTTCGGGACAAGAACGGCCTGATCGCAGCGACGATGGGTTACATCATGAGCATGCTCAACGAAGGCGTCAGAGCACGCCGCCAGGCCCTGACGGACGACAGCCCGCGCGCTCACCTGAAAGTGATCATCGAGGGCAACTTCGATGCCAGCCAGGTGAACGGCCCGGCAATGAAAACCTGGTTGGCCTTCTGGGCTTCCAGCATGCACCAGCCCGATTTGCACAGGTTGCAGCGGATCAACGACCACCGCTTGTATTCCAACCTGTGTTGCCAGTTCCGCCGTGCCCTGCCGCTCTACCATGCGCGCAAGGCAGCACGCGGCCTGGCGGCTTTGATCGACGGTTTGTGGCTGCGTGGTGCCTTGTCGGGTGATGAATTCGACACCGACCAGGCGATACGGATCGCTTACGAATACATGGATCTACAACTGGCTAAACAGGAGCGCTAGAGCACAAAAGAGACGCTCGGCCCCTGACCCGCCACTGATCAACGTGCCCTGAACTTCAGGACACGCCCGGTGGTCAAGCCCACTACTTAATGCACTTGCGAGGACACTATGGCCCGTTTCGAACTGCAAAAACTCTACATCGACGGCGGCTACACCGATGCCGGCAGCGATGCCACTTTCGATGCCATCAACCCGGCCAACGGTGAAGTTCTCGCACAAGTGCAACGTGCGACCAAGGAAGACGTGGAACGCGCCGTGGTCAGCGCCGAAAAAGGCCAGAAGATCTGGGCCGCCATGACCGCCATGGAGCGTTCGCGCATCCTGCGTCGCGCTGTGGAAATCCTCCGCGAGCGCAATGACGAACTGGCCGCTCTGGAAACCCTGGACACCGGCAAGGCGTTCTCCGAAACCAAGTATGTCGACATCGTCACCGGCGCCGACGTGCTGGAATACTACGCTGGCCTGGTACCGGCCATCGAAGGTGAGCAGATTCCGCTGCGCACCACTTCCTTCGTCTACACCCGTCGCGAGCCCCTGGGCGTGGTCGCCGGCATCGGCGCCTGGAACTACCCGATCCAGATCGCCCTGTGGAAATCCGCTCCAGCCCTGGCAGCCGGTAACGCGATGATCTTCAAGCCGAGCGAAGTCACCTCGCTGACCACCCTGAAACTGGCCGAGATCTACACCGAAGCCGGCCTGCCGGACGGCGTGTTCAACGTCCTGACCGGCAGCGGCCGTGAAGTCGGCACCTGGCTGACCGAGCACCCGCGCATCGAGAAAGTCTCCTTCACCGGCGGCACCGACACCGGCAAGAAGGTCATGGCCAGCGCTTCCAGCTCTTCGCTCAAAGACGTGACCATGGAACTGGGTGGCAAGTCGCCGCTGATCATCTTCGACGACGCCGACCTGGATCGCGCCGCCGACACCGCGATGATGGCCAACTTCTACAGCTCCGGTCAGGTCTGCACCAACGGTACTCGCGTGTTCGTACCGAGCCACCTGAAAGCCGCTTTCGAAGCCAAGATCGCCGAGCGTGTTGCGCGCATTCGCATCGGCAACCCGGAAGACGAAAACACCAACTTCGGTCCGCTGGTGAGCTTCCCGCACATGGAAAGCGTGCTGGGCTACATCGCCAAGGGCAAAGCAGAAGGTGCCCGCGTACTGTGCGGCGGTGAGCGCCTGACCGACGGCGAATTCGCCAAGGGTGCTTTCGTTGCCCCGACCGTGTTCACCGACTGCACCGACGACATGACCATCGTCCGTGAAGAAATCTTCGGCCCAGTGATGGCGATCCTGACTTACGAGACCGAAGAAGAAGTGATCCGCCGCGCCAACGACACCGACTTCGGTCTGGCTGCCGGCCTGGTCACCAAGGATCTGAACCGCGCTCACCGCGTGATTCACCAGCTCGAAGCCGGTATCTGCTGGATCAACGCCTGGGGCGAATCCGACGCCAAGATGCCGGTTGGCGGCTACAAGCAATCGGGTGTTGGCCGTGAGAACGGCATCAGCTCGCTGAACAACTTCACTCGCATCAAATCGGTACAGGTCGAGCTGGGCGACTACGCCTCGGTGTTCTAAGCAGCAGCCAGCTACAAGCGGCAAGCCAAGGCAACAGCCTGGCTTGCCGCCTGCTCCTCATTCAATGCCAAGCCCGCTTCGCTGCCTTCTCTTGCAGCTTGAAGCTTGAGGCTTGCAGCTCTCCACGGAGGCTCCAATGGCCCAAGAATTCGATTACATCATCATCGGTGCCGGCTCAGCCGGTAACACCCTGGCGACCCGTCTGACTGAAGACGAAGGCGTCACCGTCCTGCTGCTGGAAGCCGGCGGCCCGGACTATCGTTTCGACTTCCGTACCCAGATGCCGGCGGCACTGGCCTTTCCACTGCAAGGCCGTCGCTACAACTGGGCCTACGAGACCGATCCAGAGCCACACATGAACGGTCGTCGCATGGAGTGCGGTCGCGGCAAGGGCCTGGGCGGCTCGTCGCTGATCAACGGCATGTGCTACATCCGCGGCAACGCCATGGACTACGACGGCTGGGCCAAGCTGCCAGGCCTGGAAGACTGGACCTACCTGGACTGCCTGCCGTATTTCCGCAAGGCGGAGACCCGTGACATCGGCCCCAACGACTACCACGGCGGCGAAGGCCCGGTCAGCGTGACCACGCCCAAAGCCGGCAACAACCCGCTGTTCCACGCCATGGTCGAAGCCGGCGTGCAAGCCGGTTACCCGCGTACCGAAGACTTGAACGGCTACCAGCAGGAAGGCTTCGGTCCGATGGACCGTACCGTCACCCCTAAAGGTCGTCGCGCCAGCACCGCGCGCGGCTATCTGGACACCGCTAAAAAGCGCTCGACCCTGACCATCGTCACTCACGCCCTGACCGACAAGATCCTGTTTGACGGCAAGCGCGCCATCGGCGTGAGTTACCTGCAAGGCAGCACCGAAGAGCGCGTGGAAGCCCGCGCCCGCAAGGAAGTGATCGTCAGCTCCGGCGCCATCGCCTCGCCGCAACTGCTGCAACGCTCCGGCGTCGGCCCCCGCGCCCTCCTGGAAAGCCTGGACATCCCGGTGGTCCACGACCTGCCGGGCGTGGGTGAAAACCTGCAGGACCACCTGGAGCTGTACCTGCAGTACGCCTGTACCCAGCCCGTGTCCCTGTACCCATCGCTGCTGTGGTGGAACCAGCCGGCCATCGGTGCCGAGTGGCTGTTCAACGGCACCGGCATCGGCGCCAGCAACCAGTTCGAAGCCGGCGGTTTCATCCGTACGCGTGAAGAGTTCGAATGGCCGAACATCCAGTACCACTTCCTGCCGGTAGCGATTAACTACAACGGCAGCAACGGTGTGAAAGAGCATGGCTTCCAGGCTCATATGGGCTCCATGCGCTCGCCGAGCCGTGGTCGCGTGCAGCTCAAGTCCAAGGACCCACGCCAGCACCCGAGTATCCTCTTCAACTACATGGCCACCGATCAGGACTGGCAGGAATTTCGCGACGGCATCCGCCTGACCCGTGAAATCATGCAACAGCCGGCCCTGGACCCCTTCCGCGGTCGCGAAATCAGCCCGGGCATCGAGGTGCAGACCGACGAGCAACTGGACAAGTTTGTCCGCGAGCACGCCGAGACCGCCTTCCACCCATCCTGCTCGTGCAAGATGGGCACCGACGACATGGCAGTAGTGGATGGCCAGGGTCGCGTGCACGGCATGCAAGGCCTGCGCGTGGTGGATGCCTCGATCATGCCGATCATCACCACCGGCAACCTCAACGCGCCGACCATCATGATGGCCGAGAAAATCGCCGACAAGATCCGTGGCCGTCAGCCGCTGCCTCGCAGCAAGGCCGACTACTACGTCGCGGGCGACGCCCCGGTGCGTGGCAAGCCAATGCGCGATATCACTCCAACCGCGCAGTAAGCAGCACGGGCGCCGACCGCAACGGTCGGTGCCCTTTCTCTGTTCCCCGTATCCCCCAGAACTCCATCCTTGATCGCAGCCTTCGGCAGCGGCTACAGTTCTGCAACTTGCACATCCCCTTTCGTCCCCGAGCCCATCAGCACCTATAACCTGTAGGAGCCAGCTTGCTGGCGAAACGCGCCGGCCCGCTATCGCGCCTCACAAGGAGGTCCTCCATGTTCGACTTTCACCCCCAGCTCAAGCAGCGCTTTGCTGCCTTGCGCACGGGCGCCGAATTCTTTTCCCTGCGCTACGTGCGCGAGTCGGACCAGTACCTGTCAGTGCGCAAGAACATTGCCGAACCACCGAGCCTGGGCCGTGACGAAGGGGCGATGCTGACCGTACGGGTGCGCGGTGTGGAAGCCTACGCCGCCACCAACGACCTCTCGCAAGGCGGCCTGCAAGCCGCCCTCGACCGTGCCGAACAACAGGCTCGGGTGATTGCCGCCCACGCCCTGCTGGACCTGCGCGAGCAACCGGTATCCAGCCACCGTGCGGACTACCTTTCGCCCAACCTGGACCAGCCCTTCCCGTCCCTCAGCGACTGCTACCAGCTGCTGGGCGATGAATCGGCTTCGGTGCCCAAGGACGAGCGCCTGGTGAACTGGCAAGTGGGCATCGGCGTGACCCAGGTCGAGCAGATCTACCTCAACAGTGCCGGCGCCGAGCTGCGCCAGGCTCAGCGTTTCGTCTACCCGGGCCTGGATGTCACCGCCTACGACGGTAGCGACAGTCAGACCCGCAGCCTGGGCCGGGAGAATTTCGGCCAGCAGGGCGCTGGCGATGTGATCAGCCGCTGCGGCCTGCTGGGAGCGGCGCCACGGGTGGCCGACCAGGCGTTGCAACTGCTGCTGGCGCCGAACACCCCGCAGGGCCAGCGGGACCTGCTGCTGATGCCGGACCAAATGATGCTGCAGATCCACGAGTCGATCGGCCATCCCCTGGAGCTGGACCGCATCCTCGGCGACGAGCGCAACTACGCCGGCACCAGCTTCGTCAAACAGGAAGACTTCGGCCGCCTGCAATACGGCTCGTCCCTGCTCAACGTGACCTTCGACCCGGAGATTCCCGAGGAGCTGGCCAGCTACGGACATGACGACGATGGCAGCGCCGCCAGCAAGCAGTTCCTGATCCGCGAGGGACTGCTGGTGCGCCCCCTGGGCAGCGCCCTGTCGCAGTACCGCAGCGGCCTCGACGGCGTTGCCAACAGCCGCGCCAGCAGCTGGAACCGCGCGCCCATCGACCGCATGGCCAACCTCAACGTCGAGCCCGGCGACCAGCCACTGGAACGCCTGATCGGCCAGATCGAACACGGCATCCTGATGTCCACCAACCGCTCATGGTCCATCGACGACGCCCGCAACAAGTTCCAGTTCGGCTGCGAATGGGGCCAGCTGATCGAAAACGGCGAGCTCAAGGGCGTGGTCAAGAACCCCAACTACCGGGGTATTTCCGCACAGTTCTGGCGCAACCTCAGCGCCGTCGGCGACCGCAGCACCTTCCAGGTCCTGGGCACGCCCAACTGCGGCAAGGGCGAGCCCAACCAGGTGATCCGCGTCGGCCACGCTTCGCCGGCCTGCGTGTTCAGCAAGATTGACGTATTTGGAGGAGATGCCTGATGAGCAGGACGATGAATCAGGCCGAGCAGTTCAAGGCATGGGTGCAGTGGCTGCAGGACGCGATCAGGGAATCGGAACAGTTCACCCTGAGCTACGCTGCGGAGTCTTCGGAGTTCATCCGCTTCAACCACGCCAAAGTGCGTCAGGCCGGGCAGGTGCAGCAGGCCAGCCTGCATTTCAAGCTGATCGACGACGGACGCCACGCCGACTTGAGCATCACCTTGAGCAACGACCCCGAGGTCGACCGTCAGCGCCTGGTCGAAGCCCTGCAACAGCTGCGGGAAACCCTGCCGCTGCTGCCGGCGGACCCGTACCTGATGCTCAATCATGCCCAATGGCAATCCCATCACGTGCAGGACCATCCGCTGCCCAGCAGCGAGCAGGTGGTGGCACAAATCGGCCGCGCCGGGGCCGGCCTGGATCTGGTGGGCATCTATGCCGCCGGCCCCATCAGCCGAGGTTTTGCCAGCTCCGGCGGAGCGTTCGGCTGGCATCAGGCCAACAGCTTCAACTTCGACTTCAGCCTGTTCCACGAAAACGGCGAAGCGGTGAAGGCCAGCTACGCGGGACACGCCTGGGACGACGAAGCCTTCGCCCAGCGCTTCGACCAGGCCCGCCAGCAACTGGAGTTCCTTGGTCGACCGCTGCGCACCCTGGCGCCGGGGCAGTACCGCGCCTACCTGGCGCCGGCGGCCCTGGAGGAGATCATGGGCATGCTGGCCTGGGGCGGGTTCTCGGCCCAGTCCATTGCCAGCAAACACAGCCCTCTGCAGAAACTCTACGCGGGCGATGCCACCCTGAGTCCCCTGGTGTCCCTGGACGAACAGGTCAGCGGCTCCCTGAGCCCGGCGTTTTCCGATGAGGGCTACCCGCGCAGCGACCTGTCGCTGATTGCCGCGGGCAGTGCCAATGCCCAGTTGATCAACTCCCGCAGCGCCGCCGAGTACGACCTGAGCAGTAATGGCGCCGGCAGCGGCGAATACCCCAGCGCACTGAACATGGCGGCGGGCCAGCTATCCCAGCAGGAAATCCTCAAGCAACTGGGCACCGGCCTGTACATCAGCAACCTGTGGTACCTGAACTACTCGGACCTGCCGGCGGCGCGCCTGACCGGCATGACCCGCTTCGCCACCTTCTGGGTGGAGAACGGCGAGATCCAGGCCCCGGTGAGCACCATGCGTTTCGACGACAGCGTCTACAGCCTGCTGGGTTCGCAATTGGAGGCCCTGACCGAGCAACGGGAACTGCTGCTTTCGGCCAGCACCTATGGCCAGCGCCAGACCGCCTCGATGCATTTGCCAGGAGCACTGGTCAGCCGCCTGACCCTGACCCTATAGGAACTGCCCGCAAAGCTGTAGGAGCTGACTTGCCAGCGAACGACGCGACGCCCTGGCCCGAATGCAGCGCGCCCTTCGCCGGCAAGCCGGCTCCTACCTGAACTCACATCGAGGTCCCATGCCCGAACGCCCGCCTCTCGACGCTACCACCGCCCGCTGGGTGCCCTGGGTAGTGGCCATCGCCTTCTTCATGCAATCCCTGGACGGCACCATCCTCAACACGGCGCTGCCGGCCATGGCCCAGGACCTGGCGGAAGACCCGCTGCGCATGCAGGGGGTGATCATCGCCTACATGCTCACCGTGGCCCTGCTGATCCCGGCGTCTGGCTGGATCGCCGACCGCTTTGGCACCAAGAAGATTTTCTTCGGCGCCATCTTGCTGTTCAGCATCGGCTCCCTGCTGTGCGCGATGTCCAACACCCTGTCCCAACTGATCGGCGCCCGAGTGATCCAGGGCCTGGGGGGTGCGCTGATGCTGCCGGTGGGGCGGCTGGTGGTGTTGCGGGCGTACCCGCGCTCCGAGCTGGTGCGGATCATGGGTTTCATCACCATTCCCGGGCTGCTGGGCCCGCTGATCGGCCCGACCATGGGCGGCTGGATGGTGCAGTACCTGACCTGGCACTGGATCTTCCTGATCAACCTGCCAGTGGGTGCGGTGGGTTGCTACGCGGTGTGGCGTTTCATTCCCGATCTGCGGGGCAGCGAGCGCACCCGTTTCGATGGCCTGGGCTTTGTGCTGTTCGGCGCGGCGATGGTGCTGATCACCATCGCCATGGAAGGCCTGGGTGAACTGCACCTGCCGCACCTGCGGGTGATGTTGCTGCTGTTTGGCGGCCTGGCCTGCCTGGCGGCCTACTGGCTGCGAGCCGGGCATATCGACAACCCGCTGTTCGCCCCTTCGCTGTTTAAAGTGCGGACCTTTGCCGTGGGCATCCTCGGCAACCTGTTCGCCCGCCTGGGCAGCGGTGCCCTGCCCTTTCTGGTGCCCCTGCTGTTGCAAGTGGCCCTGGGTTATTCCCCCTCCCAGGCCGGGATGAGCATGCTGCCCCTGGCGGCCGCGGCGATGCTGGCCAAGTCCATTGCCCGGCCATTGATCGAGCGCCTGGGCTACCGCATCGTGCTCACCGGCAACACCCTGGCCCTGGGGCTGATGCTGGCCAGCATGGGGCTGGTCAGCGAGCACACGCCTTATCCGCTGCTGCTGGGCATGCTGGCGGTGCTGGGGGCGATCAACTCATTGCAGTTCACCGCGATGAACACCGTGACCCTGATCGACCTCGACGATGCCGCGGCCAGCAGCGGCAACAGCCTGCTGTCGGTGGTGGCGCAACTGTCCCTGAGCCTGGGAGTGGCGTGTGCCGGGGCACTGCTGGGCGGTTTTACTGCTGAAGTGGGCAATGACGGAGTCGACACCGTACTCGGCGCCTTCCAGCTGACCTTCCTCACGGTAGGAATCATGGCGATGCTGGCGGCGGCGATCTTCCTCCAGCTGTCGCCCACCGATGGCCGCCGAGCGCGCAAGGTCCAGGAGCAGCACATCGAACACTGAACCCACACACCTCTCCCCGTAGGAGCCGGCTTGCCGGCGAAGAGGCCCTTGAGCCTTGCGTCCGCCTTCGCTGGTAAGCCAGCTCCTACCCAGAACCGCCCCTGCGCGGTTGCTCGTCCAGAATTTGCAGGTTGTGGGAGCGAGACTGATACACTGCGCGACATTTTGTTTTGCAGGCCAGTCCCGTGACCACCATCGCCACCGCTTTTAATACTTTGCCCCTGTCCGCCGCCATGCTGGCTAACCTCGACTCCCTCGGTTATGCCCAGATGACGCCGATCCAGGCGCAGAGCTTGCCGGTGATCCTCAAGGGCATGGACCTGATTGCCCAGGCCAAGACCGGCAGCGGCAAGACCGCCGCCTTCGGCATCGGCCTGCTGAACCCGATCAACCCGCGCTACTTCGGCTGCCAGGCCCTGGTGATCTGTCCGACTCGCGAGCTGGCCGATCAGGTGGCCAAGGAAATCCGGCGCCTGGCCCGGGCCGAAGACAACATCAAGGTCCTGACCCTGTGCGGCGGCGTGTCCTTCGGCCCGCAGATCGCTTCCCTGGAACACGGCGCGCACATCATCGTCGGCACCCCGGGGCGTATCCAGCAACACCTGCGCAAGGGTTCGCTGGTGCTTGATGGCCTGAACACGCTGATCCTCGACGAAGCCGACCGCATGCTCGACATGGGTTTCTACGACGCTATCGAAGACATCATCGAGAAGACCCCGTCGCGCCGGCAGACCCTGCTGTTCTCCGCCACGTACCCGGTGGGCATCAAGCAACTGGCGTCGAAATTCATGCGTGATCCGCAGACGGTGAAAGCCGAAGCGTTCCACGACGACACGCAGATCGAACAGCGTTTCTACGAGATCTCCCCGGAAGAACGCATGAGCGCAGTGACCAAAGTCCTGCACCACTTCCGCCCGGCTTCCTGCGTCGCTTTCTGCTTCACCAAGCAGCAAGTGCAGGAAACCGTCGATCACCTGACCTCCAAAGGCATTTCCGCCGTCGGCCTGCACGGCGATCTGGAACAGCGTGACCGCGACCAGGTGCTGGCGATGTTCGCCAACCGCAGTACTTCGGTACTGGTCGCCACCGACGTGGCGGCCCGTGGCCTGGACATCGATGCGCTGGACATGGTGATCAACGTCGAGCTGGCCCGCGATTCGGAAATCCACATTCACCGCGTTGGCCGTACCGGTCGCGCTGGCGAAAAAGGTATCGCGGTCAGCCTCGTCGCACCGTCCGAAGCCCATCGCGCGCAAGCCATCGAACAGCTGCAGAAAGCCCCGCTGAACTGGGATCAGGTCGACAACCTCAAGTCCCAGGGCGGCGCCCCGCTGCAGCCACCGATGAGCACACTGTGCATCGCTGGCGGGCGCAAGGACAAAGTGCGTCCGGGCGATATTCTCGGTGCACTGACTGGCGACGCCGGCATCCCGGGCGCCCAGGTCGGCAAGATTGCGATCTTCGACTTCCAGTCGTATGTGGCGGTTGAACGCACCGTGGTCATGCAGGCGCTGCAGCGTTTGAACAACGGCAAGATCAAGGGCCGTTCGCTGCGCGTGCGTGTTTTGTAACTGATCTTCCATCCAAAGGAGATCCCCTGTGGGAGCGAGCCGGCTCGCTCCCACAGTTTGTTTTGTCGCGCCCCATCAAGAGGACACCGTTTTGCGTTCTACCGAAGTCGTGATCATTGGCGCTGGCGCCGCAGGCTTGATGTGCGCGCTGACCGCGGCCGGCCGCGGACGCCAGGTGCTGTTGCTGGACCACGCCAACAAGGCCGGCAAGAAGATCCTGATGTCCGGCGGTGGCCGCTGCAATTTCACCAACATGTACACCGAACCGGCCAACTTCCTCTCGCAGAACCCGCACTTCTGCAAGTCGGCCCTGGCTCGCTACACCCAGTGGGATTTCATCGGCCTGGTGGCCAAGCACGGCGTGCCCTACCACGAGAAGAAACTCGGCCAGCTGTTCTGCGATAACAAGTCCAGCGACATCCTCGGCATGCTGCTCGATGAATGCGATCAAGTGGGTGTGGACCTGCGCCTGGACACCTCGATCCAGCAGATCGAGAAGCTGGAGTCGGGCTATCTGCTGCAGACCACCCTGGGCCAGGTGCAGTGCCAGTCCCTGGTGATCGCCACCGGAGGCCTGTCGATCCCGACCCTGGGCGCCACCGGTTTCGGTTATCAGGTGGCCAGGCAGTTCGGCCATGAACTGTTGCCGACCCGCGCCGGCCTGGTGCCCTTCACCATCACCGACCAGCTCAAGGAGCTGTGCGGCGAGCTGTCGGGCACTTCGGTGGATTGTCTGGTGAGCTGCAACGACCAGAGTTTCCGCGAGAACATCCTGTTCACTCACCGCGGCCTCAGCGGCCCGGCGATCCTGCAGATATCCTCCTACTGGCAGCCCGGCGACAGCGTCGAGATCAACCTGCTGCCAGACCACGACGCCCTGGGCTGGCTGCAACAACAGCAGGCCGAGCGCCCCAACAGCGAGCTCAAGACACTCCTGGGGGAAATCTTCACCAAGAAGATGGCGGGCCTGCTGGCCGATCACTGGTTCGTCTCCAAACCGATGAAGCAGTACACCCCGGCCGAGCTGGCGGACGTAGCGCAAAAACTCGGCAGCTGGCAGTTGGTACCGGCGGGCACCGAGGGCTACCGCACCGCGGAAGTGACCCTGGGCGGCGTCGACACCCGTGAGGTCTCGTCCAAGACCATGGAGTCCCTGAAAAGCCCGGGGCTGTATTTCATCGGTGAAGTGCTGGACGTCACCGGCCACCTGGGCGGCTTCAATTTCCAGTGGGCCTGGGCCTCGGGCTACGCGGCGGCCCAGTACGTCTGAGCCTGATGCGCACGTAGGAGCGAGGGGCGCGTCCTCGCTTCTCCAGTTTCTGGGTGGGAACAGAATTTGCTATCGGATGTGACGGCGGCATTGCGCCGTCGTCAATACTGGCTCAATTTAGCTGCATCGCCCCGGAAGGCCTGTCCCACTCCATGTCATCGACCTCTTTTCGTCAGTCCCTGCGCCGTCTCTGGGCGCTGGATAAATTCAGCTACAGCGTGCGGGTGTTCATCGCCCTGACCGGCAGCATGGCGCTGTGCTGGTACCAGGATGAAATGGGCCTGCTGATTCCGCTGTTCCTCGGCATCATCGCCAGCGCCCTGGCGGAAACCGACGACAGCTGGCAAGGCCGGCTCAACGCCCTGGCCGTGACCCTGGTGTGCTTCAGCATCGCCGCGCTGTCGGTGGAACTGCTGTTCCCCTATCCCTGGATCTTTGCCATTGCCCTGGCCCTGGCCAGCTTCGGCCTGACCATGCTCGGGGCCTTGGGGGAGCGCTACGGCGCCATCGCCTCGGCGACCCTGATTCTCTCGGTCTACACCATGATCGGCGTCGACCAGCGCGGTGGCGCGGTGCTCGACTTCTGGCACGAGCCGCTGCTGCTGGTAGCCGGCGCGGCCTGGTATGGCCTGCTCTCGGTGCTGTGGCAAGCGCTGTTCTCCAACCAGCCGGTGCAGCAGAGCCTGGCCCGGCTGTTCCGTGAGCTGGGTTTCTACCTCAAGCTCAAGTCATCCCTGTTCGAGCCGATCCGCCAGCTGGATGTGGAAGCCCGGCGCCTGGAGCTGGCCCAGCAAAATGGCAAGGTCGTGGCCGCCCTCAACGCCGCCAAGGAAATCATCCTGCACCGGGTGGGCAATGGCCGGCCGGGGTCGAAAGTCAGCCGCTACCTGAAGCTGTACTTCCTTGCCCAGGACATCCACGAGCGTGCCAGTTCGTCCCACTACCCCTATAACGCCCTGACCGACGCCTTCTTCCACAGCGACGTGCTGTTCCGCTGCCAGCGCCTGTTGCGCCAGCAGGGCAAGGCCTGCCGCGCCCTGGCGGAATCCATCCAGCTGCGCCAGCCGTTCGTCTATGACGCCAGCTTTGCCCAAGCCCTGGGTGACCTGCACGCCTCCCTGGAACACCTGCGCATCCAGAGCAATCCGGCCTGGCGCGGGCTGCTGCGCTCGCTACGCGCCCTGGCGGCCAACCTCGGCACCCTCGACCGACTGCTCAGCGACGCCAGCAACCCCGACGCCCTGGCCGATGCCACCGACAGCAGCCTGCTGGACCGCTCGCCGCGCAACCTCAAGGATGTCTGGACTCGGCTGCGCACCCAGCTGACGCCGACCTCGCTGCTGTTCCGCCATGCACTGCGCCTGCCCCTGGCGCTGAGTATCGGCTACGGCATGGTGCATCTGATCCACCCTTCCCAGGGCTACTGGATCATCCTCACCACGCTGTTCGTCTGCCAGCCCAACTACGGCGCCACCCGGCGCAAGCTGGGGCAGCGGATCATCGGCACCGCCATCGGCCTGACCATCGCCTGGGCGCTGTTCGACCTGTTCCCGAGCCCCTTGGTGCAGTCGCTGTTCGCCATCGCCGCCGGGGTGGTGTTCTTCACCAACCGCACCACCCGCTACACCCTGGCCACGGCCGCCATCACCCTGATGGTGCTGTTCTGCTTCAACCAGGTGGGCGACGGCTACGGGCTGTTCCTGCCGCGGCTGTTCGATACCCTGCTGGGCAGTCTGATCGCCGGGCTGGCGGTGTTCCTGTTCCTGCCGGACTGGCAGGGCCGGCGCCTGAACAAGGTGCTGGCCAATACCCTGACCTGCAACAGCATCTACCTGCGGCAGATCATGCAGCAGTACGCCGCCGGCAAGAGCGACGACCTGGCCTATCGCCTGGCCCGGCGCAACGCCCACAACGCCGATGCGGCGCTGTCCACCACCCTGGCCAACATGCTCATGGAGCCGGGGCACTTCCGTAAGGAGGCAGACGTGGGGTTCCGCTTCCTGGTGCTGTCCCACACCCTGCTCAGCTACCTGTCGGGATTGGGCGCGCACCGGGAAACCCAACTGCCGGGGGAAGTCCGCGAGCACCTGATCAACGGTGCTGGGGTCAGCCTGGCGGCGAGCATCGACGAGATTGCCCAGGGCCTGGCCGACAAGACCCCGATCGCCATCCAGAGCGATGCCGAGGAAGCACTGGCCAATGAACTGGAGCAGATGCCGGATGAAATCGACGAAGGCCAGCGCCTGGTGCAGACCCAGCTGGCGCTGATCTGCCGCCAGCTGGGCCCGTTACGGACCCTGGCGGCACACCTGATCAAAGACACCAGCGACACCGCAGAAGCGTAGGAGCCGGCTTGCCGGCGAAAGAGGCCTGAGGACTTACCCCACATTCAGGGCCGCGTTCGCTGGCAAGCCAGCTCCTGCAAGCCAGCCCCTGTTCGGTTACATACCGTGCTGGCGTAGCAGGCGGTCGTAGCTGCCGTCGGCCTTCATGGCGGCGATTTCCTGGTCGAACCGGGCCACGATCTGCGCGTGCTCGGGGTTCTTCAGACTGACCAGAATATGCAGGCTGTTCTCGCTCAGAGGCTTGGGCAGGAACTCCACGGCATTGCGCACCCGCGGTGATTCCCGGGCCAGGTAGTAACGCGCCACGTATTCATCTTCCAGGGTCAGCTTGACCCGATCCGCCGCCAGCATGCGCACCGCCATGGCGAAGTTGTGCACCGGCACCTTCTGCAGGTCCGGGTCATTGTCGAATTCAGGGGAGTAGGCGTAGCCACGTACCACCGCCACCGGGTACTCATGCAGTTGCTTGAGGTTGCTGTATTCCAGCGGAGCGTCCTTGCGCTTGATGAAGCGCACCCGGTTGAGCATGTACTCCGAGGAGAACTGCCCCAATTGGGTGCGCTCTTCGTTGTACCAGGCATTGACCAGCACGTCGTAGCGCCCCTCGCCAATACCCAGCAGGGCTCGGGCCCAGGGCACCTGTTCGAACTCGCTGGCATAGCCGGCACGGGACAGGGCAGTGCTGACGATATCGGTGGCCACCCCGCCGTTGACCAGGGTCGCGTCAGTAAAGGGGGGCCAGGCGTCAGCGACCAGTCGCAGCTTCTCTGCAGAAGCGCTCTGGCCCAGCAACAGCAATCCGATCAAAGCCAAAGCTCGATGCAATCGCAGCATGCTAAAAGATCCTTAGCGGGCCCAGGGCCCAGCGCGTTCCAGCCGACACTCGAGGGCCCCTACCGGTATTCGACAGGGCAGCCCAGCTCCTAACATTAGCTCATCAATACCGCTGTACAGGACTTGAAAACAGATTACACAAAGAAGACAAATGCCAGTAACAACAATGGTGGCATTTTGACCTAACTCACAGAAACAGCCTCTTGGTAATGCTCGACAAGACATCCCGCGGCGATGTGCTTAGTATTTCGCGCAGCACTTTCTACAGGATATGAAGATGACCATCGAATGGGTCTGCAAGCATCACACCGATCTGGGCAAGGAACAGTTGTACGCCATCCTGCAACTGCGCACCGAAGTCTTTGTCGTGGAACAGAAATGCCCCTACCAGGAAGTGGACGGCCGCGATCTTGAAGGCGATACCTGCCACTTGATGGCCTGGGACGACGACCGCCTGCTGGCCTATCTGCGCCTGTTGGACCCGATCTCCCAGGGCGGCGACGTAGTGATCGGCCGCGTAGTGATCGCCGAACAGGCCCGTGGCCAGGGCCTGGGCCATGCCCTGATGGAGCAGGCGCTGAAACAGGCACAACGACACTGGCCAGAAACCCCGATCTACCTCTCGGCCCAGGCCCATCTACAGGATTACTACGGACGCTACGGCTTCATCGTCGCGGGCGAGGAGTACCTGGAAGACGGCATTCCCCATATCGGCATGCGCCGGGCCTGAGACTCAGGGATAACCCAGCACCGTCTTGATTTGCCGCAGATTGGGCTCGATCCAGCCCTTGTCGATGGCACCCCAACTATGGATCCGGTAGCGCCCGGCATGATTGCGGGCGCCGTCCTGCTGCTCGAACTCGCAGAGGATATCCAGGTCCGCCAGGGCGGCGATGGTGTCCTGGGCCGTGCGTCGAGGCATGCCGGTGACTTCGGTCAGCGCCGGCACACTGCTGGCCAGGCCGCTGTCGATCAGATACGCCACATACAGGCGGCGGTAGAAACTGCTCTTGGTCTTGCTTACATCCATCGCCTACTCCCTTTCACTAAGCACTAATCCGCCGCTCCCGCCTTGGCATGCAGGTCGCGCCAGGTCAGGTAGACCCGCAGGTCGAACTCCATCTGGTGATAGCCCGGCAGCATATGCTCGCAGAGCTTGTAGAACGCCTTGTTGTGGTCCGACTCCTTGAAGTGCGCCAGCTCGTGCACCACGATCATCCGCAGGAACTCCGGCGCCGCCTCCTTGAACAGGGAGGCGATGCGGATCTCCTTCTTGGCCTTGAGCTTGCCGCCCTGCACCCGGGACACCGTGGTGTGCAGGCCCAGGGCGCGGTGGGTCAGGTCCAGGCGGTTATCGAACAGCACCTTGTCGATGGCCGGGGCGTTGCGCAGGTACTCCTGCTTCAGCTCCAGAGCGTAGCTGTACAACGCCTTGTCGCTCTGCACCGCGTGCTTGTTCGGATAACGCCGACTCAGGTAGTCCCCCAGGCGATCTTCGTCGATCAGCTGGCGCACCTGCTGTTGCAGGGCGACGGGGTAGGCCTGGAGGTATTTGAGTGCAGTCATGAAGGGGCAACGCAAGGTGCAAAGAGCGCCAGTGTAGCGAATTCAGGCCGGCAACGCGCTCCAGTCAAAAGGCTGGGCAAATTGGCTGGCACTGTTGGCAGTCAGGGGGCGAGCCACCAGGAAACCCTGCACGTATTCACAACCGTTGGCCTTGAGCCACTCGTATTGTTCGAGGGTTTCCACACCTTCGGCAATCACCAGCAGGCCGAACTGTTTGCACAGGTCGATTACGCTGCGGGCGATGGCGGCATCTCGCGGCGAAGTGAGCAGGCGAGCGATCAGGTGCCGGTCAAGCTTGAGGGTGTCCAACTGCAGGTCGCGCAGGTACGCCAAACAGCAACTGCCTGAACCGAAATCGTCCAGGGCGACCCGCACCCCCAGTTCATGCAGCTGTTGCAACTGTTTGCGGGTCTCGTCCAGGTTCTGGGTCAGTGCCGCCTCGGTAACCTCCACCTCCAGCTGACGAGGCTGCAGGCCATGGCGCAACAGCACTTGGCGCAGTTCGGTAACCAGGTTGGGCATGCCGAACTGAGTAGCGCTGAGGCTGACCCCCAGCACCAGGTCCGGGCTGAACACCTGCTCCCAATCCTTGCGCTGAGCGGCCCCCTGTTGATAGATCCAGCTGCCCAGGCGGCTGATCAACCGGGCCTCTTCCAGCAACGGTAGAAACAGCCCCGGCGGTACATCGCCGACACTCGGGTGCCGCCAGCGCAGCAACGCCTCGAATCCCCGCAAGCGGCCATCGGCAATGGCCACCTGGGGTTGATACACCAGGGTGAACTCCTTGCGTTCCACCGCGCTGCGCACGCTTTCTTCAAGCATCAGCCGGGAACGGGCACGGCCGTTCATTTCATGATCGTAGTAACGGTATTGCTGACGGCCGGCACGCTTGGCCTCGTACATGGCGATATCCGCTGCCCGCAACAGGCCTTCCAGATTGGAACCGCAGTCAGGGTAGATGGCGATGCCAATGCTGGCTCCCAGCACCACCTCCATGCCATCGATTTGCTGGCTGATGGACAGGCGCTCGATCAGCTTCTCGGCGATCTTTGCCGCTTGCTCAGGGAAGCTTAGCTCCAGCAAGGCCGTGAACTCGTCGCCGCCCATGCGCCCGAGAATGTCGAACGAATGCAGGCATTCCTTCAACTGTTCGGAGACCCAGCGCAGCACCCGGTCGCCGGCATCGTGCCCCAGGGAGTCGTTGACCCGCTTGAAGCCATCCAGGTCCAGATAGAGCAGGACCAGAGACTTTCCCGAGCGATCGCTGCGCAGCAGGATGTTCTCCACCGTCTGATAGAAACCGCGCCGGTTGAGCAGGCCCGTCAGCGGATCGGTAACGGCCTGGTACTCCAGCTGTTGATGCAGGTGTCGTACCTCGGACATGTCCAGCAAGGTCACCACCATGGCCTTCTGCTCGCTGGGCAGGGGCGCGCAGGACAGGGCCACGCTGAGCTGCTGACCGGGGACGGTACGCAACAGGGCATCATGCAGACGATAGGTCTCGCCCCGGCGGTAGCAGGCATAGAGTTCGGATTCGTTCCAGTCGGGGACGTGGGGCTTTTGCAGATAGTCGAGGAAGGGCGAGCCTTCCAGATCTTTCACCTGGGCATTGAGCAAGCGCGAAACCGCTGGATTGGCGAAGCGCACATGGCCGCCCTCGTCCACCACCAGGATGCCTTCGGCGGCGTTATCCAACACCGAGGCATTGAACGCTCGCGCCACCTCCAGGTCATGGCTGAGGTGCTGCAGGGCCCGGCGATTGCGCTGGTGCTCCAGCAGGGCCTGGACCTTGGGCTTGAGGATCTGCGGATCGAAGGGTTTGAACAGGTAGTCCACCGCGCCACTGGCATAGCCCTTGATCACGGCGTCCTGGGACTGTTCGTTCGCGGTGAGAAAGATGATTGGTGTCAGCCGGGTACGCTGGCTGCCGCGCATCAGGCGAGCCACCTCAAAACCATCCATCCCGGGCATCTGCACATCCAGCAGCACCAGATCCACTTCATGCTCGAGCAACAGGCCCAGGGCCTCGACACCGGAGGCAGCGGTCATCACCTGCCAGTCCTGACGCTGCAACAGCGCGCGCATGCTTAGGAGATTTTCAGGATAGTCATCAACGATCAGGAGAGTGGAGTGGCCTTCGGCTACCTCCGGGTGCACGCATTCCATGCTGCTTCTCTTGTCTGTAATAAGACTGAACGGGTGAGAAAACCTGACTAAAACTGTGGACTCACTCTAGACCCGGTTCTTCAAAAGCAGAAGCTGCCATCACGCCATCACTCCACCAATGGCACCGGCTCCCGACTAACGGTCACAGTTTTGCCTCATAAAAACCGGGAAAGATGGCATTTCGACATTTTGCTGACGTCATATATCCGCCGTACGGACCTCGCCCGGCATCAGTTCTGCGCTATAAAGACGCCCGAAGAAGCGCAGGCTAAAGCCCTCGGCGACCTGCTCCAGACCTATCCTTGCGGACCCCTCACCATGATCGATCTGGCAACCTGGAACCTCAGCGTTCCCGTCGGCAGCCCACCGGCAACCATTGACACCCCAACCCTGGTCAAAGGCTTCAAGGACCAGTACTTCCACTCCGACAGCGGCACCCTGTTCTTCTGGTCACCGGTCACCGGCTCGAAAACCGAGAACGCCATTTACCCACGCACCGAGCTGCGGGAAACCTATTCCAACGGCAACCTGCGCAACTGGACCTATCCCGAAGCCGACAACCTGCTGTACGCCACCCTGGCGGTGAAACAGGTGCCCTCGACGGGCAAGATCGTCGTTGGCCAGATCCATGCCTACAACAGCACCAAGCCCCTGGTGAAAGTGGAGTACCAGTACAAGGCCAGCAAAGGCAGCGGCAATATCGTGGCCAAGGTGCGCATGCGTCCGGATGACGACGAAGGCCGGGTCATTACCCTCGCCAAGAACGTGCCGTTGGATCGTGAATTTTCCTACCTGATTCATCTGAGTCCCGGTGGCGCCCTGGGGATCAGTGCGGCAGGCTATCAATGGGATGGCCAGCTGAGCGCCACCTGGCGCGACAAGCCGCTGTATTTCAAGGCAGGGGTTTATGTCCAGGACAACAGCGGCTACACCAGCGAGGGCGGCAAAGTGACCTTCTCCAAGCTGGATATCGACCACAACAAAATCTGACCCCCTTCTCCTGCAGGAGCCGGCTTGCCGGCGAAAGCGCCCTTGAGCCCAGCGCATGCCCAAAGGCCCTCTTCGCTGGCAAGCCAGCTCCTACAAAAAAACACCTCGACCACCTGTCGGAGCCGGCTTGCCGGCAAAGGCGCCCTTGAACACAGCGCAATCCCAAAGGTCCTCTTCGCTGGCGAGCCAGCTCCTACAAAAAAACACCTCGGCCACCTGTAGGAGGCGGGAATTGCGGGCACAAAAAAGCCCGCATCGCTGCGGGCTTTCCGGATGACGCTAAGGCTTAGTTGACCTTGGCGTTCAGCTCACCCTTGAGGTAACGCTGGAACATCGCTTCCAGGGAGATCGGCTTGATCTTCGAAGCGTTGCCGGCAGTACCGAAGGCTTCGTAACGCGCGATGCACACGTCGCGCATGGCGGTTACGGTGGCACCGAAGAACTTGCGCGGGTCGAACTCGCTCGGGTTGGTGGCCATCAGACGACGCATGGCACCGGTGGACGCCAGGCGCAGGTCGGTGTCGATGTTGACCTTGCGCACGCCGTACTTGATGCCTTCGACGATTTCTTCAACCGGCACGCCGTAGGTTTCTTTGATGTCGCCGCCGTACTGGTTGATGATCGCCAGCCACTCTTGCGGAACCGACGAAGAACCGTGCATCACCAAGTGGGTATTGGGGATGCGCTTGTGGATTTCCTTGATGCGGTCGATGGCCAGCACGTCGCCGGTAGGCGGCTTGGTGAACTTGTAGGCACCGTGGCTGGTACCGATGGCGATGGCCAGGGCGTCGACCTGGGTCTTCTTGACGAAGTCCGCAGCCTCTTCCGGGTCGGTCAGCATCTGGCTGTGATCCAGCACGCCTTCGGCGCCGATGCCGTCTTCTTCACCGGCCATGCCGGTTTCCAGGGAACCCAGGCAGCCCAGCTCGCCTTCTACTGACACGCCGCAGGCGTGGGCCATGGCCACGGTCTGCTGGGTGACGCGCACGTTGTATTCGTAGTCGGTCGGGGTCTTGCCGTCTTCGCCCAGGGAGCCGTCCATCATGACCGAGGAGAAGCCCAGCTGGATCGAGCGCTGGCAGACGTCAGGGCTGGTGCCGTGGTCCTGGTGCATGCACACCGGGATATGCGGGAATTCTTCGATCGCCGCCAGGATCAGGTGACGCAGGAACGGCGCACCGGCGTACTTGCGCGCACCGGCCGACGCCTGAACGATCACCGGGGAGTCAGTCTTGTCAGCGGCTTCCATGATGGCGCGCATCTGCTCAAGGTTGTTGACGTTGAAGGCTGGAACGCCGTAGCCGAACTCGGCTGCGTGGTCCAGCATCTGGCGCATGCTGATGAGTGCCATTGTGTGTGTCTCTCCCGGTCGAGGGTCGTTAATCGTGCAAGCCTGCCGTAGCGGCGACTGCTATTCAAGTGATTGCAGATCGGGGGTCAGCCCGCCCTGCTCTATCCGTTAAAACCAAATCTCTACAGCCCTGTAGGAGCCGGCTCGCCGGCGAAAGGGGCCTTGAACCTTGCACAGGTCTGGAGGCCGCCTTCGCTGGCAAGCCAGCACCTACATGGCCTTGCAGCCGCGGCCGATCAGGTCGTTGGTGGCGACCCAGTAGACCAGGCCCTCCTCGCCCTTGACGTGAAACGCCAGCATGTCATCGCTGTACAGCGAACCCGAACCACTGGGCTCAAGCTTCAGGCGCCGAACCTGATCGTCGCCCCCCAGGCGCACATCGACCGCCTTGCGGCTATCGTCGGTGTAGCGCCAGAGCACCTGGGCCTGGCTGTCACAGGTCCAGGTCGTCCAGTTGTCAGTGGTCGGCGACTTGAGCAGGTTCAGGTTGGCGCAACCTGCCAGCAAGCCCAGCATCGCCACGGCGATCAAACCTTTCATCGATGTTCCTCGGCCGGCAGCCCACAGGCCCCAGCGCGTTGCGTTATCCAATCCGACCCGTCAAGGGCAACCCTGTTCCCTGGTCTTTGACGGTGTCTCGTACTTCTCCAGACCCTCAGGGCCCAGGCGCTTGTTAATCACCGGTGCCGTCTCGGCCTGCCAATCGGCCTGGTAGCAGCCCTTGTCCGGCTCGCCGGCCTCATCGGCCGACTTTGCCTGTGGAGTGCCGGAGCACCCCGCCAGCAAAGCCACGGCGATCAACAGTGGCAATGTCTTGACCATCAGAACACTCCTTTGCCCGGCCAACGGGAATCTCAGGCCTTGGCCCGGGCTTCCAGGACTTCAACCGCCGGCAGCACCTTGCCCTCGACGAACTCGAGGAAGGCGCCGCCACCGGTAGAAATGTAGGAGATCTGCTGGGCAACGCCATACTTGTCGATGGCCGCCAGAGTGTCGCCACCGCCGGCAATGGAGAACGCGGCGCTGTCGGCGATGGCCTGGGCCAGTACCTTGGTGCCGTTGCCGAACTGGTCGAATTCGAACACACCTACAGGACCGTTCCAGAGGATGGTCTTGGAGGTTTTCAGCAGTTCGGCGAACTGGGCCGCGGTTTGCGGGCCGATGTCCAGGATCATGTCGTCAGCGGCCACGTCGGCAATCAGCTTGACGGTAGCTTCGGCGCTGTCGGCGAACTCCTTGGCCACGACCACGTCCACCGGCAGCGGTACGCTGACCTTGGCGGCGATGGCGCGGGCGGTGTCCAGCAGGTCCGGCTCGTACAGCGACTTGCCCACCGGATGCCCGGCAGCGGCCAGGAAGGTGTTGGCAATGCCGCCGCCGACGATCAACTGGTCGCAGATCTGGCTCAAGCTATTGAGCACATCCAGCTTGGTGGACACCTTGGAACCGGCAACGATGGCCGCCATCGGCTTGGCCGGGTTGCCCAGGGCCTTGCCCAGTGCGTCCAGCTCAGCAGCCAGCAGGGGACCTGCAGCGGCCACTTTGGCGAACTTGGCCACGCCATGGGTCGAACCCTCGGCGCGGTGCGCGGTGCCGAAAGCGTCCATCACGAACACGTCGCACAGGGCAGCGTATTGCTGAGCCAGCTCGTCGGCGTTCTTTTTCTCGCCCTTGTTGAAGCGCACGTTCTCGAACAGCACGATGTCGCCGGCCTTGACCTCGACACCACCCAGGTAGTCGGCCACCAGCGGCACTTCACGGCCCAGGGCATGGCTCAGGTAGTCAGCTACCGGCTTGAGGCTGTTCTCGGCGGAGAACTCGCCTTCGGTCGGGCGGCCCAAGTGCGAGCAGACCATCACTGCCGCGCCTTTTTCCAGGGCCAGCTTGATGGTCGGCAGCGAAGCCAGGATCCGCGCATCGCTGGTGACAACACCGTCCTTGACTGGGACGTTGAGGTCTTCGCGGATCAGCACGCGCTTACCTTGCAGATCGAGGTCGGTCATCTTCAACACGGTCATGGGTCGCAATTCCTGGGTTACTGTTCTTCAGAAACAGAGAGTTTAGAGTCAGAGCGTGGAGTGGCTGTCTGCAGGTAGTGCCCAGCAACATCCAGCATCCGGTTGGCAAAACCCCATTCGTTGTCGAACCACGCCAGGATGTTCACCAGCCGGGGGCCGGAAACGCGGGTCTGACTGGCATCGACGATCGCCGAATGGGGATCATGATTGAAATCACAGCTGGCGTGAGGCAGCTCGGTATACGCCAGCAGGCCCTTGAGCGGACCGCTGGTGGCGGCCTCGCGAAGGATCCGGTTGACCTCGGTGGCGTCGGTATCGCTCACGGTCTGCATGGTGATATCCAGGCAGGACACGTTGACCGTCGGCACTCGCACAGCTTTGGCCTGAATTCGCCCGGCAAGTTCCGGCAACAGGCGCTCGATACCACGCGCCAGACCAGTGGACACCGGGATCACCGACTGGAACGCCGAACGGGTACGGCGCAGGTCCTCGTGGTGATAGGCATCGATCACCGGCTGGTCGTTCATCGCCGAGTGAATGGTGGTGATCGACACGTATTCCAGGCCGATGGCCTGATCCAGCAGGCGCAACAGCGGCACACCGCAGTTGGTAGTGCAGGAGGCGTTTGAAACCAGCAGCTCGGCGCCGGTCAGGCACTCCTGATTCACCCCATAAACGATGGTGGCGTCGACATCCGCCTCGCTGGCCATCGGCTGGGAGAACAGCACCCGCGGCGCGCCGGCGTCGAGAAAACGCTGGCCGTCTTCACGGGTGTGGTAGGCGCCGGAGCATTCCAGCACCAGATCGACGTCCAGGGACGCCCAATCGATGCCTTCAGGGGTGGCACTGCGCAGCACTTTCACGCAGTTGCCATTGATATGCAGACAGTCGCCATCGACCTTCACCTCGCCGGGAAACCGGCCGTGGGTGGAGTCGAAGCGTGTCAGGTATTCGACACTGGCCATGTCGGCCAGATCGTTGATTGCAACGATCTCGAATCCGGCCGCAGCCCCCCGCTCGAACAGAGCACGCAAGACGCAACGACCAATCCGGCCGTAGCCGTTGAGTGCAACTTTATAGGGACGCGGTTGAGGCATGGGGTTCTCGATCAGGCACAGGCAGACGAACTTGTTATACGCACCCCATCGTAGGAGCTGGCTTGCCAGCGATCAGCGGTGTGCCAGGCAGACCGCGAATCGCTGGCAAGCCAGCTCCTACAAAGGGATCGCGGTGGCTGGGCCACCGCGTGCTTTTTTAGTCTTCCAGCAGCTCTTCAGCCTGGCCCAGGATGTTGTCCAGGGTGAAGCCGAACTCTTCGAACAAGGCCGGCGCTGGCGCCGACTCGCCGTAGGTGGTCATGCCGATCACACGGCCTTCCAGACCGACGTACTTGTACCAGAAGTCGGCGTGAGCAGCTTCGATGGCGATCCGCGCGCTGACCTGCAACGGCAGAACCGATTGCTTGTAGCCCGCATCCTGGGCATCGAACACGCTGGTGCACGGCATGGAAACCACGCGCACCTTGCGGCCTTGCTCGGTCAGTTTGTCGAAGGCTTGCACCGCCAGGCCCACTTCCGAACCGGTGGCGATCAGGATCAGCTCAGGCTCGCCTGCGCAGTCTTTCAACACATAGCCACCACGGCTGATGTCAGCAATCTGCCCGGCATCACGGGTTTGGTGCTGCAGGTTCTGGCGGGAGAAGATCAGCGCCGATGGGCCGTCCTTGCGCTCCAGGGCGTACTTCCAGGACACCGCCGATTCCACGGCATCGGCTGGACGCCAGGTGTCGAGGTTCGGGGTGGTGCGCAGGCTGGTCAGTTGCTCGATCGGCTGGTGAGTCGGGCCGTCTTCGCCCAGACCGATGGAGTCGTGGGTGTAGACATGGATCACTCGCTGCTTCATCAGCGCCGACATGCGCACTGCGTTGCGTGCGTATTCCATGAACATCAGGAAGGTCGCGCCGTAAGGCACCAGGCCACCGTGCAGGGCAACGCCGTTCATGATGGCGGTCATGCCGAACTCGCGCACGCCGTAGTACATGTAGTTGCCGCTGGCGTCTTCAGCGCTGACGCCCTTGCAGCCTTTCCACAGGGTCAGGTTGGAACCGGCCAGGTCAGCCGAACCGCCGAGGAATTCAGGCAGCAGCGGGCCGAAGGCGTTCAGGGTGTTCTGGCTGGCTTTACGGCTGGCGATGGTTTCGCCCTTGGCCGCGACTTCAGCGATATAGACGTCGGCCTTCTCGGCAAAGTCTGCCGGCAGGTCACCCGCAAGGCGACGTACCAGTTCATTGGCTTCGGTTGGGAAGGCCGCAGAGTAGGCAGCGAAGCGCTGATCCCACTCGGCTTCCACGGCGCGACCGGCTTCCTTGGCGTCCCACTCGGCGTAGATATCAGCCGGGATTTCGAACGGGCCATGGTTCCACTTCAGCGCAGCGCGGGTCAGGGCGATTTCCTCGGCACCCAGTGGCGCGCCGTGGCAGTCTTCCTTGCCTTGCTTGTTCGGCGAACCGAAACCGATGGTGGTCTTGCAGCAGATCAGGGTTGGCAGCGGGCTCTTGCGCGCGGTGTCGATGGCGGTCTTGATCTCTTCCGGATCGTGGCCGTCGACATTGCGGATCACCTGCCAGTTGTAGGCTTCGAAACGCTTCGGCGTGTCGTCGGTGAACCAGCCTTCGACTTCGCCGTCGATGGAAATGCCGTTGTCATCGTAGAAAGCGATCAGCTTGCCCAGGCCCAGGGTACCGGCCAGGGAAGCGACTTCATGGGAAATGCCTTCCATCATGCAGCCATCACCCAGGAACACGTAGGTGTGGTGATCGACGATGTTGTGCCCTGGACGGTTGAACTGCGCCGCCAGGACTTTTTCCGCCAGGGCGAAGCCCACGGCATTGGCCAGGCCCTGGCCCAGTGGGCCAGTGGTGGTTTCCACACCTGGGGTGTAGCCGAATTCCGGGTGACCCGGAGTGCGGCTGTGCAGTTGGCGGAAGCTTTTCAGGTCATCGATCGACAGGTCGTAGCCGGTCAGGTGCAGCAGCGAGTAGATCAGCATCGAGCCGTGACCGTTGGACAGCACGAAGCGGTCACGGTCGGCGAAGGATGGATTGCTCGGGTTGTGCTTCAGGTAGTCACGCCAAAGTACTTCGGCGATATCCGCCATACCCATAGGGGCACCTGGATGGCCGCTGTTGGCTTTTTGCACGGCATCCATGCTGAGGGCACGAATGGCGTTGGCACGCTCACGACGGCTGGGCATCGCTGATCTCCTGAGGATTGAATAAAACGAAACGGAAAAAAGGCCTGCATTTTCCCTCAGGCGTCTGGCGGGGGCAATGACAGATAGTCACTCAGGCATGTTTTTCCCATGGATAAGCACTCAATCCACTGGAGAAACCCGCTTGCCGTTCGTTGACAAGGCAACGAACAGCTCTGGCAAAGGCCCCTGCAACACCAATATCAAAACTTTTTGATATTGGTGTTGCAGGCCTTTGCAGGCACCTCTAGACTGCGCCCCTATGAACCTGCACGCACCCTCCATTGAGCATGACGATTGCGACGAACTGGCAGCCCTGTGCAAGGCCGGCGGCGATCCTCTACGGCTCAATGTCTTGCGCGCACTGAGCAACGACTCGTTCGGCGTACTGGAACTGGCTCAGATCTTTGCTATCGGCCAGTCCGGCATGAGTCACCACTTGAAGGTCCTGGCCCAGGCCGGCCTGGTGGCGACCCGCCGTGAAGGCAATGCGATTTTCTATCGCCGTGCCCTGCCCCATACCGAACTTCTGGGGGGCAAGCTCCACGCAGCCCTGCTGGACGAAGTCGACCAGGTACGGCTGCCGGTGGATGTCCAGGGCCGGATCGGCCTGGTGCACCGGCAACGGGCCGCGGCCAGCCAAGACTTCTTTTCCCGGGTGGCGGAGAAATTCCGCGCCCAGCAGGACCTGATCGCAGGACTGCCCCAGTACCGCGACAGTGTTCTCGCGCTGCTGGACAAGCTGAGTTTCAACCCAATGGCCACAGCCATTGAAGTGGGTCCCGGTGACGGTGGATTTCTCCCTGAACTGGCCCGACGCTTTGCCCGGGTAACCGCGCTGGACAACAGTCCGGCAATGCTTGAACTGGCGCGCCAGCTGTGTGAGCGCGAAACATTGGCTAACGTCAGCCTGCAACTGGCCGATGCATTGGATGGCGTACAGCTGACGGCCGATTGCGTAGTGCTGAACATGGTCCTGCACCATTTCGCCGCACCGGCCGAAGCCCTCAAGCAGATGGCCCAATTGCTGCAACCAGGCGGTAGCCTGTTGGTAACAGACTTGTGCAGCCACAACCAGAGTTGGGCCAAAGAGGCTTGCGGCGATCTCTGGCTAGGGTTCGAACAAGATGATTTGGCTCGTTGGGCCACCGCTGCGGGACTGACTCCCGGGGAAAGTCTCTATGTAGGCTTACGTAATGGTTTCCAGATCCAGGTCCGCCATTTTCAGCGACCGGCTGGCGACACTCACCATCGGTAAATTTTAGGAAACCGTCGAGATGAGCGAATACTCCCTTTTCACCTCCGAGTCCGTGTCTGAAGGGCATCCGGATAAAATCGCTGACCAGATTTCCGATGCGGTGCTGGACGCCATCATTGCCCAGGACAAGCACGCCCGCGTAGCGGTGGAAACCCTGGTCAAGACCGGTGTTGCCATCGTCGCCGGCGAAGTCACCACCAGCGCCTGGGTCGACCTGGAACAGATCGTCCGCGACGTGATCTGCGACATCGGCTACACCAGCTCCGAAGTCGGCTTCGATGGCGCGACCTGCGGCGTGATGAACATCATCGGCAAGCAGTCCCCTGACATCAACCAGGGTGTCGACCGTGCCAAGCCTGAAGATCAGGGCGCCGGCGACCAGGGTCTGATGTTCGGCTACGCCAGCAACGAAACCGCAGCGCTGATGCCGGCTCCGATCGCGTTCTCGCACCAGCTGGTACATCGCCAGGCTGAAGCGCGCAAATCGGGTCTGCTGCCGTGGCTGCGCCCGGACGCCAAGTCACAGGTCACCTGCCGCTATGAAAACGGCATCGTGGTCGGCATCGACGCGGTAGTGCTGTCGACCCAGCACAACCCGGAAGTGTCCTACAACGACCTGCGCGAAGGCGTGATGGAACTGATCGTCAAGCACGTGCTGCCTGCTGAACTGCTGCACAAAGACACCCAATTCCACATCAACCCGACCGGCCAGTTCATCATCGGTGGCCCAGTGGGCGACTGCGGTCTGACCGGCCGCAAGATCATCGTCGACAGCTACGGCGGCATGGCCCGTCACGGCGGCGGCGCGTTCTCCGGCAAGGATCCATCCAAGGTCGACCGTTCGGCAGCCTACGCCGGCCGCTATGTCGCCAAGAATATCGTCGCCGCTGGCTTGGCCGAGCGTTGCGAGATCCAGGTGTCCTACGCCATCGGCGTGGCGCAACCGACTTCGATCTCGCTGAACACCTTCGGCACCGGCAAGATCAGCGACGACAAGATCGTCAAACTGGTCCGCGAGCACTTCGACCTGCGTCCTTACGCGATCACCACCATGCTCGACCTGCTGCACCCGATGTACCAGGAAACCGCGGCCTACGGTCACTTCGGCCGTGCGCCACAAACCAAGACCGTGGGTGAGGACACCTTCACCACCTTCACTTGGGAAAAAACCGACCGCGCCGACGCCTTGCGCGCTGCTGCCGGCCTGTAAGCTTCACCTGGCAACATCCAAAGCCCCGCCCGGCTCGCCCGGCGGGGCTTTTTTGTGGCTGAAGGTTTCCTTCCAAAGCCAGCCGACAACCGTCGATACAGGGCTCCGGGCCATTGACGACGAGTGTTGGCGCCCGATGAAACACCCAGCAAACACCTTCGTCCAAGCCCGCCGCCAATCCCCTCTAGCCTTTAGCGCATGCCCATCAGAGCAAGGATGCTCCCCATGCTGCCAAGACTCTTCCTGCTGCTTCTGGCCCTCGCAGGCCTACCCGCCCTGGCCCAATGTCCCAAATGGCCAACGTCCCAGGCCGACCTGGAAATCAGCGCCCTGCAACAACAGCTCAAGAACTGGGACACCCGCTACCACCGGCACGGCCAATCGCCTGTAGCCGACGAACTCTACGACCAGTCCCGTCAGCGCCTGGCCAACTTGCAGCGCTGCTTCCCACAGATACCCGTGACTGCTGACCGGCCGTTGCTTGACGCCCGGGGCAGCATCCCTCACCCCATTGCTCACACCGGAGTGGAAAAACTCCCCGACGACAACGCCGTACAGCTCTGGCTAAAAGGCCGCGAAGGTATTTGGGCGCAGCCCAAGATCGACGGCGTGGCCGTGACCCTGATCTACCGCCAGGGCCGCTTCCGCCAGGCATTAAGCCGAGGTGACGGGGTGCTGGGCCATGACTGGAGCGCCAATGCCCGACAGATCCCGGCCATTCCCAAACAATTGCCACAACCCGTGGATCTGCTGCTGCAAGGGGAGCTGTATCAACGACTGGATCAACACATCCAGGCCCGCGCAGGCAGTCTCAATGCTCGCAGCCGAGTCGCCGGATGGCTGGCGCGCAAACACCTGTCGATGGCGGAGGCAGAACAGATCGGCCTGTTTGTCTGGGACTGGCCCCAAGGCCCCGCTACCTTGAGTGAACGCCTGGAGCAACTGGCGCAACTGGGCTTTGCCGAAGGCCGCGAATACAGCCGGCCCATCAACGGGTTCAGCGAGGCCCGGCAATGGCGGGAGCACTGGTACCGCTCGCCCCTGCCCTTTGCCAGCGACGGCATCATTCTGCGACAGAGCCAGCGCCCGGCTGCCGAGCGCTGGCAGGCCAAAGCTCCACACTGGATTGCCGCGTGGAAATATCCCTACGCCCAGGCCCTGGCCCATGTGCGCCAGGTGCGATTCCGGATCGGCCGCACCGGACGCATCACCCCCTTGCTGGATGTCGAGCCTGTCACCCTCGATGACCGAAAAATCCGCCGGGTCAGCGTCGGTTCGCTACAACGCTGGCGGGCGCTGGATATAGTGCCCGGCGATCAGGTGGCCATCAGCCTTGCCGGACTGACCATTCCTCGCCTGGAGGGTGTGGTACTCAGGAGCCCGCAACGCCAGGCCATCCAGGCTCCGGCCCAGGAGGACTTTCATGGCTTGAGCTGCTGGCAGCCATCTCCCGGTTGCGAGAGTCAGTTTCTCGCGCGACTGACCTGGCTCAGCAGCAGGCAGGGCCTGGACCTGCAGAATATCGGCGAGCAGACCTGGACCAGGCTGGTTGAAACAGGGCGTATCAAAGGCCTGTTGGATTGGCTGACCCTGGATCAGGCAGAGCTTGCTAACATTGCCGGCTTCGGCAAACGCAGCAGCTCTCGTTTGCTCGAGAGCCTGCACCGGGCAAGGCAGCAACCCTTCCCTCGCTGGCTGAAATCCCTCGGATTGCCACCCAGTGGCTCAGCTGACCTGAGCGGGCCATGGCAAACCCTGGCGCGCAAAAGCAGCCAGGACTGGCAGGACGAAGCAGGAATAGGAGCGGAACGTGCTGCGCAACTGACGGCATTCTTTCGTGATTCACAGGTACTGGCCCTGCGTGCCACCTTGAGTGAAGCGGGTATCGATGGTTTTTAATCCGTCATCCTGGGGCGCAGGTTGAACCACCCAGGCGTGATTGGGTTCCAACAACCCACTCCCGATACCAGCGTCAATATTTAAATTGGTTATTTTTTGATCTTTTTTCACCTGGAGCCTTCCATGAAACTGTTTCCATCCCTCGCTGCCCTGACCCTGTGCAGCCTGATGAGCGCGCCCCTGCTGGCCGCCGAGCAAGCCCCGCAACTGACCGGTTGCGCCGCCAAGCGCCAAGCCATCATGACCCAGATCGAACAGGCCAAGGCCCATGACAACAGCAATCAGCAAGCCGGCCTGGAGCGCGCCCTGAGCGAAGTCACCGCCCACTGCACTGATGCCTCGCTGAAGAAGGATCGGGAAAACAAGGTGCTGGAAGCCAAGCACGAAGTCAGCCGGCGCCAGGCCGACCTGGAAAAGGCCATGAAAAAAGGCGACTCGGAGAAGATCAACAAGCGCAAGGACAAGCTCGCCGAGTCCCGCAAGGAACTGCAGCAAGCCCTGGACGAACTGGACAAGTAAGCGGCGCTTGTCGTGGCGAGGGAACTTGCTCCCTCGCCAGCGCAAACCAGCTTGTCAGAAGCGCCACTCAGTGATTGCGGAATTCTTTGTGGCACGCACTGCAGACGTCTTCAACCTTCTGCACTGCCGGCCCCAGGTTACTGGCCTTGTAAGGCTGAACCTGGCTGATGGTCACCAGTTCGCCGGTGGCCGCCTCGAGGTTGCGCGCCAGCTCCTGGAATCGCGCCTGCTTGCGCCAGACGTCATCGGTGGCGCTGGTGTGATCCTCTTCCTTGACCTCAGGGAAGTGCTTCCAGGGTTCATGGGACAGGCTGTCGAGCTTGACCGCACCTTCGGCAAAACGTGCACCGTCGAAAGGAATCCGCCCACGCAGCATGCCTCCCAGGTCCTCGCCGGTCTTGAGCATCTGTTTGAAGATCGCCTTGCGCTGACCCAGGGGAGAGTTGGGGTCGACACCGCCACAGGCGGAAAGCGTCAGGCAGGCCAGCAATACAACAGAAAGTCTTTTTAGCGTCATGGTGGCTTCAGGTCAGGTCACGGAAACGGCGGCCAGTATCCTCGCCTCCCCGGCAAACACCAATAGCCCTATTAATAATAGGGGTTGTTCGCAGTCACGCAGTCTGTGGATAACTCTTAAAGGAAATACAGCATGAACCCGAGCTTCCCCCGCTGGCGTCGCCACCTGCTCTGGACCCTGCCGGCCCTGGCACTGCTCGCCGGCTGCAACGGCGGCGACAACGGCAAGCCTGCGCCAACTCACGCCTTGGCCACCTACAACAGTGCACCGTGGGACTCTCTGCCCAGTGTTGCCGATAACGACCTGCTGGCCGGTTTCGGCTCCTGGCGCAGCGCCTGCACCCGCCTCAAAGCCGACCCGGTGTGGGGCGCCACCTGCGCTGCAGCAGCCAACGTGCCACAGACCCCGGCCGCTATCCGCGATTTTCTCAAGGAGCACCTGGAGGTCTATGGGCTGCGCTCGGGCAGCGGCAGCAGCACCGGCTTGATCACCGGCTATTACGAACCGGTGTATCCCGGCAGCCTGACCCAGACCCAGACGGCCAATGTGCCAGTGTACGGCGTGCCGGACGACATGATCATCGTCGCTCTGGACAGCATCTATCCGGAGCTCAAGGGCAAGCGCCTGAGGGGCCGCCTCGAAGGCAGGGTCCTCAAGCCCTATGACGATGCCGCGACCATCGAGACCAAGGGGGTGAAGGCTCCGGTGCTGGCCTGGCTGACTGATCCGATGGACCTGCAATTCCTGCAGATCCAGGGCTCGGGAAGGATCCAGCTGGATGACGGACGCCAACTGCGGATCGGCTATGCCGACCAGAACGGCCATCCCTACCGGCCCATCGGCCGCTGGCTGGTGGAGCAGGGGGAACTGAAAAAAGAAGACGTGACCATGGGCACCATCGCCGCCTGGGCCAAGGCCCATCCGACGCGGATTCCCGAACTGCTGGGCAGCAACCCGAGCTACGTGTTCTTCAATCGCAACCCGGACAGCAACGAAGGCCCCAGGGGCTCGCTGAACGTACCGCTGACCTCTGGCTACAGCGTCGCAGTGGATCGCAAGGTCATCCCCCTGGGCAGCCTGTTGTGGCTGTCCACCACCCGTCCCGACGGCAGCAGCCTGGTACGTCCCGTGGCCGCCCAGGACACGGGCGGCGCTATCACCGGCGAAGTGCGCGCCGACCTGTTCTGGGGCACTGGCGACGCCGCCGGACAACTGGCCGGCGACATGAAGCAGTCCGGCCAGATCTGGATGCTCTGGCCCAAGGGGGCGGCGCTGCCCAAAGTGCCGGAAGTTCCCAATACCCCTTAACCCCGTATAGAAGCCGGCTTGCCGGCGAAGACGATCTTGCGGGTGCCCCTGCCCGCAGCCGGCTCCTACGAAGGCAAGGGTCAGACTGAAACGAAGAAGAAACTGGCGATCAGGCCCATGCCCACGAACCACACCAGGGAGCGCAGGATCGCCCAGTTCGCCAGGTAGCAGATCATGTACAGCAGGCGGCTGGTGACAAACAGCACCGCCAGCACGTTGATGGTCACCAGTTCGGCGTTACCCGCCACATGGGCGATGATCACCGCCGCTGCGAATGCCGGGGTCACCTCGAAACCATTGAGCTGCGCGTTGTGGGCACGCTTGGGCAGACCCTCCAGGGTACTCAGGAACGCCCGTGGGTCATGGTTGTAGCGGAGCCCGTATTTGCCGGCGCCCTTGGCGATGGCGGTACACAGATAGGGCAGAACAATTGCGATCAACACACACCAGAAAGCGACAGTCATGGAGCAAATCCTTTTTTAGAATTTTAGGGAGTGTTCAGAACTTCATCACCAACATGCCAATCAGCACCAATCCACAGGCTAAGAGCCGTGGCCGGCCGAAAGGTTCTTTCAGGTAGCGCATACCGAACAGCACCACCAGAATCACACTGATTTCACGCAGCGCCGCCGCTTCTGCAATCGAGCCCAACTGCATGGCCCAAAGCACCAGAGCGTAGCTGAACAGTACACAGAAGCCGACGCTCAGCCCCAGGCGCCATTGTTCACGCCAGAACTGCACAAACGCGGGCCGTTTCCACACCACGGCCACCAGGGGAAAAGGCCAGGCGCTGAGCAGCGTGACCCAGGTCAGGTAGTCCAGCGGGTGTGACCAGCGGCGCAGGGCCTGGCCATCGATAAAGGTGTAGCAACCAATGCACAGCCCGATCAGCGCCACCACCGGCAGCATGCTCCAGGGCAGGCGCGCGCCACCTCCACCCTGCCAGAGCAGGCAAAGCATGCCGAAGGGAATCAGCAGGATGCCGAGAATTTGCTGAGTGCTCAGGGCCTCGCCGGCAAAGATCAGGGTCAGGGCCAGCACCACCAGGGGCGACAAGCCGCGCATCAGTGGATAGACCAGTCCCAGGTCGCCTACCCGATACGCCTGGATCAGCAAATAGCGGTACAAGAGCTCGAAGGCCGCCGAGGCGATGATCCAGGGCCAGATTTCCAGCGGCGGCCATTGCAGGAAAAACAGCATGATTGCCACGAACAGCAGCGCCACGCTGTCCATGCAGGCCACCACCAGCAATCGTTCACCGCTGAACTTGATCAGGGTGTTCCATGCCGCATGCAGCAGCGCCGCCACCAGAACCAGACTTGTCGCTAGCACCTCGCACTCCCTGTTTGCCTGAAGGTCATCGAATCTCGTGCGGTACAGCCATGCCTGGCCAGAGCGCCCAACCACAGAGGGGGAATCCTCGCATAGCAGCTGCCCGGCTTGCACTGGCCGCCGGCATTTTTGGCAGTGGCGGCAGCGAATTCGGCAGCATGGGCCTGCCCGGGGCTTTTTTCCGATAGACCTGCAACGTCACCCCCGCGCTGCGGTCAATGGGTGCGACTGAATAGCACTGCCATGGCAAGGGAGCAGACGCCCGCGCCATAACAAACTGTGTCCCGTCCCGCCGCTGGCACATCAAACCTTTGGCCTGAAAGAGTTCAGGCTGCTTTTCCTGTGATCATCCAAAGGAGTCCGGATGCTTGAACTTGTCGCTGCCTTTATCTGCCTGACCACCCTGCTCACCTACGTCAATTTCCGCTTTATCGGCCTGCCGCCGACCATCGGCGTGATGGTCACCGCCCTGCTCTTCTCCTTGCTGCTGCAGGGATTGAGCTACCTCGGCTTCCCCGGCCTGGAGGAACATGTCGAGGAACTGATCGGCAAGATCGACTTCGGCGACCTGCTGATGAACTGGATGCTGTCGTTCCTGCTGTTCGCTGGCGCCCTGCACGTCAACCTCAACGATCTGCGCAGTTACCGCTGGCCCATCGGCCTGTTGGCCACCGTCGGCGTGCTGATCGCCACCTTCGTCATCGGCAGCCTGGCCTACTGGATCTTCGGTCTGTTCGGCTGGCATGTGAGCTTCCTCTACTGCCTGCTGTTCGGCGCACTGATCTCCCCCACCGACCCCATCGCAGTGCTGGGCGTACTGCGGACTGCCAACGCCTCCAAGCCGCTGAAGACCACTATCGTCGGCGAGTCGCTGTTCAACGACGGCACAGCGGTAGTGGTGTTCACTGTACTGCTGGGCATCGCCCAACTGGGTGAAACCCCGACGGTGGGCGCCACTGCCTGGCTGTTCGTGCATGAAGCCATTGGCGGCGTAGTGTTCGGCGGCCTGATCGGCTACCTGGTGTACCTGATGATCAAGAGCATCGAGCAGCACCAGATCGAAGTGATGCTGACCCTGGCTCTGGTGATCGGCGGTTCGGCCATGGCCAGCGAGATCCACGTATCGGCGCCGATCGCCATGGTGGTAGCCGGCCTGATCATCGGCAATCTGGGGCGCAACCTGGCGATGAACGACATGACCCGGCGTTACCTGGATGGTTTCTGGGAGCTGCTGGACGACATGCTCAACGCCCTGTTGTTCGCCCTGATCGGCCTGGAACTGTTGCTACTGCCGTTCAACTGGCTGCACCTGGCGGCCGCCAGCCTGCTGGCCATGGCCATCTTGCTGTCGCGCCTGCTCACCGTGGCCCCGGCAATCCTCCTGCTGCGCCGCTGGCGCAGCGTGCCCCGGGGCACCATTCGCGTACTGACCTGGGGCGGCCTGCGCGGTGGCGTCTCGGTGGCGCTGGCGCTGGCTCTGCCCCTGGGGCCGGAGCGCGACCTGGTACTGAGCATCACCTACATCGTGGTGCTGTCCTCGATCCTGCTGCAGGGCCTGAGCATCGGCAAGCTGGTGCGTCACGTTACCCAGGATGCCCCGGTAGCCAAGACCGAGGCCCACTGATCACTTCTTGATCTGTCGCGGATCGGGCGCCGCTGCCCGATCCGCGTTTTTGTTCGCTGTGCCGCTCTCGCTGCGCACCTGGGCATGGCTGATCAGGGCGAAGATGAAACTGCCACCGATGATGTTCCCCGCCAGGGTCGGCCCGGCGAAAACCTGCCAGAAATCCCGCCACCCCAGCTCGCCGGCAAACACCAGATAAGAGACCTCGGCCGACCCCACCACGATGTGGGTGAAATCCCCCAGCGCCATCAGGTAGGTGATGAGGATGATGATCCACATCTTGGCGCTCTCCATGGACGGAATCATCCAGACCATGGTGGCGATCATCCAGCCGGAGATGATGCCCTTGGCGAACATCTGCGAGCTGTCGTTCTCCATCACCTTGCGGCCGATTTCCAGAAAGGCCTGGTCGGTCCGGCTGTCGAAGATTGGCAGATGCAGCATGACGTAAGCCACCAGCAGGGTGCCGCACAGATTACCCACCAGCACCACGCCCCATAAGCGCAGCAACCGCCCGAAGTTACTCAGGCTCGGCTTGCTCATCACCGGCAGTACCGCGGTCAGGGTGTTTTCCGTGAACAGTTGCTGGCGCGCGAGAATCACCGCCAGAAAGCCCGCGCAGTAGCCGAAGCTGGCGATCACCTTGAAGGCTTCGCCATCCGGCAGACGGGAGTTGAGCAGGCCCATGCCCATCAGGGACAGGCCCATGGTCAGGCCGGCCGCCAGAGCCGACCACCACAGGGCGGCGACGCTACGCTCCAGCTCCTGATCGCCCTGGGTGCGGATGATTTCGTGCAGGACCGCCGCGCGGGGCGGCTGGTTGCGGTCGACGTCCTGCTGCTCCGCGGCCGAAAGACCGGGGGTTTTACCGTCGTTTCGAGTGTCCATGAGAGTCCTGAACCAAGTGGGCCGTATGAATTACGACATGCGGGGTTCAGGGCTGTTCCGTCCTGCCTGGCGAATGGGACCAAGGCCCTCGCCGGCGAGTGGTTTCAGGCTTCGTCCTTGAACTGATCCTTGACGTACTTGATCTCGGTGCGGCCATGGGGCGCCGGCAGGCCATCTTCACCGAGGTTGACGAAGACCATCTTCTCTACGGTGAGAATGGATTTGCGGGTGATCTTGTTGCGCACTTCGCAAGTCAGGGTAATAGACGTACGACCGAACTCGGTGGCGGTGATGCCCAGCTCAATGATGTCGCCCTGGCGTGAGGCACTGACGAAGTTGATTTCCGAGATGTACTTGGTAACCACTCGCTGGTTGCCCAGCTGGACAATGGCGTAGATCGCCGCTTCTTCGTCGATCCAGCGCAACAGGCTGCCGCCGAACAGCGTGCCGTTGGGGTTGAGGTCTTCGGGTTTTACCCACTTGCGGGTGTGGAAATTCATATGCACTCCTGACCGTCCTGCCAATTGATGCCCGGCATAATGGCAGACCGGGCAGTCATGCTCTATGCAACATCGACTATGGTCGCGATTAACGATCTTCATCCAGGCAACAGAAACACTTTTGGAAGTCTGGCCCAGGCGGCTATAATCGCCACCGTTTCAAAACGGTCATCTGCACTTGATACCGTTTTCCCGCCACCTGTCCGAGGGGCGCTGCAGCAGGCATGACCTGTCAGGCTCGGATGGGGCGTTGTCGGTACAGGCTTCCCTGTACGGACACTAAACGCACAACGGCGCCCATTCGCACATTACGAATGGAGGCTCTTCATGAGCGCTGTAAACACGCCTGCAGATTTTACCGATTACAAAGTCGCCGACATTTCCCTGGCCGCCTGGGGCCGCCGCGAAACCATCATCGCCGAGTCGGAAATGCCGGCCCTGATGGGTCTGCGCCGCAAGTACCTGACCGAACAGCCGCTCAAGGGCGCGAAAATCCTCGGTTGCATCCACATGACCATTCAGACCGCCGTGCTGATCGAAACCCTGGTTGCCCTGGGTGCCGAAGTTCGCTGGTCGTCCTGCAACATCTTCTCGACTCAGGACCAGGCCGCCGCCTCCATCGCCGCCGCCGGCATCCCTGTGTTCGCCTGGAAAGGTGAGACCGAGCAAGAGTACGAGTGGTGCCTGGAGCAGACCATCCTCAAGGATGGCCAGCCTTGGGACGCCAACATGATCCTCGACGACGGCGGCGACCTGACCCAGCTGCTGCACGACAAGTATCCACAGGTGCTGGAGCGCGTTCACGGCGTGACCGAAGAAACCACCACTGGCGTACACCGCCTGCTGGACATGCTGGCCAAGGGTGAGCTGAAGGTTCCTGCGATCAACGTCAACGACTCGGTGACCAAGAGCAAGAACGACAACAAGTACGGCTGCCGTCACAGCCTCAACGACGCCATCAAGCGCGGCACCGACCACCTGCTGTCCGGCAAGCAAGCGCTGGTCATCGGCTACGGTGACGTGGGCAAGGGCTCGGCCCAGTCCCTGCGCCAGGAAGGCATGATCGTCAAGGTTTCGGAAGTCGACCCGATCTGCGCCATGCAAGCCTGCATGGACGGTTTCGAACTGGTTTCGCCGTTCATCGACGGTATCAACCACGGCACCGAAGCCAGCATCGACAAGGCCCTGCTGGGCAAGATCGACCTGATCGTGACCACCACCGGTAACGTCAATGTTTGCGACGCAAACATGCTCAAGGCCCTGAAAAAGCGCGCCGTGGTCTGCAACATCGGCCACTTCGACAACGAAATCGACACCGCTTTCATGCGCAAGCACTGGGCATGGGAAGAAGTGAAGCCACAGGTACACAAGATCCACCGTACCGGCCATGGCGATTTCGACCCACAGAACGACGACTACCTGATCCTGCTGGCCGAAGGCCGCCTGGTAAACCTGGGCAACGCCACCGGTCACCCAAGCCGCATCATGGACGGTTCGTTCGCCAACCAGGTTCTGGCGCAGATCTTCCTGTTCGGCCAGAAGTACGCCGACCTGTCGCCGGCCCAGAAAGCCGAGCGCCTGACCGTTGAAGTACTGCCGAAGAAACTCGACGAAGAAGTGGCCCTGGAAATGGTGCGCGGCTTCGGCGGCGTGGTCACTCAACTGACCAAGCAACAGGCTGACTACATCGGCGTGACCGTTGAAGGTCCGTTCAAGCCAGACGCTTATCGCTACTAAGAGCAGTTGCAAGCGTTGAGCTTCAAGCGGCAAGCCAGGGCCACAAGCCAGGCTTGCCGCACAAAGCCTCAAGCTTTGCCCCTATTTGCTTAAACAGCGTCAGGCAACAGGCTCCAGAATCAGGAGATGAGCGCACCCACGCTTCTCTTGGCGTTTGCAGCTTGTGACTTGTAGCTGGAGGTTGCTTCCATGTCCCAAGATCGTCGCTACAGCTTCGAGTTCTTTCCGACCAAGACCGATGCTGGGCATGAAAAACTGCTCGCCACTGCCCGTCAGCTGGCTGGCTACAACCCCGACTTCTTCTCCTGCACCTACGGTGCCGGCGGCTCGACCCGTGATCGTACGGTCAACACCGTGCTGCAACTGGAGAGCGAAGTAAAAGTCCCTGCCGCTCCGCACCTGTCTTGCGTTGGCGACAGCAAGGACGACCTGCGCGACCTGCTGCAGCAATACCAGGCAGCCGGCATCAAGCGCATCGTAGCCCTGCGCGGCGACCTGCCTTCGGGCATGGGCATGGCCAGCGGCGAGCTGCGCCACGCCAATGATCTGGTGAGCTTCATTCGTGAAGAAACCGGCAGCCACTTCCATATAGAAGTCGCCGCCTACCCGGAGATGCACCCGCAAGCACGCAACTTCGAAGACGATCTCACCCATTTCGTACGCAAGGCCAATGCCGGTGCCGACAGTGCGATCACCCAGTACTTCTTCAATGCCGACAGCTACTTCTACTTCGTCGAGCGCGTGCAGAAGATGGGTGTGAACATCCCGATCGTGCCGGGCATCATGCCGATCACCAACTACAGCAAGCTGGCGCGCTTCTCCGACGCCTGCGGCGCCGAGATCCCTCGCTGGATCCGCAAGCAGCTGGAGGCCTACGGTGACGACAGCGCCAGCATCCAGGCTTTTGGCGAGCAGGTCATCAGCGAGATGTGCGAGCGCCTGCTGCAGGGCGGCGCACCAGGACTGCACTTCTACACCCTGAACCAGGCCGACCCGAGCCTGGCAATCTGGAACAACCTGAAGCTGCCGCGCTGATCGGCAACGCTTCACCAGGCCCCGGCGCAAACCGGGGCCTTTTTATTTGCCTCAGCCTTGATCTAGAGCGGCTGGAACTGCCCCTAGCAATTGCATGTTCTCTCGTCGTAATCTCCAGCAATGTCCGTCATTGCCCAGCTGCTGACAGCCCTTCTCTGCACTTGCCTGAGCCTCGCTGCCCATGGCGAGAAGCTGCGCGTTGTCACCGAACCCTGGGCACCTTATGTCTATGAGGAAAACGGCAAGGCCCGGGGGCTGGACTACGAAACCACGGCCATTGTCTTTCAGCGCCTGGGGATAGAAGTGGAGTGGCAGTTCCTGCCGTGGAAACGCTGCCTGGCCATGCTGGAAACCGGCCAGGCCGACGGAGCCCTGGATATCTTTCATAGCGACCAGCGCGACAGCACCCTGCTCTACCCCAGCGAGCCTCTCTCGGACGTGGAATTCGTGATGTTCTACGCCAAGCAGCGTCCCCATCCGTTCAAGCACCTGGATGAACTCAAGGGGCTGACCATCGGTACCTCTCCCGGCTATCTGTATAGCGATGACTTCAGCAACTCGACCCTGTTCAACCGCGAGCCGGCACCGACCCATGAAGCCAACTTCGGCAAGCTGCTACTGGGGCGGATCGACCTGCTGATTACCGATAAGCGAGTGGGTCAGCATCTACTGGACAGCCTGGGCATTCGCGATCAGGTCAGCCAGAACCCCGCGGTCATCAGCCGCCAAAGCCAGTACCTGGCGGTACGCCGCAACGCCGGGATGGACCTATTGGTGCAACGCTTCGGCGCCGAACTCAAGCGCTTCAAGCGCGAACCGGCTTACGCCGAGTTGAGCGCCAAGTACGGAGCAGAACCTGTGCTGCCCCCTGTCAGGTCCTCCTCCACCCGGGAGTCAGAAAAAACCGTTGAGCAGCAGGAAAGCAGCGCACACTGATTGCTCTGTTATACTCCGGCCTCCCGCCAGGCTTACGCCCGGACGCTGGACCCTGTTCAAGGCATCTCCACCCCGCTACGGCGCAGCCAACCGGCCCGCGCGAGCCTGCGATGGATGAGTCTTCAGGCCAGCAGGACCGGACGGGATTGCGTCCTCTTAAACGCGATTCACGCTCGGCAAGATTATCCCTTTGGGCCAAGCCCTCACTAAAACAGGATTACTCATGTCCTTTGCTTCCCTCGGTCTCTCCGAGGCTTTAGTCGGTGCCATTGAAGCCGCCGGCTACACCCAGCCTACTCCGGTGCAACAGCGGGCCATTCCCGCCGTGTTGCAAGGTCGCGATCTGATGGTCGCGGCACAGACAGGTACTGGTAAAACCGGCGGTTTCGCCCTTCCGATCCTGGAGCGGTTGTTTCCCAACGGTCACCCGGACAAATCCCAGCGTCACGGCCCGCGCCAACCGCGCGTACTGGTCCTGACCCCGACTCGCGAACTGGCCGCGCAAGTGCATGACAGCTTCAAGCTGTACGCCCGCGACCTTAAGTTCGTCAGCGCCTGCATCTTCGGCGGCGTCGGCATGAACCCGCAGGTCCAGGCCATGGCCCGTGGCGTCGATGTGCTGGTGGCATGCCCCGGCCGTCTGCTGGACCTGGCCGGCCAAGGCAGCGTCGATCTGTCCCACGTGGAAATCCTCGTGCTCGACGAAGCCGACCGCATGCTCGACATGGGCTTCGTCCATGACGTCAAGAAGGTCCTCGCCCGCCTGCCTGCCAAGCGTCAGAACCTGCTGTTCTCCGCGACCTTCTCCAAGGACATCACGGACCTGGCCGGCAAGCTGCTGCACAACCCCGAGCGCATCGAAGTCACCCCGCCGAACACCACGGTGGAGCGTATCGAGCAGCGGGTGTTCCGCCTGCCTGCCAGTCACAAGCGCTCGCTGCTGGCGCACCTGATCACCGCCGGTGCCTGGGAACAGGTGCTGGTGTTTACCCGTACCAAGCACGGCGCCAACCGCTTGGCCGAGTACCTGGACAAGCACGGCCTGAGCGCTGTGGCGATCCACGGTAACAAGAGCCAGAATGCCCGTACCAAGGCCCTGGCCGATTTCAAGGCCGGCGACGTACGCATCCTGGTCGCCACCGATATCGCCGCCCGCGGCCTGGATATCGACCAACTGCCCCACGTGGTCAACTTCGAACTGCCTAACGTCGACGAAGACTACGTGCACCGTATCGGTCGTACCGGCCGCGCCGGCCGCTCGGGGGAGGCCATCTCCCTGGTAGCCCCTGACGAAGAAAAACTGCTGAAAAGCATCGAGCGCATGACCAAGCAGAAGATCGCCGACGGCGACCTGATGGGCTTCGATGCCAGCGCTGTGGAAGCCGAGAAGCCGGAAGTGCGCGAGCGTCCGGATGTGCGCAACCCGCGCAACTCCCGCGGCCCTCGTGGCGATGGCCCGAACGGTGGCGGCGGCGGTGGTCGCAAGGACAAGGGCAAGGACAAGGGCGGCAAAGACAAGCCGGCCCGTGGCGAGCGCCCCGCCCGCGAGCAGAAACCTCGTGAAGGCACTCCGGCCCGCGAACAGCGCCAGCCGACTCCACGTGCCGACCGGGCACCGGATGAGTTCCTCGACGACGACGTGGATAACTTCGGTAACCGCGCTGACTACGTCAGCCCGTACCAGAACAAGAACAACCAGGGCCGTGGTCGCCGTCCAGGGGCTCCGGCCCAGGGCGCAGGCGCCGGTGCCGGCAATCCGCCACGCGGTGGTGCTGGTGGTGGCGCTGGTGGTGGCCAGGGTCGCTCCGGCAACCCACGCAACAGCAACGGCAGCACCACCGGCACCGCGCCGGCCAAGCGCAGCGGCGGCCCACGCAACGGCGCCCCTCGTGACAGCCAGGGCCGTCGCGACGAATCGCGCAATCGTCGCCCGAACCGTGACGAACAGCCACGCCAGGAACCGGCAGTGCAGAATCCTCGGGGCAATCAGCCGAAGATCATGCACAAGGAGTCCAAGGCCGATCGCTTCCCGACGCCTGAGCAACTGGACCAGTTGCCAAGCCGCCCACGGGGCGAGAAGCCGGCACTGCTGACCCGCAATCGCTGAGTCCGCAGGTTGAAATGAAAAACGCCCCGGGTCGCAAGACCCGGGGCGTTTTTCGTAGAGGCCAGCTTGCCAGCGAACACTCGCTAACGCTCAACGCCGCCTTCGCCAGCAAAGCAAAACGCCGACACAAGGTCGGCGTTTCGTGACTACCAGCGAGATTTACTTCGCTTTCACACCTTCGAAGCTGATGTACAGGTCGACGTTGTTGGACGCCGGGCCCAGGTCCATCATCTTGCCGAAATCCTGGCGATTGATGCTGGTGGTGCCTTCGAAGCCGGCACGGTAGCCGCCCCATGGGTCCTTGCCTTCACCCAGGAAGGTGGCCTTGACCACGACCGGCTTGGTCACGCCGTGCAGAGTCAGGTCGCCAGCCACGTCAGCGGTCAGCTTGCCGTCGGCATTCTTGCCGGTAGGCTTGACGCTGGTGGAGACAAACTTGGCATCGGCAAACTTGCCAGCGTCGAGGAAGTCCTTGCTGGTGATGTGCTTGTCACGTTCGGCGTGGTTGGTGAACACGCTGGCGGTGCGCACGTTGACTTCAATCTTGGCGTCTTCAGGCTTGGCCGCGTCGAAGCTGAACTTGCCGTCCAGGTCCTTGAAGGTACCGGTGATGAAGCTGTAGCCCAGGTGGCTGATCTTGAAGTCGACGAAGGCGTGCTGGCCTTCCTTGTCGATCACGTAGTCCGCTGCCATCACTTGACCGGCCGCCAATACAGCAGATCCGATTGCCAGAGCGGCGAGAGTCTTTTTCAACATGCTTTCTATTCCTTTTGAGTCAAGGTTGAACATCAGGCTTTGCGACCCAGCATTCGGGTAAGGGTCGCATCACGATCGATAAAGTGGTGCTTCAAGGCAGCCAGGCCATGGATACCGGCAAAGATCACCAGCGCCCAGGCCAGGTACAAATGCACCACACCTGCTACATCTGCCTGGTCCGGCAGTCCGGAAACCAGGGCAGGAACTTCAAACAAGCCAAACACCGGGATACCGACGCCGTCTGCGGTGGAGATCAGGTAACCGGCCATCATGACCGCGAACAGGCCAAGGTACAGGAACCCATGTCCCAACTTGGCCCCCAAGCGGGTCAGACGTCCATGATTGGCCGGTGCCGGTGGTGGTGGGCTGACAAAACGCCACAACACCCGCAGCAGCATGATCGCAAACAGCGTCAGGCCAATACTCTTGTGCAGGTCCGGGGCGTCCTTGCGCCAGGTGCTGTAGTAGTCGAGACCGACCATCCACAGGCCCAGAGCGAACAATCCGAAGACTGCCAGTGCCACCCCCCAGTGCAGAACAATGCTTACCCAGCCGTAGCGCGAAGAAGAATTACGTAACTGCATCTAGTTGCATCCTGTAAGAAACGCTGACCAAGACTAGCGATTTACCTATCGAATTAAAGCGGAAATTTTTGCTTTGAAATATCGAGAAATACGATCGATAGTCTGGACTGGGCTCGTTAAGAAAAGATTAAGGGGATTTTCAGAAGAATCAGGGATAACCAAGGGCGGGTGCCCTGGCAGCTCTCAGACACGTCTTTGCGTACAGAGTGCGGCTGTCTGACCGCCGCACCACACAATAGGTTGTCCCGCGGCCATGCATTGCATAGGCTTGCCCGATTCCGCCTCCAGGAGACTCTACATGGGCCTGAATAATCAGTGGATGCAACGCGATCTCGCGGTGCTGTGGCATCCCTGCACCCAGATGAAAGACCACGAACAACTGCCTTTGATCCCCATCAAGCGCGGTGAAGGTGTCTGGCTGGAAGACTTCGAAGGCAAACGTTACCTGGACGCGGTCAGCTCCTGGTGGGTCAATGTGTTTGGCCACGCCAATCCGCGCATCAACCAACGCATCAAGGATCAGGTGGACCAGCTGGAGCACGTGATCCTCGCCGGTTTCAGCCACCAGCCGGTGATCGAGCTGTCCGAGCGCCTGGTGAAGATCACCCCCGAAGGCCTGACCCGCTGCTTCTACGCCGACAACGGTTCGTCGTGCATCGAAGTGGCGATGAAAATGAGCTTCCACTACTGGCTCAACCGCGGTCAGCCGGCCAAGAAGCGCTTCGTCACCCTGAGCAACAGCTACCACGGCGAGACCATCGCCGCCATGTCGGTGGGCGACGTACCGCTGTTCACCGAGACCTACAAGGCCCTGCTGCTGGACACCCTCAAGGTGCCCAGCCCGGACTGCTACCTGCGTCCCGAAGGCATGAGCTGGGAAGAGCATTCGCGAAACATGTTCGCCGCCATGGAACAGACCCTGGCCGAACACCACGACACGGTAGCCGCGGTCATCGTCGAGCCATTGATCCAGGGCGCCGGCGGCATGCGCATGTACCACCCGGTGTACCTCAAGCTATTGCGCGAAGCCTGCGACCGCTACGGCGTGCACCTGATCCATGATGAGATCGCTGTGGGCTTCGGCCGTACCGGGAGCATGTTCGCCTGCGAACAGGCCGGCATCCGTCCGGATTTCCTGTGCCTGTCCAAGGCCCTGACCGGTGGCTACCTGCCCCTGGCCGCATGCATGACCACCGACGAGGTCTACAGCGCCTTCTACGATGACTATCCAACCCTGCGCGCCTTCCTCCACTCCCACAGCTACACCGGCAACCCGCTGGCCTGTGCGGCGGCGCTGGCGACCCTGGACATCTTCGAACAGGACAACGTCATCGAGAACAACCGGGCCCTGTCCCAGCGCATGGCCAGCGCCACAGCGCATCTGGTGGATCACCCCCACGTGGCCGAAGTGCGCCAGACCGGCATGGTCCTGGCCATCGAGATGGTCCAGGACAAGGCCAGCAAGAGCGCCTATCCGTGGCAGGAACGTCGCGGCCTGAAGGTTTTCCAGCACGCTCTGGAACGCGGCGCCCTGTTGCGCCCCCTGGGCAACGTGGTGTATTTCCTGCCGCCCTACGTGATCACCCCGGAGCAGATCGACTTCCTCGCCGAAGTCGCCAGCGAAGGCATCGACATCGCCACCCGCGACACCGTCAGCGTGGCCGTGCCCAAGGACTTCCACCCGGGCTTTCGCGATCCGGGCTAGAGCGGTTCATTGACTGTGGCGAGGGAGCAAGCTCCCTCGCCATGGAATGCTGTTTACCGATTCACATTCAACAGAGAAACCAGATGAGATTGTCCCGCTTCTTTATCGATGCCCCCTTGAGCCTCGGCGAACATGAACTGCCGGAAGCCCAGGCCCATTACATCGGACGCGTGCTGCGCATGGCCGAAGGTGATGCGCTACAGGTGTTCGACGGCTCGGGCATGGAGTTTCGCGGCACGCTGGTGGAAGTGGGCAAGAAGCGGGTACGGGTCCAGCTGGATGAAAGCTTTGCCGGCCAGGACGAATCACCACTGCAGATTCACCTGGGCCAGGGCCTGTCCCGGGGCGAGCGCATGGACTGGGCGATCCAGAAAGCCACCGAGCTTGGGGTCAGTGAAATCACCCCGATCTTCAGTGAGCGTTGTGAAGTACGGCTCAAGGACGAACGCGCAGACAAACGCCTGCTGCATTGGCGCCAGGTGGCCATCAGCGCCTGTGAGCAATGCGGTCGTTCCCGCGTTCCGCTGATTCATCCACCGGTATTGCTGGCGGACTGGGTCAAGCAGACTCAGGCGGACCTGAAACTGGTCCTGCATCCGGTGGCCCAACCTCTGGAAAGCCATGCCAAACCGCAGACCCTGGCCTTCCTGATTGGCCCGGAAGGCGGCCTGTCCGATGCCGAAGTGGAGCAGGCCCACGGCGCAGGCTTCCTGCCCGCCCGCCTTGGCCCTCGCGTGCTGCGCACCGAAACCGCCCCCGTGGTCGCCCTGGCCGTGGCCCAGCAACTGTGGGGCGATTTCTGAGCCCAGCAAGGCCGGTTTGGGTAGGAGCTGGCTTGCCAGCGAAGGCGCCCATCAGTCCTGTGCACGTCTCAAAGTCACCTTCGCTGGTTATTGCACCGGGTCACTGGTGGGCTGGGCAATGATCGCCTTCAGCTCGGCAGTCATGGGGAACTCCAGATTCAGGCCCTTGGGCGGAATCGGCTGCTGGAACCAGCGCTGATAGATGCCGTTGATCTCTCCACTGCGATACAGATCCGCCAGGACGCCGTTGACCAGGGCCAGGAACTGCGGGTCATCCTTGCGCACCATGCAGCTGTAGATCTCCCGCGACTGCTCCTCCCCCACCACGACCCAGTTGTGTGGGTCCCGCGCCTTGGCCCGCTCGCCGTAAAGCAGCGCATCATCCATATAGAACGCCGCCGCACGCCCCGACTGCAGCATCTGGAACGCCTCGCCGTGGTCCTTGGCGCTGATCACGAACATGTCGATCTTATGCTCGACGTTGTAACTCTTGAGAAAACGCTCGTTGGTGGTTCCCGCCGTAGTCACCACGTTCTTGCCCCGCAGGTCGGCGAAGCTTTTGATTCCGCTGTCCTTGGCCGTCAGCAACTGACCTTTGACGTAGATGAAGCCATAGGAAAACGCCACCTGCTTCTGCCGCTCGGCCGTCACGCCGGTGGAACCGCACTCCAGGTCCACGGTGCCGTTCTGCACCAGGGGAATGCGCGTCTGGGAGGTCACCAGGTTGTACTTCACTGCGAGTTTGGGCAGGTGCAACTGTTGCTGGATGCGCTCCACCACCTTGCCCGCCAGTTCCACCGAATACCCCATGGGCTGGCCACTGTTGTCGCCGACATAGGAGAACGGCACCGATGCATCGCGATAACCCAAGGTAATGGTGGAGCTATTGGCGATCTTGGCCAGGGTGCCGTCCAGGGGCACTTCGCTGGCGTTGGAAATGGCGCTGAACAACAGTCCCAGGGTGCAGCCGAGCAACGTGATCTTATGCATTGTTATTCTCCGTTGTGGGTAGAAGTGATTCAGCGGCGAACAGCGATGACGCTGATTTCGATGAGGATCTCCGGACGTGCCAGGGCCGCCTGCAAGGTAGTGCGAGCCGGTGCCTGGCCCGGAGACAGCCAGGCCGACCAGACCACGTTCATGGCCGCGAAGTCCGCCTGGATGTCCTTGAGGTAGAGCGTTGCGCTGAGCAGATGATCCTTGTCACTGCCGGCTTCGACCAGCAAGGCGTCGATCTTCTCCAGGACCTCCCGGGTCTGACCGCCGATGTCGCTGCTAGAGCCCGGCACCTGGCCGGAAAGGAACACCAGTTCGGCAAAGGTGACGGCGCCGCTGAGGCGATTGTTGCTGTGGATACGCTGGATACTCATCTGAAGACTCCTGTTGAACATTCAGGCGACGCGGGGCGCCAGGCCCTGCATGTCGATGCTGGTGGAACGCTGGCCGATCAGTTCGCCAAGCAGCTGGCCACTGCCGCAGGCCAGGGTAAATCCCAGCGCGCCGTGGCCAAGGTTGAGCCACAGATTGCGATAGGCGGTGGCTCCGATCAGCGGCACGCCGCTGGGAGTGGCGGGACGCATACCGGCCCATTCGATGGCTGCCGCATAATCACCGGCGGCGGCGAAGGTCTGCTCGGCCTGACGCCGCATCAAGGCCAGCCGAGCCGGGTCCGGGGACGGGTCGAAGCCGACGATGTCGACCATGGCCGCCACCCGCAATTGCTGGCCGATCCTGGCGTAGACGATCTTGCGGTTGTAGTCGGTGATGCTGATATCCGGCGCCCGGTGCTGCGGGCCGATGGGCACGCTGAGGCTGTAGCCCTTGAGCGGATACAGCGGCAGCTTGAGCCCGGGCAGGCGCAGCTCGGCGCTGCGGTGACCGGCCGCCAGCACCAAGTGCTCCACAGGTAAGTGCCGGTCGCCCAGATCGATGGCCTGAACCCGGTCGCCCTGGTGATGAATGGCCCGGACTCGCTGGCCCAGGAGCATCTCGCAACGCCCGGAAGCCCGCAGCCGCGCCGCCAGTTGCTGGCAGAACGCGTGACAGTCGGCCACTTCCTCGTCGGGGGTGTAGATGCCGCCCACAAAAGACCTGTCGCCCAACGTCGGCTCCAGCGCGGAACATTCGGCGGCGGACAACACCTGCTGCTGGCGGCTGTCCGCCAGGTTGTGCCGAGCATGCTCGAAGCTGCCGGGCTCACGAAAGGTCACCAGCTTGCCGTTGCGCCGCCAGTCGAAGCCCTGCAGGCCATCCTCTTCGCGCCAGCGTTGCAGGGTGCTCTGGCTGAGCAATGCCAAACGCAGCAGGTGGGCGCCATTGCGCTGGTTCACCGAGTGCCGGCAGGCACCGAGAAACCCCGCCAACCAACGCCATTGCGCCGGGTCCAGGCGCGGGCGCAGCTTGAGCGGCGAGTCGCCCTTGAGCATCCAGCCCAGGGCCTGCCAAGGCACACCGGCATCAGCCAGGGGCGCGACATAGCGATAGGACAACTGTCCGCCATTGGCGAAGCTGGTCTGGCTGCCGAGGGCGTCCTGGGCTTCCACCAGCGTCACTTCCAGGCCCTGACGAACCAGGGCATAGGCGCTGGCCAGGCCAATGACTCCACCGCCGATGATGCAAACCCGCTGACTCATGACCGTCCCCGACCGCTTGTTGAATGACGCAAGGTTAGGGGCAGGTGACAGGCGCCGAACAATGAATAAAGATGGACCACCCATAAACAAAGGTTATGGACTGCCCATGCGACTGCGTCACATCGAAATCTTCCAGGCCATTCGCCAGACCGGCTCCATCAGCGGCGCCGCGCAGCTGCTGCACGTCTCCCAGCCGGCAGTGAGCAAGGTCCTGCAGCACGCCGAACTGCAACTGGGTTTTCCGTTGTTCCTGCGGGTACGAGGCAAGTTGCAGCCCACGCCCGAAGCCCTGGAGCTGGAGCGGGAAGTGGACAAGGTCAGCGAAAGCCTGCAAGGGGTACGGCGGCTGGCGCAGAACCTGCGCCGGACACCGGGCCTGAGCCTGCGCATCGGCGCCACCCCGGCCCTGGCCCTGGCGCTGCTGCCACCGGCCATCAGCGAATGGACCCGCCGCTACCCGGACAGCCTGTGCGAACTGTCCAGTGCCCATAGTCGCGAACTGGTGCAGAACCTGCTGATGCGGGAAATCGATGTGGCCCTGACCCTGCAGCGGCCGGATCACCCCGGCTTGAACGGGCAGGCCCTGGCCCAGGGCGTACTGGTGGCCCTGGCACCGCTGGACTACTGGCCTGAGCCAACCCGGGGCCAGCCACTGGCCCTGATGGAATTGGCGGATGCACCGCTGATTGGCCTGAGCAGCACCGATCCGCTGTCGGCCCGGCTCGACAGCTACCTCAAGACCGTGGAACCGCCGCCTCGGGTGAGCATTGCCGTACAGACCTACTCCCTGGCCCGGGCCATGGTGGAGTCCGGTGCCGGGCTGGCCTTGATCGACCCCTTCACCGCCCTGGGCGCTTCACCGGCCAGCACCGCCATCCGTCCCCTGAGCCCGCCCCTGCCCATCACCCTGTACGCCGTGACCCGCGCCGCCGAACCGCCGCCCCACACCCTGGCCAGCCTGCTGGAGATATTCTCCCGCCAGGCCCAAGCCCAACTCGACCGTCCCTTGTAGGAGCTGGCTTGCCAGCGAAAGCGCCCACAAGCCCGGCGCAAATCCCGAAGGCCCCTTCGCCGGCAAGCCGGCTCCTACAACCGCCCGGCTCCTACAGGACGTAGAACAGGATGGCGATGAAGTGCAGCAGGCTGCCGGCGATCACAAACAGGTGCCAGATCCCGTGGGCATGGCGCAGTCGGCTATCCAGGGCAAAGAAGATGATGCCCACGGTGTACAGCACCCCACCCGAGGCCAGCCAGGCAAAACCGGCGAGGCCCAAAGCCGCCAGCAGCGGCTTGACCGCCACCAGCACGATCCAGCCCATGACCGCGTAGATCACGATGGACAGAATCCGCGCCTCGGAACGCGGCTTGATCTCCTGGAGGATGCCGATCAGCGCCAGCCCCCAGACAATCCCGAACAGGGTCCAGCCCCAGACCCCTCGCAGGGTCACCAGACAGAACGGCGTGTAACTGCCGGCAATCAGCAGGTAGATGGAAAAGTGATCGACCTTCTGCATGATGCCTTTGGCCCGCCCACGCACGCTGTGGTAGACCGTGGACACGCTGTAGAGCACCAGCAAGGTGAAGGAATAGATCGCCACACCGACGATCTTCCACGGGTCGCCATCGAGACTGGCCATCACCACCAGCCAGATCCCGCCGACGAATGCGGCGATCGCTCCCAGCAAGTGGGTCCAGGCGTTGAATCTTTCTCCGTGATACATCTGTCGCTCACCCTTGAAACATTGAAAAAACACGCAAGGCTCAGGCCTGCAGCTTGAAAGCGCAATATGTCTATTCGGGCGCGGCCAATAAAAAACCAGCGGCCACGCCCTGACTCATCGGGCATCATCAGCCCCTCATCATCAGAGTCCGGACCATGCTCATCGACGAAGAGTTGACCCTGAAAAAGCTCGAAGTGTTTCTGGCCTTCATGCGCACCGGCAATCTGGCCCGCGCCGCCGCCGAGTTGCAGACCAGCAATGTCAGCGTGCACCGGGCCATCCACTCCCTGGAAAGCGCTCTGCGCTGCCCGCTGTTCAAGCACGAGGGGCGCAATCTGACGCCGCTGGAAAGCGCCTTCGTACTGGAAGAGCGGGCCCAGAAACTGGTCCAGGACGTGGTCGAGAGCGTGCGCCTGACCCGTGAAGCAGCGGGCTTCTCGGCAGAACGTTTCAAGCTCGGCGCGCTTTACTCGTTGACGGTGAAAACCGTGCCGCAGTTGATCATGGGCCTGAAGCTGCGCCGCAGCGAACTGAACATCGACCTGATCCTGGGCTCCAACATCGACCTGCTGTACAAGCTCAAGAACATGGAAGTGGACGCCATCCTGATTTCCCTGGACGACAGCGTCAACGACCCGGACTGCGAACAACTGCCACTGTTTTCCGACGATATTTTCCTTGCCACCCCCGCCGATTCGCCCTTCGCCCAGCAGCACGAAGTGGACCTGGCGGACGTACGGGATGCCACCTTCATCACTCTGACCCAGGGCTTTGCCACCCATCAGGACGGGGTGCGGGTGTTCAAGCAGGCGGGGTTCGAACCCAAGGTAGCGATGCAGGTCAACGACATCTTCACCTTGCTGAGCATGGTCAGCTCAGGGGTGGGTTACGCCTTGCTGCCGGGGAGGATCGCGGCCGTCTACGAGAACCGCGTGAAACTGATACCGCTGCAGGCGCGCTACCGCCTGCAGCAACATATCGGCGTGGTGTTTCTCAAGGCCAAGGAACGCGACCCGAACCTGCTGGCACTGCTGGCCGAATGCCGGATGTACGCCAACCGCCAAGCCCCGTCCTGACACCGCGCGCCCGTAGGAGCTGGCTTGCCAGCGAAGGCGTCCGCAAGAGCGGCGCACGTCTCAGGGGCCTGTTCGCCGGCAAGCCGGCTCCTACAGGGGGTTATCCCACCAGGCCGCGGACGATGAAGAACAGCAGCGACGGCCCCAGCAGGCAACCCAGGCCGGTGTGGAAGGTTGCCGTCAAGGCGCCGTAAGGCACCAGCCGCCGGTCGGTTGCCGCAAGCCCCGCTGTCACCCCGCTGACCGTGCCGGCCAGACCGCCAAAGACCATCGCCGAACGTGGATTGTCCAGGCCCATCCAGCGCGCCGCCATCGGCGTGCCCACCATCACCAGGATGGCCTTGATCAGGCCCGTGGCAATCGACAAAGCCACCACATCGGAGCTGGCACCAATGGCCGCGCCAGTCACCGGGCCGACGATGTAGGTCACGGCCCCCGCGCCGATGGTGGTCATGCTCACCGCATCACGGTAACCGAAAGCCCAGGCAATGCTCGCACCGACAATGAACGGCAGCACCGTGCCCAGGAGCAGCGCCACTGCACCGATCATCCCAGCCTTGCGAGCCTCGGTGGCCTGCACCTCAAAGGCCGTGGCGACGATGGCAAAGTCCCGCAGCATAGCCCCGCCCATCAGGCCGATACCGGAGAACAATGCCAGATCCGCCAGGCCCTTCTGTCCACCGGTCACGGTGCCGCCGACCCAGGCCAGCACCAGGCCGATGACAATGGCGATCGCCGAGCCGTGAATGCGGCCGAATGTCAGGCGCTTGGACAGCAGCACCGAGATCCACATGATCACCCCGACGAAAGCGAAGGCCGTGACCAGACCATTGTGTTCCAGGCCTTTCTCGATCAGATCCCACATGTCAGCGCCCCCCTGCCGGAGCGGCGTCAGCGCCCGGCTCCAACGGCTCGGCCGGCAATGGCTCGCCTTTGTGGGTCCGGCTGATCAAGGCAATGGTGCAACCGCAGAGCACCACCGAACCTATGGCGGCCAACACGGCGACGGGCCCGCCGTGCAACGCGGTGACCACGTTCTGCTGGGCGGCCATGGCCACCACCACCGGGATGTACATGGCACCCCAGAAGCCGACGCCCATCTCACAATCCTTGGTCATGCCGCCGCGCTTTTGCATCCACAGGCGCGCGCAGATCAGCAGGATCATGGCGATACCGACCCCACCGACGTTGGACTTCACTCCCAGCAACACGCCGAGCATGTCACCGATAATCACGCCCGCCAGCGTACAGATCGCCAGCAAGGCCACACCGTAGATAATCATTGTTGTTGTCCTCAAAGTGCATCGTCGAAGTTGTTGTTTTTGTGCTTCGTCAGCCTGAGTCGGTGCTCTATCGGTCGCGGCTTCCCTCCTCACGCAACAGCGCCTGCAAGGTGTCCAGGCGCGCGCCGTCGAAGGCGATCACCGAACCTTGTTCAAACACCCGGCGTGCCAGTCCGGTGAGCACCGCACCAGGCGGCAGCTCGATCTGCAGGCGCACCCCGCGCTCGTAGGCGCTTTGTACGGTGCCGCGCCAATCCACGACCCGGCACATGTTGAAGGCCAGGTCGTCACGCAGCTGCTCCACCGAGCGCATCGGCCGCGCCCGACTGCCACTCAGGTAGCCCAGCCTGGGCACCTGCAAAGACACCGCGGCAAAAGCGGCGGCCAGGGTCCGGGCCGGTTGTTCCAGCAACGGGCAATGGGACGGCACGCTGACGGCCAGGCGCCTGGCCACACCGACCCCGCAACCCCGGGCCAATTCGGCCACGGCGTGCATCGCCGCATCGCTGCCGGCGATCACCACCTGGTTGTCGGCATTGATATTGGCCAGGTACACCGGCCTCTGCGGGCTGTGAACCTGGGCCAGCAGCCCTTCCACCGCGCCCAGATCGAGGCCGATCAACGCGGTCATGCCATAACCCTGTGGATAAGCCTGTTGCATCAGTTCGCCCCGCAGGCTCACCAGCCGCAAGGCGTCGGCGAACTCCAGGGCCCCGGCCACCACCGCCGCCGGATAGGCGCCAATGGACAGGCCCGCTACATAGTTCACCGTGGCTTCCGAGCGCAGCAGGGTCCGGGCGCTAGCCACCCCGGCGATCAGCAGGCACAACTGCACTGCGCGGGTAGTGGCCAGGGCCTCTGCGCAATCCAGAGTCAGAGCATCCTCGCCCAGCACCTCGCAGGCTTCTTGCAGGCAAGCCAGCACCTCAGGAGTCTGCGGCAAGCGCCGGAGCATCCCCGGCTGCTGCGCGCCCTGGCCGGGAAACACCAGCAAGCTACTCATGCGGCACACTCCAGGGCGCACCAGGGATCGCTCACCAGCCTGGCGCCCCGGGCACTCTTGAGCAGCACGCGTTGCGCCGATCCCGCCCACTCGCGCAAAGCCAGGGCCCCGGCCGGCACCTGCAATTGCAGGTCCACCGGGCAACCGACGCTGTCCAGCAGCCCCAGCAACTCACAGGCCCGGAGCCGGGTAAAAGGCTCGTCGGTGCGCAGGATCAGATCCAGATCACTCAGTTGATGCAACGCCTGGACTCCAGAGGCCAGCTCGAAACCGGCGCTGCCACTGACGCCCCAAGCCAGGCCCAGAGCGTCCAGTGCGCTGCGCAGTTGCTGCAGCGCCCGGAGCGCCGGCCAGGGCTGTGAAAAAGGCACATGGCACAGATCCTCAGGACGCACGCCCCGCTGCACCGACTCCAGCGCCAGCAGCGCCGGATAGCGCTGCTCCCGAGACGTGCCCCGCAGCCCCACGGCGATCAGCCCGGGGGCGGCCAGGGCCCGCCGCACCACCACCGGCTGCCCTGCCTCCAATACCGCAAAGGCCCAGTCCGGAGCATCGGCCGCCAGCTGCCCGGGGGTCATGCCCCAGAGCAGATCGTGGGGCAGCCAAGGACCGAGCCCGTTCACCACTGTTCCCGCAGCAATTGGCGGACCCGGCTCGACGCCGCCCGGTTCACCGCACCCAGGCGACTGCCGAGGTCGGCCCCCTTGGCCCGCACATCGGCAATCGCCGCCAGCAGGCATTCCTGGACGACCGTCAGATCCTCCACCGTCGGCTGTTCGATCTGCCTGACCGAGAGGGTTTCCCAGAGCAGCCCGAGGCTGGCGTAGCTGTCGATGTCATAGGCCATGGGCGGCACGCTGGCGGCCAGGGCTTCCAGCTCCTCGACACTGCGCAGGGTGACCCGCGCCGCCGACGCCTTGCCCATGGCATGCACCATCACCCCGGGATCGCGCAGGGCGATCAAACGGTTGGCCTGATAACCGTGGGCCAGAAAGGCCCCGGACATGGCCTTGCCCACCAGTAGGGCAATCACCGGGTGCCCGGCCAGCCGCGCCCGGGCGTAGCTGTCGGCAGCGGCGGCCAGGGCCTGATGGATGCCCAGGGCCTCTTCACGACGGCCATAGGCCTGGCTCGGCACATCGACAATGGCGATCAGCGCTCGCTTGTGCGGCTGATCGCGGTCAGTGCTGATCAGCTCCTCCACGGCCTTGGCCAGGCCCCAGCCTTCCAGCAGTCCGACTTCACCCTGGCGGGCGCGGGGAAAACGATTGTCCGGGTCGGCCACCACGGCGATAAAGCGGGCCGGCTGGCCACCCAGTTCGGCGTCGGCCACCCGCAACGATGGCGGCAGGCCGGCAACCGGAGCGGCGCTGCCACTCAAGGCCTGGAGCCAGTTCAGGCCCCTCAGGGAACAAGCACTCATGAGCGGTCTCCTTGATACAGATCGCGAACCGTCGCCGCATCGATCTGCGGTGCCGTGTCCAGGCGGGCCAGACGTTGCAGGTAGAGATCGGCCTCGCGGCTGCGTTGCCGCTCGGGCAAGCCAAGGGCCAGCAACTCGCGGACCTGAGCCTGGATCTGCGCCACATCGTCGGCCACGTAACGGTCCACCAGGCCACTGGCGAAACGCTGCTCGCCGCCGGTCAGGCTCCAGATGAACGGCCGGTCCCGGGAGTCGTATTCCTCAAGCCCGGCTTCCTGTTCGATCACTTGCGGGCCGTTGAGCCCCAGGCGCGCTTCCTGGGTGACCACGAGATAACTGCACAGCCCGGCGGCAATCGACATGCCGCCAAAACAGCCGACGCTACCGGCCACCAGACCGATCACTGGCTGGTACTGACGCAAATCGACGATCGCCGCATGGATATCGGCAATCGCCGCCAGCCCCAGGTTGGCTTCCTGCAAGCGCACGCCACCGGTTTCCAGCAGCAGCACGGCGCGGGTCGGGATGCCGTTGCGGTTGTCCTCGGCGGCCAGTTCCAGGGCCCCGGCGATCTTCGCCCCGCCCACTTCACCCAGGCTGCCGCCCTGGAACGCGCCTTCGATGGCGGCTATCACCACCGGCAAACCGGCGATGCTGCCCTTGGCGATTACCACGCCGTCGTCGGCCTGGGGCACCACGCCCTGACGCGCCAGCCAGGGCGACATGACCCGCTGGAACGGGTCCAGCAGCTCGCGAAAACTGCCGGCATCCAGCAAGGCCCGGGCCCGCTGCCGGGCGCCCAGTTCGACGAAGCTGTGCTTGCTCAACAAACCTGCGCTGTCAGTCATGGCCGATCTCCTCGAAGCCCTGTTCCAGGCGCAGGCGCACCACCCCGGGAGTGGCGCCGAAATCATGGATGTCGATCAGCAGCGCAGGTGGCGTCTGGCCGTCGAACATGCGTTCGAACAGGTGCTGCCAGCGCGAAGCACTGCCGTTGACCGAGGTTTGCACCTGGATCGTCAGCTTGCCGGGCTGGCCCGGCTCCAGCAGCACTTCCAGGTCACCGGAGCCGACACAGCCCACCAGGGCGCGGCCACGGCCAGGCTGGCCGGCGGGGAATTCAAAAGACAAGGTTTCCATTACAGCGCTCCCTGGATAAAGGCGTCGGCGGATTCGATCCGGTCCAACAGCAGGCTGGCCGCCAGCAAATCAGCGGCACCGCCGGGCGAGGCATTCAAGGTCAGCAGTTGCAGGTCCAGCTCATGCAAACGCCGACGACCGGCGAGGCTGGCGCTGCCGCCCGCATCGAGCACCGCCTGGGCGCCCTGTTGCATGGCCTGCAAGCCCTGTTCACCGGCGCGATACAGCACGCAGGTGTCCGCCAGCCGGCTCATGATCGCCAGCAAGGCATCGAGCCGGGCGTTCTGTTCGCCGTGGCCCTGGGCACGACTGTGCTTGAGCTGGGGCAGCCCCCGTTGCAGCACCGCGGGGAAGCCTTGCTGGGCTTCTTCCCGAGCGCCGCGCACGCCGTAGCGCAGCGCCACCTGGGCGCCATGACTCAAGGGCCGTGGTGCATAACGATCCTCCAGCAGGGCCAGACGCGCGGCCCGCAGCGCAACGCTGCCGGCCCCTGTGGATCGGGGTTCCAGCGCGGCCGCAGCCACCAGCAGGCCCAGGGCCCAGATCGCTCCGCGATGGGTGTTCACCCCCGCCGTGGTGGCGAGCATGGCCTGCTCGCCTTCGCGGCCAATACGGCCCAAGGCTTCGCGCAAGGGCAGGCCGACTTCGCCGAACTCCAGCGCCGCTTCGGCCATTTCCTTGAAGGCCGGCCACAGTGACAAGGCCGAAGCGTGCATCAAGCCCAGGTGCAGGTCGCTATGGGCGCCATTGCCGCGACGGTCCACCAGGGCCGGCTTGGGCGACAGGTCCGCCTCATCGATCAGCGCGTCCACCGCCAGGTCCGCCAGGCGTTCGGCCAGACTCAGGGTGTGTGATTGCAGGTTGAATGCGTGCATTACCAGCTCCTGAACTTGGCGGGCGGGTTGTACAGGCCACCCGACCACTCCACCAGATCGGCGACGCTTTTCGCTGCCAGAAGCTCGCGGCTCGCATCGGTGCGCCGGATGCCGAGGTCTTCGGGCAAGGCGATCAGCCCTTCACGGCGCATGCGGGCGGTGTCTTTGGGGTTGTGGCGCAAGCCGATGGCGGTCACCCCGGCCACGGCGGCAATCATCGCCTGGCGTTCTTCCAGGGAGCGGGCCTTGTACAGGTAGGCGATGCCTTCCTCGGTCAGCAGGTGGGTAACGTCGTCGCCGTAGATCATGATCGGCGCCAGGGGCATGCCGCTCTTGCGCGCGACTTCCACTGCGTCGAGGGTTTCGACAAAGGTCGGCTTGCCGCCTTCCTGGAAGGTTTCCACCATCTGCACCACCAGCTTTTTGCCCCGTTCCAGCATGGCCTGGGGCGCATCGCTCTGGTCGACGCGCATGTCCAGCCAGGCCGGAGTACCGTGACGCCGCCCGCGCGGGTCGTGGCCCATGTTCGGTGCCCCGCCGAAACCGGCCAGACGGCCACGGGTCACGGTGGAGGAATGGCCATCGCCATCGACCTGCAAGGTGGCGCCGATAAACAGGTCCACCGCGTATTGCCCGGCCAGTTGGCAGAACATCCGGTTGGAACGCAGGGAACCGTCGCGGCCGGTAAAGAACACGTCCGGGCGCGCAGCGATGTAGTTCTCCATGCCCAGTTCGGTGCCGAAGCAATGCACGCTTTGCACCCAGCCGCTTTCGATGGCCGGGATCAGGGTCGGATGGGGATTGAGGGTCCAGTTGCGGCAGATCTTGCCTTTGAGCCCCAGGGATTCGCCGTAGGTGGGCAGGATCAGCTCGATGGCCGCGGTGTTGAAACCGATGCCGTGGTTCAGCGACTGCACATTGTGTTTTTCGTAGATGCCGCGGATCGCCATCATCGCCATCAGCACGTGCACCGGCTTGATATGCCGCGGATCGCGGGTGAACAGCGGTTCGATGTAGAACGGTTTGTCGGCCACCACCACGAAATCCACCCAGGACGCGGGAATATCCACCCGGGGCAGTTCGCTGACGTCATCCACCAACTGGTTGACCTGGACGATGACAATGCCGTCGCTGAAGGCCGCCGGCTCGATCAGCGCGGGCGTGTCCTCGGTACTGGGGCCGGTGTAGATGTTGCCGGCGCGGTCGGCCATGAACCCGGCGGAAAGCACCACATTGGGGATCAGATCCACCACCAGCCGCGCATAGAGTTCGATGTAGGTATGAATGGCGCCGACTTCCAGCAGCCCGTCCTCCAGCAACTGGCTGATGCGCAGGCTCTGGGTGCCGGCGAAGGAGAAGTCCAGCTTGCGGGCGATGCCGCGCTCAAAGAGGTCCAGGTGCTCGGCACGACCGACGCTGGGCATGATCATGTGCAGGTCATGCAGCTTGGCCGGGTCGGCCTTGGCCAGGGACCGAGACAGAAAGTCCGCCTGCTTCTGGTTATTGCCCTCCAGCACCACCCGGTCGCCGGGCAGGATCAGGGCTTCCAGGGCAGCGACAATCTTGTCGCTCGGCAACACCACGCCATCGGCGATGGCCCGCACCTGTTCGAGGCGCCGCTGCTTTTCGCTGCGCCGCCGCGACCAGCGCGCGTCGGGGGATATTGTTGTTGTCATGCTCACTCCACGGGTTCGCTGTCGTGGCAGTCACCATAGGAGTGAAACCCTGGGGCATCAATCAAGCCCGGCGCTGGATAGTTACGCTGAGCGTAACGATTGCCACGCCAATGGCGCCGTTTCTCGCTCTCGGTACACAATGCCCACCGGACCGGCCAACCCATGGCCTGAGCAGACAATGATGAGAGTCAGCATGGACACACCGATTCGCTCGAACCAGGCGTTGCTGGAACAGATCACGCACGGCCTGAAGCCCGACTACCTGATGTTCTGGGGGCACCAGCCGACCCGGGACGGGCGCATTTCCCCGAGTTGCTTCAGCCAGTGGTTTGACGCTGGTTTCGAGATCGAGGGCATCCACTATCCCAGCGCCGAGCACTTCATGATGGCCGGCAAGGCCTTGCTGTTCGACGACCGGGAAACCCACGGGCGAATTCTCAAGGCGGTGACACCCGCTGACGTCAAGCAACTGGGGCGTGAGGTGCGCGGCTTCGACGACGCCCGCTGGACTGAGGCGCGCTTCGACATCGTGGTGCGCGGCAACCTGGCCAAGTTCAGCCAGCACTCGGCCCTGGGTGAGTACTTGCGGTCCACCCGGGATCAGGTGCTGGTGGAAGCCAGCCCGGTGGACCGGATCTGGGGCATCGGCCTGGCCGCCGACGACGCCAAGGCCAGCCGGCCGGAACAATGGCGCGGCCTGAACCTGCTGGGCTATGCGCTGATGGAAGTGCGGGACAGGTTGCGTACGGCCTGAGGCGCTGCGTTCGCTGGCAAGCCAGCGCCTACAGGCGGTGTTGGGTAGGAGCCGGCTTGCCGGCGAACAGCCCCTGAAGGGCCTCCACCAGCAACTCTTCCAGCGCCTGCAGGTCCGGCACCTTGGCCACCAGCTCGGCCACCTGTACTGCCGCTTTCTCCAGGGGCGCCAGGGGCACGTCGACATAGCTCAGTTGGCTGTCGAGCTTGCAGGAGCGGGGAATGCCCTGCACCAGCAAGGCGATGAACTTCAGTTCCGGGCGCCCACCCAGGGCATTGAGCACAACGATGCGAGCCCGCTCGCCAATCACGGTCCTGCCGCCGCAGGCCGACTCGAAGCTGATCAGCGGAATCCGCCGCTCGCGCCACAGCACCCGGCCCAGGTACCAGGGCGGTGAATCCAGGTCGAAGGTGCCCTGCTGATAGTCGATCAACTCGGCCACGGCCACGTTGGGCAGGATCAGGGTGCGGTCGGCCAGGGGCAGCAGCAGCCCGGTGAGGGTGCTGGAGCGGTGATCAAGCATGGTTCTTGCTCCACAGGGCGATGCTTTCCAGCAACACCGACTCTTGATAAGGCTTGCCGAGGTAGTCGTTGACGCCAATGGCCATGGCCCGGTCGCGGTGTTTCTGACCGGTCCGGGAGGTGATCATGATGATCGGCAAGCGCTGCAGACGGGGGTCGTTGCGCACCTGGATCGCCACTTCAAAACCGTCCATGCGCGGCATCTCGATATCCAGCAGCATCAGGTCCGGGGTGTGCTCGGCCAGCACCGCCATGGCATCGACTCCATCCTTGGCGGTGAGCACGTTCATGCCGTGGCGCTCCAGCAAGCGGCTGGTGACCTTGCGCACGGTCACCGAGTCGTCCACCACCAGCACCAGCATCGGCCGCGGCGGCTCCACCTCGCTGACCGCCTCCTCCCCGGCCGGACGCGGCACGGGCGCCTGCAACTGCTGTGCGCGGATATGCGCCAGCAGGTCGAGAATCAGCACCACCCGGCCATCGCCAAGAATGGTCGCGCCGGACAGGCCCTGCACCGCCGCGAACTGTGGCCCCAGGCTCTTGACCACGATCTCCCGGGTGCCGGCCGTGGTGTCCACCTGCACCGCGATGCGCTGCTCGTTGCAATGCACCAGCAGCACCGGCAACGGCAGTACCTGGCCCAGGAGCTTGGGTCGCGGCACGGTGTGCAGCAGCTCCCCCAGGTAGCACAGGTCATAACGCTGGCCGGCGTATTCATAGCGCGGCGGGTCGAGTTGGTAATAGGCGTCCAACTCACCCGGCAGGACCCGGACTATGCCTTCCACGGTGTTCAGCGGGATGGCGTACTGCTCGTCGGCGCACTGCACCATCAATGCCCGGTTGACCGAAACGGTGAATGGCAAACGAATACGGAAATGCACCCCCTGGCCGGCAACCGAATCGATGCTCATGCTGCCGCCCAGTTGGCGCACTTCTTCATGGACCACGTCCATGCCCACGCCGCGCCCGGAGATCTGGGTGATCTTCTCGGCGGTGGAGAAGCCCGGTTGCATGATGAACTGCAGCACCTCGCGGTCGCTGATGGGCGCCTGCGGGTCCAGCAGGCCGCGCTTGATGGCCTTGTTGCGCACCGCCTCCAGGGGCACCCCGGCACCGTCGTCGCGCATGTCGAAGATGATGTCGCCGCCCTCCCGGGACAGGTCGAGGGTGATCCGCCCCTGTCGCGGCTTGCCGGCGGCAAGCCGCGCCTCGACGGATTCCAGGCCGTGGTCCACGGCGTTGCGCAGCATGTGCTCCAGGGGCGCGACCATGCGTTCGAGGACGTTGCGGTCCATTTCCCCCTCGGCGTTGCCCACCACGAATGCCACGTCCTTGCCCAACTCTTCGGCCACTTGGCGCACGATGCGCTTGAGCCTTGGCACCATGCGTTCGAAAGGCACCATGCGGGTGCGCATCAGGCCTTCCTGCAATTCGGTATTGATGCGCCCCTGCTGCTGCAACAGGTTCTCGGCGTCATGGTTGCGCCGGTCGAGGGTTTCCTTGAGATCCAGCAAGTCCGAAGCCGACTCGAACAGGGCCCGAGACAGCTGCTGCAACTGCGAGTGCCGATCCATTTCCAGGGGGTCGAACTCCTCGTAGCCCAGGCGCTCGGCCTCCACCTGCTGGCGGCTGAGAATCCGTCCCTGGGTCTCGGTGTCCAGGCGGCGCAGTTGGTCGCGCATCCGTTCGATGGTGGTTTCCATCTCGCCGAGGGCCACTCGGGCATCGTTGACCTGTTGTTCGATGCGGCCACGGAAGATCGACGTCTCCCCGGCCAGGTTCACCAGATCGTCCAGCAACTCCGCCGATACCTTGACCATGTCCCCGGCTGCCGCCGCTTCCGGAGCGGGTGCAACAGGCTCGGGCTTGCTCGCCGGCAACGGGCTTGGCACACCAGGCGTGGACGGCACACGGGGATGGCTCAGGTCGTGGATGGCATCGATGAGCTTCTGCGCCGCCTCGATGGGCTGGCCGGCCCGGGCGGCGTCGAGCATCTGCGCCAGGCGATCGTGACTTTTCTGCAACAGGGTGAACAGCGCCGGGCTGGGTTGCAGCAGGCCGGCGGACAGGCCTTCGCAGAGAAATTCCAGCTCGTGGGCCAGATCGCCGATGGGGGCAATTTCCACCATCCGCGCACCGCCCTTGAGGGTGTGCAGGTCCCGCAGCAGGGTTTCCACTTCCTGGCGGGCCTGGGGGTCGGCCTGCCAGCGACCCAGGGCCGCGGCGGAGCTGTCGATGATGTCGAAGCCCTCTTCGAGGAAGATCTCCAGCAGCTCCGGGTCCTGACCGGCACTGTCTTCCTGCGCCGCGCTCGGCGCCGGCTCCGCAGGGCTCGCAGCCTGCTGCCGGTAGGCCCGCACGGCATCGACCTGGGCCCGGGAATCGTCCAGCGGCCGCTGCCCCTGCAATTGCTCCAGCAGCAGCGCCAATTGCTCATGGCTGCTGCGCAATAGCAGGCCCAGATGCTGACTGTGGCTGTAGCGTCGGTCCACCAGCCCCTCGTACAGCGACTCCAGCTCATGGGCCAACTCTGCCACCGGGGCCACTTCGGCCATGCGCGCACCGCCCTTGAGGGTATGCATGTCCCGCTGCAGGGACGACAGCGGTGCAGCATTTTCGGGATCGGCCAGCCAGCGCTGCAGGGCCTGATCGGCGCTTTCGAGGATATCCACCGCTTCTTCGAGGAAGATTTCGACGATCTCGTCATCGGCTTGCGAAGGAGCTGAAACCTGCTCCAGGCGAGCGGTGGCCGCCCCCAGCTCGCTGATACTCAAGACGCGACTGCCATCGCTCCTGATCAAACCGGTAGCGGACGGATCGAGGCCCTGGTGCAGCAGTGCGCGCAGGGCCTCGACCCGCTCCGGCCGCGGGCTGACTTCCTGGCCCGCCGCCAGTTCGTCGAGCATGTTGATCAAGGCTTCATGGGCGCTTTCGGCTTCCTGGAAGAAGCCCTCGCTGACCGCCAGGCTGCTTTCCTCCACGGCGCCATAGAGATCGAGCAGGGCCTCGCACAGCTCATCCACCGGATGCAGGTCGGCCAGGTGCGCGCCTTCGCCGAGGGTGGTCAGTTCATCCAGCAAGGCGCTGAGCTCCTGGCGCTCGCCGGGATGCTGCTGCCAACGCCGCAACAGGCTTTCGGCATCCAGCAGGATGTCCATGCCCTGGGCTAGAAAGTTATTGATCAGTTGCGGATCGCGCTTGGCCCGGGGGGCACTGTCCGGGGCGTTGAGCAGTGCCTCCAGACGCTCCCCCAGCAGCGCCAGGGCGCGACCGACCAATGAACGGGCACCGTCGATGGGCGCCAGCGGATCACTGTCCAGCTGCCGCAGGCCACGGCGCAGCAGGCCTTCGGCCTCCAGCAACAGTTCCACTTCGTCCAGGTCCAGGGGAATCAGGTGCGCCCGGTACTCGCGGGCCAGTTGGTCGAAGGGCCCGGCCAGCTCGGCGATAGGCAGCACTCCGGCCATGGAGGCGCTGCCCTTGAGGGTGTGCAGGGCACGTTGCAGTTCATCGCTGGCCTGCAGCGGCACGTGCTCGGCGGCCTGATCGAGAAAGCGGTTGAGGCTGTCCAGGTGGGTCTGGGCCTCGGTGCGGAAAATCTCCAGCAACTGCGGGTCGAGGGCGTCGTCCAGCGGCACATTGGCGGGCTCCTCGGCGCCCTTGGCCAGGGCATGGGCACGCGCCGCCAGGCGATCGACATCATCGCGCTGACGCTGAGCCTGGACGGCGAATTCGGCGATCAACTCAGGCAACAGCTGCAGCGTGTCCTCCACCAGCTGCAGGACCTCAGTACCGGGGGCCACGCTATGTTCCAGTACTCGATTGAGGAGGTTCTCCACCGCCCAGGCCAACTCCCCCAGCACCAGCGCTCGCACCATGCGGCCGCTGCCCTTGAGGGTATGAAAGGCCCGGCGCAACTCACTCAGGGCGGACTTGCCCTGGGGATCGGCCGCCCAGCGCGGCAGGTACTCGCGGAGCATTTCCAGCACTTCCTCGGTTTCTTCGAGGAACACTTCCCGCAGTTCGTCGTCCACGGGCTCCTCGTCCCGAGGTGGCGGCAGCAGACTGCCCGGGGTGATCAGGGCCGGCGGGTTGAGGGCCGATACCGGCACCGCCAGCACATCCCCCAGGGACTGCACCATCTGGGGATCATCCAGGTCCTGCATGACCTGGGCCTCGTTGGGACTCAGGGGCTGATCCAGCAACGGCACCTGTTCCACCGGTACGTAACCGAGGGCGGCCAGACCTTGCTCGGCAACGTCGAGGATCTTTTCCCCCGGGGCTTCATGGTCCTCGCTCAAGCGCTCCAGGTAGTACTCCAGGCTAGTGATCACGTCAGCCAGGTGGTCCAGTTGCTGCCAGTCAGGGCGGGGTTGCGCCAGCAGCAGATGCTCGATGATGAACTGGTTGCAGGCTTCCATCAGGCTGGCCGCACGGGGCAGCGGAATCATCGCCAGGGCACCGCGCACCTGGGTCAGCAGCTCCGGTACCGAAATCAGCGGCTCGCGCTCCCAGTCACCTTCGATGCACTCGATGATCAGGTCCTTGGCCTGCTGCAGGCAGAGCCGCGCCTCCCTGATCACCAGTTGGTGGATCTGGGTCAGGTCGGTGGTGGGCAGACGGCTTTCTTCACGACTCTCCGGCTCCACAGTGCCGACCATCCCGGCCAGGGTCGCCTCGACATACAACAGGGCACCGGCCACGTCCATCAACACCGCGTCGTCCGGCGCCCGCTGGCCCTGAGCCAGACTCTGGACCACCGCCAACTGGTCGATGATCACCTTGCGCGGCTGGCCGAACCCCAGCACCGCCAGGGTGTCGGCGATCTGCCGCAGCGGCGACAGCAGGCTGTCCAGGTCGCCGGCGTGCTGGCGATCGCTGCGCACGAACAGATCGAGGCGCTCCTTGACCCGCACCAGGCCGTCGCACAACGCTGCCAGCACCGAACGCATGGCGTCGCGATCGGGGCCGGCCATGCGGGCCCGTTCCTCGTCGACCACCGCGCTGTCGGGCAAGGCGTCGTCCAGTCCGTAACGTTCTTTCATGGTCAGCATCAATGGGGTGGGATGGCGCGCCTTGGCGATGTAGAACAACAGGCTCTTGAGCAACTCGGCGGGAGCCGCCTGGTTGATGCCGGGCATGCCCTGCTCCAGGAGCCGCTTGAGCTCCTTTTCGGCGTCCTTGAGCAGGCTGCGCACCGCCGGGCTGTTGGCGATCTCGTTCTGGCGCATGCCTTCCACCAGGGCCGAGGCGATATGCCACAAAGGCGCCAGCGGCGCATCCTGGCACAGGGCCTCCAGGCGCTCGAAGACCTTGGCCATATGGCCCAGGCAACTTTCGGCGTCCTGTTCACGCAGCAGGTCCACCAGCGCGGTCTGCAGCATGTGTCGCAGCTTGCGCAACTGGGTCGGGAACTCCAGGGGTTCCAGGGCCATCAGGACCTTGTCGGAAAGAGGCGGCAGGCTGGGCAATTGCGGGCTGAACAGGCTGGTTTCCGAAAGCAGGCTTTCACCTCGGGCGCTGCGCAGGTCGTTGAGCAGCGGCAGCACCACCAACGGCAGGTCGCGCCGCGCGCTCTGCACCCGGTCCAGGTACTGGGGCAACTGGCTGATGGCCTGGCGCAGCAGGCGCAGGGCTTCGTCACGCTGGGCTACCCGCTGTTGCTGCAGGGCCAGGGCGAGTTTCTCCATTTCCTCGGCCAGCAGCGCGGCACCGTAGAACTCCACCATCTGCAGGCTGCCATGGACCTGATGAATCCCCTCCAGGCACTGGCCGAGGGCATCCAGGGCCTGGGGCTCGTCCGCCAGGTGCTCCAGTGCCTGATAGGCCTGTTTCAAGGTCTCGGCAATTTCGCCCTTGACCCATTCCAGGGCCACATAGTCATGCCGGTCAACCATAACCACTCCAGTCAAAACCTTCTGTGCTCGCCAGATCGCAAACGGGTTCCCAGCGTCAGCGGTTGTCATTCGGGGCCGGTCCCCGGGTCGCCGGCAGGGTAAAGCCGGACACAGAGCGACGCAGTTGGCTGGCCATCTTCGCCAGGTTGCCGATGCTCTCGGCGGTCGCGGTGGAGCCGGACGAGGTTTGCGAGGTGATCTGCTGGATCACGTTCATGGTCAGGGAAATCTGTCCGGCCGAGGAGGTCTGTTGCTGGGCCGCATTGGAGATGCTCTGGATCAGCGCCGCCAGGGTCTTGGATACGCCCTCGATTTCTTCCAGGGCCACACCGGCGTCCTGGGCCAGACGCGCACCGCGCACCACTTCGGTGGTGGTCTGCTCCATGGAGATCACCGCTTCGTTGGTGTCGGTCTGGATCGCCCGCACCAGGGTCTCGATCTGCCGGGTGGCCGCCGAGGAACGCTCCGCCAGCCGCTGCACTTCATCGGCCACCACGGCAAAACCGCGCCCGGCATCCCCGGCCATGGAGGCCTGGATCGCCGCGTTGAGGGCCAGGATGTTGGTCTGGTCGGCAATGTCGTCGATCAGGCTGACGATATCGCCGATTTCCTGGGAGGACTCACCCAGGCGCTTGATGCGCTTGGCAGTGTCCTGGATCTGTTCACGAATGTTGTCCATGCCGTGGATGGTGTTGTGCACCACCTCGTTGCCCTTGTTGGCGATCTCCACCGAGCGCTCGGCCACCGCCGAGGATTCCGCGGCGTTGGCCGAGACTTGGTCGATGGATTGCGCCATGTCGTTGATCGCCGTGGAGGCTTCGGAAATCTGCTGCGCCTGGTGTTCCGAGGCTTCCGCCAGTTGCATGGCGGTGGCCTGGGTTTCCTGCACCGCACCGGCCACCTGACCGGCAGTGAGGTTGATGGTGGCCACCAGGTCCCGCAGTTGGTCGACGGAATAGTTGATGGAATCGGCAATGGTGCCGGTGAAGTCCTCGGTGACCGAGGCGGTCACCGTCAGGTCGCCGTCCGCCAGGTCCTCGATCTCGTCCAGCAGACGCATGATCGCGTTCTGGTTGCGCTCGTTCTTCTCGGCGGTTTCCCGCAGTTGGCGGTTGGTTTCACGGACCATCACCAGGCCGATGAGAATGATCGACGCCAGCGCCAGCAGGCCCAGGACGTAGCCACCAATGGTGTCCAACTTGCGGCTGCCGGCCAGGTTCTCGAAGCCGGTGGCCAGCAACGAAGCTTCGTCCAGCAGGGTCTGGGACAGGCTGAAGATGTTGCTCGCCGACTCGCGCACCTGGAACAGCTCGGGAGAGGTTTCGAGAATCTCGTCCACGGAACCGGAAACGAACTCGAACAGTTCGGAAATCTCCGCCAGACGAGACCGGGCGTCGGGGTCTTCGACCTGGCTGATCTTCAATCCCGGGTTGCCTTGCAGCATGCCGTTGAGCACCTGGCCGAAACGCGCGGCATCACGGCCAAAGGCATCGGCGGCCTGCACGGCGTTTTCGTCGCCGGCCAGCACCGTATTCACCGCACCGAGAATCCGTTCAGCCAACAGCGACTGGCGCTGGGCCATGGCCACCTGGGCAGCCGGGGCGCCGCGCTGGAGCAGGATCTCCACCACCTTTTCGTATTCCACCTGCAACTGCGGCACGGTTTCCGCCAGGGTCGCGGCCACCTGATGCAGGGACAGCACCGTCTGTTCGCTGGCCAGGATCGCGTCGGTGTTCTTCAGCAGTTTTTCCCAGTCCAGCTGCACGGCGCGCATTTCCTGACGCAGGACCACCGGGGCGCCGGGCAGGCCAGTGGCCGGGTCGCCCTTCTTCAGATAGCCCCAGCGCTGGGCAAAGTCGTTGCGCGCATCTCCCAGCAGCTTGAACGCCGCGGCCTTGCCCGCCGCCGCCTCGGTGGCGTTCTTGGCGATGCGCTGGGACAGCACCCGCAGCTCGCCGGCATGGCCGATGTACTGCTTGTCGTAGGTGGCCTGGGTATTGAGGTAAGCGAAGTTGGCGAACAGCAGCATGATGAACACGATCAGTGCGATGAACAGCACGATGATCTGCGAGCGACTGCGGGAGCCTTCCAGGGGCTTTCCGGTTTTGGCTTTGGTCATCGATCAGGCCTGTGGCGAGCGGGCGGTCCCGCATTCGGGTCCCCGGGACGCACGCATCGCCAGGGCAGCATGGGTTGATCCAGGAAGGCACGAGCCTGCCATGGCACTGCAAAAGGGCTGCACAGGCACCGGGCAAGCATTCACGCCGCCACCTCCAGGAACTCGGGAGAACGGGCCAGGGCAAAGGGGCTGAACACCTGCCAGACCTGATCACGACGAAACTGCCCTTGCAGGTAGGGATTGATCGCTGCGTCGCAGAACCCGCCAAGGCCGGGCTCCAGGCTGTCCTGGGCAAAGTGCTGCAGGCCGGCTACCTCATCCACCAGCAGGCCGGCGAACAGTTCTTTGTACTCCACCACCAGCACTCGCCGCTGCTTGCGCAGGGGCGACAGTTCATGACCGAAAAAACCGCACAGGTCCATGATCGGCAGCAGGCGTCCGCGCAGGTTGGCCACGCCCTTGACCCAGGGCTTGACCCCGGGCAGCAGGGTGTAACGCGGCTCGTGCAGGACTTCGCTGATCTCGCCCATGGCCGCGACATACCAGTGCTCGCCCAGGCGAAAACCGATACCGCTCCAACTGTGCTGGCGGGTTTCCTGGGACGGCAGGTCGGCGGCCAGCAGGCGACAGCGCTGGTCGATCTCCAGCAGCAGCTCGAAGGCGGTCTGGGATTCGCTCATGGCCGGGGCGGTCAGCCGGCCAGGACGTTGTTCAGGGTCTTGATCAGAGTCTCTTCGTCCACCGGCTTGGTCAGGTAGTCCTTGGCGCCCTGGCGGGTGCCCCAGACCTTGTCGGTTTCCTGATCCTTGGTGGTGATGATGATCACCGGGATGTGGCTGGTCTCGGCATCCTTGGTCAACTGGCGGGTGGCCTGGAAGCCATTGAGACCGGGCATGACGATGTCCATCAGCACGGCGTCGGGTTTTTCTTCCCGGGCCAGGGCCACGCCGTCGGCACCGTTCTCGGCCTTGAGCACTTCATGGCCGTGCTTTTCCAGCATGCCGGTGAGTTTGTACATTTCAGTCGGCGAGTCATCGACGATCAGAATACGAGCCATGGTCTTCCCCATACGGTATAGGCGCGCAGCCCGCTGGCCGGACGCCGTTGTGCGTGTCTACTGTGGCGCAAGCGCGACAAAGTCCGGAACGTGGGCCTTGATTGCGCTCAGCAGTTCTTCCTTGCTGAAGGGTTTGGTCAAAAACTGATCGGAGCCGACGATGCGCCCCTTGGCCTTGTCGAACAGGCCGTCCTTGGAGGACAGCATGATCACGGGAATGGACTTGAACGCGCTGTGATTCTTCACCAGCGCACAGGTCTGATAACCGTCGAGCCGCGGCATCATGATGTCGACGAAAATGATTCCGGGGTGGTGGTCGACGATCTTCGACAGCGCTTCGAAGCCGTCCACTGCGGTAATGACTTCACAGCCGACGTTCTTCAACAGCATTTCGGCCGTGCGGCGAATCGTCTTCGAATCGTCGATCACCATCACCTTCAAGGCATTGGAATGCTGTTCCATATCTGCTCTGCCATCGCCCCAGCGAATGATTTGATCCGGTACCGCTGGCCAACGCCCCAAACCCTTGAACTTCAAGGCTTCGGCCCGGCATGCGAGCCTTTTTAGCACACTCTCCCCCCTGCAATCTATGGACCACGCCAGGCAGTGGTTTTTCCTTGACCCAGGCCCCTGTCAGCGCCACTCTGACGCCACTTTTTTTGCCTTGCTTCCACTCATTTTCTTAAAGGAATCCACCCATGAGCGTTCGCGTCGGGATTGTCATGGACCCTATCGCCAGTATCTCCTACAAGAAGGACAGCTCGCTGGCCATGCTGCTGGCCGCCCAGGAGCGCGGCTGGACCCTCTTCTATATGGAGCAGCGCGACCTGTACCAGGGCGCCGGCGTGGCCCGGGCCCGCATGCGTCCGCTGCAAGTCTTCGCCAACCCGCAGAAATGGTTCGAGCTGGATGCCGAGATCGACTGCCCCTTGAGCGATCTGGACGTGATCCTGATGCGCAAGGACCCGCCCTTCGACATGGAGTTCGTCTACTCCACCTACCTGCTGGAACAGGCCGAAAGCGCCGGCGTGCTGGTGGTGAACAAGCCCCAGAGCCTGCGTGACTGCAATGAAAAGCTGTTTGCCACGCTGTTCCCCCAGTGCACCCCACCCACCGTGGTCAGCCGTCGCGCCGATGTATTGCGCGAGTTCGCAGCCCAGCATGGCGATGTGATTCTCAAGCCCCTGGACGGCATGGGCGGCACCTCGATCTTCCGTCACCGCGCCGGCGACCCGAACCTGTCGGTGATCCTGGAAACCCTGACCATGCTCGGCAGCCAGCAGATCATGGCCCAGGCCTACCTGCCAGCCATCAAGGACGGCGACAAGCGCATCCTGATGATCGACGGCGAACCGGTGGATTACTGCCTGGCGCGCATCCCGGCGGCCGGTGAAACCCGTGGCAACCTGGCCGCTGGCGGTCGTGGCGAAGCCCGCCCACTGAGCGACAAGGACCGCTGGATTGCCGCCCAGGTCGGCCCGACCCTGCGGGCCAAGGGTCTGCTATTCGTCGGCCTCGACGTGATCGGCGAGCACCTGACGGAAATCAACGTCACCAGCCCCACCTGCATCCGTGAAATCGACAATGCCTTCGGCACCAACATCGGCGCACTGCTGATGGATGCCATCGATCAGAAGCTCAAAGCCAAGTGATGTAGAACAACCAAGCACCAACCAACATTGCGTTATCATGCGCCGCCTGTGAAACCGTGATGTTGGTTGTGTAATGCCTCCTGTGATGTCGAACCGTCGATGAGCCTCCCGTCCGATCTGCCCCCCGAGCTGGCCCATAGCGGCGTGCGCGCGGCCGATCGCCTGGGATTTACCCTGTTCCTGGCGGCGCTCCTGCACCTGGCACTGATCCTCGGCCTGGGCTTTTCCTTCGCCGAACCCAAAGCGATCAGCAAGACCCTGGAAATCACCCTGGCCACCTTCAAGAGCGAGACCAAGCCGAAGAAGGCCGATTTCCTCGCCCAGGACAACCAGGAAGGCAGCGGCACCCTGGACAAGAAGGCCATTCCGAAAACCACCGAAGTCGCCCCCTTCCAGGACAACTCGGTGAAAAAGGTCGTGCCGCCGCCGTCGGTCAAACCTGAAGTCAAGGAAGCCGCGCCCAAGGCCGCCGTCGCCACGACGGCGCCCAAGCCGAAAAAGACCGTGACCCAGCGTGAAGAGGTCAAGAAGGACCCGACGCCCAAGGCCGACACCCCGAGCTTCGACAGTTCTCAACTGTCCAGCGAGATTTCCAGCCTGGAAGCCGAACTGGCCAACGAACAGCAGCTGTATGCCAAACGCCCGCGCATCCACCGCCTGAGCGCCGCCTCCACCATGCGCGACAAGGGCGCCTGGTATAAGGACGAATGGCGCAAGAAGGTCGAGCGCATCGGCAACCTCAACTACCCCGAGGAAGCCCGGCGCAAGCAGATCTACGGCAATTTGCGGCTGATGGTCTCGATCAACCGCGACGGTTCCCTGTACGAAGTGCTGGTGCTGGAGTCCTCCGGCCAGCCGCTGCTGGACCAGGCCGCCCAACGCATCGTGCGCCTGGCGGCGCCGTTCGCGCCCTTTACCGGCGACCTGTCGGACATCGACCGCCTGGAAATCATCCGCACCTGGCGCTTCGCCCGGGGCGACAAACTGTCCAGCAACTGATCCCCCCGCCGGGCAGGCATAAACGCCAACGCTCCCCGCAGGAGTCGGCTTGCCGGCGAAGAGGCACGCCAGACCGAAACAAACCTCAATGCCGCATTCGCTGGCAAGCCAGCGCCTGCACAGGGTTGCGCTTGTCAGCCGGGCCCGCCACCGCCACACTAGCGCTCATGAAAAATGTCAGCCCCAGCTATCTCAAGCATCACTTCCTGATCGCCATGCCGCATATGGCCGACCCGAATTTTGCCCAGACGTTGACCTATATCGTCGAGCACAATGCCAGCGGCGCCATGGGCCTGGTGATCAATCGGCCCCTGGACCTGAGCCTGGCCGATATCCTTGAACAATTGCGCCCCGACGAAGAACCGTCGCTGCTGTGCCAGCATGTGCCGATCTTCAGCGGCGGCCCGGTGCAGACCGATCGCGGCTTTGTCCTGCACCCCAACGGCCCGATCTACCAGGCCACGGTGGAGTTCGAAGGGCTGTCCCTGTCTACCTCCCAGGATGTGCTGTTCGCCATCGCCGACGGCGTGGGCCCGGCCAAGAGCCTGATCGCCCTGGGCTATGCCGGCTGGGAAGCCGGGCAGCTGGAAGCCGAACTGGCGGACAACGCCTGGCTGACCTGCCCCTTCGACGCCGACATCCTGTTCAACACCAGCAGCGAATTGCGCCTGGAAGCCGCCGCCCGGCACCTGGGGGTCAACCTCAGCCTGCTCACCAGCCAGGCGGGGCACGCCTGATGGCCTTGCGACTGATCCTCGGCTTCGACTACGGCACCAAGCAGATCGGCGTCGCCGTGGGCCAGGCCATCACTGGCCAGGCCCGGGAGCTGTGTACCTTGAAGGCGCAGAACGGTGTGCCCGACTGGAATCAGGTGCAAGCCCTGATCGAGGAATGGAAACCCGACGCCGTGGTGGTGGGCCTGCCCCTGAACATGGACGGCAGCCCCAGCGACATGTGCCTGCGCGCCGAGAAGTTCGCCCGGCGCCTGAACGGCCGCTTCAACGTGCCCTTCTATACCCACGATGAACGCCTGACCACCTTCGAGGCCAAGGGCGAACGCCTGGCCCGGGGCGGGCAGAAAGGCAGCTACCGCGACAACCCGGTGGACGCCATCGCCGCGGCCCTGCTACTGCAGGGCTGGCTCGACGAAAACGCCACGCTGTTGAATACCTGAGACCCAGAATCCTGAAGATGCGCGGCCCCAAGCTGCGCGCCTCCTGGCCCAACACCAGCCGTAAGTTCCCGTGCCCTGCTGCCCGGCAGCAGGCGCGAGCCCACGAAGGAGCCACCATGAGCCTGCCCAATCCCGCCGCCCTGATCAGCCAGATGGCCGCTGATCTCAACGCCCACCTGACCCAGCGCGCCATCAGCGAGCCGCGCTTCATCGGTATCCGTACCGGTGGCGTCTGGGTGGCCCAGGCCCTGTTGGAAGCCCTGGGCAGCGACGCGCCCCTGGGCACCCTGGATGTGTCCTTCTACCGTGACGACTTCAGCCAGAACGGCCTGCACCCGCAAGTTCGCCCTTCGGAGCTGCCGTTCGAGATCGAGGGTCAGCATCTGGTGCTGATCGACGACGTGCTGATGAGCGGCCGGACCATCCGCGCGGCCCTCAACGAGCTGTTCGACTATGGCCGCCCGGCCAGCGTGACCCTGGTCTGCCTACTGGACCTGAACGCCGCCGAGCTGCCGATTCGTCCGAATGTGGTGGGTGCAACCCTGTCGCTGGCCGCCCACGAGCGGGTAAAATTGTCCGGTCCTGCGCCGCTTCAACTCGAGCTCCAAGACCTCGCCCTCTAACTCGCCCTTTTAAGAGTCCATTGCGATGACGCCTCTAGACGCCAAGCGCCCGCTGCAGCTCAACGATCAGGGCCAGCTGCGCCATTTCCTGTCCCTCGACGGCCTGAACCGCGAGCTGCTGACAGAAATCCTCGACACCGCCGACTCCTTCCTCGAAGTCGGCGCCCGGGCGGTAAAGAAAGTCCCGCTGCTGCGCGGCAAGACCGTGTGCAACGTGTTCTTCGAGAACTCCACCCGTACCCGCACCACCTTCGAACTGGCGGCACAGCGCCTGTCGGCGGACGTGATCACCCTGAACGTCTCGACCTCCTCGGCGAGCAAGGGTGAAACCCTGCTGGACACCCTGCGCAACCTGGAAGCCATGGCCGCCGACATGTTCGTGGTACGCCACGGCGATTCCGGCGCCGCACACTTCATCGCCGAACACGTGTGCCCCCAGGTGGCGATCATCAACGGCGGCGACGGCCGTCACGCCCACCCGACCCAGGGCATGCTCGACATGCTGACCATCCGCCGACACAAGGGCGGCTTCGAGAACCTCTCGGTGGCCATCGTCGGCGACATCCTGCACTCGCGGGTGGCGCGCTCCAACATGCTGGCGCTCAAGACCCTCGGCTGCCCGGACATTCGCGTGATCGCACCGAAAACCCTGCTGCCCATCGGCATCGAACAGTACGGGGTCAAGGTCTACACCGACATGACCGAAGGCCTGAAAGATGTGGACGTGGTGATCATGCTGCGCCTGCAGCGTGAACGCATGCAGGGCGGTCTGCTGCCCAGCGAAGGCGAGTTCTACCGCCTGTTCGGCCTGACCACCGCACGCCTGGCCGGGGCCAAGCCCGACGCCATCGTCATGCACCCGGGCCCGATCAACCGCGGTGTGGAGATCGAGTCGGCGGTGGCCGACGGTCCGCACTCGGTGATCCTCAACCAGGTGACCTACGGCATTGCAGTGCGCATGGCGGTACTGTCCATGGCCATGAGCGGGCAGACCGCCCAGCGACAATTCGAGCAGGAGAACGCCCAGTGAAGCTCAGCATTCTCGGCGCCCGCGTCATCGATCCAAGCAGTGGCCTGGATCAAACCACCGATCTACACCTGGAAGCCGGCAAGATTGTTGCCATCGGCGCCGCGCCCGGCGGCTTCAATGCCGTCACTAGCATCGACGCCAAGGGCATGGTGGCCGCGCCCGGCCTGGTGGACCTGAGCGTCGCCCTGCGCGAGCCGGGCTACAGCCGCAAGGGCAGCATTGCCAGCGAAACCCGCGCCGCCGCTGCCGGTGGCGTCACCAGCCTGTGCTGCCCGCCGCGTACCAAACCGGTACTGGATACCTCGGCCGTGGCCGAACTGATCCTCGACCGCGCCCGGGAAGCCGGCAACAGCAAAGTCTTCCCCATCGGGGCCTTGAGCAAGGGCCTGGAAGGCGAACAGTTGGCCGAGCTGATTGCCCTGCGCGACGCCGGCTGCGTGGCCTTCGGCAATGGCCTTGAAGGCTTCCGCAGCACCCGCACCCTGTGCCGTGCCCTGGAATATGCCGCCACCTTCGACCTGACAGTGATCTTCCACTCCCAGGACCGCGACCTGGCCGAAGGCGGCCTGGCCCACGAAGGCCCCACCGCGAGTTTCCTCGGCTTGCCGGGGATTCCCGAAAGCGCGGAAACCGTGGCCCTGGCCCGGGACCTGCTGCTGGTGGAACAAAGCGGCGTGCGTGCTCACTTCAGCCAACTGACCAGCGCCCGGGGCGTGGAACTGATTGCCCAGGCCCAGGCCCGCGGCCTGCCAGTGACCGCCGATGTGGCGCTGTATCAGCTGATCCTGACCGATGAGGCGCTGATCGACTTCTCCAGCCTGTATCACGTGCAACCGCCGCTGCGTTCGCGGGCCGATCGTGATGCCCTGCGTGAGGCGGTGAAGTCCGGGGTGGTGCAAGCCATCTCCAGCCATCACCAGCCCCATGAACGCGATGCCAAGCTGGCGCCATTCGGTGCCACTGAGCCGGGCATCAGCAGCGTCGAGCTGCTGCTGCCACTGGCCCTGACCCTGGTTCAGGACGGTTTGCTGGACCTGCCGACCCTGCTGGCGCGCCTCAGCGCCGGTCCGGCCGAGGCATTGCGCCTGCCGGCGGGCAAGCTGGTGGAAGGTGGTGCAGCGGACCTGGTGCTGTTCGACCCGGCCAGCTCCACCGTGGCCGGCGAGCGCTGGCTGTCCAAGGGCGAGAACTGCCCGTTCCTCGGCCATAGCCTGCCGGGGACGGTGCGTTACACCCTGGTGGATGGGCATATCAGCTATCAGGGCTGAGGCCCGCAGCGCCTGTGTTCACCCGGCGAGCCGGCTCCTACGTGGGGCCGGCTTGATCCGTCAGCGGCATTTGGCGTTTTCCAGGGAGACCTGATCGTTCAGGGTCCAGAAGTCGTACAGCACTCCCAGGAAGAACAGGCCGCCGGTGAACAGGTAGATCACCCCGCTCAGCCACTTGCCCTGGTACATGCGGTGTACGCCGAAGACTCCGAGGAAGGTCAGTAGAATCCAGGCCACGCTGTATTCCACAGGACCTGCGGTGAACCGAAGGTCCGCTTCCCGGTCCATGGACGGGATCAGGAACAAGTCGATCAGCCAGCCAATGCCCAATAGACCGAAGGTGAAGAACCAAATGGTCCCGGTCACCGGCTTGCCGTAATAGAAGCGGTGAGCGCCGGTAAAACCGAAAATCCACAACAGGTAACCGATTACCTTGCTGTGGGTGTCATGGGTGGATGCATCCTGACGATAGGTGTTCATTAAGAGCCTCTTACTGGGTGATAGATAAATATTCTTAAAAACTTTGTGACTTTTTTACAGGCTTTCGACGTGTGGACAATGTTACCTTCTGTTCCGTCAAAGCCTTGTACTGCCTGACTTCTGACGGTTTTCTGCGTCAAGTTGCCACCTCTTTGCCGAAGTTGACCCCAAGGTTGAATCGACAAACGGCCACGGAAGTGACCTGAAAGCTGTTATAAAGTTGCGCGCAAACCAAATAAGAGCCTTGCCTAATGCGACCATTTTTCAAGACATGGCTAACCATTTGCCTATTAATGCCACTGGCCGCCCACGCCACCAACCGTGAGCAACGACTTCCCAACGTTAATGGCTACACCCCGAAATCCCATGTTTCGACGGTCACCGCCAAGAACAAGACCACCATCAAACACCCCACCCGCCTGAGCAAGGCCGACAGCAAGCTGGTGGCCAACAACGCCGGCCGGCCAAGCACTACTGTCCTCAGCCGTGCGGTCAATGTACTGGGCACCCCCTATCGTTGGGGCGGCAGCAGCCCAAGTAAAGGCTTCGATTGCAGCGGCCTGGTGCGCTACGCCTTCAATGACGTCGCCGCCGTGGACCTGCCACGCACCTCCAACGCCATGGCCAGCGGCCACGGACAGAAGGTCGAGCGCAAGGACTTGAAGCCGGGCGATCTGCTGTTCTTCAACATCAAGAGCCGCAAGGTCAACCACGTCGCCATCTACCTGGGCGAAGACCGCTTTATCCATGCCCCGCGGCGCGGCAAGGCGGTGACCATCGACACCCTGAAGAAACCCTACTGGCAGAGCCACTACGTGGTTGCCAAGCGGGTCCTGCCCAAGGAACACGCGCCTCTGCGGGTCGTGCAGCGCTAATCTGCTGATTCGCCCATTCGCCGGCAAGCCGGCTCCTACGCCCACCTGTAGGAGCCGGCTTGCCGGCGATTGCATTTCCAGCCCTGTCAAAAGCTCTCCGGCATCCGTGCCTGCTCCCGCGCCTGCTCTCGACTGATCAGCCCCTGCCCCAGCAATGCCTTGAGACTCATGTCCAGGGTGCGCATGCCCTGGGCTCCACCGGTCTGGATCGCCGAATACATCTGCGCCACCTTGTCCTCGCGGATCAGGTTACGGATCGCCGCATTGCCCAGCATGATTTCGTGCGCCGCCACCCGACCACCGCCGATCTTCTTCAGCAACACCTGGGCAATGACCGCCTGCAGCGACTCGGCCAGCATCGAGCGCACCAGGGCCTTTTCTTCCCCCGGGAACACGTCCACCAGCCGGTCGATGCTCTTGGCCGCGGATGAAGTGTGCAGGGTGGCGAACACCAGATGCCCGGTTTCGGCGGCAGTCAGGGCCAGGCGAATGCTGTCCAGGTCACGCAACTCTCCCAGCAGAATCACGTCAGGGTCTTCGCGCAGCGCCGCACGCAAGGCGGTGGCGAAACTGCGGGTATCGCGCGGCACTTCACGCTGGTGGATCAGACAGCTTTTCTGCGGATGAATGAACTCGATGGGGTCTTCAAGGGTGAGGATGTGCTGCTGCCGATGCTGGTTCAGGTGATCGATCATCGCCGCCAGGGTGGTGGACTTGCCGCTGCCGGTGGGCCCGGTGACTAGCACCAGCCCTCGGGGCGCCTCGGCAATCTGCTGAAACACTTGCCCCAGTCCCAACGCCTCCAGGCTCTGCACCCGTGACGGAATCAAGCGCAGCACCGCCCCCGCTCCCCGAGCATGCTGGAAGGCATTGACCCGGAACCGCGCCACGCCCGGCAGTTCGTAGGCGAAGTCCAGATCCTGCTGGCTGGCGAACGCCTGCCGCTGTGGCTCGCTCATCAGGCCATGCATCAGGGCCAGCACCTGCTGTGCATCCAGAGCCGGGCTGTCGAGCGGACGAATATCGCCATCAATGCGCAACATCGGCGCCAGCCCGGCAGACAGATGCAGGTCAGAAGCGCCCCGGGAAACGCTCAAGGTCAGGAGTTCGGTGATGTCCATAGTGCCCCCCAATTCCAGTAGAATGCCGCGAGCTTCAGACCCGCCCGCTATCCCGGGCAATGACCCGCGCGGCCCTCGAGCGATGCTCGGGCCGGTCGATAATCAGGGTCTGGTGGATTCATGCGGCGGTTGGCGGCCAAGGTCACAGGCTCCCGGTCGCCGGTACTTTTGAGACGAAATCGAATGTCCACGATAGCAGACAACATTGCCCGGCTAGCCGAGCGTATCCGCAGCGCCTGCCAGGCCGTACAGCGTGCCCCGGACAGCGTCCTGCTGCTGGCCGTCAGCAAGACCAAACCCGCCGCCGCCCTGCGCGAAGCCTATGCCGCCGGCCTACGGGACTTCGGCGAGAACTACCTGCAGGAAGCCCTGGGCAAACAGCAGGAACTGGCGGACCTGCCCTTGAGTTGGCACTTCATCGGCCCCATTCAGTCGAACAAGACTCGCGCCATTGCCGAGCATTTTGCCTGGGTGCATTCCGTGGATCGCTTGAAAATCGCACAACGCCTGTCCGAGCAACGCCCTGCCGAGCTGCCGCCGCTGAACATCTGCATCCAGGTGAATGTCAGTGGCGAAGCCAGCAAGTCCGGCTGTGCTCCGGCCGACCTGCCGGCCCTGGCCAGCGCCATCAGCGCCTTGCCACGCCTGCAACTGCGTGGGCTGATGGCGATTCCCGAGCCCACCGAGGACCGTACCGCCCAGGAAGCCGCCTTCGCTGCGGTGCAGGCCTTGAACAACCAACTGCGGGACAGCCTCAAGCTGCCCCTGGACACCCTTTCCATGGGCATGAGCCACGATCTCGAAGCGGCCATCGCCCAAGGCGCCACCTGGGTGCGGATCGGTACCGCGCTGTTTGGTGCCCGCGACTACAGTCAGTCCTGATGCGACTGACACTGACCTCTCATAAGGACCTGTCATGAACACGACTCGTATCGCTTTTATCGGTGCCGGCAACATGGCGGCCAGCCTCATCGGTGGCCTGCGGGCCAAAGGCCTTGAGGCAGCACAGATCCGTGCCAGTGACCCCGGCGCCGAAACCCGGGCCAAGGTGGCTGCCGAACACGGCATCCAGGTATTCGCCGACAACGCCGAAGCCATCGCCGGCGTCGACGTGATCGTCCTGGCGGTCAAGCCCCAGGCCATGAAAGCCGTGTGCGAAGCCCTGCGCCCGAGCCTGCAGCCCCACCAACTGGTGGTTTCCATCGCCGCCGGCATCACCTGCGCCAGCATGAACCACTGGCTCGGCGAGCAACCGATCGTGCGCTGCATGCCCAACACCCCGGCACTGCTGCGCCAGGGCGTCAGCGGCCTGTATGCCACCGCCCAGGTCAGCCCCGAGCAGCGCCATCAGGCCGAGGAACTGCTGTCCGCCGTGGGCATCGCCCTGTGGCTGGATCAAGAGCAGCAACTGGACGCAGTGACCGCAGTATCCGGCAGCGGTCCGGCGTATTTCTTTCTGCTGATCGAAGCCATGACCGCCGCTGGCGAAAAGCTCGGCCTGCCTCGGGAAACCGCCGCCCAACTGACCCTGCAGACTGCCCTGGGGGCGGCCCACATGGCGGTGTCCAGTGACGTCGACGCCGCCGAGCTGCGCCGCCGCGTGACTTCACCGGCCGGCACCACGGAAGCCGCGATCAAATCGTTCCAGGCCAACGGCTTTGAAGCCCTGGTGGAAAAAGCATTGGGTGCCGCCGCGCACCGCTCGGCCGAAATGGCCGAACAACTCGGTCGTTAACTCGCCCCTACAAAGGAATCGATAATGTTCGGACTCAACGACGCTGCCATTTTTGTGATTCAGACCCTGGGCAGCCTTTACCTGCTGGTGGTCCTGCTGCGCTTCATGCTGCAAGTGGTACGGGCGAACTTCTACAACCCTATCTGCCAGTTCATCGTGCGTGCCACCCAGCCACTGCTCAAGCCCCTGCGCCGGGTGATCCCCAGCATGTTCGGGCTCGACATGTCCTCGCTGGTCCTGGCCCTGATCGTACAAATGGCGCTGTTCGCCATCATCCTTACCCTCAGCCACATCTCCTTCAATGCCCTGGGACTGCTGCTGTGGGCGCCAATCGGCATCTTCGCGCTGTTCCTGAAGATCTGGTTCTTCGCCATGATCATCAGCGTGATCCTGTCCTGGGTCGCTCCTGGCAGCCAGAGCCCGGGCGCAGAACTGGCCTACCAGATCAGCGAGCCGCTGCTGGCCCCGTTCCGGCGCATCGTGCCCAACCTGGGCGGCCTGGACATCTCGCCGATCCTGGCCTTCATCGTGATTCAGCTGGTGCAGCAGTGGCTGATTCCACGCATGGCGTTCTACACCTTCATGCCCCCTGAGTTGTTCGGGCTGATCTGATGAGCTATTTCCGCTGGGACGGTGACGATCTGATCCTCGATTGTCACCTGCAACCCAAGGCCAGCAGCGACGAGTTCGCTGGCCTGCATGGGGAGCGGTTGAAGATCCGCCTCACCGCCCCGCCTGTGGAAGGCAAGGCCAACGCTCACTTGATGGCGTTCCTGGCCAAGGCTTTCGGTATTCCCAAGAGCAACGTCAGCCTGGTCAGTGGCGAATTGAATCGGCAGAAGCGCGTGCGCCTGCAAGCGCCGAAAAAGCTGCCGGATCTGCCGGGGCTGGGGCGCCCCGTCTGATTCGCCGGCAAGCTGGCTCCTGCGCCCCAGGTCCGCGGTAGGAGCTGGCTTGCCAGCGAACCTCCCGCGCCATTTTTCCCAACCAAACACAGCCCCGGGCTTTGCTTGCCGCTGGGAGCAGCGGTCTTTAGACTTACGCCTCATTTAAATGAGAGCAGGGTCGATGCCAACTGCCTTTCCCCCCGATTCTGTTGGTCTGGTCACGCCAGAAATAGCGCACTTCAGCGATCCTCTGGCCCTGGCCTGCGGACGCGCGCTACCGGCCTACGACCTGATCTACGAAACCTATGGTGAGCTCAACGCCAGCGCCAGCAACGCGGTGCTGATCTGCCACGCCCTGTCCGGCCATCATCACGCCGCCGGCTACCACAGCGTCGACGACCGCAAACCCGGTTGGTGGGACAGCTGCATCGGCCCTGGCAAGCCCATCGACACCAACAAGTTCTTCGTGGTCAGCCTCAACAACCTCGGCGGTTGCAACGGTTCCACCGGCCCCAGCAGCCTCAATCCGGACACCGGCAAGCCCTTCGGCGCCGACTTCCCGGTATTGACTGTAGAAGACTGGGTCCATAGCCAGGCGCGCCTGGCGGATCGCTTGGGCATCAGCCAGTGGGCCGCAGTGATCGGCGGCAGTCTGGGCGGCATGCAGGCTTTGCAATGGACCATCACCTACCCGGACCGGGTACGGCACTGCCTGGCCATTGCTTCGGCGCCCAAGCTCTCGGCGCAGAACATCGCCTTCAACGAAGTGGCGCGCCAGGCGATTCTCACCGACCCGGAATTCCACGGCGGCTCGTTCCAGGAACAAGGGGTGATCCCCAAGCGCGGGCTGATGCTGGCGCGGATGGTGGGGCACATCACCTACCTGTCCGATGACTCCATGGGCGAGAAATTCGGCCGTGGCCTCAAGAGCGAGAAGCTCAACTACGACTTCCACAGCGTCGAGTTCCAGGTGGAAAGCTACCTGCGCTATCAGGGCGAGGAGTTCTCCGGGCGTTTCGACGCCAACACTTACCTGCTGATGACCAAGGCCCTGGACTACTTCGACCCGGCGGCGAACTGCGACGACGACCTGGCCAAGACCTTCGCCCATGCCACCGCCAAGTTCTGCGTGATGTCCTTCACCACCGACTGGCGCTTCTCCCCTGCCCGTTCCCGGGAGCTGGTGGACGCGCTGATGGCGGCACGCAAGGACGTCTGCTACCTGGAGATCGACGCACCCCAGGGGCACGACGCCTTCCTGATCCCGATCCCGCGCTACCTGCAGGCGTTTAGTCACTACATGAACCGCATTACCTTGTGAGGACACGATGAGAGCCGATCTGGAAATCATCCAGGAATGGATCCCCGCCGGCAGCCGCGTCCTCGACCTGGGCTGCGGTAACGGCGAGCTGCTGAGCTGGCTGCAGGAACACAAGCAAGTCACCGGCTACGGCCTGGAAAACGACCCGGACAACATCGCCGAGTGCGTGGCCAAGGGCATCAACGTCATCGAGCAGGACCTGGACAAGGGCCTGGGCAACTTCGCCAGCAACAGCTTCGATATCGTGGTCATGACCCAGGCCCTGCAGGCCGTGCACTACCCGGACAAGATCCTCGACGAAATGCTCCGGGTCGGCCGCCAGTGCATCATCACCTTCCCCAACTTCGGCCACTGGCGCTGCCGCTGGTACCTGGCCAGCAAGGGTCGGATGCCGGTCTCGGAATTCCTCCCGTACACCTGGTACAACACGCCGAACATCCACTTCTGCACCTTCGAGGACTTCGAAGAGCTGTGCCGCGAGCGTGAAGCCCGGGTGATCAACCGACTTGCCGTCGATCAACAACACCGCCACGGGTGGGCCAGTAAGCTATGGCCTAATCTGTTGGGAGAGATCGGCATCTACCGCGTCAGCAGTCCCGGCCTGCAGGATCACAAGGTCGCGGTATAAACCACGTTGCATCGAGGAGAACCACCATGGGACGTCTGGTTACATTTCTATTGGCCGCCTGCCTGAGCCTCAGCGCCCTGGCCGCGGACCCGATCAAGGGCGAGCGCCAGGAAGTCTTTGGCGACATCACCGTGCACTACAACACCTTCAACTCCACCTACCTGCAGCCTGACATCGCCAGGGCGGCGGAGCTGATCCGCAGCAAGAACCAGGGCGTGATCAACGTGTCCCTGATCAAGGACGGCAAACCGCTGCTCGGCCAGGTCAGCGGTACGGTCAAGGACCTGACCAGCAAGAGCATCCCGCTGAAGTTCCGCCAGATCACCGAACAGGGCGCGATCTACTACATCGCCCAGTTCCCGGTGGAACAGCAGGAAAACCGTACGTTCACCATCACTGTGCAAACGGGTGGTGACACCAACAGCTTCAGCTTCAACCAAGAGCTATTCCCGGGCGAATAATGAACCTCACGCAACTCGTACTGGCCAGCCACAACGCCGGCAAACTCAAAGAACTCCAGGCCATGCTCGGCGCCTCGGTGCAACTGCGCTCGATCGGCGAGTTCAGCAGCGTCGAGCCGGAAGAAACCGGTCTGTCGTTCGTCGAAAACGCCATCCTCAAGGCGCGCAATGCCGCGCGTATTTCCGGCCTGCCGGCACTGGCGGACGACTCGGGCCTGGCGGTGGACTTCCTCGGCGGCGCGCCGGGCATCTACTCGGCGCGCTATGCCGACGGCAAGGACGATGCGGCGAACAACGCCAAGTTGCTCGAAGCCTTGAAGGACGTACCCGAAGCGCAGCGCGGCGCGCAGTTTGTCTGCGTCCTGGCCCTGGTGCGGCACGCCGACGATCCACTGCCGATCCTCTGCGAAGGCCTGTGGCACGGGCGCATCCTCACTGTCGCCAGTGGCGAACACGGTTTCGGCTACGATCCGCTGTTCTGGGTGCCGGAACGTGACTGCTCCAGCGCCGAACTGGGCCCCGTGGAGAAAAACCAGCTCAGCCACCGCGCCCGCGCCATGGCCATTCTGCGGCAACGCCTGGGCCTGAAATGAGCCAAGACCGATCCGCGTCGCCGCTGATTCTCGGCGGCGCGCAAACGCCCCGGGCGGCGCTGCCCCAATTGCCGCCCCTGGCGCTGTACATCCACATCCCGTGGTGTGTACGCAAATGCCCCTATTGCGACTTCAACTCTCACGCCGCCAGCCCGACGCTGCCGGAAGAAGAGTACGTCGACGCCCTGCTGGCCGACCTCGACCTGGACCTGCACGCTGTCCATGGCCGCGAGCTGAGTTCGATCTTCTTCGGCGGCGGCACCCCGAGCCTGTTCAGCGCCCAAGCCCTGGGCCGCTTGCTCAAGGGCGTGGAACAGCGCATCCCGTTTGCCAGCGACATCGAAATCACCCTGGAAGCCAACCCCGGGACTTTCGAGCAAGAGAAATTCACCGCCTATCGCGCCCTGGGGATCAACCGCCTGTCTATCGGCATCCAGAGCTTCCAGGAACAGAAGCTCAAGGCCCTGGGCCGCATCCACAACGGTGACGAAGCGATACGCGCCGCCGGCATGGCACGCCAGGCCGGGTTCGACAACTTCAACCTGGACCTGATGCACGGCTTGCCGGATCAGTCCCTGGAGGATGCTCTGGGCGATCTGCGCCAAGCCATCGCCATGAAGCCGACCCACCTGTCCTGGTACCAGCTGACCCTGGAGCCCAACACGGTGTTCTGGAACCAGCCGCCGGTGCTGCCGGAGGACGACACCCTGTGGGATATCCAGGAAGCCGGCCAGGCACTGCTGGCCGAGCATGGCTACGCCCAGTACGAAGTCTCGGCCTACGCCCAACCCGGGCGCGCTGCGCGGCACAACCTGAACTACTGGAGCTTCGGCGACTTCATCGGCATCGGTGCCGGTGCCCATGGCAAGCTCAGCCACCCGGACGGGCGCATTTTGCGCACCTGGAAGACCCGCCTGCCCAAGGATTACCTGAACCCGGCCAAGCCGTTCAAGGCCGGCGAGAAGGCCCTGAGCAACGAGGAGCTGCCGTTCGAGTTCCTGATGAACGCCCTGCGCCTTACCGACGGTGTGGACGCGGCGCTATTCGCCCAACGCACTGGCCTGGATCTGGCCAGTCTTGCCGAAGGTCGGCGCCAGGCCGAACAAAGCGGCTTGTTGCAGGTCGAACCGTCACGCCTGGCGGCCACGGCCCGCGGGCAACTCTTCCTCAATGACCTGCTGCAATACTTTCTGATCTAAGGAAATCACATGGATCTGGTACTCGATCTGCTTGCCACCGTGTCCCGCTGGAGTCGCAGCAACCTCTCGGAAATCGCCCTGGCATTGGTGGGCTGCCTGCTGGTGCTGTTCGGCGCGGACATCAAGGGCTGGGTCGAGCAACGCCTGGGCGGCATAGCCGGTGCCCTGCGCGTACCGCTGATGGCCCTGCTGTGCATGGTAGGCAGCGGGCTGGCGCTGATCTATGCCACGCCGTGGATCGTCCGCGGCCTGAGCCAGTTCAACAACTACAGCCTGGCGCCGGTGCTGCTGGTGGTGCTGGTGCTGATTGGCGTGGTCGCTGATCGTCGCTGATTCGCAGGGCCCCTTCGCCGGCTTGCCGGCGAGCGCAATCCAACGGCTGCCCCCGTTATCAAGGAAGAACATGAGCAAGAAAGTCATCGAGGAAACCAGCAAGTTCCTCAGCTACGTGCTGCGCCACGAGCCCCAGGCCATCGGCCTTGAGCTGGACAGTGAAGGCTGGGGGGATATCGGCCAGCTGATCGAGGGTGCGGCCAGAGATGGCCGGCAACTGAGCCGGGAACTGATCGAGCTGGTCGTCGAAGGCAACGACAAGAAGCGCTTCGCCCTCTCGGCTGACGGCCAGCGGATACGTGCCGTTCAGGGGCATTCCAACAAGACCGTGCAATTGCAGCTTGAGGCAAAGCAACCGCCTGCCGTGCTCTACCACGGCACCGCCACGCGCTTCATGGATTCGATCAATGAGAAAGGGCTGATCCCGGGTTCACGGCACCACGTGCACCTGTCCCAGGAAATCGAAACCGCCAAGGCCGTGGGCCAGCGTTACGGCAAGGTGGTGATCCTGCAGATCGACGCCCAGGCCATGCAGGCTCAGGGCTTCACCTTCTATCAGGCAGAGAATGGGGTGTGGCTGACCGACCAGGTGCCGGTCAGTTTCATCAAAGCCCTGTAGCAGCCAGCTTGCTGGCGAAGGCGTCCTTGCGGGGCTCTTCGCCGGCAAGCGGAACGCCGCCCGGCCAGCTCCTACAACAGCGGGTCCGCGTGGCTCAGGCCAGCTTTTCGAACTTCAGATCCCACACGCCATGACCCAGGCGCTCGCCGCGACGCTCGAACTTGGTGATCGGACGTTCGGCCGGGCGCGGTACGCACTTGCCGTCTTCGGCCAGGTTGCGGTAACCCGGAGCGACGTTCATCACTTCCAGCATGTATTCGGCATAGGGCTCCCAGTCGGTGGCCATGTGCAGAATGCCGCCAACCTTGAGCTTGCTGCGCACCAGCTCAGCGAAGGAGGCCTGGACGATGCGGCGCTTGTGGTGCCGGCTCTTGTGCCACGGATCGGGGAAGAACAGCATCAGCCGATCCAGGCTGTTGTCAGCGATGCAGCGATTGAGCACTTCAATGGCGTCGCAATCGTAGACCCGCAGGTTGGTCAGGCCCTGAGTCAGCACGCCATTGAGCAGCGCACCGACGCCCGGACGGTGAACTTCCACACCAATGAAATCCTGCTCCGGGGCCGCCGCCGCCATTTCCAGCAGCGAGTGGCCCATGCCAAAGCCGATTTCCAGGGAGCGCGGCGCCGAACGGCCAAACACCTGGTCGTAATCCACTGGGGCATCGGCCAGGGGCAGCACGTACAGCGGCGCGCCCTGGTCCAGGCCACGTTGCTGGCCTTCGGTCATGCGCCCGGCGCGCATCACGAAACTCTTGATACGGCGGTGTTGGCGCTCGTCGCCGGCTTCCGGCTCGATTGGCGTGTCGTTTGATTCAGTCATCAATGGCTCTTACTTGATCAGACCATCCAGCGGCGAGGAGGCGCTGGCATAGAGTTTCTTCGGCATGCGACCGGCGAGGTACGCCAGGCGGCCCGCGACAATTGCGTGTTTCATGGCTTCGGCCATCAGCACCGGTTGCTGCGCATGGGCGATGGCCGAGTTCATCAGCACCGCTTCACAGCCCAGCTCCATGGCGATGGTGGCGTCGGAGGCGGTACCGACACCGGCATCCACCAGCACCGGGACCTTGGCTTCTTCGAGGATGATCTGCAGGTTGTACGGGTTGCAGATCCCCAGCCCGGTGCCGATCAGGCCCGCCAGGGGCATGACCGCGATGCAGCCCATTTCCGCCAGTTGGCGAGCGATGATCGGGTCATCGCTGGTGTAGACCATCACGTCGAAACCTTCCTTGACCAGCACTTCGGCGGCCTTGAGGGTTTCCAGTACGTTGGGAAACAGGGTCTTCTGGTCGGCCAGAACTTCCAGCTTGACCAGGTTGTGGCCGTCCAGCAGTTCGCGGGCCAGGCGACAGGTGCGCACGGCTTCCACGGCGTCATAGCAGCCGGCGGTATTGGGCAGGATGGTGTAGCGATCCGGCGGCAGGATATCCAGCAGGTTCGGTTCGCCCGGGTTCTGGCCGATATTGGTCCGGCGCACGGCGACGGTGACGATCTCGGCACCCGAGGCCTCGATGGCCAGGCGGGTTTCTTCCATGTCGCGGTACTTGCCGGTGCCTACCAGCAAACGCGACTGGTACGTCCGACCGGCCAGGACGAAAGGCTTGTCACTACGAACGTTGCTCATCGGAAATCCTCTGTTGGGGTGAGGTTCTTGCAGAATTCTTTTTCAGGCCCGGGGCGCTGGAGCCCTCATTCCGGGGCCGGTGAACGCTTCTTCCATGGAAGAGGCCCGGAGCCGGGCCAGAGCGCTGCACAGGTAAGTGGCAGCGCGATTGACGCCAGTGACTAGCCGCCGCCGATGGCGTGGACCACTTCCACCTGGTCGCCCTCGTTGAGAGCGGTCTCGGCGTGCTGGCTGCGCGGAACGATATCCAGATTGAGTTCCACCGCGATCCGCCGTCCGGTCAGTTCAAGATGGCTCAGCAGGGCCGCAACGGTCGAGCCGTCGGGCAGTTCAAAGGATTCACCGTTCAACTGAATGCGCATGCCAAGGCCGCCATCATTTTTAGGGGCCAGCATTCTAGCCCGATCATGACCTAAAGGTCAGCTACAAGCGTCAGCCGGCACCTTGCAAGCGCCAGGCGGCAAGGCCCAGCAGGAACCAGCCAATGAGGAACGCCAGACCACCGAAGGGAGTGATGATGCCCAACTTGCTGATGCCGCTCAGGGTCAGCAGATACAGGCTACCGGAGAACAGCAGAATGCCCAGGGTGAACGCAACGCCGGCCCAAGTCACCAGCCGCCCTGGAATATGGGCCGCCAGCAAGGCGACGCCGAACAGCGCCAGGGTATGCACCAACTGGTAAGTGACCCCTGTATGAAAAATAGCCAGGTACTCGGTGCTCAGGCGGTTTTTCAGACCGTGAGCGGCAAAGGCGCCGAGGGCGACCCCGGTGAAACCGAAGAAAGCGGCCAACATCAGGAAGCCACGCAACATGAGGAACTCCAGTCAGATTCAGCGCAAAGGGTCTGTATAATGGCGCGCTCAACGGGTTCGGCCAAGCCATCTCTATGCTGCGTTATCTGTTTCGTCGCCTTGTAAAAGCCTTGATGTGGTTCGTGGTCGGCAGCGTGCTGCTGGTGCTGCTGTTCCGTTTCGTGCCGCCACCGGGCACCGCCCTGATGGTGGAACGCAAGGTCGAGTCCTGGATCGACAACGATCCCATCGACCTGCAGCGCACCTGGAAGCCTTGGGATGAAATCTCCGACAACCTCAAGGTGGCGGTGATCGCCGGCGAGGATCAGAAATTCTCCGAGCACTGGGGCTTCGATATCGATGCAATCCAGGCAGCGTTGATCCACAACGAAAGGGGCGGCTCGATCCGTGGCGCCAGCACCTTGAGCCAGCAAGTGTCGAAAAACCTGTTCCTCTGGTCCGGCCGCAGCTACCTGCGCAAGGGGCTGGAAGCCTGGTTCACCGCGCTGATCGAGGTGTTCTGGCCCAAGCAGCGGATTCTTGAGGTCTACCTCAACAGTGTCGAATGGGATGAAGGGGTATTCGGGGCAGAAGCCGCGGCGCGCCATCACTTCGGTGTCAGCGCGGCCAACCTGTCGCGCCAGCAAGCCAGCTTGCTGGCCGCTGTCCTGCCCAATCCAAGGGTGTGGAGCGCAGCACGGCCCAGCACTTACGTGATGCAGCGGGCGGGCTGGGTTCGGCGGCAGATGAGCCAGTTGGGTGGCGCCGATTACCTGAATCGGCTGAACGAGTCGCGCAGGGCGCCCTGGGCGGAGTAACCCGGATCTGGCTTTGCGCCGGCTCTTCTTGAGCATGTTCGAGTTGGGTGCTGGGCTGGGGATTCGCCGGCATGCCGGCTCCTACGACAACCGCACAAACAAAAACGCCCCGAGTTGATCGGGGCGTTTTGCGTGGTGCCTGGCAATCTCAAGCGGCGATGGACAGTTTCAGCTTGTTCATCGCGCTCTTTTCCAGCTGGCGGATACGCTCGGCCGAAACGTTGTACTTCTGCGCCAGGTCATGCAGCGTGGCTTTCTCTTCTGCCAGCCAGCGCTGGTAGAGGATGTCACGGCTGCGCTCATCCAGCACTTCCAGCGCTTCGTGCAGGTTGTTGGTGGAATTGTCGCTCCAATCGGCATCTTCCAGCTGCAGCGCCGGGTCGTAGCGATGATCTTCCAGGTAGTTGGCCGGCGATTGGAAGGCGCTGTCGTCATCCGCTTCAGCAGCCGGATCGAAGGCCATGTCCTGGCCGGTCAGACGGCTTTCCATCTCCCGCACTTCGCGGGGCTCCACGCCCAGGCTCTCAGCCACGCGATGCACTTCTTCGTTGTTCAGCCAGGCCAGACGTTTCTTCTGGCTACGCAGGTTGAAGAACAGCTTGCGCTGAGCCTTGGTGGTCGCAACTTTCACAATCCGCCAGTTACGCAGGATGAACTCGTGAATTTCCGCCTTGATCCAGTGCACCGCAAAGGACACCAGACGCACACCCATTTCCGGATTGAAGCGTTTCACGGCTTTCATCAGGCCAACGTTGCCTTCCTGGATCAGGTCAGCCTGGGCCAACCCATAGCCGGAATAGCTACGGGCGATATGTACGACAAAACGCAGGTGGGCGAGCACCATCTGCCGAGCCGCCTCAAGATCCTGCTCATAGTAGAGACTCTCGGCCAGTTCACGCTCCTGCTCGGGCGTCAGCAATGGAATGCTGTTCACCGTGTGCACATAAGCCTCCAGGTTTGCGCCTGGAACCAATGCGTAAGCAGGTTGCAAAGAAGTGGTCATACGAAAAAACCTCCGACTCACATAACTCGTGCAGTTCAGCACTGCGAAAATTGACCGGAAACCGCGAAACAAGTTCCCAAATATTCTGAAAGGTCAATACAAGCAAAAAGACATTACTTCGGTGCCAGCTCCCTCAGGTGGCGGGCCACCGCAATCCACGCACCGATATAACCCAACAGCACCGCACCAAGCAAGAGCGATAGACCATCGGCAACCGGCACCCCCGCAAGGGCAAAATCACTGCCGTACAAGCCGGCCAAGCCGATCACCGCGTCGTTCAGCCAGTTCAAGCCGAACGCCAGTACGCCCCAGGACAGAATCCCCGCACCGAAGCCATACAGCGCGCCCATATAAAGGAAGGGACGTCGCACATAGCTGTCTGTGCCGCCGACGAGTTTAATCACTTCTATCTCTGTGCGGCGGTTTTCAATATGAAGACGAATGGTATTGCCTATCACCAAAAGTAATGCAGAAACCAGGAGCACCGTCAGGCCGAAGACAAAGCGGTCCCCCAGCTTGAGGATGGCCGCCAGCCGCTCGACCCATACCAGGTCCAACTGCGCCAGTTGCACCTTGGGCATTTCCGACAACCGCTGGCGCAAGGCCTCCAAGGTTGCCTTGTCCACTTCGTTCGGGGTTACCAGCACTACGCCCGGCAGCGGGTTGTGGGGCAGCTCGCGCAAAGCCTCACCCAAACCGGACTGCTGCTGGAACTCTTCCAGAGCCTTTTCCTTGCTGATGAACTCGGCATCCGCCACACCGGGCAGGCCCTTGATCTCTTCGCCAAGCTTCTCGCCCTCGCTGGCAGAAGCCCCCAGATCCAGGTACAGCGAAATCTGCGCTGCCCGCTGCCAGGAGCCGCCCAGGCGCTCGACGTTGTTGAGCAGCAACGACAGCCCCATGGGCAAGCTCAGGGCCACGGCCATCACCAGACAGGTAAAGAAGCTGCCGATGGGTTGTTTGCCCAGGCGCCGCAGGCTGTCCAGCAAGCTGGCACGATGGCTTTCGATCCAGGCGTGTAGCAGGGTGCCGAAATCCGGACCGTCATCCTCGTCGCGTTTTTTCTTCGGTGGCGGTGCTTCGGATGCCTTGGGCGCTACGCGCTCCGCCACTTTAGGGGTACGTGTGGCACTCATACGCCGGCCTCCCCGTCGCCGATCAATCGGCCGCGTTGCAGGGTCAGCATGCGGTGACGCATGCGGGCGATCAGCGCCAGGTCGTGACTGGCGATCAGCACGCTGGTGCCCAGGCGGTTGATGTCTTCGAACACGCCCATGATTTCCGCCGCAAGACGCGGGTCGAGGTTACCCGTGGGTTCGTCCGCCAGCAGCAGAGCTGGACGATGGACGATGGCCCGAGCAATACCCACGCGCTGTTGCTGACCGGTGGACAGATCACCCGGGTAGAGATCGGTTTTGTCCGACAAGGCCACCCGCTCCAGGGCCGAATCCACGCGCTTGGCGATTTCCGCCTTGGACAGACCAAGGATCTGCAGCGGCAGCGCGACGTTGTTGAAGACCGTGCGATCGAACAGCAACTGGTGATTCTGGAACACCACGCCGATCTGCCGCCGCAGGAAAGGGATCTGTGCATTGCTGATCTGCCCCAGGTCCTGGCCCGCCAGCAGCAATTTGCCGGTAGTCGGGCGCTCCATGGCCAGCAGCAGGCGCAGCAAGGTGCTTTTACCGGCGCCGGAATGGCCGGTGACAAACAGGAATTCGCCGCGACGGACGCGAAAGCTCAGCTCATGCAGGCCAACGTGGCCATTGGGATAGCGCTTACCGACCTGTTCGAAACGAATCATGAACGCTCCCGCTCGGCAAACAGTGCCTGGACAAAGGGTTCTGCTTCAAAAATACGCAAATCATCGATGCCTTCACCGACCCCGATATAACGGATCGGCAGACCGAATTGCTTGGCCAGGGCGAAGATCACCCCGCCCTTGGCGGTGCCATCGAGCTTGGTCAGGGCCAGACCGGTCAACTCCACGGTCTGGTTGAACTGTTTGGCCTGGTTGATGGCGTTCTGGCCGGTACCGGCGTCCAGCACCAGCAACACCTCGTGGGGCGCGTCGGCATCGAGCTTGCCGATCACCCGGCGAACCTTCTTCAGCTCTTCCATCAGGTTGTCTTTGGTGTGCAGGCGCCCCGCCGTGTCGGCGATCAGCACATCGATACCACGGGCTTTGGCAGCCTGGACGGCGTCGAAGATCACCGAGGCGGAATCGGCACCCGTGTGCTGGGCGATGACCGGGATCTTGTTGCGCTCGCCCCAGACTTGCAGTTGCTCCACCGCCGCGGCGCGGAAAGTGTCGCCGGCCGCCAGCATGACTTTCTTGCCTTCCAGCTGCAGCTTCTTCGCCAGCTTGCCGATGGTGGTGGTCTTGCCGGCGCCGTTGACACCCACCACCAGGATCACGAAGGGCTTGTTCTGGGCGACGATTTTCAGCGGCTGCTCCACCGGCTTGAGCATGCCGGTGAGTTCAGCCTGCAACGAGGCGTACAGCGCGTCGGAGTCGGTGAGCTGCTTGCGCGCCACCTTCTGGGTCAGGTTCTGGATGATCACCGAAGTCGCTTCGACCCCGACGTCAGCCGTCAACAGACGGGTTTCCAGGTCTTCCAGCAGTTCGTCATCAATGGCTTTCTTGCCCAGGAACAGGCTGGCCATGCCTTCGCCGATGCTGGCACTGGTCTTGGACAGGCCCTGCTTCAACCGGGCGAAGAAACCGACCTTGCTCTCTTCACTGGAGCGAACAGGCTCGGCGACGGGCTCGGCCTGCGCAGCCACGGCAACCGGCTCGGCTACAGGAGCAGGAGCAGGAGCAGGAGCAGGAGCAGGAGCAGGAGCAGGAGCAGGAGCAGGAGCAGGAGCAGGAGCAGGAGCAGGAGCAACAGGCTCCGGCGCAACGAATACCGGTGCTACCGGGGTTTGCGCTTCGAACACCGGAGCCGGGGCGACAACCGGGGCTTCGACCAGCGGTTCAAGCGCAGCGGTCAGGGCTGGAATCGGTGGAGTGACATGTTCCGCCTGAGCGTCCTCCACCAGTGCCACCGGCTCTTCCGCCACCGGCAGAGGCGGCCAGGGCTTGTGCTCCGTGGGTGGGGTCAACGGCAGCTCAGGCACGGCGGCCGCTACCGGCTCAGCCTCGACCCGGGGTTGCAACACCGGTTCGGCGATCGGCAGCACCACCGGTTCGGCCGGGGCGATGCTGGGTGCGGATTCAATGGCAGGAGCCGACGCCGGCTCGACAGGCACTTGCGGCTGTTCGACGACGGGTTCCTGCGGCTTTTTGCGCAGCCATCCGAACAGGCCTTTCTTCTCGCCAGCCGCGGCTGGGGTCTTTTTGTCGTCGTTGGAACCAAACATGGAGACGGCTATCTCAAGGTAGCGATGCGCCAGTGGGCGCTTCGGTAAATAAATATTCGATGCAGAACAGACTGTGTTTCATCCAGCTTGTTCACGCGCAACATGTTGTCGAAATGCCCAAAAGCACTTCAAGGATCGATTTTACTTAAGGACTGGAACGGCAAAATCGGCGAAAAGTCGAAGTTTAGCTGACAAATCAAGGCTTTTTGCCGGTAACTCATACAACCTGCTCAAGCACACTCTGATCCGTGCAAGCCTGATAGGCGTGGCCGCCAGTAAAACGGATCAGTATCCTAGCACCTCCTCGCCCGCTGACGCTAAGAACACGCGGGCAGCCCAACAGGTTTAAAAACGAATGAATGCTCTAGCCCGCCGCGCCGCAGGCCTGCTGCTCAGCACAGTTTGTCTGCCCCTTGCAGCCCTGGCTGCCGACCCGCAACCCACCCACGAATTCACCCTCGACAACGGCCTCAAAGTGGTGGTCCGCGAAGACCATCGTGCACCGGTAGTGGTGTCCCAGGTCTGGTACAAGGTCGGCTCCAGCTACGAAACCCCGGGCCAGACCGGTTTGTCCCACGCCCTGGAACACATGATGTTCAAGGGCAGCGAGAAGGTCGGCCCGGGCGAAGCCTCCCTGATCCTGCGGGACCTGGGCGCCGAAGAGAACGCCTTCACCAGCGACGACTTCACCGCTTATTACCAAGTCCTGGCACGGGACCGCCTGGGCGTGGCCCTGGAGCTGGAAGCCGATCGCATGGCCAGCCTGCGCCTGCCGGCCGACGAGTTCACCCGCGAGATCGAAGTGATCAAGGAAGAACGCCGCCTGCGCACCGACGACAAGCCGATGTCCAAGGCCTATGAGCGTTTCAAGGCCATGGCCTACCCCGCCAGCGGCTACCACACGCCGACCATCGGCTGGATGGCCGACCTGAACCGGATGAAGGTCGAGGAACTGCGCCACTGGTACCAAGCCTGGTACGTGCCGAACAACGCCACCCTGGTGGTGGTGGGCGACGTCACCCCGGATGAGGTCAAGACCCTGGCCCAGCGCTACTTCGGCGCCATCCCCAAACGCGACGTGCCACCGGCGAAGATCCCCCTGGAGCTGGCCGAACCCGGCGAGCGCCTGATCACCCTGCACGTGAAGACCCAACTCCCGAGCCTGATGCTGGCCTTCAACGTGCCGAGCATCGCCACGGCTGAAGACAAGCGTTCGGTCAACGCCCTGCGCCTGGCCTCGGCCCTGCTGGACGGCGGCTACAGTGCCCGCATCCCGACCCAGCTGGAGCGCGGCGAAGAGTTGCTGTCCAACGGCTCGAGCAGCTACGACGCCTACAGCCGGGGCGACAGCCTGTTCATGCTCTCGGCCACCCCCAACAGCCAGAAGAAGAAAACCATCGCCCAGGCCGAGGCCGGGCTGTGGCGCCTGCTGGACCAGCTGAAGACCACCCCGCCGTCCGCCGAGGAACTGGAGCGGGTCCGAGCCCAAGTGATTGCCGGGCTGGTCTACGAGCGTGACTCGATCACCAGCCAGGCCAGCGCCATCGGCCAGCTGGAAACCGTCGGCCTGTCGTGGAAGTTGATGGACACCGAGCTTGCGGAACTGCAAAGCGTGACCCCGGAAGACATCCAGAAAGCCGCCCGCACCTATTTCACCCGGGAGCGTATGAGCGTGGCCCATGTACTGCCTGAGGAGTCCGCTCATGAGTAAGCGCAAGAATGCTTCACCGGTCCTGCTGGGCCTGGCCCTGGTCGCCCTGCTCACCGCCGGCGGCCTGTACCTGTCGCGCTCCGGCGAGAGCAATGCCAGCCAGGCCCTGGACAACGCCAAGACCAGCCAGAAGCTGCAGTCCCTGGCCGAGCTGGATGGCAAGGCTCCCAGCCACCGCAACCTCAATGTGCAGACCTGGAGCACTGCCGAAGGCGCCAAGGTGCTGTTCGTCGAAGCCCGCGAGCTGCCGATGTTCGACATGCGCCTGATCTTCGCCGCCGGCAGCAGCCAGGACGGCAACACTTCCGGCCTGGCCCTGCTGACCAACGCCATGCTCAACGAAGGTGTGCCCGGCAAGGATGTTGGCGCCATCGCTCGGGGCTTTGAAAGCCTGGGCGCGGATATCGGCAACGGCGCCTACAAAGACATGGCCGTGGTCTCGCTGCGCAGCCTCAGCGCTGTGGATAAACGCGAACCGGCCCTGAAGCTGTTCGCCGAAGTGGTGGGCAAGCCAACCTTCCCTGCCGACTCCCTGGCGCGGATCAAGAACCAGTTGCTCGCCGGTTTCGAGTACCAGAAGCAGAACCCTGGCAAGCTGGCCAGCCTGGAGCTGATGCAGCGCCTGTACGGCAGCCATCCCTACGCGCATGCCAGCGAAGGCAATGCCAAGAGCGTTCCGAGCATTAGCCTGGCGCAACTGCAAGCATTCCACGCCAAGGCCTATACCGCCGGTAATGTGGTGATCGCTCTGGTGGGCGACCTGTCCCGCAGCGACGCCGAGGCGATTGCCGCACAAGTCTCCGCCGCCCTGCCCAAAGGCCCGGCCCTGGCGAAGATCGAGCAACCCACTGAACCCAAGGCCAGCATCGGCCATATCGAGTTCCCATCGAGCCAGACCAACCTGATGCTGGCGCAACTGGGGATCGACCGTGACGATCCGGACTACGCCGCCGTGTCCCTGGGCAACCAGATCCTCGGCGGTGGCGGTTTCGGCACCCGGCTGATGAGCGAAGTCCGCGAGAAGCGCGGCCTGACCTACGGCGTCTACTCGGGCTTCTCCCCGATGCAGGCCCGCGGCCCGTTCATGATCAACCTGCAGACCCGCGCGGAAATGAGCGAAGGCACCCTGAAGCTGGTGCAGGACGTGTTTGCCGACTACCTGAAGAACGGCCCGACCCAAAAGGAGCTGGACGACGCCAAGCGCGAACTGGCCGGCAGCTTCCCGCTGTCCACCGCCAGCAACGCCGATATCGTCGGCCAGCTGGGCGCCATGGGCTTCTATAATCTGCCGTTGAGCTACCTGGAAGACTTCATGCGTCAATCCCAGGAACTGACGGTGGAACAGGTCAAGGCCGCCATGAACAAGCACCTCGGCGTCGACAAGATGGTCATCGTCAGCGCCGGCCCGACCGTCGCGCAAAAGCCGTTGCCGCCCCCCACTGACAAACCCGCCGAGCAGCCGCTCGGGGTTCCGGAGCATTAATGGCCCGTCCAGCCCGTCCCAGCAAGAAGCCCGTCCACAACCAGCACAATGGCGTGGGCCAGCTGCGCATCATCGGCGGCGAATGGCGCAGCCGTAAGCTGAGCTTCCCCGACCTGCCGGGGTTGCGCCCGACCCCCGACCGGGTGCGTGAAACCCTGTTCAACTGGTTGGCGCCCTATGTGGCCGGGGCCAAGGTCCTCGACCTGTTCGCTGGCAGCGGTGCAGTGTTCCTCGAAGCCCTGTCCCGTGGCGCCGCCACGGGGCTGGCCCTGGACAGCAGCAGCGTGGCGATCTCCAGCCTGCGCGAGCACCTGGGCACCCTGCGTTGCACGGTGGGCCAGGCGCAGACCGCCGACGCCCTGCGCTATCTGGAAACCCAGCCGGCGACGCCGTTCGACCTGGCGTTCCTCGACCCACCGTTCAACCAGAACCTGCTGCCCGCTGCCTGCGCTTTGCTGGAAGAGCGCGGCTGGCTGGCGGACGACGCCTGGATCTACACCGAAAGCGAAACCGCACCGTCGACCCTGGGCCTGCCCGGGAGCTGGCGCCTGCACCGTGAACAAAAATCCGGGCAGGTGTATTACTCCTTGTGGCAACGTATGGCAGACAGCCCCGCGTAGAACCTGTTTACGCTCGGCCGGAACAAGGAGCGCAGCCCGCCCGGGCTGCGCTGCGCCGCATCGAGACCCACCCCGTGCCCAACTCACCTGATCGTTTCACCCCCGCCTTCGGCCTTGGCAACCCGCACCTGCAGACGCTGTGGGGCCCGCTGTGGCGCCCGACTACCCACCTTGAGCGCCAGCGCGAGCGTCTATGGCTGGATGACGGCGACTTTCTCGATCTTGACTGGCACGGCCCCCATAGCGCCGAGGCCCCACTGGTGCTGGTGCTGCATGGGCTGACCGGTTCTTCCAACTCACCTTATGTGGCCGGCCTGCAACAGGCCCTGGCCAGCCAGGGCTGGGCCAGCGCGGCGCTGAACTGGCGCGGCTGCTCCGGCGAACCCAACCTGCTGCCCCGCAGCTACCACTCCGGCGCCAGCGAAGACCTGGCTTCGACCATTGCCCATCTGCGAGCCCAGCGCCCCCAGGCACCGCTGTACGCGGTGGGCTACTCCCTGGGGGGCAATGTGCTGCTCAAGTACCTGGGGGAAAGCGGCAGCGCCAGCCCGCTGCAAGGGGCCACGGCAGTGTCGGTGCCGTTTCGCCTGGACCAGTGCGCCGACCGCATTGGCCAGGGGTTCTCCAAGGTCTATCAGGCCCACTTCATGCGCGAGATGCTGGCCTACATCAAGAACAAGCAACGCCAGTTCCAGCACGACGGCCGCCATGAAGGCCTGGCGACCCTGGCGCAACTGGGCCCCCTGACCAAGATGCGCACCTTCTGGGACTTCGATGGCCGGGTCACCGCGCCGCTGCATGGCTTTGCCGATGCCCAGGACTACTACCGCCGTGCTTCCAGTCGCTATTTCCTCGGCGAGATCCGCACCCCGACCCTGATCATCCAGGCCGCGGACGATCCCTTTGTGTTCCCCCACAGCCTGCCCGAGGCCGGCGAACTGTCCGCCAGCACCCAATTCGAACTGCAGGCCAAAGGCGGTCACGTGGGCTTTGTCGGGGGCTCTCTGAAACACCCGAGCTACTACCTGGAACAACGCATTCCGCAATGGCTGACCGGCCTGGGCCGCCATGGATAAGTCCGCCCGGGAGTCGATCCGCTTCTGGCAGACCGCGCCCCTGGCCGGGGTCGAATTGCTGGCCGCGCGTTATATCGAACAACGCTTCGTGCCCCACGTGCACGAGGGTTACGTGATCGGCATGATCATGGCCGGCGCCCAGCGCTACCGCTATCGCGGGGCCGAGCACCTGGCGGGCAGCGGCACCCTGGTGCTGATCAACCCGGATGAATTGCACACCGGGGCCAAGGGCGTCGAAGACGGCTGGCTGTATCGGGCCTTTTACCCGGACAACCGGCAGATTCTCGGCTTGCTGGATGAACTGGAACTGCCCAGCGGCAGCCTGCCGGCCTTTGGCGCCACCCTGTATCGGGACCCGGATCTGGTGCAGGGTTTTGCCCGCCTGCACCACCTGCTGGAAAGCCCGGCCACCGCCCTGCAACAACAGACCCAGTGGCGGGAAATGCTGCTGTTGCTGCTACAGCGTCATGCCGGGGTCCGGGCGCTGGGCGAACCCGGGCAAGAGCACCGGGCGATTGTGCAGGCCAAGGAATTGCTGCGCTCGCAGTTGACGGCGCCACCGTCGTTGGAGGAGTTGGCGGCGACAGTGAACCTGTCGCCGTTCCACTTTGCCCGGGTGTTTCGCCGGGCTACCGGAATTCCGCCCCACACCTGGCTGATGCAGCAGCGCATTGCCAAGGCCCGCGCCTTGCTGCGCGACGGCTGCCTGCCGCTGGAAGTGGCGACGCAGTTGGGGTTTGCCGACCAAAGCCATCTCAGCCGGCAGTTCAAGCAGGTGTATGGGGTGGCGCCGGCGGCTTACCGCAGCGCCGTTCTTCTGTAGGGCGGCGCGGCTTTCGCAAGCAAGCTCGCTCCTACAGGTCGGCGTGGCCCTGCAGGCCCTAGGAGCTGGCTTGCCAACGAAGAGGCCGGCAGAGTGCTGCCCGTCAGTCGCCAGTGGCGACAGGCCGTTGGGGATCGGTGATCCATTCGCTCCACGAACCCGCGTACAACCGCGCCAGGGGGTAGCCGGCCAGGCACAGGGCGAACAGGTTGTGGCAGGCGGTGACGCCAGAGCCGCAGTAAGCCACCAAGTGCTCCGGGGAGCGCCCGGCGAGCTTTTGCGCGAAACGCTGCTTGAGTTGGTCGGCCGCAAGGAAGTGCCCGTCCTCGCCCAGGTTGTCGGTGAATGCCGCACATTGGGCACCGGGAATATGCCCGGCCACCGGATCGATGGGCTCCACGTCGCCACGGAAACGCGGCAGGCCACGAGCATCCAGCAGGGTCAGGTCTGCCTGGCCCAGGCGCTTGCGCAAATGCTCGGCATCCAGCAACAGACTGTGGTCGGGTTGACCGTTGAAGTGTCCGGGAACGCCGGCCGGAGCATCCAGACTCAGGGGCAGGCCGGCGGCATGCCAGGCTTTCAGGCCACCATCGAGAATGAATACGCCATCACGCTTGCCCAACCAGGCCAACAACCACCAGGCGCGAGCGGCGTAGGAGCCGGGGCCGTCGTCATAGAGCACGATCTCGCTGTCGTTATCGATGCCCCAGGCCTGCAGGCGCAGCACCAACTGCGCCGGCTCCGGCAACGGATGCCGGCCGGTCACGCCCTTGATCACCGGCGCGCTCAGATCCCGGTTCAGATCGGCGAAATGCGCCCCGGCGATATGCCCGTCGGCGTAACTGCGCTGGCCGTAATCCGGGTCTTCCGGAGCAAAGCGACAATCCAGAATCACCAGACCGGGCTGCTGTTTCTTCTGGTCCAGGGCAAGCGGGCTGATCAACTGCGCGAGGGACATAGCGGGCTCCTGTGAATAAGTCGGAGGTTGATCCTACTGCACTTCTTCCAGGGCTTGGGCCAGGGGCACGTAAAACTCTTCGAACAGGCCGTTGACCGCTTCCCGGGCCTGGTCGGTGACAAAACCGGCTTCCAGCACCAGCACTTGATAGACGCCGCGCTTGATGGCTTCCTCGCTCAGGTGGGTGGAGCTCTCCCGGGTGGTGCACAGAAAGCGCACCCAGGACGTGAGGATGATCCAGGCATTGAGGGTCAGGGACTCGATCTGCACCTTGTCCATGGCGACGATCCCGGCCTCGACGAAGCGCCCGTAAATGGCCATGCCCTGGATCAGGCAGCGCTGGGAGAAGCGCCGGTAGCGGGCCGCCAGTTCGGCGTCGCTGTCCAGCAGGTGCTCCAGGTCGCGGTGCAGGAAGCGATAGCGCCACATGGCCGCCAGCAGCGCCTGCAGGTAATAGCGCTTGTCTTCCACGGTGACCGCACGCCCGGGGGGTGGGCGCAGGAAGCTGTCCACCAGGCTCTCGTACTCGGCGAACAGCACGGCGATGATCGCCTGCTTGTTGGGGAAGTGGTAGTACAGGTTGCCCGGAGAAATCTCCATGTGCGCCGCAATATGGTTGGTACTGACGTTGCGCTCGCCCTGTTGGTTAAACAGCTCAAGACTGAACTGAACGATGCGTTCACGGGTTTTTATGCGTGGGGCCATGGGCGTGGGCTTTAATCAGAAGGCTGAGGTGCATCTTACGTTCTATCCCCCTGAGGATAAATCGCGACCGGCACCGGATGGTATTTGACAATTTAGAGCATAAGCTCTAAAAAACTAGCCACCCTATAAAAACCGGAGCCCGTCCATGTCTGCCGAAATCGCTTACCTGCAGGATTCCCTTGAGCAACAGGACGAGCTGCATGAGCTGTTCGAGGCCCAGCGCCGGGCCTTCGCCGCCAATCCCATGCCACCGGCCGCACAACGCCAACAATGGCTCAAATCGCTGCAGAATCTGCTCGACACCGAACGCCAGGCGCTGATCGACGCCATCAGCCAGGACTTCAGCAACCGCAGCGCCGATGAAACCCTGCTGGCCGAGCTGATGCCCAGCCTGCATGGCATCCACTACGCCAGCAAGCACCTGAAAAAATGGATGAAGCCCTCTCGCCGCGCCGTGGGCCTGGCCTTCCAGCCGGCCTCGGCCAAGGTGGTCTATCAGCCGCTGGGGGTGGTGGGCGTCATCGTGCCGTGGAACTACCCGCTGTACCTGTGCATGGGGCCGTTGGTAGGGGCCCTGGCCGCCGGCAACCGGGTGATGCTCAAGCTCAGTGAATCCACCCCGGCCACCGGCCAGTTGCTCAAACAATTGCTGGCCCGGGTGTTCCCCGAGGATCTGGTGTGCGTGGTGCTGGGCGAAGCCGAAGTGGGCATGGCCTTCTCCAAGCTGCGTTTCGACCATCTGCTGTTCACCGGCGCCACCAGTATTGGCAAGCACGTGATGCGCGCAGCGGCAGAGAACCTGACCCCGGTGACCCTTGAGCTGGGAGGCAAGTCCCCGGCCATCGTGTCCCACACCGTGCCCCTCAAGGACGCTGCCGAACGTATCGCCTTCGGCAAGACCCTGAACGCCGGGCAGACCTGCGTCGCCCCAGACTACGTGCTGGTACCTGAAGATCGAATCGGCGCCTTTGTCGAAGCCTATCGCCAGGTGGTGCGCGGTTTCTTCCCAACCCTGGCGGACAACCCCGACTACACCGCGATCATCAACCAGCGCCAGCTGACGCGGCTCAACGGCTACCTGAGTGATGCCACCAGCAAGGGCGCGCTGTTGGTGTCGCTGTTCGAACAGAGCCAGGAGCGGCGCCTGGGCCACAGCCTGCTATTGAATGTCACCGACGAAATGACCGTGATGCAGGACGAGATCTTCGGCCCGATCCTGCCCATCGTGCCCTACAAGACCCTGGACCAGGCCCTCGCCTACATCACCCAGCGTCCGCGCCCCCTGGCCTTGTACTACTTCGGTTACGACAAGTCCGAACAGCAGCGGGTACTCAACGAAACCCACTCCGGCGGCGTGTGCCTCAACGACACCCTGCTGCATGTGGCCCAGGATGACCTGCCGTTCGGTGGCGTCGGCCCTTCCGGCATGGGTCACTACCACGGGCATGAAGGCTTCCTGACCTTCAGCAAGGCCAAGGGGGTGTTCATCAAGCAGCGCTTCAATGCAGCTCGCCTGATCTATCCGCCGTACGGCAAGTCGATCCAGAAGCTCATTCAAAAGCTGTTCATCCGCTAAAGAACCTCAACCAGTACATCGCCGGGTAATAACAACAATGACCCCTAGCCTGTCTGAAACACCCGCGCTGTCACGGCGCGGCCTGCTGAAAATCAGCCTTTGCGCCAGTGCTTTCCTGGCCACCGCAGGGCTGGGCGCGAGCCTCAGCGGTTGCTCCGCCAGCACGCCCGCCAGCGGTTTTACCCTGTTGCGCAGCAATGACCTGCCGTTTTTGCGGGCGCTGATCCCGGTGATGCTTGAAGGCGCCGTGGCGGCGGACAAGATGCCCGCCGCCATCGACGGCACCCTGGCCAACCTGGACAACGCCCTCAATCACCTGTCACCGGAAATGTTCAAGCTCACCCAGCAGTTGTTCGATGTGCTGGGCATGGCAGTCACCCGCGGCCCGCTGACGGGGATCTGGGGCAGTTGGGAAAACGCCAGCGCCGAGGCCATCCGCAACTTCCTCAGCCGCTGGGAAAACAGCTTCCTGGCCCTGCTGCGCATGGGCCATGCCTCGTTGCTGCAACTGGTGATGATGGCCTGGTACACCCGCCCCGAATCCTGGGCCCACTGCGGCTACCCCGGGCCGCCCAAGGTCTGATCCGACTCGTCCCGGCGCACCATCCATAATAAGAGAGCACCGAATATGCCCGTACCTGATCTGTTCCGCGAAGGCCTGAAGCGTGGCTGGAAAACCTACAACGGCTCGCAGCTGGAGCAGGACCTGACCCTGGAAGCCGATGTCGCCATCATCGGCAGCGGTGCCGGGGGTGGCACCACCGCCGAAATCCTCAGCGCCGCCGGCTACAAGGTGCTGCTGATCGAGGAAGGCCCGCTCAAGACCAGCGACGATTTCAAGATGCTGGAGGACCAGGCCTATACCAGCCTGTATCAGGAAGGCATCGGGCGCATGAGCAAGGACGGCGCCATCACCATCCTCCAGGGCCGCGCCGTGGGCGGCACCACGCTGATCAACTGGACATCGAGCTTCCGCACTCCCGACCCGACCCTGGAACACTGGGCCCGGGAACACGGGGTGGTGGGCCACAGCTCAGCCGAGATGGCGCCCTGGTTCGAGAAGATGGAGCAGCGCCTGGGGGTCGCGCCCTGGGTCATGCCACCCAATGCCAACAACGACGTGATCCGCAAGGGCTGCGAAGCCCTGGGCTACAGCTGGCATGTGATTCCGCGCAACGTCCGCGGCTGCTGGAACCTGGGCTATTGCGGCCTGGGCTGCCCCACCAACGCTAAGCAATCGATGCTGGTGACCACCATTCCGGCGACCCTGGAGAAAGGCGGCGAGCTGCTGTACCTGGCCCGGGCCAATCGCCTGCAGCTCAAGGATGACCAGGTCAGCAGCCTGCAATGTGTGGCCATGGATGCCCGTTGCGTGGCGCCCACGGGACGAACCATCACCGTCAAGGCCAAGCATTACGTGCTGGCTGGCGGCGGCATCAACAGTCCGGCCCTGCTGCTGCGCTCCGATGCCCCGGACCCGCATTCGCGCCTGGGCAAGCGGACCTTCCTGCACTTGGTAAACTTCTCCGCCGGCCAGTTCGACGAGGTGATCAACCCGTTCTACGGCGCCCCCCAGTCGATCTACTCCGACCACTTCCAGTGGCAGGACGGCACCACCGGCAAGATGTCCTACAAACTCGAAGTGCCGCCCCTGCAACCGGCCCTGGCCAGTACCCTGCTAGGCGGTTTCGGGCCGCAGAGCGGGTTGTCCATGGAGCAACTGCCCCACACCCACGCCATGCTGGCCCTGTTGCGGGACGGCTTCCATCCCGACAGCACTGGCGGCAACGTCGAACTGCGGAGCGACGGCACACCGGCGCTCGACTATCAGGTCTCGCCCTACGCCTGGGACGGCCTGCGCCGGGCCTTCCACAGCATGGCGGAGATCCAGTTCGCCGGCGGCGCCAAGGCGGTCAAGCCGCTGCACAGCGACGCCCGCTTCGCCAAGACCCTGAATGAAGTCCGCTCGCAGATCGACGGCCTGGACCTGGCGCTGTACCGCACCCGCCTGGGCAGCGCCCACGTGATGGGCGGCTGCGCCATGGGCGAAGACCCGAAGAACGCCGTGGCCGACAGCCTCGGGCGTCACCATCAACTGCGCAATCTGTCGATCCACGACGGCTCGTTGTTTCCCACCAGCATCGGTGCCAACCCACAGCTGTCGGTCTACGGCCTGACGGCGCAACTGGCCACGGCCCTGGCGGAGCGCTTGAAAACGGCGTGAAAAAGCGGTGTATTTTCGTCGTCTATAGTGCTTTCTTCCCTAAAAGGCGACTTGGCCGACCGGGAAGGCTGCGATACCATCCGACTCCCCAACGGATTCCCGCCAGGACGACGCGATGAACCGAGTGTTGTACCCAGGTACCTTCGACCCTATTACCAAGGGCCACGGCGATCTGGTCGAGCGCGCCTCGCGGCTGTTCGACCACGTGATCATCGCCGTTGCTGCCAGCCCCAAGAAAAACCCGCTGTTCCCCCTGGAACAACGCGTGGAACTGGCGCAAGAGGTGACCAAGCACCTGCCCAACGTTGAAGTCGTCGGCTTCTCCACCCTACTGGCGCACTTTGCCAAGGAGCAGAACGCCAATGTCTTTCTGCGGGGCCTGCGAGCGGTTTCGGACTTTGAATACGAGTTCCAGCTGGCCAACATGAACCGCCAACTGGCGCCGGACGTGGAAAGCCTGTTCCTGACTCCGTCGGAGCGCTACTCGTTCATTTCCTCGACGCTGGTTCGTGAAATCGCGGCCCTGGGCGGTGATATCACCAAGTTCGTCCATCCGGCCGTCGCCGATGCACTGACCCTGCGCTTCAAGAAATAAGCCGTGCGGCCCCGCAGAGGGGCCCTTGCCAGGCGTCAGCCATCGCGCCCGCGTGCACTGCGGGCGTCAATACGGCACAATTGCGCGCATTCGTTTTTACATGCCAGGGCCTGCCGCCCAGGCCGGAGTCCCCCATGTCCCTGATCATCACCGACGATTGCATCAACTGCGACGTCTGCGAACCCGAGTGCCCCAACGCGGCCATTTCTCAAGGCGAGGAGATCTACGTGATCGATCCGAACCTGTGCACCCAGTGCGTCGGCCACTACGACGAGCCACAGTGCCAACAGGTGTGCCCGGTGGATTGCATTCCACTGGACGAAGCGCGTCCGGAAACCGAAGAAGAGTTGATGGCCAAGTACCGGAAGATCACCGGCAAGGCTTGAGTGATATGACGCCCTTTCGGCTCCCACAAACACCTGTAGGAGCCGGCTTGCCGGCGAAGCTTCTCAGCTCTGGCAACGTGGGCAATAGACGCTGGCCCGCTGGCCCAGCTTGATTTCCCGCAGCCCCGTGCCGCAGACCTTGCAGTGCTCCCCGCCACGTCCGTAGACGAACAGCTCCTGCTGGAAGTACCCAGGCTGACCGTCGCCGCCGATAAAATCGCGCAGGGTGGTGCCACCGCGCTCGATGGCCGCCGCCAGGATGCGTTTGATCTCGATCGCCAGCTGCAGATAGCGGGCCCGGGAAATGCCCTTGGCTTCACGACGCGGATCGATGCCCGCGGCGAACAACGCCTCGGTCGCATAGATATTGCCCACCCCCACTACCACCGCGTTGTCCATGATGAACGGCTTGACCGCCATGGAACGTCCCCGGGACAGCTGGAACAGGCGCTCACCATCGAACAGGTCGGTCAACGGTTCCGGTCCCAGGCGCGCCAGCAGCTCGTGATTCAACGGGTCCAGGCTCCAGAGCATGGCGCCAAACCGCCGCGGGTCGGTGTAGCGCAGGGCCAGGCCCGACTCCAGTTCGATATCCACATGTTCGTGCTTGGCCGCCGGCAGGCCAATTTCCACCAGGCGCAGATTGCCCGACATGCCCAGATGACTGATGAGGGTGCCGACTTCGGCATTGATCAGCAGGTACTTGGCCCGACGATCCACCTGGACGATGCGCTGCCCGGACAGGCGCACATCCAGATCCTCGGGGATCGGCCAGCGCAAACGCCGGTCACGGACGATGACCCGACTGACCTTCTGGCCTTCCAGGTGCGGTGCGATCCCGCGCCGGGTGGTTTCGACTTCAGGTAATTCAGGCATATCCGCCCCTGGCAATCATCACGAAATGAACGATCAGTGTGCGCCCAGCTCGCGCACGGTTTCCTTGAGGTTCTCGAAGTCGTAATCCGACAGACCGACGTAATCGAGAACCAGATGGCCAATGCTGTTCCACTCGTGATCTTCCACCTGGTTGCCCAGGACCCGGTAGGACGCGCAGATGTGCTCGGCCATCTTCAGGATCGCCAGCAGATTCTTCAGTTGGCTGTTGCGCGAGGACTCGTCGCTGAAGATCGCCAGGGCATTGTGGTGATTGGCGATGGCATTGGTCACATGTTCCGGCAAGCGCCAGGACTTGGCGGTGTAGTAACCCACCACCGCGTGGTTGGTATTGAAGGCACGGTTTTCCGTGTCCACCACCCGCTGCTCCGGCCCGGCGCTGCCATAGGCCTCTTCCAGCACGGTCATGTAGTCGGGGAAACGCTTGAGCATCAGCGGCACGCCGCAGTCGTGGAACAGCCCCAGGGCATAGGCTTCATCCACCGCCTGGGAGCCGGTGCGCTTGGCCAGGGTCAGGCAGGTCATGGCCACATCCTGGGCGGTGTCCCAGAAGCGGTTGAGGGTGACGATGGTTTCGTCACTCATCTCGCCCTTGATCGACTGCGCGTTGATCAGATTGATGATCGAGCGGCTGCCCAAGAGATTCACCGCGCGCTGGATCGAGGCGATCTTGTTGCTCAGGCCGTAATACGGCGAGTTGACGATCTTCAGCAGTGCGCCGGACAGGCCCGGGTCCTGGGATATCAGCTTGGCAATCACTTCCAGGTCGGGGTCGGGCATGTACTGCTCCATCTGCAAATCCACCATGATTTGCGGTTGAGGCGGCACGCTGATGCCTTGCAGGGCCTGTTGAATCTGTTCGGCTGATAGCTCTTGGGACATAAGTACACACTCTGGCTGAGGCGGCGATTCTAACCCCTAACCACACAATGTTGGGCGAACGGACAGGAACTTTACCCCGCGACTTGGTTACACGGCCCTGGCCGCAGGTCCATTGGCCATCGCTTGGGCCCCGCGAAGGGGTATAATCGCGCCCTTTTTTCCGGAGCGACGTCATGTCCCTGCCAAGCCTGCGCCTCAAAGCCAACGCCGATCGCCGCCTGCGCGCCGGCCACCTGTGGGTCTACAGCAACGAAATCGATGTAGCCGCCACCCCTCTGCACGGCTTCAAGGCAGGCGACCAGGCGGTACTGGAAGCCGCCGGCGGCAAGCCTCTGGGCGTGGTTGCCATGAGCCCGAACAACCTGATCTGCGCCCGCCTGCTGTCCCGGGACGCCAAGCTGGCCCTGGACAAGTCGCTGCTGGTGCACCGCCTGAACGTGGCCCTGTCCCTGCGCGAGCGGCTGTTCGACAAGCCGTTCTACCGCCTGGTCTACGGCGACTCCGACCTGCTGCCGGGCCTGGTGGTCGACCGTTTTGGCGACATCCTGGTGGTACAGATCGCCTCGGCGACCATGGAAACCCACAAGGACGACGTGATTGCGGCCCTGACTCAGGTGCTCAAGCCCAGCGGCATCCTGTTCAAGAACGACTCCGCCGCCCGTGACGCCGAAGGCCTGAGCCGCTACGTCGAAACCGTGTTCGGCCTGGTACCGGAGTGGGTTGCTCTGGAAGAGAACGGCGTGAAGTTCGAAGCCCCGGTGATCCAGGGCCAGAAAACCGGCTGGTTCTACGACCACCGCATGAACCGCGCCCGCCTGGCGCCTTACGCCAAGGGCAAGCGCGTGCTGGACCTGTACAGCTACATCGGCGGCTGGGGTGTGCAAGCCGCGGCGTTCGGCGCCAGTGAAGTGTTCTGCGTCGATGCCTCGGCCTTCGCCCTTGATGGCGTGGAGCGCAACGCGGCGCTGAACGGTTTCGCCGAGAAAATGACCTGCATCGAAGGCGATGTCTTCGAAGCCCTGAAAGAGCTGAAAGCCAGTGAAGAGCGCTTCGACGTGATCGTTGCCGACCCACCCGCCTTCATCAAACGCAAGAAAGACCTGAAGAACGGCGAAGGCGCCTACCGCCGCCTGAACGAGCAAGCCATGCGCCTGCTCAACAAGGACGGCATCCTGGTCAGCGCCTCATGCTCGATGCACTTGCCCGAGGACGACCTGCAGAACATCCTGCTGACCAGTGCCCGCCACCTGGACCGCAATATCCAACTGCTGGAACGCGGCGGCCAGGGCCCGGATCACCCGGTGCACCCAGCCATCCCGGAAACCCGCTACATCAAGAGCATCACCTGCCGCCTGCTGCCCAACAGCTGAGCCCGGGCCGACGGCCATTCCCGCCCTGCGCGGGAATGGCCAGCGCCACCGATTGACTTTGCAACGCCACGACTGGATTCTCGGCCCCTCTCAAGGACCGAGACGCCGCACCATGGGCCACTCCCCCGCCACCGCGAAAAAGACATCAGCGATCATCCTGCTGCTGACCATGACCCTGCTCGGGGTTTTCCCGCTGGACGTCATCCTCCCCTCCTTTCCCGCCCTGGCCGAACGCTTCCAGACCTCCAGCGTCGATATCGCGCTGTCCATCAGCCTGTTCGCCATTGGCTTGTCATTTTCCCTGTTGGTGGTCGGACCGCTGTCAGACACCCTAGGGCGAAAGAAGCTGCTACTGGCAGGCATGAGCGTGGCCATCGCCGGGGCGCTCGGTTGCATGACCGCCAGTGAGTACAGCTGGTTTCTGCTGTTTCGCGTGGTCCAGGCAGTCGGCTGTGGCTGCTTCGTGCTGTCCCAGGCACTGGTGCAGGACATGTTCGTCGGCAAGCAGCAGGAGCGCTTGCGCATCGCCATGGTCACCGCCAGCGGTCTCTTCATTTCCCTGTCACCGCTGTTAGGCACCTGGCTGCAGGCCCACCTGGGCTGGCAGGGCAGCTTCGAGGTATTTGTCGGCCTCAGCCTGTTGGTCATCCTCAAGGCCTGCTTCCTGCTGGAGAACACCCCAGGCACGGCGGCGGCACGTCAGCGGAATATCTTCACGGCCTACCGGCTGGTGTTTGCCGACCTGTCGTTCGTCGGCTACTGGCTGATCTCGGCACTGGCCTTCGCCTGCCATTTCTCGTTCATCGTCGTTTCACCGATCATTTTCATGGAGCAGTTGCAGCTCTCGCCCTACCAGTACTCGCTGGCACTGCTGCTGTATGGAGCCGCCTACGTATTGGGCGGCATCGGCGCCGGGGTGATGAACCGTTACCTGCAAGCCAGCACCCAGATCGTCACCGGCCTGGGGCTGATCGCCCTGTCCGGCCTGCTGATGCTGTTGTTGCAGCCGTTCGAGCGGTCCGTCGCCACGGTCCTGGTGCCGATGATCATCTGCACCGCCGGCACCACCATCACCCGCCCGGTGGCAACCTCGCGGGCCATGGGCATTTTTCCGCAGAACGCAGGAACCTCGGCTTCGGCGGGCAACATGATCATCTTTATCAGTGGCGGCCTGATCAGTGGCTTCATCAACCTGAGCAGCAGCAACCTGGTGACGGCGCTGGGCCTGTGCTTTCTGCTGCTGAGTGCTGCCGCCCTGGGCCTGAACAGCCTGGTCAACCGTCGTTATCAGGGCGCTTGCGTCTGAAGATCGCGCAAACGGCACAAATCCCTGAGGTACAGGACAAAGGAGAATGCCAAGGGTGGCCCGGTGAAGTAGCGCAAGGACAGGAACCCGCTCTTGAAGGGGTCCAGATGGTGTTCGTGGGTCCAGAAATCGAACAACGCCTGCACCAGCCACGCAGCGGAAAGGGCCACCAGCATCCAGGCTCCGTCACCCAACAGCCGTCGTTTAAAACCGTCACGTCCCGGCAGCCAAGTGGCGCTGAGCAGCGTCATCAGCAGCAGGAGCACCACCACGCTGTAGATCACCCCACGGGTGGAGGGCAATTCACTGCAGGCCTGCACCAGCACCGCAGCCGCGAAGGCGAGCAGCAAGGCGGCTCGCCAGGTGCGCCACTGGCGGCGTTGCCCGGCCAGCAGTTGCACGAACCCGCCGCCCGTCAGCAGCGCGGCGCCCACCACGGCCATGGCACTGCCCGGCCAGTCGCTGTAGAGCACCAGCCACATCAGCAGCAGACCCTGCAGCAGGCCAGTGCCCAGGTAGAACCTCAGGGATCGCATGTTCGCGGACATTCCAGCTCCATTGGAAGGGGATCGAGGGGCGGCGAGTCTAAACCAGGAGCGGCCAGGCTGGCAGCCTCCCTGTCAGATCCAGGCAATCGCACGCCACAGAGCGGCCACGGCATTCCTTCCTGACGCCAGCGGTGTAGAATCGGCAAATTCATCGCCAGTCATCCCCCGGCGGGTTTATGAGCTCAGGCTGAGGCGCGCGGCGATCCCGCGACGTCATCGGCAGCTTTCGGACACACGGCCATTTCTGAGTGTTCCCGAGGTCAATAGAAGCTCACTCCCCATTTGTTCCCTGATTAGCCGCCCGGAGTGCTCCATGCCTGATTACCGCTCGAAAACATCCACCCACGGCCGCAACATGGCCGGCGCCCGCGCACTGTGGCGCGCCACGGGGATGAAAGATGACGACTTCAAGAAGCCGATCATTGCCATTGCCAACTCCTTCACCCAGTTCGTCCCGGGGCACGTGCACCTGAAGGACCTGGGCCAGCTGGTCGCCCGTGAGATCGAACGCGCCGGTGGCGTGGCCAAGGAATTCAACACCATCGCCGTGGACGACGGCATCGCCATGGGCCACGACGGCATGCTGTATTCGCTGCCGAGCCGCGAGATCATCGCCGACTCCGTGGAATACATGGTCAACGCCCACTGCGCCGACGCCATCGTGTGCATTTCCAACTGCGACAAGATCACCCCCGGCATGCTGATGGCCGCCCTGCGCCTGAACATCCCGGTGATCTTCGTCTCCGGCGGCCCGATGGAAGCCGGCAAGACCAAGCTCGCCAGCCACGGCCTGGACCTGGTGGACGCCATGGTCATCGCCGCCGACTCCAGCGCTTCTGACGAGAAGGTTGCCGAGTACGAGCGCAGCGCCTGCCCGACCTGTGGTTCGTGCTCCGGCATGTTCACCGCCAACTCCATGAACTGCCTGACCGAAGCTCTGGGCCTGGCCCTGCCGGGCAACGGTTCGACCCTGGCCACCCACAGCGACCGTGAGGAACTGTTCCTGCGGGCCGGACGCACCATCGTCGAGTTGTGCCAGCGCTACTACGGCGACAACGACGAGTCGGTACTGCCGCGCAACATCGCCAACTTCAAGGCGTTCGAGAACGCCATGACCCTGGACATCGCCATGGGCGGTTCCACCAACACCATCCTGCACCTCTTGGCCGCTGCCCAGGAAGCCGAGATCGACTTCGACCTGCGGGACATCGATCGCCTGTCGCGCCACGTGCCACAGCTGTGCAAAGTGGCGCCGAACATCCAGAAGTACCACATGGAAGACGTGCACCGCGCCGGCGGTATCTTCAGCATCCTCGGCGAATTGGCCCGTGGCGGCCTGCTGCACACCGACCTGCCCACCGTACACAGCAAGACCATGGCCGAGGGCATCGCCCAGTGGGACATCACCCAGACCACGGACGAAGCCGTGCATCACTTCTTCAAGGCCGGCCCGGCGGGCATCCCGACCCAGACCGCCTTCAGCCAGTCGACCCGTTGGGACAGCCTCGACGACGACCGTGAAAACGGCTGCATCCGCAGCGTCGAACATGCCTATTCCAAGGAAGGCGGCCTGGCCGTGCTCTACGGCAACATCGCCCTGGACGGCTGCGTGGTGAAGACCGCCGGTGTCGACGAGTCGATCCACGTCTTCGAAGGTAACGCCAAGATCTTCGAAAGCCAGGACAGCGCCGTGCGCGGCATCCTCGCTGACGAAGTGAAAGCAGGCGACATCGTGATCATTCGTTACGAAGGTCCGAAAGGCGGCCCGGGCATGCAGGAAATGCTCTATCCGACGTCCTACCTGAAATCCAAGGGCCTGGGCAAAGACTGCGCGCTGCTCACCGACGGCCGCTTCTCCGGCGGCACTTCGGGCCTGTCCATCGGCCACGCCTCACCAGAAGCGGCAGCCGGCGGCGCCATTGGTCTGGTGCAGGACGGCGACAAGGTCCTGATCGACATCCCCAACCGCTCGATCAACCTGTTGGTCAGCGACGAGGAACTGGCAGCCCGCCGTGTCGAGCAGGACAAGAAAGGCTGGAAACCGGTGGAGGCACGCCCACGCAAGGTGACCACGGCACTGAAAGCCTACGCCCTGCTGGCCACCAGCGCCGACAAGGGTGCGGTGCGCAACAAGGCCATGCTCGACGGCCTCTGATCGCATTGCCCTGAAATGAAAATGCCCCGCCAAGTGCGGGGCATTTTTTTGGCCTTGCGTCGCCCTTGCGGATGCCTTCGCTGGCCAGCCAGCTCCTACAGCAGCATTCGGGGTGGTGGCGCCGCCACCGTTGAAGCCGGTGGCCGGGGGCTCAGGGCATGCGTTCGCCCAACTGCCCGCGCAGGAAGCGGTACAGGCCATCGGCACTCTTGCGATAGCCATCAGCGGTCAGGTGCACCAGGTCGTTACGCGCCAGGTCGCTGCCCTGCCATTTGCTGATCGAACAATCCCCGCCCATGAACGCCTGCCAGTCCCAGAACAGCGTGCGGCTGTTCTTCGCCACGTCCTTCTGGATCTGCACGATCTGCCGCAGCGGCTGCGGCTGCGATGCCGCACAACTCCCGGCATTGCGGCGCTTGATGGAGTCCGGCGGCCCCACCAGCAGGATCACGGTCTTGGGCAGGTTCTTGCGCAGCAGCGTGACTTTTTCCTGCAACTGACTGCGGTACAGCTGCAGATCCAGATCGTCATCGAACGCCTCGTTGGTGCCGTAGGCCAGCACCACCATGTCCGGGCGCAGGGCCTTGAGGGTTTCCAGCCAGCCGGGCTGCCACTTGTCCAGCACATCCAGGCGTGCGCCATTGATGCCCAGGGAGGAGTAGATCACCCCGGCACTCTTCTGCCCGAGGATGTTCCAGCCGCCCAGGGCCAGGCCCTGGTTGTTGGCCACGTTAAAGTCCAGCGGCAGGGTCAGGTTGTTGAACGGCGGACTGAAACGCCACTGTCCACCGGTAGCGGCCAGCATGCGACTGCTCTTGTTGAGGTTGTCCCGGGCGGTCAGGGTGTTGTTGCTGGACGCCTGGTACAGAGCGGAAATGCGGTACTGCTGGTTGCTCGGCTGGCGCTCGGCGATATGCACCCGAGCCCCCGGCGTCATCGGCAGCGACAGGTAGCCCCCCAGGGGAAACTGCGTGCTCTGCTGGTTACGCGCCGACACCAGGGACCACTGACGCTTGGCCGCCCCGAGGATCACCCGTTCATAGCGAGTGCCGGGCACCGGTGTTGCCGCCACGAAACCAATGCCGCCATCGCCGTACTGCGCTTGCAGCAGGCGTCGCACCTCACCGCTGAACAGGTCGGCAGCGGTGTGGGAATCCCCCAGTTGCACAATGTTGATGGGGGTGCGGTTGGAGGTGCTGAACTTGCGTGCCAGCAACGCCAGGTTCGGGTCGCTGCCAGTGGTCACGACCTTCTTCGCTCCGGTTCCGGACCTGGCCAGGGCCGAGGCCGGTGTGGCCTGGACCTCGGTGGTCGGGCTGCAACTGCTCAGCAAGGTGATGCCCAGCAACAGCGCAATGCCTTGCAGTCGCCCCATATCAGTGCTCCGTCAATTGTTGACTGGGAAAGTTGATCAGCGAGATCACACGCTCAGCGATCAGCTTCTGCCCAGTGGTGGTGAAATGAATACCGTCGTCGACCCGGGTCTTGACCTTCTTGCCATCGCCGGTGGTGCGGTAATAGGAAAATTCGTCGCTCTGGTAGCCAAGGATCTCGTTGGCCGAAACGAAATGCTGGTGATACTGCTCGATCTGGCTCTTGTACAGGTCGCTCAGGTAAGCCATGGCCGTAGACAGCTTGGGCTTCTCCATGTTCGGCGGGCCGACCCAGATCACTTGCACATTGTGGGCCTGGGCGGTGTCGAGGATCGAATCGATGCGCTGGCGATAGGCTTCCTCCCAGTCCGGGGTCTTGAAGCGCAGGAACGGCTTGCCCTTGACCACCGGCATGTCCCACGGATCGTTGGGCCCCAGGAAGATCACCATCAGGCGAATGTTCGGATTGCTGGCCAAGGTGCTCTCAACGGTCTTGGGCCAGTTGAAGAAGCTTGGATAGGCAAGGCCGGTGCTCTGCTTGCTGAGGTTCAGGCTCTTGACGTTGTAGCGTTTGCGCAAGGTGTTGGCCATGTGCGGCGCCACGCCCTGCATCAGGGAATCACCGACGAAGAACACCTCATCCCCAGTGGCCAGGCTGGCCATCAGCGGCGCCGCGTGCCCCTGCTCGACCTGGGGGGGATGGCTGACCACGGGAGCCACGGCCACTGGCTGCGGATGCACCGGGACCGGGGCCTGGGGAGCCACATGGACCGGGGCCGCGTGAGCGGTGCTCAGCGGCGGGTGCTCTGGCGCGGCCGCGACCTTCGGCAACGGCGCAGGCTCTTCGTCCGCGGCCGCTTCAGCCTGGGCCACCAGGCTCAGGTCGGCGGTTGCGGCAAAGCTGCCGACAAAGGCCACCCGGGCATTTTCCAGGGCCTGGTTGAGCTGCGCGCCAAAACGCCACTGCGGGTTCTGCGAAAGTCCCGGAATCTCGCAGTCATCGTGGTACTTCTGCTGGCAGTAGAGACGGATCGACTGCTGGTTGAACCACACCAGCAACAGGCTGGTCACCACCAGGGCATAGAACACCTTGGCTGCGCTGCCGAAGCTGACCGACAAGGGCGAACGGTTAGAAACTGGCATAGATGAACCCCGGCACGCCCGACGGTGAGGCGAAGATAACCACGCAGATGAACAGCCCCAACGGCACTGGATAGAACAGCCACGGCAAGCCGGTGGCCGCATCGAACAGGCGGCGCAGCAGCGCCACGATCCGTGGGTAGAAGGCGACGAACAACAGGCAGCCCAACAGGCTCAAGGCGCTGCCGGCCAGGCCGCTGAAGGACAGGCCGCCCAGGCCACTGAGCATGTCCATGGCGTCGGACAAGGTCGCGCAGCGGAAGAAGATCCAGGCAAAGGCCACGTAGTGGAAGGTCAGCAGGCGAGCCATCAGATCCGCGCCGATCCAGCTCGGCCCCCGGGCCAGCAACGGGCTGCACAGTTTGTACAGCGCCAGGCCAACGCCATGCAGCGCGCCCCAGATAATGAAGTTGGCGCTGGCGCCGTGCCACAAGCCGGAGATCAGCATCGCCAGCAGCATGTTCAGGTTGCCGCGCCACACCGGCCCCCGGTTGCCCCCCAGCGGGATATACACGTAGTCACGGATAAAGGTCGACAGGCTGATGTGCCAGCGTCCCCAGAACTCCTTGAGGTTGCGCGCCGCATAGGGGTAGTTGAAGTTCAACGGCAGGCGAAAGCCCAGCAACAGGGCGATACCGGTCACCAGATCGGTGTAGCCGCTGAAGTTGAAGTAGATCAGGAACGAATAGCCGTACACCGCCCGCAGGATCTGCTCGGCCGAGAAGGCCACCGGGCTGTCGAACACCGGGTCGACCCATTCATTGGCCAGCCAGGAGCTGAGGAAGAACAGTTTGACCACCGCCACGGCGATCAGGCCCAGGGCCCGTTGCGGCTCCAGCACCTGACGCAACTGCGGCGGGTTGATCTGTTCCAGCATGGGGATCGCCCGGTTCACGGGACCGGCAATCAGGCTGGGGAAAAACGCCAGGTACAGCGCCAGGTCAAAGGGCGAGCCCGGCGTCAGCTCGCGACGGTTGATCGACACCAGGTAGCTGACCGAGTGGAAGGCATAGAACGACAGCCCCACCGGCAACAGCACCTCCAGCAACGGTAGCGACACTTCCACACCAAACTGGGCGAAGGCGCTCTGCACCGTGCTGGTGAAGAAGTCCTGGTACTTGAACAGGTAAAAAGCCCCGAGCACCAGCAGCAACATCAGGCCATTGACCCAGCCCCGCCCGGGATAACGCTGGCTCAACAGACCGAGCAGATACACCAGGGCCGTGTAGCCCAGCAGGATGTAGAGGAAGTTCAGGCTGAAGCTGGCGAGGATCGCGTAGCTGGCGGCCAGCAGCAGGCCGTTCTGCAGACGCAGACTGAAGCCCAGGCCCCAATACAGAATGAAGAACAGGATGAAGCAGAGGCCGAATTCGATCGAGAGATAGCTCACAACGTAGTCCATTACGTGCAGACGGGGACAAACCCGGCACAGGGAGAGCAGGCAGGAGGAGTGGAAACGGGCGCGATTATGGCAGAGGGGCTTCGGCAGTCACAAGTTGAAACATTCTCCGCCTATAGCGGACGCCAGCTCCGCACCGAACGACAGACACCCCTTGTAGGAGCTGGCTTGCCAGCGAAAGCGTCCACAAGGGCGACGCCAGATCCAAGGGCCTGTTCGCCGGCAAGCCGACGCCTACGGATGAGGGCGGCTTGGCGGACCGGTTTACCGTAGGAGCTGGCTTGCCAGCGAAGGCGTCCACAAGGGCGACGCCAGATCCAAAGGACTGTTCGCCGGCAAGCCGGCTCCTACAGAGGGGCGGTGCAGCGGGCCGGGTTACTGGATGTCTTCGGGTTTGACGATGACCCAGTTCTTGTCCGCCGTCACCGGCAGGCCTTCCTTGGCCTGGGCCGCGGCGTGCTTGGCCATCATGCCGTTGAGCTGGGTCATGTACTTGTCCTTGCGGTTGATCCACAGGTGGATGCCACCCTTGGCCACGTCCACATCATGAAACAGCATGTAGCCGTCGCTGGTCGGTGTGTCGCCACCCACCAGCACCGGCTTCTTCCACTCGTCGATGTAAGTCAGGATCGCCGCGTGCTTGCCCGCCATCCAAGTGGCCGGGGTCCACAGGTAAGGCGTCAGCTCCAGACCAAGGTTGGCCTTCTCGTCGTACTTGCCGTCGGTGATCTGTTTACGCGCGGTGGTCAGGGCGCCAGTCTTGCGGTCCTTGAGCAGGGTGGTCACGCCAATCACGTTCTGCGGCTTGACGTTGTAGCCGTACTTGGGATCGGAGGCGACCATGCGCACCAGCTCTTCGGAGGCGGCGGTCATCACATAGACCTCGATGCCGTTCTCCATCAGTTTGTTGTACAGCTCGGTCTGGCCGGTGAAGACCTTGGGCGGGTTGACCTCGATGGTCTTGACCACGTCACCGTCGTAATAAGTGCTCGGCACCGGCTTGCCGGACGCCATCAGCTCGTCGACGTAGCCCTTGAGCTCCTTGAGGGTGAAGCCGGAGAACACCTGGGCCACCCAGGGGTAGCAGACCATGTCGTCGATTTCGCAAAGGCGATAGTAGTAGCTGAACAGGCTTTCCTTGTGCTCGGCGGTGTCCTTGAACGGAATCAGTTTCAGCGACGGGTCGAGGGTCTCGCGGGTGATCAGCCCCTTGTTTTCCATGTAGGGCAACAGGGACTCTTCCAGATCGTAGCGGTAACTGGTGTTGTCCATGTCGAACACCGCGAAGTTACCCTTGTTGGCGTTGGCCGCGATCATCGCGTCCAGTTGCTTGGCCTGCTCCTGCGGCCAGTGCTTCAACTCGGTGGCGAAGGCCTGGCCGGCAAGGCCCAGGCAGAGTGCAACGGCTAGAAATTTCGGCGCGAACTTCATCTGCGGTTTCTCCCTGAGTGAAAGGTTCGACGCTAACAAATCCCTGTGACAGTTCTCGTCTCTACGCGACCGCTTGCGTCCCGAGAGCGCCAACCGCATGCGCCTGAGCGTCAGCGGCTTATTCCAAAAACGACAGTTGCCATGCGATATCGTTATTAATTCAATAGATTTCAAGCTGTTAGGCTTGCCGGTTCGCAATCGCCCTGAGCCGCGATTGACACAAGTCTTATCGGAGCCCCAATGAATCTGCCGCTGATCCTCAACCTGCTGGTGTTCCTGGCCCTGCTGCTGGGCCTGGCACAAACCCGCCACACCACCTGGAGCCTGGCCAAGAAGGTCCTCCTGGCCCTGGTGCTGGGCGTGGTCTTCGGCATCGCCCTGCACAGCCTCTACGGCGCCGGCAACCCGGTGCTCAAGGCCTCCATCAGCTGGTTCGACCTGGTGGGCAATGGCTACGTGCAGTTGCTGCAGATGATCGTGATCCCCCTGGTGTTCGCCTCGATCCTCAGCGCCGTGGCCCGCCTGCACAACGCCTCGTCCCTGGGCAAGATCAGCTTCCTGACCATCGGCACCCTGCTGTTCACCACCGCCATCGCGGCGCTGGTGGGCATCGGCCTGACCAACCTGTTCGGCCTGACGGCCGAAGGGCTGGTGGCCGGCACCCAGGAAATGGCGCGCCTGCAAGTGATCCAGAGCGATTACGCGGGCAAGGTTGCCGACCTCAACGTGCCGCAGTTGCTGCTGTCGTTCATCCCACAGAACCCTTTCGCCGACCTGGCCCGGGCCAAGCCGACCTCGATCATCAGCGTGGTGATCTTCGCCGCCTTCCTCGGGGTAGCGGCGCTGCAATTGCTCAAGGATGACGCCGACAAAGGGCAGAAAGTGCTCAACGCCATCGACACCTTGCAAGCCTGGGTGATGCGTCTGGTGCGCCTGGTGATGAAACTGACCCCGTACGGCGTGCTGGCGCTGATGACCAAGGTGGTGGCCGGTTCCAACCTGCAGGACATCATCAAGCTCGGCAGTTTCGTGGTGGTGTCCTACCTCGGCCTGGGCCTGATGTTCGTGGTCCACGGCCTGCTGGTAGCCCTGGCCGGGATCAACCCGCTGCGCTTCTTCCGCAAGGTCTGGCCGGTGCTGACCTTCGCCTTCACCAGCCGCTCCAGCGCCGCGAGCATTCCCCTGAGCATCGAAGCCCAGACCCGGCGCCTGGGCATTCCCCAGTCCATTGCCAGCTTCGCCGCCTCGTTCGGCGCCACCATCGGCCAGAACGGCTGCGCCGGCCTGTACCCGGCCATGCTGGCGGTGATGGTTGCCCCCACCGTGGGCATCAACCCGCTGGACCCGCTGTGGATCGCCACCCTGGTGGCCATCGTGACCTTGAGTTCCGCGGGTGTGGCCGGCGTGGGTGGCGGCGCGACCTTCGCCGCGCTGATCGTGCTGCCGGCCATGGGCCTGCCGGTGTCGTTGGTGGCGTTGCTGATTTCCGTGGAGCCGCTGATCGACATGGGCCGCACCGCGCTGAACGTCAGCGGTTCGATGACGGCCGGCGCCATCACCAGCCAGGTGATGCAGCAAACCGACAAAGCATTGCTGGACGCCGATGAGCACGAGGAACTGGCTCAGGCTTGATTGACCTCTTCGCCGGCAAGCCCCCTCCTACGGGGGCCGACTTGCCGGCGAAGCGCTTAACGCTTCTCCCACACCTCGAAGCTGTACGCCGGCTTATCCCCTTCCGGCGGATTCGGCACATCCGACACCAACTGCCATTGGTCCAGATCGAACGCTGGAAACCAGGCATCGCCTTCCGGGCTCAATGCCACCCGCGTCAGATACAGGCGATCCGCCTGCTCCAGGCCTTGGCTATAGAGCTGCGCGCCGCCAATCAGCATCAGCTCGTCGGCCCCCTGCTCCAGAGCCCACTCCTCGGCCCGCGCTACCGCGGCCGCCAAAGACGGATAGACCTCGGCACCTTCGAGCACCAGATCGGTCTGACGACTGACCACGATGTTCAACCGCCCCGGCAAGGGCCGGCCCAGGGAATCCCAGGTTTTGCGCCCCATGATGATCGGCTTGCCCAGGGTCGTGGCCTTGAAGTATTTGAAATCCCCCGGCAGGTGCCAGGGCATGCTGTTGTCGACGCCGATCACGCGGTTTTCACCGAGGGCCGCGATCAGGCTGAGAGGGAGAGATTTTTTCATGCCGGCGAGGATACCAGAGGGCCCAAGCCTGGCAACTTCACCCGACCGCCGCTGCAGCAGTTATGCTCAGCGCACTTTTGAGCGATGGAATGACGCGTGACTGCACTGACTCCCCTGCAACGACTGTGGCTGACCGAAACCGTGCGCCTGCGCGAGGAACACGCCGGGCCACTGGACGATCAGGAAGCCAACCGCCTGGCCCGCAACCAGGGCGGCGACCTGGCGACCCGCATCCAGACCCGTGCCCTGTGGCTGGCCCAGCGCGACGGTCTGCACAGCGCGTTGCTGCACTGGCTGCAAGGCGCACGCCTGGCGTTGCTTGCCCTGGCGCTGCTGGCCGTACTCAGTGGCGCCGGCCTGGCCTTCAGCGCCCTGGGCAACACCCAGCAACCGGTCAATGTGTTCTGGGCACTGGGCAGTCTGCTGGGCCTGAACCTGATCCTGCTGCTGAGTTGGCTGATCGGCCTGCTGTTCGCCGGCGAGCACAGCGCCAGCCTGGGCCGGCTGTGGCTATGGCTGAGTGAAAAATTCTCCCGCGACGCCAAAGCCGCGCAGTTACCACCGGCCCTGTTGCTGTTGCTCCAGCGGCGCAAGCTCAATCGCTGGGCCCTGGGCGCCCTGGTCAACGGCCTGTGGTGCCTGGCCCTGTTCAGCGCCGTGGTCATGCTGCTGTTGCTGCTGACCACCCACCGCTACAGCTTTGTCTGGGAAAGCACCCTGCTGGGCGCCGATGCCTTCGTTGCCATTACCAACGCCATCAGCGCCCTGCCCCGAGGCCTGGGCCTCGGCGCGCCGAGTGTGGCAACCATCCAGGCCAGCACCCGGGATGTCTACAACACCGAGCTGGTCCGTCAGTCCTGGGCCATCTGGCTGGTGGTCCTAGTGGTGATCTACGGCGTGCTGCCGCGCCTGCTGCTGATGCTGTTCTGCCGCTGGCGCTGGAAACACGGACAGGCCCGCCTGCAACTGGACCTCAAGTTGCCGGGCTACAGCCAGTTGCGTGAACGCCTGATGCCCAGCAGCGAACGCCTTGGGGTCAATGACGCGGCCCCCGAGCAACTGCATCGAGTCGAAGCCGGCGTCAGCGCCCAGGACAGCAGCGGCGCGCTGTTGGTGGCCATCGAACTGGACCATCAGCGCTCCTGGCCACCGCAACTGCCAGACAGCATCAAGGACGCCGGCATCCTCGACAACCGAGAGTCACGCAACCGTCTGCTGGAGCAGATGAGCCGCTTTCCCCCGGCGCGCCTGGTGATTGCCTGCGACCCTCGGCGCTCGCCGGATCGCGGCAGCCTGGGGCTGATTGCCGAGCTGGCGCGCAACGCTGCGGCGACGCGAATCTGGCTGCTGCAAGCGCCTCCAGGTCAAGCGCTGGACTCGGCTCGCCTGGGCGACTGGCACGCTGCCCTGGAGCAACTTGAGCTGCCGTTCGCCGATTGCGCGCCCCTCAACTGGCTGGAGACCGGTCATGACTGAACCACGCCACCGGGCACTGAAACTGGCGGTGGTCGGCCACACCAACGTCGGCAAGACCTCATTGCTGCGTACCCTGACCCGGGACGTGGGCTTTGGCGAAGTCTCCCATCGCCCCAGCACCACGCGGCATGTGGAAGGCGCTCGCCTCTCAGTGGATGGCCAACCCCTGCTGGAGCTCTACGACACCCCGGGCCTGGAAGACGCCATCGCCCTGCTGGACTATCTGGAGCGCCTGGAACGCCCCGGCGAACGCCTGGACGGCCCGGCCCGGCTGGCACGCTTTCTCGACGGCAGCGAGGCTCGGCAACGCTTCGAGCAGGAAGCCAAGGTCCTGCGCCAACTGCTGGCCTCGGACGCCGGGCTCTATGTGATCGACGCCCGGGAACCGGTGCTGGCCAAGTACCGGGATGAGCTTGAAGTACTGAGCGGCTGTGGCAAGCCACTGCTGCCGGTGCTGAATTTCGTCAGCAGCGACGAACAGCGCGAAGGCGACTGGCGCGAAGCCCTGGCTCGCCTGGGATTGCATGCCCTGGTGCGCTTCGACAGCGTGGCGCCGCCGGAAGACGGCGAACGACGGCTGTATGAGAGCCTGTCCCTGCTGCTGGAGCATGCCCGTCCGGCACTGCAACGGCTGATCGACGACCAGCAGGCACAACGCCTGGCGCGCCAGCAAAGTGCGGCACGGCTGATTGCCGAACTGCTGGTGGACTGCGCCGCCTGCCGCCGCAGCGTGGCCAGCGACACGCAACAGGAGCAGCAGGCGATTGGCGAACTCCGTCAGGCCATCCGTCAGCGTGAGCAATGCTGTGTCGAAGCCCTGCTCAAGCTCTACGCTTTCCGCCCTCAGGACGCCTCGGCCAGTGATCTGCCGCTGTTGGACGGACGTTGGGGCGACGACCTGTTCAATCCGGAAACCCTCAAGCAGTTGGGGGTGCGTGTCGGTGGCGGGATCGCCGCGGGAGCGGCAGCCGGGGCCGGCGTGGATCTGTTGGTAGGTGGCTTGACCCTAGGCGCCGCGGCGTTGGCCGGAGCGATTGCCGGCGGCGCCCTGCAGACCGCCCGCAGCTACGGCAGTCGCCTGCTGGGCAAGCTCAAGGGCCAGCGCGAATTGACCGTGGACGACAGCGTGCTACGGCTGTTGGCGTTGCGTCAGCGGCAGTTGGTACAGGCGCTGGACCGGCGCGGGCATGCGGCCATGGACAGCATCCGTCTGGCCACGCCGGAGGATAAGAGCTGGCGCGAGGGCAAATTACCGGAAGCCCTGAGCAAGGCTCGGGCGCATCCGCAGTGGTCGTCGCTCAATCCCCATGCGCGCCTGAGCCAGGCCGAGCGTCAGGAGCAGATCGAGGCCCTGGCCGAAACCTTGCTGGTTCAGGCGTAGAGCGCCTTCGCCGGCAAGCCGGCTCCTACAGCGCTCTGTAGGAGCCGGCTTGCCCGCGAAAGGGCTCAAGCCAACACCGCCAAGGCCTTGTCCTTGAGGATCTGCAGGTCCATCACCGGCACCCACATCTCCTTGGCCTGCTCGTCCCAGTGGCGCATGCGCAAACTCACCGCACACAGCGGGTCGAGCTCGAAGGCCGCCGCCTCTGCCGCGCTCATCACCCCGCCCTGATACTCCAGGGTGCGTCGACTGGCCTCGCTCAGGCGCTGGTAATACCCCGGCTCCTTGAAGGTCAGGTAACGCTTGGCCTGGACGTGGTATTCCACCAGTTGTGCCAGACGCTCGCTGAAGCCCGCCCGACGCAGATAGTCCGCCCCCAGGCGCTCGTGACTGACCACGCCAAAACCGTGCATGTTCTCGGCATCCTGCTGACAGATATGCCCAATATCGTGGAAGAACGCCGCCAGCACCACTTCGTCGTCATAACCTTCCGCCAGAGCCAACTGCGCCGCCTGGGACATATGCTCGATCTGCGACACCGGCTCGCCGATGTAGTCGTGATCGCCAAAGCGCTCGTACAAGCCGAAAACCTCATCAATCACCTGCTGCCGACTCATCACGCTTCCTCCAGCACCCGGGCGATATTGCCCTCGGCCATGGCCGGACCGACGCTCATGCCCACCCCGGTGTGCATCAGGGCCACATGGACCCCGGGGGCGGCCTCCAGGAAGGAGAACGGTCCGGGCCCGCGAGCACCATAGACGCCCTGCCAGCGCTCCACCACCTGGACCTTGCAGCCCAAGGTCTGCTCGGCCAGCTCGATCAGCCAGTCATCCACCTGCTCGCCATTGAAAGGCGACGGATCGCTGCCGTAATCATGGGAATCGCCGATGATCACCTCTCCATAGGGGGTCGGGCTGATCAACAAGTGAATGCCGTGCTCATGCAGGTGCGGCGCTTCACGCAGGATCTGCGCCTGCACGGCGGCTGCTTCCGGCAGATCGGCAAAGGCGCCGTAATGCACGCAGCTGAGCCCGGTGAGCAACGCATGTTGCAGGTTCAGGTTGACCTGGGGCCGGGCGCGAAGCATCTGCAAGCGGCAGATCTGCGGTTGCAAGGCGGCGATCTGCTCGGCCAGCAAGGTCTGATAATCGTGCCCCGAACACAGCACGATGCGTGGCGCGTGGAAGCTGCCGGCGGTGCTGTGCAGTTGCCCCGGCGCGATGTCACGCACCAGGGTCGAAAAGTGGAACTGCACCCCCAGGTCGCGGCGCAGGTAGTCGATCAGCATCGGGATGGCTTCCCGGGAATACAACTGCTGGTCGTCCAGACCGTGCAACGCCGCCCGGTGATGGCGGAATTGACCGCCGTACAGATCATTCAGGGCTGCGCCCTGGAGCAGATCGACGCGGTAGCCGTGCTCGCGCGCGCGGCCGGCGCAGAAGGCTTCGAGCAACTGCTCCTCGGCTTCGCTGCGGGCGAACAGGTAGGAACCGTTGCGTTTGAGTGGCAGGCCCGCCAGCTGTTGCCAGTCGGCCCAGATATCGCGGCTGGCACGGGCCAGTTCCAGCATGATGCCCGGCGGTTGCCCGGTGACCAGGGCCTGGCCGAAGTTGCGCACCGAAGCCCCCAGGGGCGTGGCGCTGCGCTCGAATACCTGTACCCGCAGACCGCGCTTGGCAGCCGCGTAGGCGTGGGACAGACCAAGGATGCCGGCGCCGACGATCAGCAGATCGCTGTGATGGGTCATGAGTTGTGTCCTGGATGGGGAGCGCCTTCGCCGGCAAGCCGGCTCCTACAAACCCGGTAGAAGCGGCTGGCCGGCGAAGGCGATTGATCGGTTACTGCTTGGCGACCTTTTCCGACTTGCCGTCATAGCGCTTGCGCCATTCGGCGAGGATCTCGTCGCGGTTCTTCGAGGCCCAGGCAAAGTCGTTCTTGATCAGGCGCTGCTCGTAGTCGGCCGGCAGTTCGGTCTGCGGCTTGGCGATGCCGGGCTGGGCCAGGACAGCGAAGTTTTCCTTGTACAGCTCCATGGCTTCGGGGCTGGCGGAGAAGTCGGCGAGCTTCTTCGCCGCCTCTTCATGAGGGGTGCCCTTGATCACCGCCGTGGCTTCGATTTCCCAGCCCAGGCCTTCCTTGGGCAGGACGATGTCCAGCGGCGCGCCCTGGCGCTTGAGCTGCACGGCCGGGTACTCGAAGGAAATACCAATCGGGAACTCACCGGCGGCGGCCAGCTTGCACGGCTTGGAGCCGGAGTGGACGTACTGGCCGATGTTCTGGTGCAGGTCATCCATGTACTGCCAGCCCTGTTTCTCACCGAAGGTCTGCAGCCAGGCGCTGACATCGAGGAAGCCGGTGCCCGAGGACGCCGGGTTAGGCATGACGATCTTGCCCTTGTACTCGGGCTTGGTCAGGTCCTGCCAGCTCACCGGTTTGGTCAGGCCCTGCTTTTCGGCCTCCACGGTGTTGAAGCAGATGGTCGCGGCCCACACGTCCATGCCGACCCAGGCCGGTGGGTTGGCGGCGTCGCGATAGTTCGGGCCGATCTTGCCCAGGTCCTTGGGCGCGTAGCTTTGCAGCATGCCCTGCTGATCGAGGATCGCCAGGCTGGAAGCCGCCAGGCCCCAGACCGCGTCCGCTTGTGGCCGGGCTTTTTCCGCCAGCAGCTTGGCGGTGATGATCCCGGTGGAATCACGCACCCACTTGATCTCCACGTCCGGATTGGCCTTTTCGAAGGCTTGCTTGTAGGACTTCAATTGCTCGGCTTCGAGGGCCGTGTAGACCGTCAGTTCGGTTTTCGCAGCAAAAGCGTTCAGGCTGACAGCAGAGAGGACGGCAGCGGCAAGAGCCAGGGGCTTGAACATGGTGCGGTTCCTTAGTGAGTGCAGATCAGAGGGTGAGTGAGCAAGGCATCAGTGGCCCGGCGCGGTCTGCCGCCAGGCCTGGGAGCGGCGCAACAGCCCGCGGGAAGCCCAGGCCAGCAGCAGCGAAACGCCGGCGGAGGTGAACAGGATCAGGGTCGACATGGCCGCAGCGCCGCCGACGTTGCCGGCGTCGTCCATGTTCAGCACAGCGACGGCGGCGAGGATGGTGTCCGGGCTGTAGAGGAAGATCGCCGCCGACACCGTGGTCATGGCCGAAACGAACAGGTAACGCACGATGTCCAGCAGCGCCGGCAGGCAGATCGGCACGGTAACCCGCAGGTAGTGCCGGTACAGCGGCGCCTTGAGGGACAGCGCGGCGGCCTCGAACTCGGCATCCAACTGGCGCAGGGCGGTGGTGGCGGTCATCTGTGCGGTGGTCAGGTAGTGGGCGATGGTGCACACCACCAGCAGAGTCATGGTTCCGTAGAACACATGCAGCGGGTTGCCGTTGAGGTTGAAGAAGAACACGTAGCCCAGGCCCAGCACCAAACCGGGCACCGCCATGGGTACGAAACTGAGCATGCGCAAGGCCAGGTTAAGGCCACGCTGGCCACTGGTTTTCTCCATCAGGTAAGCCCCCGTGAAGATCACCACACTGCCGATCAGCGCGGTGCACAGGGCCATGGTCAGGCTGTTGCGGTAGGCCAGCCAACCGCCCCCTGCGGTGTCGTTGAACTGGTAGTGGTTCAGCGACAGCGACAGGTTGTACGGCCAGAATTTCACCAGGGAGGAATACACCGCCATGCCGAACACCAGCAACAAGGCCGCGCAGATCAGCAGCACGATAGCCAGGTAGCAAGCGTCGCGCAGCCGCGACGGCGCCGGTTTGAATACCTGGGCGCGGCCGCTCATGGAATCGCCATGACGGCGGCGCAACCAGGCATCGACGCCGAAACTGAACAACGCCGGCAACAGCAACACCATGCCGATCAGGGCGCCACGGCCAAACTGCTGCTGGCCCACCACCGCCTTGTAGGCCTCCAGGGCCAGGACCTGATAGTCGCCACCCACCACCACCGGCACACCGAAGTCGGTGATGGTCAGGGTGAACACCAGGCAGAACGCAGCGAACACCGCCTGCCGGGTCGCCGGCCAAGTGATGCTGCGAAAGGCCTTGGCGGGGCTGGCGCCCATGCTCGACGCCGCATCGAACAACCGCGCATCCGCCAGGGACAGGGCCGAGAGCAGGATCATCAGGGCATGGGGAAAGGTGTAGATGACCTCGCCGAGGACGATGCCCCAGAAGCCGTAGATGTTCTCGGCGAACAGACCACGCAGCATCCCCTGATTGCCGAACAGATAGACCAGGGCAATGCCCGGCAGCATCGACGGCGCCATCAACGGCAACAGCGACAGGCCACGCCACAGGCCCTTGCCGGGAATCAGCGTGCGTTGCAGGGCGTAGGCGAACAGGTAGGCCAGGGGCACCACGATGGCGGCCACGCTGAGGGAGACTTTCAGGCTGTTGCCCAGCAACCAGTGGAAGTTGGCGCTGGCCACCAATTCACGGGCCGCCAGCCAGCCACCGCCCTGTCCAGCTTCGGCACTGAAACCGCGCCAGAAGATCGCCAGCAGCGGCAACAGCACCGCTACACCCAGCAGGAGCAGGAGCAGAACCTTGCCGCCGACGACAAAAATACGGTCGCCGATCTCGGCACGAGAGGCCTGGCGCGCCCGCTTGGCAGGTAGCGGCAGGGACATTGGCACGCTCATCTTAGGCAAACACCTGGAGGCTGCGCGGCGGCAAGGCGACCCAGATGTCCTGGGCCCCCAGACGCGGCATGGCTTCCGGTGCCAGTTCAGCCAGCAGCGCATGCCCCGGCAGTTGGTTGAGTTCGAAGCTCATGCGGCAGCGGTTACCGAGGAAAGTGATCTCGCGGACCTTGGCCGGAAACAGGTTTTCCTCATGCACCAGCGGGTTCACGCTGATGGCCTCCGGACGGCAGAACAGCCGGCCCGAGGCGGTCTTGGCCGAGCCGTCGGCCAGGCGCACATTCATTCCGCCGACCTGGGCATGGCTGTCGCTGTTGCGGCTGAAGGGCAGCCAGTTGCCCTGGCCAACGAACTCGGCTACGAAGGGCGTGGCCGGACGATCGTAGATTTCCTGGGGCGTGGCGTACTGTTCAACCTTGCCGTTGTTCATGACAGCGATGCGGTCGGCCATCAACATGGCCTCGTCCTGATTGTGGGTGACCATCAAGGTGGTGATCCCCAGGCGCCGTTGCAGCTGACGCAGCTCGGTGCACAAGTGCTCGCGAACCCGGGCGTCCAGGGCCGACATCGGCTCGTCCAACAGCAGCAGCGACGGTGACGGCGCCAGGGCACGGGCCAGGGCGACGCGCTGCTGCTGGCCGCCGGACAACTGGCCGGGGTATTTCTTCTCGCTGCCGGTCAGCCCTACCAGTTCCAGCATTTGCGCCACACGCTTGCGCACTTCCTCACGGCCGCTACCGGCCAGGCCGTAGGCGATGTTGGCTTCTACCGTGAGATTGGGAAACAGCGCGTAAGACTGGAACAGGATGCCGTAGTCCCGGGCTTGCGGCGCCAGCAGCGAAACGTCCCGATCCCCCAGGTACAACTCGCCCTGGTCCTGGCGCTCCAGGCCGGCGATGCAACGCAGCAGCGTGGTCTTGCCACAGCCGGACGGGCCCAGCAGGCACACCAGCTCGCCGGCTGCGACATCCAGGGACACGTTGTCCAGGGCGGTGAAGGCGCCAAAGCGCTTCTGGACGCCTCGCACCTTCATCGGCGCGCCGGGGTTGCTCAGGGCAGTTGCAGTGGAGTGGTTCATGGACGGACCTCATCTAGCAGATGAGGCAAATCCTAGAGTTGTAATGCGTCGGTCATATGGCAGTAAGGCAAAAACGACCGATAGTGGTATTCAGGGATTTGGGTTCACTTGTCAGGCATGTGCTGGCTGATCTGACCGATGCAGGTCTTTCAGGCGGGAGCCATTTCCTGCGCCAATCCGAGAAACGCCGCCGGCAGGCGCGCGTTCTTGCGCTCCTTGAGGCAGTACAGGTACTCGACGATCTGCGGTGCATGCTCGATGGTCAGCACCCGCAGTTGCGGATCGTGGGGCACTTCCTGACGGGCAATGATGCTGATGCCGATATTGCGCAGCACCGCCTCGCGGATCGATTCGCGACTGCCGATCTCCAGCAGCGGGCCAAAGCTGACGTTGGCGTCCTTGAGCAAGGTTTCGGTGAGGCTGCGGGTGGTGGAGCCGGGTTCGCGCATCAACAGGGTATGCCCGGCCAGGGCATTGAGCGGCACGTGATCCAGCGCCGCCAGAGAGTGGTTGCGGTGCACCGCCAGCACCAGCGGATCGCTGCCCAATACCCGGCGGATCAGCCGCGCATCCTCCAGCAGTTGCGAGGAGGCCGCCACATCCACCCGGTAGTCTTCCAGGGCTTCGAGGACTTGCTGGGAGTTGCCGATTTCCACCGACACTTCGACCTGGGGCAGTCGCTCGCGGAAGGTCTTCACCAGATCGAGGATGTAGTACGGCGCGGTGGCGGCGATGCGCAATGTGCCCTGCACCTGGCCGCTGTTGCGCAGGAAGAACTCGATATCAGCCTCCTGCTGCAACAGGTCCTTGACCATGGGCAGCAGACGCGCGCCCTCATCGCTGAGGCTCAGGCGACGACCGCCGCGGTAGAACAGTTCCACCGAATACTGGCTTTCCAGGTTGCGGATCTGCGTGGTCACCGTCGGCTGACTGAGGCCAAGCTTCTTCGCCGCCTGGGTGATGCTGCCCAGGCGGGCGACCATGTAAAAAGCCTTCAGCTCGGCACTCAGCACAGGGTTCTCTCATTGCTTATTTGCGCAGTAGGCGCAGACCGTTGAACACCACCAGCAGGCTGACGCCCATGTCGGCGAACACCGCCATCCACATGGTGGCGAGTCCGGCAAAGGTTACCCCAAGAAAGATCGCCTTGATGACCAGGGCCAGGGCGATATTTTGCTTGAGCACCACCGAGGTCTGGCGCGACAGGCGGATAAACGCCGGAATCTTGCGCAGATCATCGTCCATCAGGGCTACATCCGCGGTCTCGATGGCGGTATCGGTGCCCGCCGCGGCCATGGCGAAACCTATCTCGGCCCGAGCCAGGGCCGGGGCGTCGTTGATGCCGTCGCCGACCATGCCCACCCGATGTCCCTGGGCGTACAACGCCTCGATGGCTTGCAGCTTGTCGGTGGGCAAAAGGTCGCCCCGGGCCTGATCGATGCCCACCTGGGCCGCAATGGCCTGGGCGGTGTGGGGGTTGTCGCCGGTGAGCATCAGGGTCTTGATCCCCAGCTCATGCAACTGCTGGATGGCTTCGCGACTGGACTCCTTGACCGTGTCCGCCACGGCGAACAGTGCCAGGGGGCCATTGCTGTCCAGCAACAGGACCACGGTCTTGCCCTGCTTCTCCAGGGCGAAGAGTTTTTCTTCCAGGGCCGGAGAACACAGGCCCAGCTCCTCCACCAGGCGGTGATTTCCCAGGTGATACAGCTGGCCGTTGATTTCGCCGCGCACTCCGCGCCCGGTCAGGGCTTCGAAGTTATCCACAGCGTGCAGCGCCAGCTGCTTATCCACAGCCGCCTGGGCAATGGCCAGGGACACCGGGTGGTCGGAACGTCCCGCCAGGCTCGCGGCCAGGGCCGGGGCAGTGTCCTGCGCCAACGGGTCCAGGGGCAGGAAGTCGGTCTGTACCGGCTTGCCGTGGGTGATGGTGCCGGTCTTATCCAGGGCCAGGTAGTCGAGCTTGTAGCCACCCTCCAGATAGACCCCACCCTTGACCAGGATGCCCTTGCGCGCCGCTGCCGCCAGGCCGCTGACGATGCTCACCGGGGTGGAGATCACCAGGGCACACGGACAGGCCACCACCAGCAGCACCAGGGCGCGGTAGATCCAGTCGAACCAGACGCCGCCCATCAACAGTGGCGGAATCAGCGCCACGGCCAGGGCGAAGGCGAATACCGCCGGGGTGTAGATTTTCGAGAAGGTATCGACGAAGCGCTGGGTCGGCGCCCGAGCGCCCTGGGCCTGCTCCACGGCGTGGATGATCCGCGCCAGGGTCGAGTTGTTGGCCGCGGCGGTGACGCGATATTCCAGGGAGCCGGCCTGGTTGATGGTGCCGGCAAACACCTTGTCGCCCACGGTCTTTTCCACCGGCAGGCTTTCACCGGTGATTGGCGCCTGGTCGATGGTGGAACTGCCGGACACGACCTCGCCGTCCAGACCGATGCGCTCTCCCGGGCGGACTCGCACTCGGGCGCCCAGTTCGACGCTTTTAGCTTCCAGTTCGCTCCAACTGCCATCCGCCTGCTGCACCGTGACCTGTTCAGGGGTCATCTGCATCAGGCCGCTGATGGCGTTGCGCGCCCGGTCCAGGGAGCGGGCCTCGATCAGCTCGGCCACGGTGAACAGGAACATCACCATCGCCGCTTCCGGCCATTGGCCGATCAGCACGGCGCCGGTCACGGCGATGCTCATCAGGGCATTGATGTTGAGGTTGCGGTTCTTCAGGGCGATCCAGCCCTTCTTGTAGGTGCCCAGGCCGCCGCTGAGGATCGACACCAGGGCCACCAACGCCACGACCCAGTCGGGTGCGGCATTGGTGAAGTGAATGACTTCGGCGGCCAGCGCGCCGATACCGGACAGGGCCAGCGGCCACCAGGCTTTCTTCACCGGCGCTGCGGCAGGTGCGACTTCGGCGCCGTCCTGCTCCAGAGGCTCGGCGTGCATGCCCAGGGATTTGACCGCCGCAATGATCGGCGCGGTGCTCGGCAGGTCGTGGGTCACCCCCAGCACACGGTTCATCAGGTTGAACTCCAGCGCCTGAACCCCGGCCAGCTTGCCCAGCTTGTTCTGGATCAGGGTCTGCTCGGTGGGGCAATCCATGGCTTCGATACGGAAGCTGCTCAGACGCGCACCGGCAGTCGGGGTTTCGCTCAGGGTGACCTTGGACAGCACCGGGCCGGCGGAGCCGCAGCAGGAGCTGCCATGGGCGGCGTGGTCGTGAGCCTTGACCGGCTGCAGCTTGCCCGCAGAGACAGGGGCATGGGAGTGGCCATGGCTATGATCGTGATCGTGATCGTGATCGTGATCGTGATCGTGATCGTGATCAGCATGGACGTGCTGGGCGTCGGGCTTGCGCGGGTTGTGAATGGAGTCGCTCATAGGGGGTTGCGTCCGAATAAAGGTGCTTGTTGCCAAGTGAACACCCTGTAGCCACTATAGGGTCAAGCACCCATTCGGAGACGACGGCAATGAAGATTGGCGAACTGGCGAAACTCACCGACTGTCAGGTCGAGACCATCCGTTACTACGAGCGCGAAGGACTGCTGCCGGAACCGGCCCGCAGCGAAGGCAACTACCGCCTCTACACCCAGGCCCACACCGAGCGCCTGACCTTTATCCGCAACTGCCGCAGCCTGGACATGACCCTCGAAGAAATCCGCAGCCTGCTCAACCTGCGGGACAGCCCCGAAGGCCAGTGCGCCAGCGTCAATGCCCTGATCGACGAGCACATCCATCACGTCAAGGCGCGCATCGACGGGCTACTGGTGCTCCAGGAGCAACTGCTGGACCTGCGCCAGCGCTGCAGCGAAGGGCCGGACCTGGATCACTGCGGCATCCTCCAGCGTCTGGAAGTCAGCGGCTCGGTGGCCCCCAGCGAGGCCGAGCCGTCCCATGTCGGCCGCAGCCACGGGCATTGAGCCTGAGGCTGGGCGCCGTGGTTTCAGGAACCCCGGCGCCCCGCCACCGCCAGTAATCGCTGATATACAAGCTCCAGTACATCCAGCAGCCGCTGATCCAGCTGCCGCCAGGCCAGGCCCAGACGCACCAGCCACGCGCTGAACAACCCCACCAGGCAACCACCAAGAATATCGAAGGGGAAATGCACGCCCAGGTAGACCCGCGCCCAGCTCACCAGCACCGCCAGGGCCAGCATGGCCAGCCCGGTCTTGCGCAGGGACGCCAGGATCAGGGCAAAGGCCATGGCGAACATGCCGCTGGCGTGGTCACTGGGAAAAGAGGCTCCGGGCGCATGGGCGAGAAAATTCTGCCCCAACTCCAGCATGAAGGGCCGCGGATGGAACCACAGGCCACGGATCAGCAGATTGCAGGCCAGGGCGACCACAATGCTCGAGGTCCCGAGCAGGACGGTCATTCTCTGCCGGCGCTCGCCAAAGACCCAGAACACCAGGAGCAGCAGCGGGACACAAAGGACCACCCATTGGGCGATAAAGATCGCCAGTTCACGCATGGGCAGCGATGCCTCGGCGCTGGCATTGATGGCCAGGAACAGGCTGCGATTGAGTTCTTCCATTCAGGGGCTCGCGATCAACATCAAAAGGACGACGTCCAGGCTTTCCCGGACCACTCCTGAGAGGCTAGTCGCCCGGCAGGCACGACGATGCCCGGAATACCTCCCGGGCAAAGGTCGATAAAGGCATCGGGGAAAATCGACAGGGGCCTCGGGGCCCCTGGTTGCAGGCGCTAAAAGACTTAAACCGCCATCGGCGCGGTCATCGGCGCATGGTGCTCATAGCCTTCCAGAGAGAAATCGCTCGGTTCGATCAGCTCCAGCCATTCCGGCTGGTAGACGCCGGTCTTGGCGAACTCCGGCACGCGCTCGGAAATCACCAGCTTGGGCATCGGGAACGGCTCGCGCTTGAGCTGCTCATTGAGCATGTCCAGGTGGTTTTCGTAGACGTGGGCATCACCGATGAAATAGGTGAACCAGCGCGGCGTGTAGCCGGTCAGGCGACCGATCAGGCTCAGCAGCGCGGCGCCCTCGGTGAGGTTGAACGGCGTCCCCAGCCCCAGGTCGTTGGAGCGGATGTAGAGGGTCAGGGAGATTTCCCGGGTCTCGACATTGGGGTGGAACTGATACAGCAAGTGACACGGCGGCAAGGCCATTTCATCCAGCTGCGCGCAGTTCCAGCCGTGGAACAGGATTCGCCGGCTGCCCGGGTCGTTGATGATGGTGTCAACGCACTGGCGGACCTGATCGATGGCCTTGTACAGCACCACGTAACCCTGGCCCTCTTCCTCGCCTGCGGCGATCTGCCGGTAGCCCTGGCTAAGCGCCAGGTCGATGGCGGCCTGGTTGCTGGTCTTGATCTGCTTGTAGGCCGGCCACTTGCGCCACTGCACGCCATAGATCTCGCCCAGATCGTCATCACCCTGGCGGAACGGGTTGGCCAGCCACTGGGCGTTTTCGTTGGCGTTCTGATCCCAGACCTTGCAGCCCAGGGCACGGAACTCGGCGGCGTTGTTCACCCCGCGCAGGAAGCCGACCATTTCGCCGATGGCCGACTTGAAGGCCATCTTGCGGGTGGTGATGGCCGGAAAACCTTCCTTGAGGTCGTAGCGCAGCATGGCCCCGGGGAAACTGATGGTGTTCACACCGGTGCGGTTGGCCTGCTTGGTGCCGTTGTTGATGACGTGGGCCACCAGATCAAGATATTGCTTCATGAATTACCTGCATCCTTGAACCCGGGGCTGGCGCCCCGGGGTTCGAATTTATTGCGCCGCGCTCTGGGCCGGAGCGCGATGATAAGCCAGCCAGATCAGGCCCAGGCCGCCGAGAATCATCGGCACGCAGAGAACCTGACCCATGGTCAGCCAGCCAAAAGCCAGGTAGCCGAGCTGGGCATCCGGGACCCGGACGAACTCGACGACAAAGCGGAAAATACCGTAGAACAGGGCGAACATACCGGAAACCGCCATGGTCGGCCGGGGTTTGCGCGAGAACAGCCACAGGATCAGGAACAACGCCACGCCCTCCAGGGCGAACTGATACAACTGCGACGGATGCCGCGGCAACTGCGCCGGATCGCTGAACGGCGGGAAGATCATCGCCCAAGGCACGTCGGTGGGTTTGCCCCACAGCTCGGCGTTGATGAAATTGCCAATACGCCCGGCCCCCAGGCCAATCGGCACCATGGGCGCGACGAAGTCCATCAGCTCGAAGAAGCTCTTGTTGTTGCGCTTGCCGAACCACCAGGCCGCCAGCATTACCCCGATGAAACCGCCGTGGAACGACATGCCGCCCTTCCATACCTCGAAGATCAGGGTTGGGTTGGCCAGGTAGGCACTGAGGTCGTAGAACAGCACGTAACCCAGCCGCCCACCGACGATCACCCCCATGGACATCCAGAACACCATGTCCGAGAGCTTTTCCTTGCTCCAGGTCGGATCGAAACGGTTCAGCCGGCGCGACGCCAGCAACCAGGCACCGCCAATGCCGATCAGGTACATCAGGCCGTACCAGTGGATTTTCAGCGGGCCGATGGCCAGCGCTACCGGATCAATCTGCGGGTAAGGCAGCATTGCGACTCCTCGTAAGGGTTAGAACTCTAGATTCCCGGGCGAAATTGCCACTCCAGGATTAAGCCAGGATTGCGTCACCGTTCAGAACAGGAAGCTGATCCCCACGCAGAACAGCAGCGCGGCAAACATTCGCTTCAACAGTCGCGGCGACAGTGTGTGGGCCATGCGCGCACCGATCCGGGCGAACACCATGCTGGTCAGGGCGATGCCCAGCAGCGCCGGTAAATAAACGTAGCCGAGACTATGAGCCGGAAGCTGCGGATCATGCCAGCCCAGAATCATGAAACTTAAGGCACTGGCCAGGGCAATGGGCAAGCCGCAGGCCGATGAAGTGGCCACCGCCTGCTGCATCGGCACGCTGCGCCAGGTGAGAAACGGCACGGTCAGCGAACCGCCGCCAATGCCGAAGATCGCCGAGGCCCAGCCGATCACCCCGCCGGCCGCCGCCAGACCCAGCTTGCCGGGCACCTGGCGACTGGCCTTGGGCTTGAGCTCCAGGGTCATCTGCAAGGCCACCACCAAGGCGAAGACGCCGATGATTTTTTGCAAGTGCGGGCCGGAAATCGCTTCGGCGGTCAGCGCGCCGAACCCGGCCCCCAGCAGAATGCCCAGGGCCATCCACGCAAAGATTGGCCAGCGCACCGCACCACGGCGATGGTGTTCGCGAACGGCGTTGACCGAGGTGAAGATGATGCTGGCCAGAGAGGTACCGACCGCCAGATGGGTCAGCACCGAGGCATCGAAGCCTTGCAGGGTAAAACTGAACACCAGCACCGGGACAATGATGATCCCGCCGCCCACGCCGAACAGCCCGGCCAGTACGCCTGCGCAGGCGCCCAACAGCAGATAGAGCAGAAATTCCATGGGAGCATCCGAAAATAAGACCGGCATGGTAACGGATGCGCCGCCCCGGACTCCACTGGATGGCGATGGATACCCATTGGATCTGTGCGTAAAGTGGGCAAAAACACACAGGGGGCCACCTTAATGTGCTTGATCGTATTCGCCTGGCGGCCGGGTCATGCTCAGCCACTGATCGTCGCGGCCAACCGTGACGAATTCTACGCCCGGCCCAGCCTGCCTCTGGGGCAATGGCCGGAGTCGCCGCAGATCCACGCCGGACGCGACCTGGAGGCGGGAGGCACCTGGCTTGGTGTCGGTGCCAATGGCCGCTTTGCCGCCCTGACCAATATCCGCAACCCTCATCAACCCCCGGCACGACGCTCCCGGGGCGAACTGGTGGCGCGCTTTCTCGCCGGGGACGTGGCCCTGGAAGACTATCTGCACGATGTGGTGGGCCGCTCGGTGGAGTACGCCGGTTTCAACCTGTTGCTGGGCACAGCAGAACAACTGTGGCACTACAACGCCCAGGATGTGGAACCGCAATTGCTCAAGCCCGGCGTCTACGGCCTGTCCAATGCCGGACTCGATACGCCGTGGCCCAAGTTGCTCAAGGCCAAGGCCGCGCTGCAGGAAGTGCTGCCCAATCCGCAACCGCAGGCCCTGCTGGCGCTGCTGAGCGATCCGCAAACCGCGCCCTTCGCCGAGCTGCCGGATACTGGAGTCGGGTTGGCCACTGAAAGCCTGCTGTCCAGCGTGTTCATCGCCAGCCCCAGCTACGGCACTCGCGCCAGTACCGCGCTGATCGTCAACGCCGACGGTTCGCGGCATTTGCTGGAACGCAGTTTCGGCCCTTATGGCGGGCACCTGGGAGAGGTCGAGCTGAAGGTGTGAAGCGTTCGTCGTCAAGCCGGCTCCTACACAGGCCTTCGTAGGAGCCGGCTTGCCGGCGAAGAAAACACCTCGATTACAGGGTCTTGCTCGAAGCCGGATTGATCATCCGCGCCAGACCGAGCTTCTTCAGCGCCAATTGCAGCGAGCTGTGGATGACTTGCGGGTTGTCGATGGTCATCATCTCGTCCAGCAGTTCCTTGGCCTTGCTCAGGTTGATCTGACGCAGCATCCACTTCACTTTCGGCAAGTTGGTGGCGTTCATCGACAGGCTGTCGAAACCCATGGCCATCAGCAGCACCGCAGCCGCCGGGTCACCGGCCATTTCGCCACAGATGCTCACCGGCTTGCCTTCGGCATGGGCGTCACGCACCACGTTCTGCAGCGCTTGCAGCACAGCCGGATGCAGGTAGTCGTAGAGGTCGGCGACCCGCGGGTTGTTGCGGTCCACCGCCAGCAGGTACTGAGTCAGGTCGTTGGAACCCACCGAGAGGAAGTCCACCTGGCGCGCCAGTTCCCGGGTCTGATAGACCGCCGCCGGAATCTCGATCATCACCCCCACCGGAGGCATGGGCACATCGGTGCCTTCATCGCGGACTTCACCCCAGGCACGGTGGATCAGGTGCAGGGCTTCTTCCAGTTCATGGATACCGGAAATCATCGGCAGCAGAATGCGCAGGTTGTTCAGGCCCTCGCTGGCCTTGAGCATCGCCCGGGCCTGCACCAGGAAGATTTCCGGGTGGTCGAGGGTCACGCGGATGCCGCGCCAACCAAGGAAGGGGTTGTCTTCCTTGATCGGGAAATACGACAGCGACTTGTCACCGCCAATGTCCAGGCTGCGCATGGTCACCGGCTGCGGATGGAAGGCCGCCAGTTGCTCGCGATAGATCGCCAGCTGTTCTTTCTCGCTGGGGAAGCGCTGGTTGATCATGAACGGCACTTCGGTGCGATACAGGCCTACGCCCTCGGCACCGCGCTTCTGCGCCCGGGCCACATCGGCCAGCAGGCCGGTGTTGACCCACAGCGGCATGCGGTGGCCATCAGGGGTGATGCAAGGCAGGTCGCGTAACGCGTCCAGGCCCTGGGCCAGTTGTCGCTCTTCTTCCACCACATCGGCGAACTGCTTGCGCAGCACGTCACTGGGGTTGGTGTAGACCTCACCGTGGTAGCCGTCGACGATCATCTGGATGCCGTCGACCTTGGAGTACGGCAGGTCGACAAGGCCCATCACCGTGGGAATGCCCATGGCCCGGGCCAGGATGGCCACGTGGGAGTTGCCCGACCCCAGCACCGACACCAGCCCCACCAGCTTGCCTTCCGGCACTTCGCCGAGCATGGCCGGGGTCAGTTCTTCACTGACCAGGATGGTGTTGTCGGGGTAGACCAGGGTCTGCTGGCGCTCTTCCTGCAGATAGGCCAGGAGCCGTCGCCCCAGGTCCTTGACGTCCGAGGCACGCTCGCGCAGGTAGGCGTCGTCCATCAACTCGAAACGGTTGACGTGATCGGTGACCACTTGGCGCAACGCACCCTGGGCCCATTGCCCGGTCTTGATCACGGTCTTCACTTCGCTGCCCAGGGAGGCGTCGTCGAGCATCATCAGGTAGACGTCGAACAGCGCGCGCTCTTCCGGGCGCAGTTGGGTCGCGAGTTTTTCCGACAACGCCCGCATATCGGCGCGCACCCCTTCCAGGGCGGTCTTGAACAGCCCCAACTCGGCGTCGATGTCGGTGATGTATTTGTCCGGCACCACGTCCAGGTCGGCCGGCGGCAACATCACCACCGCGCTGCCTACCGCGGCACCGGGGGAGCCCGGCACGCCAATGAACTTGGCCTCCTGAATGCCCTTGCCCTGGCGCCCCAGGCCGCGGATCGAACCGGTGGCCTCGGCATGGGCGATCACCCCGGCCAGTTGCGCGCTCATGGTCACCAGGAAGGCTTCTTCGCCCTCGTCGAACTGGCGGCGCTCTTTCTGCTGGATGACCAGAACACCCACTACGCGCCGATGGTGAATGATCGGGGCGCCGAGGAACGAGGCGTAACGCTCCTCACCGGTTTCGGCGAAATAGCGATAACGCGGGTGATCGGCAGCGTTTTCCAGGTTGAGAGGTTCTTCCCGAGTGCCCACCAGACCGACCAGGCCTTCGTTGGGAGCCATGCTGACCTTGCCGATGGAGCGCTTATTCAAGCCCTCGGTGGCCATCAGCACGAAACGGTTGGTTTCCGGGTCCAGCAGATAGACCGAGCAGACCTGGCTGCCCATGGCCTCTTTGACGCGCAATACAATAATCCCCAACGCCGCCTTGAGATCCTTGGCGGAGTTAACTTCCTGGACGATCTTGCGCAGCGTATTGAGCATGGCTCGGGGTCGAACTCCGTCGTCAGTCGCGCACTAAAAGGCGCGGGGCAAGCTCTTTGAGAGCGCGGCGATACACTTCGCGCTTGAATGTCACCACCTGGCCCAACGGATACCAATAACTGACCCAGCGCCAGCCATCGAATTCCGGTTTACCGGTCAAATCCATCCGCACCCGCTGCTCGTTGGAGATCAGGCGCAGGAGAAACCATTTCTGTTTCTGGCCGATGCACAGCGGCTGGCTGTGGGTCCGGACCAGACGCTGCGGCAAACGATAGCGCAACCAGCCCCGGGTGCAGGCGAGAATTTGCACATCTTCGCGCTCCAGCCCTACTTCTTCGTTCAACTCGCGATACAAGGCGTCTTCCGGCGTCTCGTCGGGGTTGATGCCCCCTTGAGGAAACTGCCAGGCATCTTGATTGATACGGCGAGCCCATAGCACCTGTCCGGCATCATTGGTCAGAATGATCCCGACATTGGGGCGGAAACCATCGGGGTCGATCACGGCTACAACCTCGCAAACGCATGTCGCCGCATTGTTCCACAAAGCTTGGGAATGCAGCAACGAGGCTGCTTACCTTATGTGCACTCTTGTGAAAAGACCGTATTCTGGGCACCTTTTTCCGCGACTTTTCAGCGAGTAACTGCAATGCGCCTGGCTTTATTCGACTTGGACAACACGCTTCTGGGCGGCGACAGCGACCACGCCTGGGGCGACTACCTGTGCGAGCGGGGCTTCCTCGACGCCGTCGCCTACAAGACCCGCAACGACGAGTTCTACCAGGACTACCTGGCCGGCAAACTCGACAACGCCGCCTACCTGAACTTCTGCCTGGAAATCCTCGGCCGCACCGAGATGGCCGTGCTCGAACAATGGCATCGCGACTACATGCGCGACTGCATCGAGCCCATCCTGCTGCCCAAGGCCCAGGCCCTGCTGGCCCAGCACCGCGAGGCCGGCGACAAGCTGGTGATCATCACCGCCACCAACCGCTTCATCACGGCGCCGATCGCCGAGCGCCTGGGGGTGGAACACCTGATCGCCACTGAATGCGAAATGCAGGACGGCCGCTACACCGGACGCAGCACCGACGTACCGTGCTTCCGTGAAGGCAAGGTCATCCGCCTGCAGCGCTGGCTGGAAGAAACCGGTCATGACCTGGAAGGCAGCTACTTCTACAGCGACTCGATGAACGATCTGCCGCTGCTCGAGCAAGTGGCCACCCCAGTGGCCGTCGACCCTGATCCAAACCTGCGGGCCGAGGCTCTGAAACGCGGCTGGCAGGTGATCAGCCTGCGAGATTGAGCGCTTCGCGGCAACCGGCTCCTGCACAAGCGGTCGTAGGAGCCGGCTTGCCGGCGAAGGCTCCTAAACCGGCTTGGCCACCATCAAATAGAAAATCGCCATAAAGGCCAGAAACGCCGGCCAGCCCAAGGCGAACCACCAGCGCATGTAAAGGTTTGCCCGCAAGGGCATCGGCACGCCGTCCCGCAGCGCCTGCTCAGCCATCTTGTGCACCCGGATCTGCAGCCAGACCACCGGCAACCAGCACACGCCCGCCAACACATAGAGCCCCAGGCTCCACATCAGCCAGGCTTGCTGGATCGGCCAACCCGCCAGATGCACCAATCCCAGCCCACTCAATGGCTGGAAGACCGCCGTAGTTGCAGTAAAGGCCCAATCGGCGAACACCAAGTGCTTGAATGTCACAGCAATCACTTCCAGCTTGCCGCTGCGCCAGGCCCGCAGTGCGTAATAGGCCGAACCCGCGCCGAGACCGAAAAGAACGGTCGAGGACAGGATATGCAGGGTTTTCAACAGCAGATAAGCGCTCATCGACGGGGTTCAGTCCACAACAGCCATAGGGTCGCCACCATCAGCACCAGGTTCTTGGCCACGGCGGCATAAGGGTCAAACCAGAAATGCGGCAGGATCAGACTGATGATCAGGGTATAGCCGAGCATCAGTGCGAGCTGCGCCTGCAAAGCCCGCCGGCGCCAACGCCGCAGCAGCAGACCGACACCCAGCACCGCGTCGCAGAACGATCCCACGATCACCGCCAATGCCGCCCAGGCGCCCTGCACCCCGGCCTCGGCCATGATCCGCAAGCCCCAGTCGTAGCCAGGGCCGATACACACCACCGCAGTACCCAGCCAGATCAGCACCATTACCGCCAGCATTAGCGGTCGCAGCGCCAACTGAGTGCTCTGTGCGGCCTGTGGCCAGTCTTGCAGCCGGGCTGCCAGGGGCGCGGCGTGATAACCGCAGACCGACGCCAGTACTTCAGGGTCCCCCAGGTTGTCGCAACGGGCCATGCTCAGGCTCTGCCGGTTCAGGGCCCGCCAGCCCAGGCGCTCCCCCACCCTTGCGACCAGCGCCAGGACGACTGAGGGCAACTGGAAATAGCGCGCAGGGGCCCAGCCCTGGGCCGCACGCAGACGATCCAGCAACTGCGCCATGGTCATCCGTTCAGGGCCAACCAGCGGCAGCACCATGGACTGCGCAGGCCATTGCCCGATCAACGCAAGCACGGCAGCACTCAGGTCATCCACATGCAGGGGCTGCATTCGGGCCTTGGCGGACAACAATGGAATCAGCGGCCAGGGCGACAGCCGGGCCAGCCAGCCACTGCTGGCGCCACCCGCGCCAAGCACCAGGGATGGCCGCAACACCACGGCCGGAATACCCAGGCGCAGCAGGTAATCATCCGCAGCCGCCTTGCTCGCCAGAAACGGCACTTGCGGCTGCTGGCCGGCGCCCAAGGCGGAAATCTGCAACACCCGTACACCCCGGGCTGCCGCCAGATCGAACAGCGCACGGGTCCCCAGGTCCTGAGTCAGAGTCAGTGCCTGGGCATCATTGCTCAACAGCCCGGCAGCATTGATCAACAGGTCGGTATCAGCAGGCAAGTCAAAAGGCTGCGGCTCAAGCCCCAGGCGATCGAGGTCCAGTTGCCGCCATTGCACGCCAGGCAGACTCCGGGTTTGCCGATGGCGACTGGTGGCAATGAGTTGATGGCCGGCGGCGTGCAACGCCGCCAGCAGATGACGGCCGACAAACCCTGTAGCCCCCACCAGAAGAACCTTCATGGCAATCCTTAAGGGTTAGACCGGCTTGGCGCCCATGAGACCGGCAATGGTGACGAAACACACCGCACTGAAGATCGCCAGCACCAGGGTGAAGGTCAGGCCACTGGCGGCCTTGGCCTGACGCAGACGGTTGAGGCGCACCATCAGCCATAGCCAGGCCAGAGCCCCCAGGGTGTAGAGCACACTGGAGCCCAGAACCCAGGTCTGCCCCAGCGGCCAACCCACCAGATGCACCAGCCACCAGCCGCTGAATGGCAGGGTCAGCAAGCCCACCGCCAGCAGCAACCAGCCGAACAACCCCGGACGGTGCAGCACGCGGCTGTAGACCGTCGCATCACCTTGGCGGCGCAGGCGCCAGACCCAGATCGCCAGGCCCAGTGCACTGCCCAAGAGCAGCACGGTAGCCAGCACATGAAGCGTCTTCAGCGTGGTCAGTATTTCCATGTTCTCGCTTCCTTAAGGCTCCGATCCTCAGCGTAGTCGTTCAGCCGAGGAACAGCTGATAAGCCGGGTTATCGCTTTCATCCCAGTACGGATAGCCGATCTGCTCCAGGGCCGCCGGCACCAGATGACGCTCATCGGCCGGTACTTGCAGGCCGGCGACCACTCGGCCATCGGCCGCGCCATGGTTACGGTAATGGAACATGGAGATGTTCCAGCGCCCGCCCAGCTTGTTGAGGAAGTTGAACAGCGCCCCCGGACGCTCCGGGAATTCGAAGCGCAGCACCACTTCGTCGCTGACCTTCTCCGCATGGCCACCGACCATGTAACGGATATGCAGTTTGGCCAGTTCGTTGTCGGTCAGGTCGATCACCGGGAAACCCTGATCGGTCAGGCTGGCGACCAGAGCACTGCGCGGATCGTTTTCCGGGTGAGTCTGAACGCCGACAAAGATGTGGGCTTCGCTGCCGGTGTTGTACCGGTAGTTGAATTCGGTGATCTGACGCTTGCCCACCGCTTCGCAGAACGCCTTGAAGCTGCCCGGTTTCTCGGGAATGGTCACGGCGATGATGGCTTCACGGCCCTCGCCCAGCTCGGCGCGCTCGGCGACGTGGCGCAAGCGGTCGAAATTGACGTTGGCCCCGGAATCGATGGCCACCAGGGTCTGCCCGGTGATACCGCGCTGCTCGACGTACTTCTTGATCCCCGCCACGCCCAAAGCGCCGGCAGGTTCGGTGATCGAGCGGGTATCGTCGTAGATGTCCTTGATTGCCGCACAGATTTCGTCGGTGCTGACGGTAATCACTTCATCCACATAGTCCTTGCAGATGTCGAAGGTGTACTGACCGATCTGCGCCACCGCCACACCGTCGGCGAAGATGCCCACCGTCGGCAGCACGACCCGCTCACCCGCAGCCATGGCCACTTGCAGGCAGTTGGAGTCGTCCGGCTCGACACCGATCACCTTGATCTCAGGACGCAGGTACTTCACGTAAGCGGCAATACCGGCGATCAGCCCGCCACCGCCCACCGGCACGAAAATCGCGTCCAGCGGCCCCGGGTGCTGACGCAGGATCTCCATGGCCACAGTGCCCTGCCCGGCAATGGTGTGGGGATCGTCGTAAGGATGGATATAGACGTAGCCTTTTTCATCCACCAGCTTCAGCGAATAGGCCAGTGCTTCGGGGAAAGAGTCGCCATGCAGCACCACCTTGCCGCCACGGGAACGCACGCCTTCGACCTTGATCTCCGGCGTGGTCTTGGGCATCACGATGGTGGCCTTGACCCCCAGCACCTTGGCCGCCAGGGCCAGGCCTTGGGCATGGTTGCCCGCCGACGCGGTGACCACGCCGCGCGCGCGCTCGGCATCGCTGAGCTGGGTCAGCTTGTTGTAGGCGCCACGAATCTTGAACGAGAACACCGGCTGCAAGTCTTCACGCTTGAGCCAGATCTGATTGCCCAGCCGCTCGGAGAGCTGGCGGGCAGTCTGCAATGGGGTTTCTACGGCAACGTCATAAACGCGCGAGGTGAGGATCTTCTTGACGTACTGTTCGAGCATCGGAAAGCATCACTGAGCGGGTTGGGCAGGGCCAGGGAGTCTAACCCAGCGTTTGTCTGCACGACCACACGAATACAGAGGTTTTAGCCGCGCCCCGAACGAGCCGAGAAGCCAAACGGGCAATGACCTGATCTGCCGCGGCGCCTATAATGCCGGCCTTTGTGCCCCCCTTGCCCGCTTCGGAGCCCGCATGACCCAGGATCAACTCAAACAGGCAGTCGCCCAGGCCGCCGTCGACCTTATCCTCCCGAAACTCGATGACAAGAGCATCGTCGGGGTCGGTACCGGCTCCACCGCCAACTGCTTCATCGATGCCCTGGCCCTGCACAAGGGCGCCTTCGACGGCGCCGTAGCCAGCTCCGAAGCCACCGCCGCACGCCTCAAGGGCCACGGGATTCCCGTGTACGAACTCAATACCGTCAGCGACCTGGAGTTCTACATCGACGGTGCCGACGAGAGCGATGAGCACCTGAACCTGATCAAGGGTGGCGGCGCAGCCCTGACCCGGGAAAAGATCGTGGCCGCCGTGGCCAAGACCTTTATCTGCATCGCCGACGCCAGCAAGCTGGTACCGGTCCTGGGCAACTTCCCACTGCCTGTTGAAGTGATCCCGATGGCCCGCAGTCACGTAGCCCGCGAACTGGTGAAACTGGGCGGCGACCCGGTGTACCGCGAAGGGGTGATCACCGATAACGGCAACATCATCCTCGACGTGCACAACATGCAGATCACCAACCCGGTGGAGCTGGAAAGCCAGATCAACGGGATTGTCGGCGTGGTCACCAATGGCCTGTTCGCCGCGCGCCCTGCGGATGTACTGCTGCTGGGTACAGCCGAAGGGGTAAAAACCCTCAAGGCCTGAGCCAGCCCTGCGGGAAGGAGCCGGCGGACGGGCGAAGGCGGTTTTGCAAGCCTCTTCGCTGGCCAGCCAGCTCCTACATCGGTTTCTTGAAGACGTAGAACAGGTTCGGTTCGCTCACCAGATACAGGGTGCCGTCGTCATCCATCGCCATCCCTTCGGCCTGAGGCACGGCCTTGCTCAGGCCTTGGCGGCCCTTGCCCAATGCCAGGGTGCTCAGCGGGCGCCCTTCGACGTCCAGCTCAACCACCAGACGCGACTCGTCCGACAAGGCCAGCAGATGACCGCTGCGCTCATCGTATTGCAGGCTGGAGAGGTCGCGGACAAAAAGCCCGGCATCCCGTTTGGGGTTGTTAAGTACATGCACCCCGTAGGACTTTTCCGGATCGTGATGGGGAAAGCCCTGCACCTCATAGATCAGCATCGGGTCGCGCTCCTTGGCGACGAACAAACGCTGGCCTTGTGAATCGTAAGCCAGGCCCTCAAAGCCCTTGTTCCCCGAAAGGTGCACGCCGAGCGTGATCTGCTCCGCCTCTGCCGCATCCACCACGGTGGTTTCATCGTCCAGCTGAATCTTGATCAACCGGTGCTGCCGCTCATCGCTGATCACGTAGGTATTGGCGCTGATGAACTCCACTGCCTCCGGATCACCAAAGCCCAGCAGAGCAATACGCCGCAGGACCTGCCCGTCCAGGGACAGCTCGACCAGCTCGGAATTCTTGTTGGTCACGGTGAACAGGCTGTTGCGCAGCGGATCGTAGGTCAGCGCCGAAACCTCATCCAGCCCCTCAATAGGCTGCGCCTCCAGCACCACTCGATAGTCACCCAGGCCCAGGGAATGGGGGGTCGTCACTTGCCAGTAGGATTGCCAATCGAACCAGGCGCGCTGCCACAACCGATGGTTATGGGCAAATGCGGCAAGCAGCACGGCCATCAGGCAGAGGATCAGGTAGAGAGGTTGCAAGCGGGTCAGACGAAACATTGCGGGCGAACTCGAAATCAGGACAGGCTGATGAAATATCACAGCCGTCTGAATTCAAGCTTAATCGACGGTCCGGCAAAGGCGCCGGACCAGCAGATCATTGCTTCTCGAAGCGATAGAACAGATTGGGCTCACTGACCATATACAGGTTGCCGGCCTCATCCATGGCCACGCCTTCGGCCCGGGGAATGGTGTTCTGCAGGCCGTTGAAGCCGCCGAGCAGGGCCATGAAGCTGACTTGCTCACCCTGCTCGTCCAACTCCAGCAGCAGATGGGAGTCGGCGGACAGCACCAGGGTATGACCGGTACGCGGATCGATGCCCAAGGCCGAGAGGTTGCGCAGGTCGAGTTCGTCGCTGGAGAGCTTCTGCTTGCTGCCCGTGAGCACCTGACTGCCATCGCTGTTCCAGGTGAACAGTGCCGGTGGACGCTCCTCTCCCAACAGCAGCTGCTGCTTGCGCGGGTTCCAGGCGATGGCTTCGAAAGCCTTGTTCTGGTCTTCCGAAGGGCCCAGGTCGTATTTGGGGAAAGCCGCGATATTCAGCTCTTTGGTATCCGCATCGACCTTGACGATCACCAGCGAATGTTCGCGCTCGTCGACAATCGCCAGCAGCCCGTTCTCCAGAACGGCCACCCCTTCCGGGTTGCTCCAGCCCACTAGGGGGATCTTGCGCAGAACGTCGCCTTGCAGGGTCAGTTCCGCCAGGAACGGATGCTTGCCCATCACTGAGAACAGGGTCTTGGTCTGTGGGTTGTAGGAAAGATCGGAGGCTTCATCACGCTCCATGCCAGGCAGCGCCTTGGCATCGATGACCACGCGATAACCGGGCAGCCAGATGCTGGCGCTGCGCTCGGAAGAACTGACAAACCGCTCCTGCACCCAGAGCGCTCCCCGGTCGTCCCAATGCATGAGGCTGGCAACGCCATAGCAGATCACCCCCGCCAGCAGCAGCCAGGAATACCAGCGCATGCGCAGGCGAATACGCGACAGACGATTGCCAAGAGGCTTAGTCAGAGGAGCGGCGTCCATCACAAGAGTTCCAGAGGTCGGCCATAGTTAATAGCACGCAGTTTTCAGATCGGCGAACCATAAACTTAGGAATTATCCGGAACGAATGTGAAAAAACGGTTAAAGGCCATGAGCTTTCTACGAGGCGCCCCGGATTCCCGGGCCCTCGCAGAAAGTTCCCGATCAACGGACGCTGCTGGTGAAGCGACTGACGCCCGGCAGTTCCAGCACCAGCTCATCACCGACATTCAGCGGCCCGACGCCAACCGGGGTACCGGTGAGAATCACATCGCCGGCCTGCAGGGAAAAGCAGCCGGCCATGTACTGGATCATCGGCACTATGGGATTGAGCATATCGCGGCTGTTGCCGTCCTGGCGCACCTCACCATTGATGGTCAGGCGAATGCCGATATCGCTCAGGTCGGCAAAACTGCTGCCCACCACGAATGGCGCGATGACCGCCGCACCATCGAACGACTTGGCGATTTCCCAAGGCAGACCCTTGGCCTTGAGCTCGGCCTGCTTGTCCCGCAGGGTCAAGTCCAGTGCCGGGGCGAAGCCTGAGATGGCGTCCAGCACTTCTTCGCGGCTGGGATTGGTAGACAGCGGCTTGCCGATCAGCACGGCAATTTCCGCCTCGTAGTGCACCGAGCCGCGCTCGGTGGGAATGGCAAAACCACCTTCCAGCGGCACCACGCAACTGCCGGGTTTGATAAACAGCAGGGGCTCAGTGGGAACCGGGTTGTCCAGCTCCTTGGCATGCTCGGCGTAGTTACGACCGATGCATACCACCTTGCCCAGAGGGAAATGAATCCGGGTACCGTCGACATACTGGTGCTGATAGCTCATTACCGACTCCTGCTCTTGTGCTTCATCAGGGCGCTGCTTGCATTCAAGCAGCGAAGATCTTGCCCGGGTTCATGATGCCGTTCGGATCGAATACTGCCTTGACCGCCTTCATGTACTCGATCTCAACCGGCGAGCGGCTGTAGGTCAGGTAATCACGCTTGGTCATGCCCACGCCATGCTCGGCGGAGATCGAACCGTTGTACTTCTCGACGGTTTCGAACACCCACTTGTTGACCGTGGCGCACTTGGCGAAGAACTCGTCCTTGCTCAGGTTGTCCGGCTTGAGAATGTTCAGGTGCAGGTTGCCGTCGCCAATGTGACCGAACCAGACAATTTCGAAGTCCGGGTAGTGTTTGCCGACGATGGCGTCGATTTCCTTGAGGAAAGCCGGCACTTTCGAAACGGTGACCGAGATATCGTTCTTGTACGGAGTCCAGTGGGAGATGGTCTCGGAAATGTATTCCCGCAACTTCCACAGGTTCTGCAGCTGGGTTTCGCTCTGGCTCATCACCCCGTCCAGCACCCAACCCTGTTCGACACAATGCTCGAAGGTTTCCAGGGCGTGGTTGGCCACTTCTTCAGTGGTGGCCTCAAATTCCAGCAGGGCGTAAAACGGGCAGTCGGACTCGAATGGAGCCGGCACATCACCACGGGCCAGGACCTTGGCCAGGGCCTTGTCGGAGAAGAATTCGAAGGCGGTCAGGTCGAGCTTGCTCTGGAAAGCGTGCAGCACCGGCATGATCGAGTCGAAGTCGGCGGTGCCGAGCACCATGGCGGTGAGGTTCTTCGGCGCCCGGTCCAGGCGCATGGTGGCCTCGACCACGAAGCCCAGAGTGCCTTCCGCGCCGATGAACAACTGGCGCAGGTCGTAGCCGGTAGCGTTCTTGATCAGATCCTTGTTCAACTCCAGCAGGTCGCCCTTGCCGGTGACCACCTTCATGCCGGCCACCCAGTTGCGGGTCATGCCGTAGCGAATCACCTTGATCCCGCCGGCATTTGTGCCGATATTGCCGCCAATCTGACTGGAGCCGGCAGAGGCAAAATCCACTGGATAGTAGAGACCGTTTTCTTCCGCCAGGTTCTGCAGTTGCTCGGTGACCACCCCCGGCTGGCACACCGCAGTGCGGTCAGTCAGGTTCAGGTCGAGAATCTGGTTCATATAGTCGAAGGACACCACCACTTCGCCGTTGGCTGCCACGGCAGCGGCCGAGAGCCCGGTCCGCCCGCCCGAAGGCACCAGCGCAACCTTGTGCTGATTGGCCCAGCGCACGATGGCCTGGACCTGCTCGGTGGTCTTGGGGAAAACGATGGCCGTGGGGGCCGGGGCGAAATGCTTGGTCCAATCCTTGCCGTAAGCATTCAGGGAGTCAGCGTCGGTCAGCACCTTGCCAGGCTCAACCAGGGTCTTCAGCTCATCAATCAGGGCAGGATTGGTCATCGACAGAACTCTCGAACAATTCATGGTCATCCTGAGAACGCTTCACGTCGCAGGAATGAGTGTTTAGCGGGGCGCGTATGCTAGCATACCGCCCCCGCAGGAGAGTGCCCAAGGGCCTTTCTGCGGTGGCGGTTTCATGCCGTCCAGGTCAGCTCAAGCTGTCCATTTCCCTGCCATTTTTCTCCGGGACACAGGTTTACGCAGATGAGCAAGACTTCTCTCGATAAGAGCAAGATCAAGTTCCTTCTCCTCGAAGGCGTCCACCAATCCGCTGTCGACGTCCTCAAGGCCGCCGGCTACACCAGCATCGAGTACCTCACCGGTTCTCTGCCGGAAGCCCAGCTCAAGGAAAAGATCGCCGATGCACACTTCATCGGTATTCGCTCCCGCACTCAACTGACCGAAGAGATCTTCGACCACGCGAAGAAATTGGTCGCAGTGGGTTGCTTCTGCATCGGCACCAACCAGGTTGACCTGTCCGCCGCTCGCGAGCGCGGCATCGCGGTGTTCAACGCGCCTTACTCCAACACCCGTTCGGTCGCCGAGCTGGTACTGGCCGAGGCCATCCTGCTGCTGCGTGGCATCCCTGAGAAAAACGCTTCCTGCCACCGTGGCGGCTGGATCAAGAGCGCAGCCAACTCCTTCGAAATCCGCGGCAAGAAGCTGGGTATCGTCGGTTACGGCTCCATTGGTACTCAGCTGTCGGTCCTGGCCGAAGGTCTGGGCATGCAGGTGTTCTTCTATGACACCGTGACCAAGCTGCCACTGGGCAACGCCACTCAGGTGGGCAACCTGCACGAGCTGCTGGGCATGTCCGACATCGTCACCCTGCACGTGCCGGAAACTGCGGCCACTCAGTGGATGATCGGCGAAAAGGAAATCCGTGCCATCAAGAAAGGCGGCATCCTGATCAACGCCGCACGTGGCACCGTGGTCGAGCTGGACGCCCTGGCGGATGCCATCAAGGACAAGCACCTGATCGGCGCAGCCATCGACGTGTTCCCGGTTGAACCGCGCTCCAACGACGAAGAGTTCGAAAGCCCGCTGCGCGGCCTGGACAACGTGATCCTGACTCCGCACATCGGCGGCTCCACCGCTGAAGCCCAAGCCAACATCGGCCTGGAAGTGGCAGAGAAGCTGGTCAAGTACAGCGACAACGGTACTTCGGTCTCCTCGGTCAACTTCCCGGAAGTGGCGCTGCCTGCCCACCCTGGCAAGCACCGCCTGCTGCACATCCACGAGAACATCCCGGGCGTGATGAGCGAGATCAACAAGGTCTTCGCCGAAAACGGTATCAACATCTCCGGTCAGTTCCTGCAGACCAACGAAAAGGTCGGCTACGTGGTGATCGACGTCGACGCCGAGTACTCGGACCTGGCGCAAGAGAAGCTGCAGCACATCAACGGCACCATCCGTTGCCGCGTGTTGTTCTAAGAAGTCTTGGCGGCACAAAAAAGGGAGCCCTCTGGGCTCCCTTTTTTATCGCGTTTACGATTATTTCACTGTCACTGTGATCTTCTTGGAGACGATTGCCGGGTTGAACGGCACGTGGTTCTTGTCACCCAGCTCCAACTGCAGGGTGTGCTTGCCCGGAGTCAGGGTCACTTCGGTTTCGGTCTGCGCCTTGCCGAAATGCAGGTGATTGGCATCCATCGGGATTGGCAGGTTTTCCGCTGGCAGTTGCTCGACATCGATCAGCAGGTGATGGTGGCCGGTGTTGGCGGTCTGGTCGCCGGCAGGGGCCAGGGCGATGCCTTCAACGCCGAACTTGACCTTGAAGGTCTTGTCGACGGTGGCCCCATCGGCCGGGGAAACGATAAACACCTTGGCGCCCGCTGGTGCCTCAGTACGAGGAATTTCCGCTGCGCCGGCCAGCATCGAAGCTCCCAGCAACAGACCGGCCAATGCAGCACGCGACATAAAAATTTTCATTATCTTCTCCAGTTTTTCCGCAAATCTTTTACGGTTATGACAACTTCGTGGCGATTCGTTGTCGAAGGCACTCAACACCTTAGCAAAGCGAGCCTGAACGGCGCATCGCTCATATAAATTCAAGGAGTGACCATGCGTTTCCTGCCTGGCCTGTTACTTTTGCTGCCCCTTGTGAGCACTTACGCTCAAGCCGAACTGATGGACGACATCAATGACCGCGGGGAACTGCGCATCGCCCTGGAAGCCGATACGCCGCCCTTCAACTTCAAGGATGACGGCAAACTCACCGGTTTCGAGGTGGAGTTGGGGCAGTTGCTGGCCAGTGAACTGGACGTGCGCGCGGACTTCGTGGTGACTGCGGCGGCCGAGTTGCTGCCAGGTGTGGAGAGCGGCAAGTTCGACGTGGCCATCAACCACATAGCAGTGACCCCGGAACTCAAGGATCGTTTCGACTTCAGCGAGCCCTACAGCTATTCCAGTGCCCAGTTGATCGTGCGCAAGGAAGAACAACGCCCGCTGTTTTCCCTCCAGGCCCTGCGTGGGCAAGCGCTGGGCGTGGCTCAGGGCAGCCAGTTCGTTGATCAGGCACGGACCGTGGAAGGCATCAACCTGCGCAGCTATGCCGATGCCCAGCAACCGATCAAGGATGTGGCGGACAAACAGATCGACGCGGCCATCAGCGACCGCCTGCTGATTCCCTACGCCATTCGCGACAGTCGCCTGCCGGTAAAGGAAGGAGCCAAGGTGGGCCCGACCCTGAGCCTGGCGATTCCCTTCCAGAAAGGCAACCCGGCGTTCCAGGCGAGCCTGGACAGCGCCCTGCAGCGGATCAAGGCAGATGGGCGACTGATGGCCCTGTCGGAGAAGTGGTTCGGCATGGATGCGAGCAAACCGCCCAAGGCTGAAGCCGGGCAGTAATCCTTGCCCGATAGCCGCCGCAAGCTGCGGCTACAGGGCGGCCAGGGCAGCAGTAGCCTCGGGCAACTGCAGCTCACTGAAGACTTGCACGCCATGGCGCTGCAATAGCGCCGCAGTCACGCCCTCGCCCTGAACCTTGATGCCGCTGAAGGTGCCGTCATAGGTGAGCACATTGCCGCAGGACGGGCTGTTGGCCTTGAGCACGGCGATGCGGATCCCGTGCTTTTCCACCAACTCCAGGGCCTGCCGAGCACCAGAGAGGAATTCGGCGCTGACATCTTCGCCTTCCGTGGTCATCACCGGTGCCCGGCCCTCAAGCACATCGACGCCTTGCCCACCAGGAATCTCCGCCGCCGCCCGTGGCGTCGGCAAGCCGCCGGCCACCTCCGGGCACAGCGCAACCACCCGCCCCTCTTGCAGCCAGGCGGCCAGTTGATCGAACGGGCCGCTGGCACCGCCGTCGTAGCGCACGCGGTGGCCCAACAGGCAGCGGCTGACCAGGATCTTGTGCATATTCAGAACGGCTCGTTACCACGACGCCGGAACCAGCCGGTCAGGGACAGGCGATCCCGCGTCGCGGGCAGGACTTCATGGGGGACTTCACCGGAAAGAAACACCACCAGCCGCCCCCCGACAGGGACCACATCGTATTGCCCCTGGTCATTGAGGTACATGCGCAATTGCCCGCCGTGATCGGGCAGCCACTGCTCATTGAGGTAGATCACCGCCGAGACCATGCGCCGATCATCATCGCGAAAGCGGTCCACGTGGCGCTTGTAAAATGCCCCCGGCGGGTACATTGCGAAGTGGCATTCGAAGTCCTCAAGCCCGAGAAACAAGCCTCGATTGAGGGCCTCGCGCAGGCTGTCCATCAACCCCAGATAGGTATCGACAGCCTCGGCCTGGCCGGGCTCGAGCCACTGGATATGGTCGCCGCGAATACCCTCGCGTATTTCCTGAGCCGGGCCACGTCCTACCGCCGCAGGCGCCAGCTCACCTTCTATCGCACGTTTACGGCACTCAGCCGCCAGTTCGAGGGTCAGACCCTCGGACAGGAAAACATTCTGCTGCGACCAGCCACAGGCGGCCAGGTCGTCGACGATACGCAACAACAGCGGATGATCAGAGGGTATTTGCATGGCGCGCATAGTATCCAGCATCAGATAAATCTGACAGAGCCACAGAGCGGAGGATTACGCATTTTTTTCCAATGCACTTTCCACTCATTACTTTAGCGGGCGATCCTGATACGAATTCTCGACAACCATCGCCTTGCCCCGGAGAATAGTCGCCTGCTGACAGGAGTCCTTATGCGCCGTTTGCTTTTCTCACTGTTGATGTTCTGCGCCTTGCCTGCCTGGGCAGACAGCCACGACCAGTTGTACAAGGTCGCCGGTTGGCCGGAACAGCGCGCGCATTTCAACGATGCCCTGAGCGCCGCCCAGCAGCGCTACCAGAACAGCTTGCCGCCAGCGGTCTACCAGGCCCTGGTGGACAACAGCAACCAGCGCTTCGCGCCCCAGGCCGTGGACCGTCGCGCCGAAGAGCAACTGCGCCAGCATCTCGCCAATCCCGCTCCCGCCCTGGCCTTCTTCCAGTCGCCCCTGGGCCGCAAGATCGTCGCCGCCGAATTGCTGGCCACCCGTCGCGACCAGTTGGCCAAGAATGCCCAGGGCCTGCCGAAGATGCAGGTCAGTGATAACCGCCAATTGATCATCGGCCACCTGGCCCAGGCGCTACCGGCCAAGGAAGCCGGCGCGGAAGTCAGCCTGGCGATCGCCGGAGTCGCCGCAGACAGCCTGAGCCAGATGATTCCCGGCCTGCTGGGAGGGGGGCAGGCCCAGGGCATGCTCAACGGTCAGCGCCAGCGATTGATGCAGCAGATCGGCAACGACCTGAACAACACCCTGCTGTACGTTTATCGGGACCTGTCCGACACCGAGCTGGAAGAATTCGCGACCTTCGCCGAATCCAGTGAGGGCAAGGCCTATTACCAGGCAGCCCTGGCAGCGATTCGCGCCGGCCTGGCGGTCGGCCAGAGCACCTCCAGCCTCACGCCCTGACCCCTGGGCTCAGGCTGCACGGCGGCGCGGCCGGGCACGCGGATCAAAGGTGCTGGGTAAGAAAGGCGAAGTACTGATCGCGGTACAAGGGAATTTCATTCGCCAGGTGATGCCGCGCCTCCGGCAGCATCAAGACCTCAGGTGCGGTGAACTTGCCGCGAATCACTTGCAGGTTGTGCTCCCAATCCACCGTCATGTCCGCCTGCCCCTGGACGATCAGCGGCTGCCTTGAACTGCGCGGAGCTGCTTCCAACTGCTTGATCCAACGTGCCAGCGCGCCGACCCAGGCAGTGGGCAAACGTTGTGGCTGCAACGGGTCGGCCTGAAGGAAGGCGAGAAAATCCGCATCGTTGGAGTTCTCGCTGAAGCGCCGGGCAATGCCACTGACAAATGGCCGCAGCAGGTAATAGCTGAGCATCGACCAACCCCAGGCACGAGGTCGCACCAAGGGTGACAGGAGCACCACTTGCCCCTGGGCCGGGCTCTCGGCGCCCTGGTTGAGCAGGTGATCCATGATGATCGCGCCACCGGTGCTTTGCCCGAACAAGTGCCAGGGCTGGGGCAAGTCCAGGGACCGCGCCTGGGCGAACAGGCCTTGCAGTACCCGTTGATACACCGCGAAATCATTGATGCTGGCGCGCTCGCCACTGGACAGGCCATGCCCGGGCAGGTCACAGGAAATCACCACGAAGCGGCGCTGCAGGGCCCACTCGATCACGTGCCGGTACAAGCCCATGTGGTCGTAGAAGCCGTGGAACAGAAACAGCGTTGCCTGTGGCTGTTCCGGCCACCACACCTGCGTGACCACCTCGTAGCCCTCCACGTGAAAGCGCCCCAGGCGACTGCGTGGCACCAGCGCACGCCCGGCGAAGTCCAGCCCATAGAAGCGCTGATAGGCCTGAGCCTCCACCGACAAGGGCTGCCCAGCCACCAGGGGTTGCAGACTGGCGCGCAGGTGGTCGGGGTCGAAGGTCACGGACATGGAGTTTTCCAAAACGGGGGGGTACCGAGGACAAAACAGGCTTTCTAGGCCTGCGATATTCATCTGTCGCGGCAAGCATGGCAAGCTACGCGACCTTCGAGGACCGATCTTAATGCGCCAGTCTTACCGCACGCCCCTGATTGCCAGCTTGCTCGTCCTGATCTGCGCCGTGGTGCTGTGGTGCGCCTACGACTGGTTCCAGGGACGCTATCTGCGGGCCTTCAGTGAACACACGGCGGTGTTCTCCGGCGACCCACTGCAACTGCCCGCCGAGCTGGCCGGCCCTGGCGCCATCCGCCTGGTGCACTTCTGGGACCCGGCCTGCCCCTGCAACGTCGGCAACCAGCAGCACCTGGCCGAGCTGATCGAAGCCTATGGCCCGCGGGGCGTGGAGTTCTATTCCGTGCAGAAGCCCGGCAGCCACGGCCAACTGCCTGCCACCCTGGGCCGCCTGAAGACCCTCGACAGCCTGCCCGGTGCCGAACAGATTCCCGCCAGTCCGGCGGTGGCGATCTGGGATCGCAACGGCAAGCTGGCCTACTTCGGGCCCTACAGCGAAGGCCTGACCTGCAACTCCAGCAACAGCTTTATCGAGCCCATCCTCCAGGCGCTGGAGAACCATCGCCAGATCAATGCCACCCACACCCTGGCGGTAGGCTGCTACTGTCCCTGGCCAGCCACTGCCAATTAAAGGCATTCGCGCCTATTCAAGGACTGCCTCCTGCGCGATGCCCATGACTTGTGCTAAATCTCTGCAGCTCTTCCAAGGCGGCACTGAAAACAACAGCAAGGAGCCCGCATGAAACGCAGCCTGACCGTCGTTGCCGTCCTGATCCTCGCCCTGCTGGCGGGTGTCGTCGGCTATCTCTACAGCAAGCAGCCGACGCGTCAGGGCCAGGTGGAAGTCCGCGGCCTGCAGGGCTCGGTCACTGTGCGTTACGACGAGCGCGGCGTGCCCCATATCCGCGCGGAAAACGAAGCCGACCTGTATCGCGCCCTGGGTTACGTCCACGCCCAGGACCGGCTGTTCCAGATGGAAGTCCTGCGGCGCCTGTCCCGGGGCGAACTGGCAGAGGTTCTGGGGCCCAAGCTGCTGGACACCGACAAACTGTTCCGCAGCCTGCGCATCCGCGAGCGCGCCGACAGCTATGTGGCCGGGCTCGACCGTCAGTCTCCCGCGTGGAAGGCCCTGGAAGCCTATCTGGACGGCATTAACCAGTATCAGGACAGTCACGCCAGCCCCATGGAGTTCGATGTCCTGGGCATCCACAAGCGGCCATTCACGGCAGAAGACACCGTCAGCGTTGCCGGCTTCATGGCCTACAGCTTCGCCATGGCCTTTCGTACCGAACCGCTGCTGACCTATATCCGCGACCAGTTGGGCAACGATTACCTGAAAGTCTTCGACCTCGACTGGCAGCCCAAGGGCGTGCTGGCCAAGGGCAAGCCGCAACCGTCCCTGCCACTGGCCGCTGTCGACTGGCAGGACCTGGGGCAGATCGCCCTCCTGAGCCTGCAAGCCCTGAGCGAGGCCGGACTGCCGCAATTCGAAGGCAGCAACGCCTGGGCCGTGGCCGGCGCTCGGACCAAGAGCGGACGCCCACTGCTGGCCGGCGACCCACACATCCGCTACTCCCTGCCGTCGGTGTGGTACGAGGCGCAACTTTCGGCTCCGGGTTTCGAACTCTACGGCCATCACCAGGCCCTGGTGCCCTTCGCCTTCCTGGGTCACAACCTGGATTTCGGCTGGAGCCTGACCATGTTCCAGAACGACGATCTCGACCTGATCGCCGAGAAGGTCAACCCGGAGAATCCCAACCAGGTCTGGTTCCATGACAAATGGGTCGACCTGATCAGCAGCGAGCAACAGATTGCGGTCAAGGGCCAGGCGCCGGTGACCTTGACCCTGCGCCAGTCGCCCCACGGCCCGATCATCAACGACATGCTCGGCACCACCGTGGGCAAGGCCCCCATAGCCATGTGGTGGGGGTTTCTGGAAACCCCCAACCCGATCCTCGATGGTTTCTACCAGCTCAACCGCGCCGATACCCTGGCCAAGGTTCGCGCGGCCTCCGCCAAAGTCCACGCCCCCGGACTGAACATTGTCTGGGCCAACGCCAAGGGTGATATCGGCTGGTGGGCAGCGGCGCTGCTGCCCAAGCGTCCGGCCGGGGCCAAACCGGCGTTCATTCTCGATGGCAGCAACGCCATGGCTGACAAGGAGGGCTTCTACCCCTTCAGCGCCAACCCACAGGAAGAGAACCCGGCCCGGGGCTATATCGTCTCCGCCAACTTCCAGCCCGTCTCCCCGACCGGCATGGAGATCCCCGGCTACTACAACCTCGCCGACCGGGGCCAGCAACTGGACCGTCAGCTCAGTGACAAAAGCGTGAAATGGGACCTGGAAAACACCCAGAAACTGCAATTGGGCACCACCACCGCCTACGGCCCGCGTCTGCTGGCTCCCTTGCTGCCAGTGCTGCGGGAAGTGGTCAGCGATCCCGAAGAACTGAAACTGCTGGAGCAACTGGCAAAGTGGCAGGGCGACTACCCCCTGGACTCCACCAATGCCACCCTGTTCAACCAGTTCCTGTTCGACCTGGCCGACGCCACCTTTCATGAAAAGCTCGGCGACGCCTACTTCGACGCCTTGATCCAAGCCCGGGTGGTGGATGCCGCCCTGCCCCGGCTGGCGGCCGATCCCGACTCCCCCTGGTGGGACAACCGCACGACGCCCCAGCGTGAAAGCCGAGCCGACACGGTCAAGGTGGCCTGGCGCGCCAGCATCGACCACCTCAAGCGCACCCTGGGCGCCAACCCCGCGCAATGGCGCTGGGGCACCGCCCATACCCTGACCCACGCTCATCCGCTAGGGATGCAGAAGCCCCTGGACCGGGTATTCAACGTCGGCCCCCTGGATGCCCCGGGCAGCCATGAAGTGCCGAACAACCTCACCGCCAAGATCGGCCCGGCGCCCTGGTCCGTGGTGTATGGCCCCTCGACCCGGCGCATCATCGACTTCGCCGACCCGGCCCACAGCCTGACCATCAACCCCGTGGGCCAGAGCGGTGTGCTGTTCGACAAGCACTACGACGACCAGGCCGAGGCCTACATCGAAGGGGTCTACCAACAGGCGCACTTCAGCGACGAAGAAGTCAGCGCCAACACCCGCAGTACCCTGAAGCTGCTGCCGGCCCGCCGCCCCTGAGCGCCTATTGTAGGAGCTGGCTTGCCAGCGAAGAGGCCCGCAAGCCCGGCATGTATCTCAGGGTCGCCTTCGCCGGCAAGCCGGCTCCTACGGCGGGAGTCGGCGTGGGGCAATAAAAAACCTCGCTCCCGGTTACCGGGGCGAGGTTTTTTTGTTGCGTACCTAAGGTAGCGCGAGCCTGGGGTCAGGCAGCTTCCGGCGCCTGAGCCCGACGTACGTCCGGCTGCTTCCAGGAGTCGGCAGCACTCTCTTCGATGGCTTGCTGGATCGCACGCTTGCGGGCTTCTTCGGCGCGACGGCTGAAGAACCAGACCAGGAAGGTCACCAGGGACACCGCCAGCAGGATCAGGCTGGCCACAGCGTTGATCTCCGGTTTGACCCCCAGGCGCACCGCCGAGAACACTTCCATCGGCAAGGTGGTGGACCCCGGGCCAGAGACGAAGCTCGCCAGTACCAGGTCATCCAGGGACAGGGCGAAGGACATCATGCCCCCCGCTGCCAGGGACGGCGCGATCATCGGGATGGTGATCAGGAAGAACACCTTCCACGGCCGCGCGCCCAGGTCCATGGCCGCCTCTTCGATGGACAGGTCCAGCTCGCGCAGGCGAGCCGACACCACCACCGCCACATAGGCGGCGCAGAACGTGGTGTGGGCGATCCAGATGGTGACGATCCCGCGTTCCTGAGGCCAGCCGACGGCTTGGGCCATGGCTACGAACAGCAGCAACAGCGACAGGCCGGTGATCACTTCAGGCATCACCAGCGGCGCGGTGACCAGGCCACCGAACAGCGTGCGTCCCTTGAAGTGAGTGATCCGGGTCAGGACGAACGCCGCCAAGGTGCCCAGGGCCACCGCGGCAACGGCGGTGTAGCAGGCGATCTCCAGGGAACGTAAGACCGACCCCATGAGCTGGGTGTTATCCAGCAGGCCGATATACCAGTTGATCGACCAGCCGCCCCATACCGTCACCAGTTTCGAGGCGTTGAACGAGTAGATCACCAGGATCAGCATCGGCAGATAGATGAACAACAGGCCCAGCACCAGCATCATGCTCGAGAAACTGAAGCGCTTCATTCCTTGCCCTCCATTTCTTTGGCCTGACTGCGGTTGAACAGAATGATCGGCACAATCAGGATCGCCAGCATCACCACTGCCAGGGCGGATGCCACCGGCCAGTCACGGTTGTTGAAGAACTCTTGCCAGAGCACTTTACCGATCATCAGGGTTTCCGGGCCGCCCAGCAGTTCCGGAATCACGAACTCGCCCACCACCGGGATGAACACCAGCATGCAACCGGCGATGATGCCGTTCTTGGACAGCGGTACAGTGATTTTCCAGAAGCTGTTGAACGTACTCGAGCCCAGGTCGGCCGCGGCCTCCAGCAGGCTGGTGTCGTGTTTCACCAGGTTCGCGTACAGCGGCAGGATCATGAACGGCAGGTAGGAGTAGACCACGCCGATGTACACCGCGATGTTGGTATTGAGGATCTGCAGCGGCTCGTTGATCCAGCCCATCGACATCAGGAAGCCATTGAGCAGGCCGTTGTTGCTGAGGATGCCCATCCAGGCATAGACCCGGATCAGGATCGCAGTCCAGGTCGGCATCATGATCAGCAGCACCAGTACGGTCTGCAGCTCTTTACGGGCGCTGGCGATGGCATAGGCCATCGGGTAGCCGATCAGCAGGCAGAGGATGGTGCTGAAGAACGCCATCTTCAGCGAGCCGAGGTAGGCGGCGATGTACAGCTCGTCGTCCCCCAGCATCGCGTAGTTGCCAAGGTTGAGCAGCACCTGCAGCTTCTGATCGACGTAGCTGTAGATCTCGGTGTAGGGCGGAATGGCCACGTCCGCTTCGGCGAAGCTGATCTTCAGGACAATGAAGAACGGCAGCATGAAGAACAGAAACAGCCAGATGAACGGAACCCCGATGACCAGTTGACGGCCACCGGGAATAATTCGATCGAGTCGGCGCTTGAGCTTTCGCATGTTCATGAGCGCAGTACCACGCCGCTGTCGTCTTCCCACCAGACGTAGACCTGATCACCCCAGGTCGGCCGCGCGCCACGACGCTCGGCGTTGGCCACGAAGGACTGCACCAGCTTGCCGCTCGGCAGCTCGACGTAGAACACCGAGTGACCGCCCAGGTAGGCAATGTCGTGGACCTTGCCGCTGGACCAGTTGTACTCGCAGGTCGGCATCTCGGCGGTGACCAGGAGCTTTTCCGGACGGATCGCGTAGGTCACCGACTTGTCCTGGACCGAGGTGCTGATGCCGTGGCCGACATAGATATTGCGGTCCAGGTCCTTGCAGGTGATCAGCGCGTGACCTTCGGCATCGTCCACCACCTCACCTTCGAAGATGTTGACGTTGCCGATGAACTCGCACACCAGGCGACTGACCGGGGTCTCGTAGATATCGATCGGGCTGCCGATCTGGGCAATCCAGCCCAGGTGCATGATGGCGATACGCTCGGCCATGGTCATGGCCTCTTCCTGATCGTGGGTCACCATGACGCAGGTCACGCCTACGCGCTCGATGATCTCCACCAGCTCCAGCTGCATCTGCGAGCGCAGCTTCTTGTCCAGGGCGCCCATGGGTTCGTCCAGCAGCAGCAGCTTGGGACGCTTGGCCAGGGAGCGGGCCAGGGCCACGCGCTGGCGCTGGCCGCCGGACAGCTGGTGCGGCTTGCGCTTGGCGTACTGGCTCATCTGCACCAGCTTGAGCATCTCCGCCACCCGGGCGTCGATCTCGGCGGCAGGGATCTTGTCCTGCTTGAGGCCGAAGGCAATGTTCTGCGCCACGGTCATATGGGGGAACAGGGCGTATGACTGGAACATCATGTTGATCGGCCGCTCGTAGGGCGGCATGTCGGTGATGTCCACGCCATCGAGGAAGATTCGCCCCTCCGTTGGCCGTTCGAAACCGGCCAGCATCCGCAACAAGGTGGACTTGCCCGAACCCGAGCCGCCGAGCAGAGCGAAGATCTCGCCTTTCTTGATTTCCAGGGACACATCGTCCACGGCAACCGTCTCGTCGAACTTCTTCGTGACCCGGTCGATTTTGACCAGCACCTGCTTAGGTGTCTGGTCGCCCTCGAGGGCTTTCTTATAGGCGCCGGAGGCAACTGCCATTTGCGAAACTCCCAACAAAATTTGCAGCCCGTCCCACGTGGACGGACCTTGGATAGTTTGAGCCTGTGGAACTACTTACCCGTCTTGACCTTGGTCCAGCTGCGGGTCATCAAGCGTTGGATATTGGGTGGCAACTCGGTGGACACGTAAGTCTTTTCGAGCACGGCCTGCGGTGGATAAACCGCTTCGTCGGTGCGAATGGATTGCTCCATCAGCTTGTCCGACCCGGGATTGGGGTTGGCATAACCGACGTAGTCACTGACCTGGGCAATCACCTCAGGTTGCAGCAAATAGTTGATGAAGGCGTGCGCTTCCTTGACGTTGCTCGAATCCTTGGGGATCGCCAGCATGTCGAACCACAGGGCACCTCCCTCCTTCGGAATCGCGTAGGCGATGTTCACGCCCTTGCCGGCGTCGGCGGCCCGGGCCTTGGCCTGGAACACGTCGCCGGAAAAACCGATGGCCACGCAGATATTGCCGTTGGCCAGGTCCGAGATGTACTTGGACGAATGGAAGTAAGTCACGTAAGGACGCACCGCCAGCAACTTGGCTTCGGCCTTCTTGTAGTCCTGGGGATTGGTGCTGTTGGCGTTCAGCCCCAGGTAGTTGAGGACCGTGGGCATCATTTCATCGGCAGAATCGAGGAAGGCCACGCCGCAGCTATTGAGCTTCTTGATGTTCTCCGGCTCGAACAACACGCTCCAGGAGTCGATCTTGTCCACACCCAGGACCGCCTTGACCTTGTCGACGTTGTAGCCGATGCCGTTGGTGCCCCACAGGTACGGTACCGCGTACTGGTTGCCCGGATCGTTCATTTCCAGGCGCTTGAGCAGGGCCGGGTCAAGGTTCGAATAATGGGTCAGCAAGCTCTTGTCGAGCTTCTGGAAAGCCCCAGCCTTGATCTGCTTGCCCAGGAAGTGGTTGGACGGCACCACCACGTCATAACCGGTGCGACCGGCCAGCAACTTGCCTTCCAGGGTTTCGTTGGAATCGAATACGTCGTACACCGGCTTGATGCCCGTGGCTTTTTCAAATTCGGCCAGGGTGTTCTGACCGATGTAGTCGGACCAGTTATAAATATGCACGGTCGGTGCAGCCTGCGCGCCAGCCACCAGCGTCAGGCTGGCGGCGACCAGCATGGCTTTGCGAAATAAAGAAATAGGCAAGTGGAGGTCCTCTTAAATAGTTGGGCCCAAGTTGCCCCGCGCTACCTGACAGCCTCCGAGCTGCCCAGCAACAAAACCGGCGCGCAACTTACCCTCGATAAACCAATCCAGCAAAACTTTCTGTCATTTAATTGTTTCCTGTTGCCGCCCTCGCCACGACGACGGCAACAGGTGGTGCTGCAAATCGGCTTATTTACCGGATTTGATCTTGGTCCAGCTGCGGGTCAGGATGCGCTGGGTCGCGGCCGGCAAGTCGGCGATCGCATACAGCTTGGCCTGTACATCAGCCGGCGGGTAAACGCCCGGGTCGCTGGTGATGTCTTTATCGACCAACGGGGTTGCAGCCGCGTTACCGTTGGGGAAACGCACGGCGTTGGTGATTTCGGCCATGACTTCAGGCTTTTGCAGGAAGGTCATGAACTTGTAGGCGCCGTCGACGTTTTCCGCGTCTTTAGGGATGGCGACCATGTCGTAGAAGCTGCCAGCACCCTCTTTGGGAATGTTGTAGCTGACCTTGACCTTGTCACCGGCTTCGGCGGCACGAGCCTTGGCCTGATAGATGTCGCCCGAGTAACCCACAGCGACGCAGATGTTGCCGTTAGCCAGGTCGGAGATGTACTTGGACGAGTGGAAGTAGGCGATCGAAGGACGGATCTTGAGGAACAGCGCTTCGGCTTCAGCCAGTTGCTTTTTGTCCTGGCTGTCGGTCGGGTAGCCCAGGTAGTGCAGCGCCACCGGAATCATCTCGGTTGGCGAGTCGAGGAAACTGACGCCGCACGCCTTCAACTTCTCGGCGTTTTCCGGCTTGAACAGCAGGTCCCAGGAGTTGGTGGGTGCGTCGGCGCCCAATACGGCCTTGACCTTCTCGGCGTTGAAACCGATGCCGATCGAACCCCACATGTAAGGGAAGGCGTGCTTGTTGCCCGGGTCGCTCACCGATACTGCCTTGAGCAGCGATTCGTTGAGGTTCTTCCAGTTCGGCAACTTGGACTTGTCCAGTTCCTGATAGACACCGGCCTTGATCTGCTTGGCCAGGAAGTTGTTGGAAGGCACTACCACGTCGTAGCCGGATTTGCCGGCGAGCAACTTGGCTTCCAGGGTTTCGTTGCTGTCGAACACGTCATAGACCACTTTGATGCCCGACTCGGCTTCAAATTTCTTGATGGTGTCCGGGGCAATGTAATCGGACCAGTTGTAAACGTGCAGCACTTTATCGTCCGCCTGCGCTGCCGCCGCCATCACGCCCATCAGGGACATGGCGAGGAGGGTCTTGCCAGCTAACTTCATACCTAATGCCTTCATGCGTAATGCTCCAATTATTCTTTTTTAACCACTCGCTCAGCGGCCAGTCTCGGGGCGACCAAAACGGCGGGTAGTCTGGCAAGATCCAAGGCCGGCTTTCAAGGAAAGACCCATCCTTTATATCTGCTTCGAGCGCCGTGCCCGCAAGCACCGCGCTCAAAGCCTAGCACTCAGCTCTGCAGCACACTCAAGGTCAGATCCAGGCACTTGCGCGCCTTGGCCACCAGTTCGTCGATCTCCGCCTCGCTGATCACCAGCGGTGGCGCAATGATCATGGTGTCGCCGACGGCACGCATGATCAGACCGTTATCGAAGCAGAACTGTCGGCAGATCATGCCTACGCCACGACCTTCGTAACGTGCCCGGGTGGCCTTGTCCTTGACCAGCTCGATCGCCCCCAGCAGGCCTACCCCGCGAACTTCGCCCACCAACGGGTGATCACTCAGCTCACGCAGACGTTTCTGCAAATAGGGTGCCGCTTTTTCGTGGGCGCGCTGGATAATTTTTTCATCGCGCATGATGCGGATGTTTTCCAGGGCCACGGCTGCGGCCACCGGATGGCCGGAGTAGGTGAAACCGTGGTTGAAATCACCGCCCTCGTTGAGCACCGCCACCACTTCGTCACGGACAATCAGGCCGCCCATGGGGATGTAGCCGGAGGTCAGGCCCTTGGCGATGGTCATCATGTCGGGCTTGAGATCGTAGAAATCGCTACCGAACCACTCACCGGTGCGGCCGAAGCCACAGATCACTTCGTCGGCGACGAAGAGGATGTCGTACTTGGCGAGGATTTCCTTGATCCGCGGCCAGTAGCTGTCCGGCGGCACAATCACGCCGCCAGCGCCCTGGATCGGCTCGGCGATAAAGGCACCGACGTTATCCACGCCCAGCTCCAGGATCTTCTCTTCCAGCTGGTTGGCCGCCCAGATGCCGAACTCTTCTGGGCTCATGTCGCCGCCTTCGCCGAACCAGTACGGTTGCGGGATGTGGACAATGCCCGGAATCGGCAGGTCGCCCTGTTCGTGCATGTAAGTCATGCCGCCGAGGCTGGCGCCCGCCACGGTGGAGCCGTGGTAGCCGTTAACCCGGCTGATGATGGTCTTCTTGTTCGGCTGGCCCTTGATCGCCCAGTAATGGCGGACCATGCGCAGCATGGTGTCGTTGCCTTCGGAGCCGGAGCCGGTGAAGAACACGTGATTCATGCCTTCCGGTGCGACATCGGCGATTGCCTTGGACAGCTCCAGCACCGGCGGGTGGGCGGTCTGGAAGAACAGGTTGTAATAGGGCAGTTCACGCATTTGCTTGCTGGCGGCTTCCGCCAATTCATCACGACCATAGCCGATGGCTACGCACCACAGGCCAGCCATACCGTCGAGAATCTGATTGCCTTCACTGTCCCAGAGGTACACACCCTTGGCATGGGTGATGATCCGCGGCCCCTTCTCCTTCAATTGCTTGAAGTCGCTGAAAGGCGCCAGGTGGTGATCACTGCTGAGGGTTTGCCACTCGCGGGTTTGCGGGTTTTTATGAGTCATCAATCTCTCCTAAGTGTCAGTGAAGGCGCCGCTGGGGGGCAGCGGCGCCCGGCGAATCAGACGGCGAACAGCAGGAATTCCCGCTCCCACGAACTGATCACGCGCTTGAAGTTTTCGTGCTCGGCCCGCTTCACCGCGACGTAGCCGGTGATGAACTTCTGGCCCAGGTACTTCTCGATGGTCTTGCTGTTTTCCATTCGCTCCAGGGCGTCCTCGATGGTCAACGGCAGGCGCAGGTTGCGTCGTTCATAACCACGACCGACCACTGGCGCGCTCGGGTTGTGGCCTTCGACCATACCAATGAAGCCGCACAGCAGGCTGGCAGCAATGGCCAGGTAAGGGTTGGCGTCGGCGCCCGGCAGGCGGTTTTCCACCCGACGGTTCTGCGGCCCGGCATCCGGCACCCGCAGGCCCACGGTGCGGTTTTCTTCGCCCCACTCGACGTTCACTGGCGCCGAGGTATCGGGCAGGAAGCGGCGGAACGAGTTGACGTTGGGGGCGAACAGCGGCAGCAGCTCGGGGATGAACTTCTGCAAACCGCCAATGTGGTTGAGGAACAGCTGGCTCATGGTCCCGTCTTCGTTGGAGAAGACGTTCTTGCCGGTGTTGATGTCGATGACGCTCTGGTGCAAGTGCATGGCGCTGCCAGGCTCGCCGGTCATGGGCTTGGCCATGAAGGTTGCGGCCACGTCATGCTTGAGTGCGGCTTCGCGCATGGTGCGCTTGAACACCAGGATCTGGTCAGCCAGGGACAAGGCGTCACCGTGACGGAAGTTGATCTCCATCTGCGCCGTGCCGTCCTCATGGATCAGGGTGTCCAGGTCCAGCTCCTGCAGTTCGCACCAGTCGTAGACATCTTCGAACAGCGGATCGAATTCGTTGGCCGCTTCAATGGAGAACGACTGGCGCCCGGTTTCAGGACGGCCGGAACGGCCGATGGGCGGCTGCAAGGGATAGTCCGGGTCGTCACTGCGCTTGGTCAGGTAGAACTCCATCTCCGGCGCCACGATGGGCTGCCAGCCGTGGTCGGCGTAGAGCTTGAGGACCTTCTTCAAGACGTTGCGTGGCGACAGCTCGATGGGGTTGCCCTGCTTGTCGTAGGTGTCGTGGATCACCTGGGCAGTGGGTTCGATGGCCCAGGGCACGAGATACACCGCGTTCTGGTCGGGACGGCAGACCATGTCGATGTCCGCCGGGTCCAGCAGCTCGTAATAGATGTCGTCTTCGACATAGTCGCCGGTCACGGTCTGCAACAGCACGCTCTCGGGCAGGCGCATGCCTTTTTCGGCAATGAACTTGTTGGTCGGCGAGATCTTGCCCCGGGTGATACCGGTCAAGTCGCCGATCATGCATTCGACTTCTGTGATCTTGTGGTCTTTCAACCAATCGGTGAGCTGGTCGAGGTTGTTACTCATAAATGCCTCTAGGCTGAGTTTCCTGACTCTCTATTAAGTCAGGCCTTGTGTGACGCTTCGGCGTCGCGTTGTTTTGCCCGCTTGCGGCAGGCATCACCAAAAGCCTGGAAGATGGCCAGATAGTGAGGATTGCAGCTTACCTGCCATTCGGGGTGCCATTGCACCCCTAAAGCAAATGCCTTGCCTCCCTCGACCGAGATGGCCTCCACCAGACCGTCAGGCGCCAGCGCCTCGACCCGCAGGCCCGGCGCCAGACGTTCAATACCTTGCGCATGAATCGAGTTGACTTGAATCTTCTGCGGCAGGCCCAGATTCGCCAGGATCCCGCCCGTTTGAACGTGCAGATCATGGGCGGGCGCGTACCAGGCATCCAGGGGCTGATCGGGCTCTTCATCATGGCGGTGGTCCATGAACGGCTGCACTTCATGCACGTTCTGATGAAGGCTGCCGCCCAGGGCCACATTCATTTCCTGAAATCCGCGACAGATACCCAGCACCGGAACACCGGCTTCGACGGCTGCATTCAACAGCGGCAGAGTGGCCGCGTCCCGTGCAGAATCATGAGCAGTGCCCGGCGCGCTGGCAGGCCCCTGATAATGGAAAGGTTCGATATTGGAAGGAGAACCGGTAAAGAGGATGCCGTCCAGGCCGTCCAGAATATCGGACGGGGAAAGCCACTGCGCCATGGACGGAAGAATCACCGGCACGCCCTGGGCTGCGCTGGCTACCGCCTGTACATACTCGTCGCCACTGATGTGATAGGCATGCAGACCGATCTGCCTGGAGCAGGCGGTGACGCCGATTAACGGCAGGCGAGACATGAAACACCCCGGTATTATTGCTGTTATGGGTTTGATTCGAGCTTAGCGTTGTTCATTTTTTTACACAACACCCCCGTAAAAAATACAACACGGCCCGCTCAAGCCTGCGGTACCCAAGGTAGTCGAAGCCCAAAAAACGCCCTGTTTTGCCTCAAAAGAGCCTCGCCAGCCCTTTATTAGGGCATAAAAGGCCTTACTTGACTTCGGCATGCCGTTCGGGTTGACTGAAACCAGAAAAGATCAATGATTGATATTTTTAACAACAAAGGTGTTGCATCATGTCGGTACCCCCGCGTGCCGTTCAGCTCAACGAAGCGAACGCGTTCCTTAAGGAACATCCTGAGGTTCTGTACGTTGACCTTCTGATTGCGGATATGAATGGTGTGGTGCGCGGCAAGCGCATCGAACGCACCAGCCTCCACAAGGTTTACGAGAAAGGCATCAACCTGCCGGCCTCCCTGTTTGCCCTGGATATCAATGGTTCTACGGTGGAAAGCACCGGCCTGGGCCTGGACATCGGCGATGCTGACCGAATCTGCTATCCAATCCCCGATACCCTGTGCAACGAGCCCTGGCAGAAGCGTCCTACCGCGCAACTGCTGATGACCATGCACGAGCTTGAAGGCGATCCGTTCTTCGCCGATCCACGAGAAGTACTGCGCCAGGTCGTGGCCAAGTTCGACGAACTGGGACTGACCATCTGCGCCGCCTTCGAACTGGAGTTCTACCTGATCGACCAGGAGAACGTGAACGGCCGCCCACAACCGCCACGTTCGCCGATCTCCGGCAAACGCCCGCATTCCACCCAGGTCTACCTGATCGACGATCTCGACGAATACGTCGACTGCCTCCAGGACATTCTCGAAGGTGCCAAAGAGCAAGGCATCCCCGCAGACGCCATCGTCAAGGAAAGTGCCCCGGCGCAGTTCGAAGTGAACCTGCACCACGTCGCCGACCCGATCAAGGCCTGCGATTACGCGGTACTGCTCAAACGCCTGATCAAGAACATCGCCTACGACCATGAGATGGACACCACCTTCATGGCCAAGCCTTACCCGGGCCAGGCGGGCAACGGTCTGCACGTCCACATTTCGATTCTGGATAAAGATGGCAAGAACATCTTTGCCAGCGAGGATCCCGAGCAGAACGCCGCACTGCGTCACGCGATCGGCGGTGTGCTCGAGACCCTACCGGCGCAGATGGCTTTCCTCTGCCCGAACGTCAACTCCTACCGTCGTTTCGGCGCACAGTTCTATGTGCCGAACTCGCCGAGCTGGGGCCTGGACAACCGTACCGTGGCCCTGCGGGTGCCTACCGGTTCGGCCGATGCCGTGCGCCTGGAACACCGGGTCGCCGGCGCCGACGCCAACCCTTACCTGTTGATGGCTTCGGTCCTGGCGGGCGTGCATCACGGCTTGACCAACAAGATCGAGCCGCCTGCGCCGACCGAAGGCAACAGCTACGAGCAGAACGAGCAGAGCCTGCCGAACAACTTGCGCGATGCCCTGCGCGAGCTGGACGACAGTGAGGTGATGGCCAAGTACATCGATCCGAAATACATCGACATCTTCGTGGCCTGCAAAGAGAGCGAGCTGGAGGAGTTCGAACACTCCATCTCCGACCTCGAGTACAACTGGTACCTGCACACCGTCTAAGCGGTTGTTGCAAAAAAACAACGCCGCGGAGCTCACACAGCCCGCGGCGTTTTTTTGTGCCTCGCCGTTATGGCCGGCGGATACAGGAATCCTGGCGCTCTCGCGTACAATGCCCGCTGCCCAGTAGGAGACACCGATGACGCGCACCGCCCCTCTTCGCAAACCCCGTGCACGCAGCCAGGCCCGGATCGACTCGATACTCGACGCCGCCCGGACCCTGCTGGCCAGCGAGGGGGTGGCCAGCCTGTCGATCTACAGCGTGGCGGAACGAGCGCAGATTCCACCGTCCTCGGTCTATCACTTCTTCGCCAGTGTCCCTGCCCTGCTGGAAGCCCTGACCGCTGATGTCCACGCCGGGTTTCGCGCCTGCCTGCAAGCTCCCATCGACCACGACCGGCTCGACAGCTGGCGGGACCTGTCACGCCTGGTTGAACAACGCATGCTCGACATCTACGGCGAGGACGCGGCGGCCCGCCAGTTGATCCTCGCCCAACACGGCTTGACGGAAGTCACCCAAGCCGATCGCCAGCACGACATCGAGCTGGGTGACCTGATGCACAAGCTGTTCGATCACCACTTCGAGCTGCCGACCCTGCCCCGGGATGTGGATGTATTCGCCCTGGCCATGGAGCTGGGAGATCGGGTGTACGCCCGTTCGGTGCAACAGCACGGGCAAATCACCCCGCGCATGGCGGAGGAAGGCATGCGGGTCTTCGATGCCTACCTGAGCCTCTACTTGCCGCCCTACCTGCCCAAGCGTCCAGCGTCTCTCTGAGCGCTCAAGCCTGCCGCAACAGCAACCTGTCGATGCTGTGATCCGCTGATTTGTGAATGATCAGGTTCGCCCGTTCCCGGGTCGGCAGGATGTTTTCGACGAGATTCTTCAGGTTGACCCGATCCCAGGTATCGGATGCCACCGACAGGGCTTCAAGGTCCGAAAGCCCCTTGTACTTGTTGAAGTAGGAATCTGCCGCCTGGAACGCGGTGTTCTTCAAGTAGACAAAGCGCTCCAGGTACCAGGCCTTGATCGCCTCCTCGGACGCATCGACGTAAATGGAGAAGTCGATGAAATCCAGGGGGTTCAAGCCTTGCCCCTGCTCGCCCTGCAGCACATTCAGGCCTTCGAGGATGATGATATCCGGAGCCTCCACCGACTGCGCCTCATCGGCCAGGATGTCGTAGCGGACGTGGGAATAGATGGGAATCCTGACGGCCTCGCCCTTCCTGCACACCGACTGCAGAAAATCCACGAACAACGGCTCATCGTAGGATTCGGGAAACCCCTTGCGGTGCAGAATATTTTTTTCCTGGAGGGTCGCCAGTGGGAAAAGAAAGGAGTCCGTAGTCACCAGATGCACATTGGGCTTGTCCGGCCAATAGGCCAGAAGGGCCGCCAGGACCCTGGCAAAACTGCTTTTGCCCACCGCGACACTGCCGGATACACCTATGACATAAGGTGCCTTGAAACCTGCCTGGGGGGCCTTGAGCGACTGCACCTGGGCCGCATGCAAATGCAGCAGCCGCGACAGCGGGAGCAGGATCTGCCTCACCTCCTCGGACGCCATGGGCTGGGTCGGACTGGTCAGCGTCTCCATCTCGGACGGTGACAGACTCATGGGTTCTGCGGCCCGCAGAGCTGACCAGCGATCGCGATCAAACTCCAGATACCCTACGTTTGGACCCTGCTCTGTTGTCATGTTTGTACTGTTCAGGCCTTGCCGAAAGCAGGGAAAGTATCAAATCTGACCGTTATTTACAGCGTCCATGAAAAAAGCCCCGAAGGACTCGCACCCTTCGGGGCTGTTGCACTGCATTGCTCACAACTTGGCGATCGACACCTCGGTGGATTTCACGAAGGCAATCACCTCGCTGCCGATGGACAGTTCCAGCTCCTTGACCGAACGGGTGGTGATCACCGAAGTGACAATCCCGGACGCGGTCTGCACGTCGATTTCCGACAGCACGTCACCTTCGACGATTTCCTTGATGGTGCCCTTGAACTGATTGCGAACGTTGATGGCTTTAATGGTCATGGTATTTCTCCTGGGATCGAAATGATTCGCTGTTTTAAAGCGCCCAGCGCAACTGCGTGGGCAAGGGTGAAACGGGTTCCGGTTCCGGTGGTGAACCTGGCAGTGCCAGCACGCGATTGAGGACTTCGGTTTCCAGGGCCGCCAGGCGATGGGAACCTCGCACCCGCGGGCGTGGCAGCTCGACGTGCAGGTCAAGCCCCACCTCGCCGTCTTCGATCAGGATCACCCGATCGGCAATCGCCACGGCCTCACTGACATCGTGGGTGACCAGCAATACGGTGAAGCCATGCTGCTGCCACAAACGTTCGATCAACTGCTGCATCTCGATCCGGGTCAGGGCATCCAGTGCCCCCAGCGGCTCGTCCAGCAGTAACAGTCGCGGCTGATGAATCAGGGCACGAGCCAGGGCCACCCGCTGTTTCTGGCCACCTGACAGCGCCGCCGGCCATTCATTGGCGCGATCCGCCAGGCCCACCGCTTCAAGGGCTTCCAGGGCCTGAGGCCGCCAGTTGCCCTTGAGGCCGAGCCCGACGTTGTCGATGACTTTCTTCCAGGGCAGCAAACGTGCCTCCTGGAACATCAACCGGGTGTCTTCGATGGCTGCGCTCAAGGGCGCGGAGCCTGCCAGCAACTCGCCGCCCGTGGGCTGATCGAGACCGGCCAGCAGGCGCAGCAAGGTGCTTTTGCCGCAACCGCTGCGCCCCACTACCGCCACGAACTGACCGGCAGGAATGTGCAGATCGACTTCCCGCAGCACCTGCCGCGAACCGAAGGTCTTTTGCAATTTGCGCACGACCAGGGGAATGCCCCGCAGCAGCCGTGGAGGTTGTTGAGCCGTCATTGAGCATCTCCCCTGGCCACTTGGTAGGCCGGATGCCAGCGCAGCCAGACCCGCTCCAGGCCCCGCGCTGCGAGGTCGGCGAGCTTGCCGAGCACCGCGTACATGACAATGGCCAGCACCACCACGTCGGTCTGCAGGAACTCACGGGCATTCATGGCCAGATAGCCGATGCCGGAGCTGGCGGAGATGGTTTCAGCAACGATCAGCGTCAGCCACATGAAGCCCAGGGCAAAACGCACCCCCACCAGGATCGAGGGCAAGGCTCCCGGCAGGATCACTTGGCGAAACAGCGCGAACCCCGACAGTCCGTAGCTACGGGCCATCTCCACCAGCGCCGGATCAACGTTGCGAATGCCGTGGTAAGTGTTGAGGTAGATCGGGAACAGAGTGCCCAGGGCTACCAGAAAGATCTTCGCCGACTCGTCGATACCGAACCACAGGATCACCAGGGGAATCAGCGCCAGGTGCGGTACGTTGCGGATCATCTGCACCGAGCTGTCCAGCAAGCGCTCGCCCCATTTCGACAAACCGGTGATGAAGCCCAGCGCCAGACCGATACCGCCGCCGATGACAAAACCCAGCCCCGCACGCCAGCCACTGATGGCCAGGTGAGTCCAGATATCGCCACTGCGTACCAGGCTGACCCCGGCCTCGATCACCGCGCTGGGGGCCGGCAGGATACGGGTCGACAGCCAACCCGCCGACACCGACAGCTGCCACACCGCGAGCAGCAGCAACGGCAGCCCCCAGGGCGCCAGCCGATGCACTATGCGTTGTCCACTCATGACCGCACCTCAGCTCTGGGACGCGGCTTTGGGGATGATGTCGTTGGCGACCATTTCCCCGAACGGACTGACATAACCTGCAGCTTCAGGCAGCTTGGGGCGCTCGATGTCCAGATGCGGAAACAGCAGTTCGGCCACCCGGTAGGACTCTTCCAGGTGTGGATAACCGGAGAAGATAAAGGTGTCGATGCCCAGGTCTGCGTACTCTTGCATCCGCGCTGCCACCGTAGGACCGTCGCCCACCAGGGCCGTGCCGGCGCCACCACGCACCAGGCCTACCCCGGCCCAGAGGTTCGGGCTCACTTCCAGTTTGTCGCGGCGCCCTCCATGCAGGGCCGCCATGCGCTGCTGGCCGACGGAATCGAAGCGGGCCAGGGACGCCTGGGCCCGAGCGATGGTGTCGTCGTCCAGATGGGAAATCAGGCGCTCGGCGGCCTGCCAGGCCTCGGCATTGGTTTCTCGCACAATCACATGCAGGCGGATGCCAAAACGCACGGTGCGCCCCAGCTTGGCGGCCTTGTCCCGCACCTGCTGGATCTTCTCGGCCACGGCGGCCGGTGGTTCGCCCCAGGTCAGGACCATCTCCACCTGCTCGGCGGCCAGGTCCTGGGCGGCTTCCGAAGAGCCGCCGAAATACAGCGGTGGACGGGGTTGCTGCAGCGGCGGATAGAGCAGCTTGGCGCCCTTCACGCTGATGTGCTGGCCGTCGTAATCCACGGTTTCGCCTTCCAGCACCCGCCGCCAGATACGGGTGAATTCCACGGAGGCCTGGTAACGCTCTTCATGGTCGAGGAACAGGCCATCGCCGGCCAACTCGTCCGGATCACCACCGGTCACCAGGTTGAACAGCGCCCGACCACCGGACAAGCGATCCAGGGTCGCAGCCTGACGCGCCGCCACCGTCGGGGAAATGATCCCGGGACGCAGGGCTACCAGAAACTTCAGACGCTGGGTCACCGGAATCAGCGAGGCCGCCACCAACCAGGAATCCTCGCAGGACCGCCCGGTGGGAATCAGCACCCCGCCAAAACCAAGGCGGTCGGCAGCCTGGGCGATCTGTTGCAGGTATGCATGATCGACGGCGCGAGCGCCTTCGGCGGTGCCAAGGTAATGGCCGTCGCCGTGGGTGGGCAGAAACCAGAAGATGTTGAGGCTCATGGAGTTGTCTCCTAAGGGGTCGAATTACGGCGCTTTGGCCACGGCGGCAGTGGGCGTCCAGATCACGTCTTTGATGCTCAGCGGCTTGGGAATCAGCTTGAGCTGATAGAAGCTGTCGGCGATTTTCTGCTGCGCGGCGATCACTTCCGGAGTCAGGAAGGCCGCACCGTAGCCCTGGCGTTTCACCGAGGTCAGGGTGATGTCGGTAGACAGGCCCAACAGCGGCGCCACCTGCTGGGTGACCTCCTGCGGGTTGGCCTTGGACCACTCGCCCACGGCCCGCACTTCCTCCACCAGGGCCTTGATCACCTCGGGGTGCTGCTGTGCGTAGGGTTTGGTCGCCAGGTAGAACTGGTGGTTGTCGACGATGCCACTGCCGTCACGCAGAGTGCGTGCCTGCAGTTGCTGCTCGGCCGCCGCCTGGTAAGGGTCCCAGATCACCCAGGCGTCGACACTGCCACGCTCGAACGCTGCGCGGGCATCGGCCGGGGGCAGGAACACAGTCTGGATATCGCTGTACTTGAGGCCGGCGTCTTCCAGGGCGCGGACCAGCAGGTAATGGACGTTGGAGCCCTTGTTCAGCACCACCTTCTTGCCCTTGAGGTCCTGCACCGATTTGATCGGCGAGTCCTTGGGCACCAGGATCGCTTCGCTATGGGGCGCCGGCGGTTCATAGGCCACGTAGAGCAGATCGGCACCGGCAGCCTGGGCAAATACCGGTGGAGTTTCGCCGGTCACACCGAAGTCGATGGAGCCGACATTCAGCCCCTCCAGCAGCTGCGGGCCGCCCGGGAACTCGGTCCATTGCACGTCTACGCCCTGCTGCGCCAGGCGCTTTTCCAGGGAGCCCTTGGCCTTGAGCAGCACCAGGGTGCCGTATTTCTGATAACCGATACGCAAGGTCTCGGCTTGAGCTTGAACAATGGCGCCGAAGGACACAGCCGCAGCAAACAGAGCGACCAGACCGCGACGCAAAATGACAGGGCGCATGGCGCTCTCCTTTTTGCTGTGGGGGTTGTGGCTGCACCTGCTTGCCCGTTGGCGGGCGAGTAAGGCCAGTACTTCAAATCAGGGGTGTGACTCAAATGCTCCAGCGAGCACTCAACAGACGTTCATTCAACACATGCGGGTCCAGCGGTTTGGGACGACGTGCCATCGCGCTGTGGAACTGCTCCAGGGCTTCGCTCAAGCGTTGCTCCAGAGCCTGCGCCAGCTGCGGCTGGACACTGCCTTCGCCATAAGCGATCTGGCTGTCCTCGGCAAAGATGCCCTGGAGCATTTCCTGGGCCTTGAGTGCCGAGAGCACAGGCTTGAGGGCGTAATCCACCGCCAGCATGTGGGCGATGCTGCCGCCCGTGGCCATGGGCAGCACCACCTTGTGGCTCAGGGCACGTTCCGGCAGCAGGTCGAGCAGGGTTTTCAGGGCCCCGGAAAAAGACGCCTTGTACACCGGCGTGGCAATCAGCAGGCCGTCGGCCTGCTCAATGTGTTGCAGCAGATCGATGACCATGGGGCTGTCGAAGCGGGCGTGAAGCAGATCTTCGGCCGGGAAGTCCCGCACCTGGTAACTGACCACTTCCACGCCTTGCTGCTGCAACCAGCGCTTGGCCAACTCCAGCAGCACCCCGGAACGGGAGCGTTGGCTGGGACTGCCACCGAGAGAGACCACCAGCATGCAGGGGATTCCTTGAACAAGATAAAGCGATTCGCGGGATGCGATCTCGCCGGACTGGACAGACCTTAACAGTCTATTTTTATATCCATAAATCTTATTTATTCATTTGTTTATTCCTTATATGCATATAAGGAAGTATTTCTCGCAGGCAAAAAAATAGGCCGTCGAAACGGCCTTAAAACCCCTGCTTTATGGATCTGTTACCCCTGAACTCTCCGTAGGAGCGGGCTTGCCCGCGAAAAAGCCCGCAAAACCTTGCATCGGCCTCACGACCGCCTTCGCCGGCAAGCCGGCTCCTACAGCGGCTCGTGTATCAACGGTTGGGTTGCGGCGTCAGGCGCAGGTAAGGCTTCACTGCGCGATAACCTTTGGGAAAGCGGCGCTTGATCTCTTCCTCGTCCTGGAGCGAGGGCACGATCACCACCTCGTCACCATCCTGCCAGTTAGCCGGAGTAGCCACTTTGTAGTTGTCGGTGAGTTGCAACGAGTCAATCACCCGGAGAATTTCGTGGAAATTGCGCCCGGTACTGGCGGGATAGGTGATGGTCAGGCGAATCTTCTTGTTCGGGTCGATGACGAACAGCGAACGCACGGTCAGCGTGTCGTTGGCATTGGGGTGAATCAGGTCATAGAGGTCCGACACTTTGCGATCGGCGTCCGCCAGGATCGGAAAATTGACGATGGTGTGCTGGGTTTCGTTGATGTCCTCGATCCAGCGGTGATGGGAATCCACCGGGTCCACCGACAGGGCAATGGCTTTGACTCCGCGCTGAGCGAACTCGTCCTTGAGCTTGGCGGTGAAACCCAGCTCGGTGGTGCACACCGGCGTGAAGTCTGCGGGGTGGGAAAACAGCACGCCCCAGCTATCGCCCAGCCACTCGTGGAAACGAATCTTGCCGGCACTGGAATCCTGTTCGAAGTCGGGGGCGATGTCGCCCAGTCTGAGGCTCATGGGGTGCTGCTCCTGTGAGTGCGTGATGGAGCTACTCTGCCTGCACCGGAGCTTATTTAAAAAGAATAAATATCGATTTATTCATAACTGAATTGAATATTAAAAATCTCTTCACTGGACGCGCGCGCAGGCGAAGACCACCCTTCTCAACAAGGTTCGAGAAGGCCTTGAGTAGCTGTACAAAGAGGGGGATTCAGGAAGGGCTCACGGGGGTGGGCCTGACTTGAAGCAATACCTCGCCCGGCATTGCGCCGGGCGAGGCTTTATCGCGCTATTACAACAGCGGGATCGAGTAGCTGACGATCAGACGGTTTTCGTCCTGATCGCGCTGGCTCGGGATGTCGTTGCGCCACATGGCGTTTTTCCAAGTGAAGCCCAGGTTCTTCAGCGGGCCTTCCGGAACAACGTAAGCGACGGTCAGGTCGCGTTCCCACTCGGAACGGCCGCTACCAGCTACAGCACCTTTAGCGGTTACGGTGTCGATGTTGTCACCGCGCAGGTAAACCACACCGGCAGTCAGGCCAGGGGCGCCCAGTTTGGCGAAGTCATAGGAGTAGCGCGCTTGCCAGGTACGCTCGCCGGCACGGGCGAACTTCTGGATCTGCATGTCGGTGATGATGTAGGCCGACGAGCCATCACCCTGGTTCAGCCAAGGGAAATCGCTGCTGCCGTTGCTGACCTGGTAGCCGCCACCAAAGGTATGACCGGCAACCGAGTACAGGAACAGGCCGCTATAAAGGTTGTTGTCAACCTTGCCTTTACCACTTGCTACACCAGAGTAGTTGCCAGTGGTGAAGTAGGTGGAGTCATGACCATTAGCACCATCGTCGCGGCTGTTGAAGTAACGCAGGTCGGACTTCAATACGCCCGGGCCGATTGCCCAGTTATGAGTCAGGCCCAGGAAGTGCTGCTTGTAGAAGTCTTCCAGGTTGCCGTAGTAGTACTGAGCGGTGAGGTCCTTGGTGATCTTGTAGTCGCCACCACCGTAGATGAACTTGTTGCTATCACGAAAGCTTGCACCGCGGCTGTTGGCGCCAGCGATGGAGAGTTGTTCGTTGTTGCTGGAGTTACGGCCCTTGGCGTGCTCGATCTGACCACCGATCAGGGTCAGATCCTTGATGTCGTTGGTAGTGATCTGACCGCCCTGGAAGGTTTGCGGCAGCATACGACCATCGTTGGTCACGATAACCGGCAGTTTTGGCTGCAGGGTGCCCAGCTTCAGCTCGGTTTGCGAGATCTTGGCTTTGGCAGTCAGGCCCAGGCTGGAGTAGTTGTCAACGGCTTCGCCATTGGATTTGCTTGGAAATACGGTACCGCCGTAGGAGCTAGGAGTAGCGCCGTTGGTGCCGCCCCCCGAGTCCAGCTTGATACCCAGCAGGCCGATCGCGTCGAGACCGAAACCTACGGTGCCCTGGGTGTAGCCAGAGGTGAAGTTGAGCTGAAAGCCTTGGCCCCACTCTTCGTTCTTGCTCTGAACATTGCTGGCGGTTGCTGCCGCATGGTCACGGTTATCAGTATTGATATAGAAGTTGCGCAGCCCCAAGGTAGCCTTGCTGTCTTCGATGAAACCGGCGGCGCCTGCCTGCTGCGCCAAAACCCCTACGGCCACAGCCAGGGCCAAGGTGGACTTGTTCATGTTTCGCTCCTCTCGTTTCTAATTCTTGTGGTTCCTGGCCCCAGATCGAACGCCCGGGTGCCACAGATGCGCGATTAGCGCCAGACCGTGACTGATAAGTCAATCGTAACGGACTGTGTCTACGACCATGGTCTAATCGCAGTGATTTGGTCCATGCAGGGTAATGAATTACTCATAAACCCAAAAAGAATTGTTTAATTCTTTTTCATACCTTTCAGGAATAAAGCTCGCCACGGTAAAGCCGAGAATCCCAGCCTAGACACTCGCAAGCTTATTTCTGAAAAATATTTCCCCGATCCAGCCCCCAAGATCCCCCGCGCCAGAGGCGTAAAACGTCATGGAGGATCAAAAAAGCGACGCAATCATGGCTAAGAGCCTATCCTCCCGTCAATTTGTTACAGTTTTTGTATCGAAATGAAATTTTTCTGACATGTGCAGAAAACGGCAACGCCTCGATCCAGGGATCGAGGCGTTGCCTATTGCACGACGAGAAAAAGACTCAGAGGGCCTTTTCGAAGATCTTCGAATTGCGCTGGTAGTTGTACAACGAGGCCCTGGCCGAAGGCAGACGTTCGACGCTGCTGGGCACAAAACCCCGCTCGCGAAACCAGTGGGCCGTGCGGGTAGTGAGCACGAACAAGGTCTTCAGCCCCTGAGCCCGGGCCCGGGCTTCAATCCTTTCCAACAGTTCGTCGCCGCGCTTGCCATGACGATACTCAGGGTTCACCGCAAGGCAGGCCAGCTCGCCGGCATCGGAGTCGGCAATCTGGTACAAGGCAGCGCAGGCAATGATCATGCCCTCGCGCTCGACCACGCTGAACTGCTCGATTTCACGCTCCAGTACCTCCCGGGAGCGCCGCACCAGGATGCCCTGTTCTTCCAGCGGGCTGATCAGATCCAACAACCCGCCGACGTCTTCAATCGCCGCCTCGCGCACCCGCTCGAATTGCTCCTGGGCCACCAGGGTACCGCCGCCGTCACGGGTAAAGAGCTCCGTCAGCAGGGCGCCATCTTCGGCATAACTGACGATATGGCTACGTCCCACACCACCACGACAAGCCTCGGCAGCGGCGTCCAGCAGTTCGGCCTGATAGTTGCCACCCAGACGCTGCAAGTGCGCCGGAACCTGCTGCGGACGCAACTCGCGAACCAGTTTGCCGTTTTCATCCAGCAGACCGGGATCGGCACCAAACAGCAGCAGCTTGTCGGCCCCCAGATCGATGGCCGCGCGAGTGGCCACATCTTCACAAGCCAGATTGAAGGTCTCGCCAGTGGGCGAATACCCCAAGGGCGACAGCAGCACGATGGAGCGCTCGTCCAGCAGGCGATTGATGCCCTTGCGATCGACCCGACGCACTTCGCCGGTGTGGTGGTAGTCGACACCTTCCAGCACCCCGATCGGACGGGCCGTCACCAGGTTGCCGCTGGCGACCCGCAAGCGCGAACCCTGCATGGGCGAAGAAGCCATGTCCATGGACAGGCGCGCTTCAATGGCAATGCGCAATTGGCCCACGGCGTCGATCACGCATTCCAGGGTCGCTGCATCGGTAATCCGCAGACCGTGATGGTAATGGGGCGCCAGACCGCGAGCCGCCAGGCGGGCTTCGATCTGTGGGCGCGAACCGTGCACCAGCACCAGGCGAACCCCCAGGCTGTGGAGCAGCACCAGGTCGTGGACGATATTGCCGAAGTTGGGGTGTTCAACGCCGTCACCGGGGAGCATGACCACGAAGGTGCAGTCACGGTGGGCGTTGATATAGGGAGACGCGTGGCGGAGCCAATTGACGTATTCGGGCATGAACCTGAGCCTGTAAATAAAAAGCAGCCTATAAAAGGACGAAACGGAAAACGCACAACGGGCTGATGGTTATCGTCGGAACAGGCTTGGCAACACGCTTACTCTCCTCATGGGTACGGATCGGGACGCCGGTAATTTACTGAAATTGGGCCGGTGTCAGGCAGTAATGTTCAATCAACTCTCGTAGCAACTGCACAGTAGGCTGCAAGCGTGACATTTCGAGGTACTCCCCGGGCTGGTGGGCACAGGCAATGTCACCCGGGCCAAGCACCAGAGTCTCGCAGCCAAGGCGCTGAAGATAAGGCGCTTCAGTGCCAAACGCTACTGCTTCGGCACGATGCCCGGTAAGCCGTTCCGCCACCCGCACCAGCTCCGCGTCCTCGGACTGCTCGAACGGCGGCACCGCAGGGAACAGCGGCGCATAGTCGATCTGCACTTCATGCCGCTCGGCAATCGGTTGGAGCTTCTGCCGGATCGCCTCGCGCAGCACTTGCGGGTCCATGCCCGGCAAGGGACGCAGGTCGAACTCCAGGGAGCACTGGCCACAGATGCGGTTGGGATTGTCACCACCGTGGATGCAACCGAAGTTCAAGGTTGGTTGCGGCACGCTGAACTGCGGATTGCGGTATTCGCGCTGCCACAGCAGCCGCAGCCCCCGCAATTCGCCGATGGCATCGTGCATGGCCTCCAGAGCGCTGCGGCCCAGGCTCGGGTCTGAGGAATGGCCGCTGCGCCCGAGGATATCAATGCGCTCCATCATCACCCCCTTGTGCAGGCGGATCGGCTTGAGGCCCGTGGGCTCGCCGATCACCGCCGCGCGCCCCAGCGGCCGCCCGGCTTCCGCCAGGGCCCGGGCCCCGGCCATGGAGCTTTCTTCATCACAGGTCGCCAGGATCAGCAGCGGCTGCTTGAATGGCTGCTCCAGCAACGGTCGCACCGCTTCGATGATCAAGGCGAAAAAGCCCTTCATGTCGCAACTGCCCAAACCGACCCAGCGGCCGTCGACCTCGGTCAACTTCAGCGGATCGGTCTGCCACAGAGCGGCATCAAACGGCACCGTGTCACTGTGTCCGGCCAGTACCAGGCCGCCAGGACCGCTGCCGAAGCTGGCCAGCAGATTGAACTTGCCAGGGCTGACCTGCTGGATATCGCAGGCAAAACCGAGGTCGCCGAGCCAACTGGCCAGCAAGTCGATGACCGGACGGTTGGACTGGTCCAGCGCAGGTTGAGTACAGCTCACCGACGGCGCGGCGATCAGTGCGGCAAACTGATCCTTCATGGACGGCAATGGCATGAGCTGGCTCCGGAAATCCCAAGATGGGGACCATCATAGAGGCATCTCGTGAGAGGAAGGAACCGTCGTGGCGCCTCCGGGCGCCTGGTCCTGTACACTGCACGGCCTTGGCAGCCAACTCTTCCCCCGGCTGCACTCCCGATCCTGGATTTTCCGGCCATGCAGAAAGAAACCGAAATCAAACTCCGCGTCAGCCGCGAAACCCTCGCCGCCCTGCGCGAGCACCCGCTACTGAAAAAACGCAACAAAAGTGGCTGGGAACGCCGTGAGCTGATGAACCAGTACTTCGACACCCCAGAGCGCGATCTGGCCCGGGCCAAAGTTGCCCTACGCCTGCGTCGTGACGGTGACGCAGTGATTCAGACCCTCAAGACCAGCGGCCAGAGCGTTGCCGGCCTGTCCGAGCGCAACGAATACGACTGGTCCTTGGCCAAAGCCAAGCTCGACGTGAAAAAGCTCGACGGCGAATGCTGGCCCGAAGCCCTGGCCGAGCTGGACAAAAAGACCCTCAAGCCACTGTTCACCACCGACTTTGTCCGTGAACGCGCGGAAATCGCCTGGGGCCGCGGCAAGGCCAAGGTGGTGATCGAAGCGGCCCTGGACCTGGGCCAGGTGATCGCCGGCAAGCACAAGGAAGAAATCTGCGAGCTGGAGCTGGAGCTGCGCGAAGGCGAGCCCGCCGCCCTGCTGGAACTGGCGGCAGAGCTGGCCCTCACCCTGCCCCTGATGCCCTGCGACATCAGCAAGGCCGAGCGTGGCTATCGCCTGTTCGATGCCGGTAGCTACTCCTTGAGCCTGCCGGCGCCACAACTGAGTGCCGAAACCCCACTGGACGACGCCTTCGCTGCCCTGGCCTGGCACCTGCTGGGCAGCAGCCAGCGCCTGGCCGAACAGTATCGCTTCAACGGCCACTGGCGCCTGCTGCAGGACTGGGTGGATAACCTCGCCGAACTGCGAGCTCTGGCCAGCAGCCTGGGCCAGGCTGCGCCACGCCAGTCCACCGCTGAACTGCGCAGCGCCCTGGATGCCCTGCTGGAAGACTGGCGTCCGCTGGTACAAGCCGGCCTCGACGATGAAGACGTGCGCAAGGCCGCGCCGGAGCAATACCTCGAAGAGTTGCAGGACGTGCGCTGGGGCCTGTTCTCCCTGAACACCTCTCGCTGGCTGCTGGCCCGCGCCTGGACCGCCGAGCGCAACACCCGTGGCAACCGCCAGGGCGCAGCGCAACTGGGTAGCTGGCTGCCACGTCTGCTGGCCGAGGAAGCCACCGCCCTGCAGTTGCCGCGCTACCAGCAGCAACCCGAAGACCTGGCCGAGCAGCTGCCGCGTATCGAGCGCATCCAAGCCTGGCTGCATCATGCCCGTGCCGTGCTGGAGATCCCTGAACTGGATCGTCTCTACGGTGAACTGAACAAGCTGGCACAACTGGCCAACGAACCCATCACCGACGAAGCCCTCGATGCCCGCAAACAGCAGGCCATCGCGGTGTACCAGAACCGCGCCTGGAAAACCCTGCTGCGCATGTAAGCCGCTCCCTCAGCGCAGTACCGGCAGGCTGGTGGTGGACTTGATCTCCGACAGGGCAACGATCGAGTTCACCTCCTGAATGCCCGGCACCATGGACAGTTTCTCGAAGAAAAACCGCTCATAGGCTTCGATGTCCGCCGTCACGATGCGCAACAGGAAATCCACGGCCCCCATCAGCACATAACACTCCAGCACCTCCGGAAAGCCGCGAATCGCCTCGGTGAACTCGGTGAAGTTGGAGCGTCCGTGGGCGTTGAGCTTGATCTCGGCAAAAATCTGCGTGTTGAGGCCGATCTTCTTGCGATCGAGCAGGGTCACCTGGCCACGGATCACCCCCTCCTCCTTCAAGCGTTGAATCCGCCGCCAGCACGGCGACTGGGACAAGCCCACCTGTTCGGCAATCTGCGCGCTGGAAAGTGACGCATCCTCTTGCAGCAACGCGAGTATCCGGCGGTCGTAGGCGTCCAGTTCGCTGTGCATAACAAATTCCCTTATCTATAAAATTTTGAATCAAACGATTCGATTTTTATGAATTCTGCTCAATCTTAGATAAGAAATACCCGGAACCGAATGTAAAAATTTCTCCACTGATCTGGAGACTGCCATGCCCCATCTCGAACCTGCCCCTGGCCAATCATCCCGCGCCGATGTCTGGAACCAGGACAATGCCCACTGTCGCGTGCACTACCAGATGACCGCCGAGGCCGAAGCTGATGTCCTGTGCCGGGTGCTCAACCACTTCGCCCTGCAATTTCTGGTACCCCAGCGGGTCACGGTGATCCAGCAAGACACCACGCTGCACATCGACGTGCAACTCGACGGCCTGAGCTGGCATCGGGCCCGGGTGATCGGCGACAAGTTGCGCAACCTGATCAGCGTCTGCTCGGTAGAACTGGAACTGGCAGAGCCGGCGCAGCTGCAGGCCGCCGGCTGAGGTCGGAAAAATCCTGCAACCCTTGGTAGCCGGTGGCCCGGCCTGGCGGGGCTATTCTTGGCCATTTGTGGTCAGAGACCCGCCTCTGGACAACAGCCCCAAGGAGCCCCCATGGCTGCCACGCAAACGCCCCAGGATCACTGGCTGGAGCTCAGTGAGCTGCTGCGTGAACTGCTGACCCAGGGCCGCATCAGCCAGGATGCCGCCGAACAGGCCATCAGCGCCCGCCCTCACGGCACCAGCAACCCCGTGCACCCCCTGGAACTGATCGCCAGTCAGCATCTGCCGGACTTGCAGCGTCCCGGCCAGCATCTGGATCTGGACAGTCTCACCGCCTGGCTGGCCCGGCGAGCCGGCCAGCCCTACCTGCGCATCGACCCGCTGCAGATCGACGTCGCGAGCATCACCCCGCTGATGTCCTGCGCCTTCGCCCAGCGGCACAAGATCCTCGCCGTAGCAGTGGATGCCCAAAGCGTCACCGTGGCCAGCGCCCAACCCTACGTCAGCGCCTGGGAAGCCGATCTGGCCCATGTCCTCAAGCGCTCGATCCAACGGGTGGTGGCCAGCCCGGTGGATATCCAGCGCCTGACCCTGGAGTTCTATCGCCTGGCCAAGTCGGTCAGCGGGGCCAGCAGCGAACAGAGGGCCAGCGGCCCGGGCAACCTCGAACAACTGCTCAAGCTCGGGGCCAGAGACCAGGAGCCGGATGCCGACGACGCCCACATCATCAACATCGTCGACTGGCTGTTTCAGTACGCCTTCCAGCAACGGGCCAGCGATATCCATATCGAACCCCGCCGCGAGCACGGCACCCTGCGCTTTCGCATCGACGGGGTGCTGCACAACGTTTACCAGTTCCCGCCCCAGGTGACTCTGGCCATCGTCAGCCGCCTCAAGAGCCTGGGACGGATGAACGTAGCGGAAAAACGCAAACCCCAGGATGGCCGGGTCAAGACCCGTACTCCGGAAGGCAGCGAGATCGAGTTGCGGCTCTCGACCCTGCCCACGGCCTTCGGCGAGAAGTTGGTGATGCGTATCTTCGACCCACAGGTGCTGCTCAAGGATTTCGACCAACTGGGCTTCGGCGCCGACGACCTGAACCGTTGGCAAGCCATGGCCGCACAGGCTCACGGCATCATCCTGGTGACCGGCCCCACAGGTTCGGGCAAGACCAGCACCCTCTACACCACCTTGAAAAAGCTCGCGAGCCCCGAGATCAACCTGTGCACCATCGAAGACCCGATCGAGATGATCGAGCCGGCGTTCAACCAGATGCAGGTGCAGCACAATATCGACCTGAGCTTTTCCAGCGGCGTGCGTGCGCTGATGCGCCAGGACCCGGACATCATCATGATCGGCGAGATCCGCGACCTGGAGACCGCCGAAATGGCTATCCAGGCTGCACTCACCGGGCACCTGGTGCTCTCCACCCTGCATACCAACGATGCCCCCGGAGCCATCAGCCGCCTACTGGAACTGGGAGTGCCTCACTACCTGATCAAGGCCACCCTGATCGGCGTCATGGCCCAGCGCTTGCTGCGTACCCTGTGCCCCCATTGCAAGGCTCCCGCGGCCCTCGCCCTGGATGACTGGCAGAGCCTGACCCACCCCCGACAACTGCCGCTTCCGCCCCTGAGCAAAAGGGCCGTGGGCTGCGCAGAGTGCCGTGGCACCGGCTATCACGGGCGTACCGGGATCTACGAAATCATGCCCTTGAGTACCCCGCTCAAGGCTCTTGTGCATGGCGACCTCGACCTCGCCGGCCTGCGTCGCCAGGCTTGCGAGGACGGCATGCGCAGCCTGCGCCTGGCCGCCGCACAAAAGCTTGCCGATGGCCTGACCAGCCTGGAGGAAGTGCTGCGGGTGACACCTCAAAGCGAAAACCAGTAACCAGGCCCTGCTTGCCCGAAGGCGAACCCCAAGTGCTGGACTACGCTCTAACCACCGCCAAGAAAAGCAGGAAGCCAGGCATGAATATTCGTCACAACATGATCGCCTCCGGGGTTCTCAGCCTGCTGGCCATTGCCCTCGTGGCCGGCCTCGGTCTCTGGGGACAGTCACGCCTGGCCAGTGCCCTGCATGACAATGAACTCAATGCCAGCGCACTGCGCAATCACCTGGAAGCCGACATGATGCACGACGCCCTGCGGGCCGATGTGCTGGAGGCCCTGAGCAGTGAGCCCGGCGACAGCGCGGCCGGCGAGGAGGTGCGCAACAGTCTGCGCGAACACGGCGATTGGTTCCGCAAGGCCCTGGCGGAAAACGCCCGGCTGCCCCTGGCACCGGATATCCGCGATGCCATCAGCGAGTTACAGCCGGTCCTGGAAAACTACATTCATGCGGCCGAAAGCATCGCTGAACAGGCCCTCAAGGATCCTCAGGCCGCGCGCTTGCAGATGCCGGAGTTTTCCCAGCGTTTCAGTGAAGTGGAAGCCCGCAATACGGCCCTGAGCAGCAAGATCGAAGCCAGTACCGCCCAGACCCGCGAAGGCAGTGAAACCGCCGTACGCCAAGCCGCCTGGTGGCTGATCGGCGGCAGCCTGATTGCCGCCCTGGCCCTGTGCCTGCTGACCCGCCAGTTGCTCATCCGGGTCCTCAAGCCCCTGGAAAAATCCGTCGCCACGGCCCGGGCCATCGCCCAGGGCAACCTGACCACGGTCATCAGTATCGACAGCAGGGACGAAGCCGGTCAGTTGCAACAGGCCCTTGGCGAGATGCAGGACAACCTGCGGCAGATGATCACCACCATCCGCCATGAAAGCGAAGAGTTGCGGGGGCGCTCCCACAGCCTCAGCGACACCTCGCTGGGCATCGCCGACGGCGCCACCGAGCAGGCCGACGGCGCCACCAACATGGCGGCGGCCATGGAACAGATGATCAGCAACATTGCCCAGGTCGCCGAGCACGCCCGCAATGCCCAGAGCATTGCTGCCCAATCCGAGTCCCTGGCCGGCAGCGGCGGCCAGGTGATACTCGGGGTGGTGGACGGCATGAGCCACATCGCCGAGGCGGTGAACCAGTCGTCCCAGAGCATCACCGCCCTGGGCCAGTCCTCGGAGGAGATCCATTCGATCATCCAGGTGATCAATGGCATCGCCGAGCAGACCAACCTGCTGGCCCTGAATGCCGCCATCGAAGCGGCCCGGGCCGGCGAGGCCGGACGCGGATTCGCCGTGGTCGCCGACGAGGTGCGCAACCTGGCGGCGCGCACCGCGCAATCCACCCGGGAAATCACTGGCATGATCGAGCGCATCCGCGAAACCACCGGGCAGGCGGTGAGCAGCATGCAAACCGGGGTCAGCCGGGTCAACGACGGGGTGAACATGGCCCAGCAGGCGGGGACTTCGATCAACGAGATTCGCCAGGGTGCCCAGCGGTCGGCGCTGATGGTGGAAGAGATTTCCCACACCATCGGCGAGCAGTCCAAGGCCAGCAGCGAAGTGGCGCAACGGGTGGAGATGATCAGCCAGGTGGCCCGGCGCAACAGTCAGGCCATGCGTGAGCTGACGCAAACGGTGGAGCAGATGGAAAACTCTGTGGCGACCCTGCAAACCTCGGTCACCCGCTTCCAGCTCTGAACCTCGCGGCGTGCCTGAGTCGCGCCGGTGATGTGTGTCCTGATGATGCAAGGACGAAGGTATCCCGGCGGGGGGCCTGGCACCGCCGTACACTCGTGCCCCTTGAGCAATGACTGAACAGGTGAATGTTATGCAGATCGGAAGCGTACTGTTACTTTTTGTCGGCCTCGCGGTGGCCCTGGTATTCATGGGGTTCAAGGTCGTGCCCCAAGGCTACCAGTGGACAGTGGAGCGCTTTGGCCGCTACACCAACACCCTCAAGCCAGGGCTGAACATCATCATTCCGGTGATGGACCGCATCGGCCGCAAGATCAACGTCATGGAAAGCGTGCTGGACATTCCCCCCCAGGAAGTCATCACCGCCGACAACGCCACGGTGCAGATCGACGCCGTGTGCTTCTTCCAGGTGGTCAACACCGCCCAGGCGGCCTACGAGGTCAACAACCTTGAGCACGCCATCCGCAACCTGCTGCAGACCAATATCCGTACCGTGCTCGGTTCCATGGAACTGGACGCGATGCTCAGCCAACGTGACGGCATCAACGAAAAACTACTGCGAACCGTTGACGAAGCCACCGCCCCCTGGGGGATCAAGATCACCCGTATCGAGATCAAGGACATCAGCCCGCCTGCCGACCTGATGGCGGCCATGTCCGGGCAGATGAAGGCCGAACGGGTCAAGCGCGCCCAGATCCTCGAAGCCGAAGGCCTGCGGGCAGCGGCCATTCTGACCGCCGAAGGCAAGAAGCAGGCGCAGATTCTGGAAGCCGAGGGTGAACGTCAGGCGGCCTTCCTTGAATCCGAAGCCCGGGAGCGCCAGGCCGAAGCCGAGGCCCGGGCGACCCAGGTGGTATCCGAGGCGATCGCCAGCGGCAACGTCCAGGCGATCAACTACTTCGTCGCGCAAAAATACATCGATGCCCTGGGCAAGCTCGCGTCGGCCAACAACAGCAAGGTGATCCTGATGCCACTGGAGGCCAGCCAGGTAATAGGCGCCGTGGGCGGCATTGGCGAAATCGTCAAGGCCACGTTCGACGGCAAGAAGGTCTGAGGCTCGATCCATGTTGGCATTCCTGCACGCGCTATCGTTCTGGGACTGGTTGGCCCTGGGCACTGTACTGCTGATTTTCGAAGTGTTCGGCGCCGGCGGCTATCTACTGTGGATCGGCCTGGCGGCTGCCGCCGTAGGGGTCCTGACCTTTGTGATTCCCGGCCTGACCTGGGAGGTGCAGTTCCTCCTGTTCGGCCTGCTATCGGTGCTGACAGCCCTGTACTGGTGGCGTCGCCAGCGCAATGTGGTGCGCCCCAGCGACCAGCCGAACCTGAACCTGCGGGGCCAGGAACTGATGGGCAAGACCTTTGTGGTGCATCAGGCGATAGTTGACGGCCGGGGCCGGATCAAGGTCGCCGATGGGGTATGGATCGCCAAGGGCGCCGACGCGCCTGTGGGCGCCCGGGTGCGCGTGATCGGCCAAGAAGGCGCCATTCTGCTGGTCGAAAACCTTGACTGATGGGTCACGGAACTCCGCTGGGGTATCTAGAATCAAACTGTGCAGATAACCCCCAGTTGGAGTCACCCATCATGCGTCTGAAAATAGCTGTCGCCACCCTTGCCCTGCTTTCTCTCCCTGTTGGTTCGGCAATGGCCGACACCTTCTGGCGTAACGTCATTTCCTCCGGTGCCACCACCGGTTCCACCTACCTGACCTTCAAGGACCACAAGCTGATCGTCGCCGCGCAGGACGACGCGGGCAGCTTCGTCGCCAGCGAAGGCAGCATTCGCGGCCCGTACCTGGAAGCCGCCATGCAGAAAGTCCGCGCCGACAATCCCGGCCTCAAGGCTACCGACATGGAGCTGGCCAACGCGATCCTGGCGAAGAACGCCGTCGCGCAGGAGTAAGGATCGTCCCAGGGATGGCTGACAGAAAACGCCGACCTCAGGGTCGGCGTTTTTTTGTGCCCGAAAATAACGCGCTAGGCCCTGCCGGAAGTCCGAGCCACCGCCGCCAGGCCGGCCAGGGCATAATCCATCATGTGCTCGATCAGGGCCGGCGGGTCCAGCTCAAGGCCAGGCAGTACGTTGCGCGCCAGTGGCTGATGGGCGATCAGCAGGAACAGGCAGGGCGCAAACACACTGACGGCACTGCGTAACGTGGCTGGGTCTTCCGGCGACAGGTGCATGATCTGGCCGAGAATGACGCGCACGATCTTCGCCTTGGGGAACGCCTGCTCCTCCAGGACCACCGGCAGCACAGACGAGGGCGACAGCAGCTCGCGGGTCAGCACTTTCAGTGCCCAGCCCTCGCGCTGATTGTTCAGCCCCTCGATCAGCACAGTGATGATCGCCCGCAGCTTATCTTCGGCGCTGTCCTGGCTCTCGCTCAGGCTGATCATGGTCTCGATCCGCACCAGGCGGTCATGGGCCTCGCGCAGCACCGCCCGGTACAGGCCGTCCTTGTTCTCGAAGTGATAGTTGACCGAGGCGTTGTTGGCCTTGGAGTTTTCGCAAATCTGCTTGCTGGTGGTGTTGGCGTACCCCAGCTCGGCAAAGAGCTGGCCAGCCGTTTCCAAGATCTGCTGGCGAGTTGCCTGGCCATCCTGACGCGGCGCACGGGCCGCAGCAGGCGGCGGGGAAGCGGAAACGGCCATAGACGCTCTCACTAAGTTAAATTCAAATTTGACTTTTGTTTATGGACTGCTTAGCTACAAAGCGCCAGTTTCTCGTTCAACTCCGCGAGCGGATTGCACGAACGTGGCGGCTACTCGTCAATTCACGCCAAAGGATATCAGCATGGAAGCGCGCATCATGACTCCCTTCACCTACTTCTCACTGCCCATGCAGAAGCTCTTCCTGCGCAACCAGGCGGCAATCCGGAACAAGCCCTACGCCAAGTATTTCCGTTCGGAGATGCGCGTGCCGCTGTCCGCCGTACGCAAGATCCAGCAAGGCCCGATGGACCTGAAAGACACCCTGACCCCAAGCGTCGAAGACATCAATCGCCTGCTCGACCCGGACTTCGTCAGTGAGGAGTCCGGCTACGCCCTGCTACCGGGGCCGATGGCTTATGTGCAAAGCCGCAAGTTCTTCCCCGGCTGCACCGCACAGATGTTCAAGTGGTGGTTCATGTGGCACCCGGCAGAATCGGAGCGCTATACCCTGTGGTTCCCCTACGCCCATGTCAGCAACCCCTGCATGAACCATCAGCGCCTGAGCGACGAATCCTTGAGCTTCGAGGAGCGGCTGTATGGCAACACTTTCTGCGCATCGGAGTATGTCGGCGATCGCCTGATGCACTTGCACATCGATTTTCAGGAACCGGCCAGCCTGGGCCTTGACCCTGATCTGTATCGCGAAGCGAAAATCGACGGCAGCGTCAGTGCCTTGATGAGCCTGGCCGATCACCCACAGGTGCCGGTGTCATTGATGGTGCATCTGTTCAAGGAGGTGCCGGGCGGCATGTACCTTACCAGCCGTTACTGGGTCGGATCGCACCCATCGATGGCCCGCTTTCCCGGAGCTGAAAAAGCATCGGCGCTGCTTAAGGAAAGTGGCTTTGGCGAAGCCGAGCTGGAAACCCTGGCCTATGAATTTGCCGTGCACGATATGTGCGAGTTCAATCATCTGGCCAGCTTCCTGCCGGACCTGTATCGGGAGTTCGGCGCGACTTCAGCCTGAAACAACAGCCATTAAGCCCGCGCAACTCAAGGGCTTAATGGCTGACAATGGATCAACGTTGCGTATCAGGACAAACACCGTTGATCAGCAGAGAAGTGAACTCCTCAATGTCCTGTTCCGCCGTCAACTGCTCGGTCAGTAACCGATACCAGCAAAAACCAAAAATCATATCCAGCAGCAATTCACGGTTGGTGTCCTTGGGTAGCTCGCCATTGCTGATGGCATTTTCCACCAGCTTTTTCGGCAACTCCCTTCTGCGCTCCATGAATTGATCCTTGAGCTGGGTCAATGTTGCTGGATCCAACTGCGCTTCAGCGATGACACAGCGGAAAGCCTCTCCGCAAATGGTTTCTCGCCAGACTTTCCAGAGATTGTGGAGCAAAAAGTCGAGATCCGCCTTGAACGAGCCGAGATCAGGAAATTTTCTGACCTGCTCACTCTCGTTTTCATAAACTTCCGCGATCAATGCCGCCTTGTTCGACCACCACCGATAAATCGTTGGCTTGCTGGCACCCGCCCGGCGGGCGACGGACTCGATACTGAGCCCGGAATAACCGCATTCCTTAAGGATTTCGATGGTGGAACTGAGGATGGCTTTATGGGTATGGGGACTTCGCAACGAGCCGATGGAGCTGCGAGATGGGGTACGAGCCACAATAAAAAATCTCCAGGCAGGGCGCTTGACAAACGCAACGCAGGGTATAGGATTCCTCCGAATTGAAATGAAACGGTCCGTTTCGTTTCATTCTTGAAAGAATCATGAACTTCTTGTACCGATCTATCTAGTTTTTAAAGTATCTCTTTAGGGTTGAGTAAATCAGGCCCTGCAACTGCGAGTTCCTCGGATTCGAGGCTGCGGCCCGCTTCCCAAAAAGAGACTAGATCGTCTTAAATTATTACTAAACGAAACGTTCCGTATCATAGCATAGAGAGGTTAAGAAAAACAGCTTTCGAGTGGGTTTTCCCCTATTCGGAGTCTGCTGTCCCCCTCCTCTGGGCCGCCGGTTTATGCGGTGTCGCCACGAGACAGGCAGCAAAATTGTTTTCCGTATGTTCAAGGGTGCTTCTGAGCAGGCACGACCCAGTTTTCTCAAAAAGAATGGAATCAAGAGGAAAATGAACGTGAAAAAAGTAGGCATTGTCAGCTATGGCGCGGGTATTCCGGTATGCCGCCTCAAAGTTCAGGACGTGATCAACGTCTGGAAAAACACCGAGCTCAAGTTGGTCGAGGAAAACCTCGGCGTCACTGAAAGAGCCGTACTGCAGCCGGACGAAGATGTCATCACCCTCGGTGTGCTGGCGGCGCAACGGGCCCTGGATAAAGTCCCCGGCCACGAGCTCGAAGCCCTGTACCTGGGCACCTGCACCAACCCCTACGACTCACGGGCCTCGGCTTCGATCATCCTGGAAATGCTCGGCAGCGGTTACGACGCCTATTGCGCCGACGTGCAGTTTGCTGGCAAGTCCGGCACCTCCGCCCTGCAGATCTGCCAGGCCCTGGTGGCCTCCGGCATGACCGGTAGTGCCCTGGCCATCGGCGCCGACACCATCAACCGCAATACCGCGCCGGGTGATTTGACCGAGTCCTATGCTGGAGCCGGCGCCGCCGCCCTGCTGATCGGCAATCAGAACGTCATCGCCGAGTTCGACGGCAGTTTTTCCTGCGCTGCGGATATCGCCGACAACATCCGCCCCCAGGGCGATCGCTACATTCGTTCCGGGATGGGCCTGGGCTCGGACAAGAACAGCATCGGCCTGGAAGATCAGACCCGCCGCGCTGCCGAGGGCCTGATGGCCAAGCTGCGTACCAGCGCCGCCGACTATGACTACGTGGTGTTCCAGCAGAACCTGGTGTCCACGCCCTACTCTCTGGGCAAGCACCTGGGCTTCAACACCAAGCAGATCGAACCGGGAATCTACGCCGGCGATGTGGGTGACACTGGCGCCGCCAGCCCGCTGCTCGGCCTGATCAACGTGCTGGACCAGGCCCGTCCGGGGCAGAAGATCCTCATGGTGTCCTATGGTTTCGGGGCCGGCAGTGACGCCATCGCCCTGACCGTCACCGACGCCATCGAGCAGTACCAGAAGCACAACAAGCCCCTGCGCGAACTGCTCGAAACCAAGACCTATGTCGATTACGGCACCTCCATCAAGTACGAGTTCAAGTACCTGCGGGCGGATTACGCCCTGACCGCCTATCTCTGATTACGCCTGTCTACGCAAGGAGCATGCACATGTGCGCACGTCGTGTTGCAATAGTTTCGGCCGCCTATACGCCGAAGCCCGGAAGTTCACGAGTTCGGCAGACGTTCAAGGAAATGATCGTCGAATCCGCCTACAAGGCGCTCAAGGACGCCAAGATGCATCCTCGGGAAATCCAGGGTGTCGCCTACGGCTATCACGGTGAAGGCATCTCTGAATATGGCGGCCTGGGCCCGACCATTTCCGACGCCCTGGGCATCAGCCCGGCACCAACCTTCATGAGCACCGCCAACTGCACCAGTAGCTCGGTGTCGTTCCAGATGGGTCACCAGATGGTGGCGTCCGGGGAATACGACATCGTCCTGTGCGGCGGTTTCGAGAAGATGACCGATCACTTCAACTACGCCGAATACATCGGCTCCAGCACTGAATGTGAATACGACTACTTCCTCGGCATCTCCCACACCGACGCCTTCGCCCTGGCCACTGCCGAGTACTTCCAGAAGTTCGGTTATGCCGGTCGCGAGGCCGATGTACTTGCCACCTTCGGTCGGCAGATGCGCATCTACGCCCAGAACACGCCGACCGCCACCCGCTATGGCCAGCCAATCCCATCCATCGAAGCGCTGAAAAACAGCGAAGCCTGCGGTTCGATGCTGGCCTGGGGCGAAGCCAGTGGCTGCGCAATCCTGGTGGCCGAGCACCTGGCCCACAAGTACACCGACAAACCCGTGTTCGTGCGCGGCTGTGCCTACACCGGGGTCTCGCACTACTTCGGCACGCGCTTCCACAATCCGACCCTGCACCATCCGGGCCTGCCCAAGGACGTGGGCATGGCCGTCTCGGCCAACTCCATCGCCTGTGCGGAAATTGCCTATAAAAAGGCCGGGATCACCGCCAAGGACATCGACGTGGCACAGGTCTACGACCTGCTCGGCGCCGGGCTGATCCAGATGGAATCCATGGGCATCTGCGGCAAGGGCCAGGCCGGCGACTTCGTACTCGAGGGCGGCATCGCCCTGGACGGCCAACTGCCACTGAACACCGACGGCGGCAATATCGGCCGCGGCCACGCCTCGGGATGCGACGGCATTCTGCATATCACCGAGCTGTTCCGGCAGCTGAGGGGGGAATCCGACAACCAGGTCAAGGGCGCACGCATCGGCGTGTCGCAGAACCTTGGCGGTTATGCGGCCCACAACTCAGTGATTGTCCTCTCGAACGACTAAGGAGCCCGGACCATGTCCATGTACCCAGAGCAGATCCACAGAATGACCACCGCCAGCATGCTTCGCGAATGGCGCGAGCATGGCGGCAAGTACCGCCTCGAAGGCAGCCAGTGCGAAGAATGCAACGAGATCTTCTTCCCCCGGCGTACCGTCTGCGGCGCCTGCAACTCCCTGAGCGTGAAACCTTACCGCTGCAAGCGCACGGGCAAGATCGAAGTCATGGCCCACGCCGAGAACCCAGTCCTGGCCGCCATGGGTTATGGCGAAACCGTGCCGCGTGTCATGGCCATGGTGCGCCTGGATGACGGCCTGGTGATTGCCTCGGAGATCGTCGACGTCTGCGATCCACAGCAGCTGAAAGTCGGCGCGCCAGTGCGCATGGTGATTCGCAAGCATGTGCGCGAAAGCAACCTGGCCTGGCAATACGCTTATAAGTTCGTACTGGATATATAAGTTGTTATTCAAGGTGCCTTTATATAAGGCACCTTGAAGTTAGCCATTAAAATAAAATCCAACTTAAAAGTTACATCAACGGCCGCTTCACGCCTCGAAGTTGCCTTAAGGCCCTGATTTCCTTTAGGGCCTACAGATTCCTGTGCCTATGAACGGGGACTATCCCCAACCCTTAACTTATTGGCTTACTTAGCGCCAAGGACCCATCATGTCTACTCTTTGCCTTCCACACGTCATGTTTCCGCAACACAAGATCACCCAACAGCAGATGGTTGATCACCTGGAAAACCTCCACGCCGACCATCCGCGCATGGCCCTGGCCAAACGCATGATCGCCAACACTGAAGTCAATGAGCGCCATCTGGTACTGCCGATCGACGAACTGGCGGTACACACCGGCTTTACCCACCGCAGCATCGTCTATGAGCGTGAAGCCCGGCAGATGTCGTCGGCGGCGGCGCGCCAGGCCATCGAGAATGCCGGGTTGCAGATCAGCGACATCCGCATGGTGATCGTCACCTCCTGCACCGGCTTCATGATGCCGTCGCTGACCGCGCACCTGATCAACGATCTCGGCCTGCCCAATTCCACCGTGCAACTGCCGATCGCCCAACTGGGCTGCGTGGCCGGTGCCGCGGCCATCAACCGGGCCAACGATTTCGCCCGGCTCGATGCGCGCAACCACGTGCTGATCGTGTCCCTGGAGTTCTCTTCGCTGTGCTATCAGCCGGACGATACCAAGCTGCACGCCTTCATCTCCGCGGCGCTGTTCGGCGATGCGGTGTCGGCCTGCGTGCTGCGCGCCGATGACCAGGCCGGCGGCTTCAAGATCAAGAAGACTGAGTCGTTCTTCCTGCCCAAAAGTGAGCACTACATCAAGTATGACGTGAAGGATACCGGCTTCCACTTCACCCTCGACAAGGCGGTAATGAACTCCATCAAGGACGTGGCACCGGTCATGGAGAAGCTCAACTACGACAGCTTCGAACAGAACTGCGCGCACAACGACTTCTTCATCTTTCACACCGGGGGACGCAAGATCCTCGACGAGTTGGTGATGCACCTGGACCTGGCCTCGAACCGGGTCTCGCAATCACGCAGCAGCCTCTCGGAAGCCGGCAACATCGCCAGCGTAGTGGTGTTCGACGTACTCAAGCGGCAGTTCGATTCCAACCTGAATCGAGGCGATATCGGCCTGCTGGCAGCCTTCGGCCCGGGCTTCACCGCGGAAATGGCCGTCGGAGAGTGGACCGCCTGAAGGGAAACCCTGCGCCAGTCCGACCTGACGTTGCCAGGCTGCAAGGCAACGTCAGGCCGCACCCTCACGGCGCACCGCGCCGGGTTCATGGTTTTCACAAGGAAGCTGAGCGATGAACGCTGGAATACCAACCACGGCTGCCGACAGCCGTTACGAAAGATCCATGGTGGTGTTGCTGTCACTGAGTTTCGGGCTGGTGGGGCTGGATCGCTTCATCATCCTGCCGCTGTTTCCGGTGATCATGCACGACCTGCAACTGGACTATCAGGACCTGGGCTACCTGTCGGCCGCGCTGGCCTTCACCTGGGGACTATCCGCTCTGGGCATGGGCAGCGTGATTGACCGCCTGGGAACCCGTCGCGTACTGGTGGTTTCCATCGCGGTCCTGTCGTTGCTGTCCGGTTTCTCCGCACTGGCCACCGGCGTACTGGGGCTGGTGACTCTACGGGGACTGATGGGCATCTGCGAAGGTGCCTTCACGCCGACGAGCATCATTGTCACTAACGAAGTCTCGCGCCCCGACCGACGCGGACAGAACCTGGGCATCCAGCAGGCGCTGTTTCCGATTCTCGGCCTATGCCTGGGACCGCTGATCGCCGCCAGCCTGCTGCAACTTACCGGCTCCTGGCGTGCGGTCTTCGCGATCATCGCCCTGCCCGGCCTGCTGTTGGCCGGCTACCTGTGGAAGGTCTACCGACCGCTGCCCGCGGCGCCCTGCGTGCAACTCGCCGGTACTGCCAGAAGCCACTGGCTAGCGGCCTTCAAGAGCGGCAATGTTCGCCTGAACATCCTCATGATGTTCTGCATCCTGACTTGCCAGTTCGTGCTCTGCGCCATGCTGCCCAGTTACCTGACCGACCACCTGCACCTGGAAACCCTGTCAATGGCCTTTGTCATCTCGGCCATTGGCCTGGGCGGTTTCATCGGCCAATTGATCATTCCCGGAATGTCCGACCGCCTCGGACGCAAACCGGTGGTATCGGCCTGTTTCATGACCAGCAGCACCCTGGTGGGCCTGCTGATCGTCAGCCCGGCGATTCCCTGGCTGCTGTTTCTGCTGTTGTTCCTGCTGTCGTTTTTCAATTTCAGTCTGATCTGCATGACGGTCGGCCCGCTGACCAGTGAATCCGTGGCCCCGGCCCTGCTACCGACGGCGACCGGGATTGTCGTGGGTTTCGGCGAAATTCTCGGGGGCGGGCTGTCCCCGGCCGTGGCCGGGTTTGCCGCCAGCCATTTCGGCCTGCCGTCGATCCTGTACGTGGCCCTGAGCGGCAGCCTGATCGGCTTGCTGATGTCATTTCTGCTCAAGGAAAGTGCGCTCGAACCTCGCCGGACGCGAGCCCCCGAGCCGCTGCCCATCCTCCCCGCCCCCTTGCCCCTGAAGGACTAGAGAATCATGGACGATTACCTGCTGTTGCTGGATGTCTGCCACAAGGAACAGCGCACCATCGGGCTGTTCGACTTTCACAATGGTCGCAGCATGCACGCCCTGTCCGAACACGGTGGGTTATACGAAACCCTGCATTTCTGCGCCCGCCGGCACCTGGATTGGGGCGAGTACCTGCGCAGCCTGCCACCCCATCCGCAACAGCCTCCCGAGGGACACCCGCAAGGGCCGCTGCGTCCGCCACTCAAGCCCAGCGACAGCCTGCTGGCCCAGGTCAGCGAGGTCACCCTGAACACCCCGAACACCCGCCAGGGCTGGTTCTACAAGGGCAACGGCAGCCTGCTCAAGACCGACGGCGAGGCGCTGATGATCCCGTATCACGCCCTGAGTATTTGCAGTCAGCCAGGCGTGATGTGCGTGTATCTGGTGGACCACTTCAAGCAACTGCGCTTTGTCGGCTTCAGCCTGGGTCATGACATCCATGACCCGCTGCTCAGCCGCCAGGACGCCAGTTCCTGTGCACAATCACGCCTGCGCCAGTGCGCCATCACTCCGGCGCTGATCCTCGGCGAGCTGCAGAGCAGCCTGTCACTCAATGTACGGGTTGAACGCCAGGGTGTGCAGCTGTCCTACCTCAGCTATCGCCTCGATCTGCAGAACTGGTGGGCGATCCGCAAATACTCCCAGGCGTTCCTCGAACAGCATGAGCAGTTCCTGCAACCGGGCATGGTCCACTACGTGTTTCACAGTGCCTGCCGGCGCGAGAGCGAACTGCAGTTGCAACACGGCGACTGGCTGGACCTGGACTGCCCGGAACTGGAACTGGGCCTGAGCAACCAGGTCATCGAAGAAGAACTGCTGCACCTCTATCCCCTGGAAACTCAACCATTACGGCGCAACACCCAAGGCAGTCGTCCGACGCGGCTACACCCCCCCTACTGAGGCGAATTCAGCGATAGGCCTCCACCGGAACACAGGCGCAGAACAGATTGCGATCGCCGTAGACGTTGTCCACCCGGTTCACCGCCGGCCAGTACTTGTGGGCCCGGGCGTGGGCGCTGGGCAGCACCGCCTGCTCGATGCTGTAGGGCCGCTCCCAGATCCCGGTGATGTCCGCCAGGGTATGGGGCGCGCCCTTGAGCGGATTGTCTTCGGCCGGCCAATTGCCCTCCTGGACCTGGGCGATCTCGGCACGAATGCTCAGCATGGCCTCGACAAAGCGGTCCAGCTCGGCCTTGGACTCGCTTTCTGTGGGTTCCACCATCAGCGTGCCCGGCACCGGGAACGACATGGTCGGGGCATGGAAACCGTAGTCCATCAGACGCTTGGCCACATCCTCCTCGGTAATCCCGGTCAGGGCCTTGAGCGGCCGCAGGTCGAGAATGCATTCGTGGGCCACTCGGCCATTGCGCCCGCTATAGAGCACCGGGAAGGCACCACTGAGCTGGGCGGCCAGGTAATTGGCGGCGAGGATCGCCACCTCGCTGGCATCCGCCAGTTGCGGCCCCATCAGGGCGATGTACATCCAGCTGATTGGCAGGATACTGGCGCTGCCCCAGGGCGCCGCGCTGACCGCGCCATTCTCTGCAAGCGGCCCGTCGATCGGCACCACCGGATGATTGGCGACAAAGGGCGCCAGATGGGCGCGCACGCCGATGGGTCCCATCCCCGGCCCGCCGCCGCCATGGGGAATGCAGAACGTCTTGTGCAGGTTCATGTGCGAGACATCGGCGCCGATGTCCGCAGGTCGGGCCAGGCCCACCTGGGCATTGAGATTGGCGCCGTCCATGTACACCTGGCCGCCGTGGCTGTGGATAACTTCACAGATATGGCTGATGCCCTCTTCATAGACGCCATGGGTCGAGGGGTAAGTGGCCATCAGGCAGGACAGCCGATCGCCGGCGGCCTGGGCCTTGACCGTCAGATCCTCCAGGTCGACGTTGCCGGCCTCATCGCACTCGACGATCACCACCTGCATCCCGGCCATCTGCGCCGAAGCCGGATTGGTGCCATGGGCCGAGGCCGGTATCAGGCAAATGTGCCGCCCGCCTTGCTGGCGGCTCTCGTGGTAACGACGAATGGCCAGTAACCCCGCGTACTCGCCCTGGGCACCGGAATTGGGCTGCATGCAGATGGCATCGAAGCCGGTGATCGCGCACAACCAACGCTCCAGTTCCTCGATCATCAAGGTGTAACCAGCGGCCTGCTCCCGGGGGGCGAAGGGGTGCAGATTGGCGAACTCCGGCCAGGTGATGGGGATCATCTCGCTGCTGGCATTGAGCTTCATGGTGCAGGAGCCCAGGGGGATCATCGACTGGTTGAGCGCCAGGTCCTTATTCTCCAGTTGCTTGAGGTAGCGCAGCATCTCGGTTTCGCTGTGATGGGCGCTGAACACTGGATGGGTCAGGTAGGGGCTGCGGCGCAACAAGCTGTCAGGAAGACCCGAGGCCAGCGACTCGGCATCCAGTTCGGCGACGTCCAACCCATGGTCCGCGCCGAGAAACACGTCCAGCAGCCGGGCCACGGTGGTTTCGTCACAGGTCTCATCGAGGCTCAGGCCCAACTGGCCACGACCGAGAATCCGCAGGTTGATCTGCAGCGCCTTGGCGCTCTCGATGATCGCGGTCTGGCTACCGCCCACCTCCAGGGTCAAGGTGTCGAAAAAGTGCCGGTTGACCCGCGCTATGCCGTGGCGTTCGAGGCCCGCAGCGAGGATGCAAGTCAAGCGATGCACCCGCTGGGCAATGCGCTTGAGGCCGGCCGGACCGTGATAGACCGCATAGAAGCTGGCGATGTTGGCCAACAACACCTGGGCGGTGCAGATATTGGAGTTGGCCTTCTCGCGGCGGATATGTTGCTCGCGGGTTTGCAGGGCCATGCGCAAGGCCACCTGTCCCCGGGCATCCTTGGACACGCCGATGATGCGCCCGGGCATCGCCCGCTTGTACTCGTCGCGACAAGCGAAAAACGCTGCGTGAGGACCGCCGTAGCCCATGGGCACGCCAAAGCGCTGGGAGGAACCCAGGACCACATCGGCCCCCAGCTCGCCGGGCGGGGTCAGTACCAGCAGACTGAGCAGATCGGCGGCCACACAGGCCAGGGCCTGCTGGGCATGCAATTGATCGATCAACGGCCGCAGGTCGCGGATCTCGCCGTGGGTATCCGGGTACTGCAACAGCGCGCCAAACACCTGATGCGTAGACAAGTTATCCACAGCGTCGACGATCACCTCGAAACCGAAACCCTCGGCCCGGGTGCGCACCACGGAGACAGTCTGGGGATGGCAGTGTTCATCGACAAAAAACAGATTGCTCCTGGACTTGGCCACGCGCTTGGCCAGCGCCATGGCCTCGGCCGCTGCGGTGGCCTCGTCCAGCAAAGAGGCATTGGCCAGATCGAGGCCGGTGAGGTCGATGGTCATCTGCTGGAAGTTCAGCAGGGCTTCGAGCCGGCCCTGGGCGATTTCCGGTTGGTAGGGCGTGTAGGCGGTGTACCAACCGGGGTTTTCCAACACGTTGCGCAGGATGACCGTCGGCGTCAGGGTGCCGTGGTAACCCATGCCGATCAGGCTGGTCCAGACCTGGTTCTGCGAGGCATAACCCTTGAGCTTGGCCAGGGCCGCCTGCTCGTCCAGTGCCGGCGGCAGGTCCAGGGCGCGGTTGAGGCGGATTCCCGGCGGCACCGTCTGCTCGATCAGCTCGATCCGACTGCCCAGCCCGAGACTGGCGAGCATCGCCTGCTGCTCCTCGGCATCGGGCCCCAGGTGCCGGTGGAGAAATGCGTTGGGCTCGCGTAACTGGCTCAGGGATGGCGACGGGGACATGGCAGGCTCTCTCCGATAAGCGGCGCTCAGCGTCGATGCAACAGGGTGCCAAGCAGCATAGCAGCCGATTCCCCGCGTCGACGCGCTGGCATCCCGAGGCAATCGGTACCATCATGCACAGCGTTCGCGCGCCGGCCCCGGTGCGCCTCAACCCCTGCTCTCATCGTCCGCTTATCGGGTGCCCCATCGTCATGAACCAACAGCCTTTCCTGCCGTTCTCCAAACCCACCATCGATGAATCCACCATCGCCGCCGTCGGCGAAGTGCTGCGTTCGGGCTGGATCACCAGTGGCCCCAAGGTCCAGGCTTTCGAGGCCCAGCTCTCGGAGTTCTTCGGCGGACGCACGGTACGCACCTTCAACTCCGGCACCTGCACCATGGAGATCGCCTTGCGCGTTGCCGGCATCGGCCCTGGAGATGAAGTCATCACCACGCCGATTTCCTGGGTGGCCACCGCCAACGTGATCCTCGAAGTCGGCGCCACGCCGGTGTTCGCCGATATCGATCCAATCACCCGCAATATCGACCTGGATCAAGTCGAAGCCGCCATCACCCCGCGTACCAAGGCCATCATCCCGGTGTACCTCGCCGGCCTGCCGGTGGACATGAGCCGCCTCTATGCCCTGGCCAAGAAGCACGGCCTGCGGGTGGTCGAAGATGCCGCCCAGGCCCTGGGCTCCAGCTGGGATGGCCAACGCATCGGCGCCGGTGGCGACTTCGTGTCCTTCAGCTTCCAGGCCAACAAGAACGTCACCTCTTCAGAGGGCGGCTGCCTGGTACTCAACACACCGGAGGAAGTGCGCCTGGCCGAGAAGTACCGCCTACAAGGCGTGACCCGCAACGGCTTCGACGGCTTGGATGTGGATGTGCTGGGGGGCAAGTTCAACATGACCGACGTCGCCGCTGCCATCGGCCTGGGCCAGTTCGCCCATATCGAGGCGATCACCGCCCACCGCCGTGAGCTGGCCCGGCACTACTTCGAATGCTTCGGCAGCGACTTCGAGGCCCGCTATGGCGCCCAGCTACCGCCGGCGGATTTCAGCAACAGCAACTGGCACCTGTTCCAACTGGTGCTGCCGGAGCGCAAGGACGGCAAGCCGGCTCGCGCCACCTTCATGGAGCAGATGCAGGAACGGGGCATCGGCATCGGCTATCACTACCCGCCGATCCACTTGCTGAGCCTGTACCGCGAGCGCGGTTTCAAGGAGGGAATGTTCCCGGTGGCGGAACGGGTCGGTCGTCTGATCGTCTCGTTGCCAATGTTCACTGCCATGAGCAAGGCCGACGTGGAACGTGCGGTGGCGGCAGTGAAAGAGGTGTTGCAGGCTTAAGCATCTTCGCGAGCAAGCTCGCTCCTGCAGAACGGGAGCGGGCCTGCTTGCAGGAACAGCTTACTCGCCGATGGCAGCCTTGTAGCCGGCAGCGTCCAGCAGCTTGTCCAGATCGGCCGGGTTGCTTGGCTTGAGCTTGAAGATCCAGGCACCGTAGGGGTCGCTGTTGAGCAGCTCGGGGCTGGCGCTCAACTCTTCGTTGACGGCGATCACTTCACCAGCCACCGGGGCATAGATGTCGGAAGCGGCCTTGACCGACTCCACCACACCCGCCTGGTCACCTGCGCCAAACACGTTGCCAACTTCCGTCAGCTCGACGAATACCACATCGCCCAGGGCTTCCTGGGCGTGGTCGCTAATACCCACGGTCACACTGCCGTCGGCTTCCAGACGGGCCCATTCGTGACTATCGGCAAAACGCAGGTGGGCAGGGATATCGCTCATGTTCAGTGTCCTCAAGAAGAAATGTCAGCGGCGCAATGCCGGTGCAAAAAGTTAGATCAAGGTTTTGCCATGGCGCACGAAAGTCGGTTTGACCACCCGAACCGGGTACCACTTGCCACGGATTTCCACTTCAGCACGGTCGGCGGTGGCCATCGGCACCCGCGCCAGTGCGATCGATTTACTCAGCGTAGGGGAGAAACTACCACTGGTGATCTCACCTTCGCCAACATCGGCGATGCGAACCACCTGATGTGCGCGCAAAACCCCGCGCTCTTCCAGGACCAGGCCCACCAATTTCTGCTTTATCCCAGATGCTCGCTCGGCCTCCAGGGCGGTGCGGCCGATGAATTTGCGCGAGGCCGGTTCCCAGGCAATGCTCCAGGCCATGTTCGCCGCCAGGGGCGAGACGTCCTGGTGAATGTCCTGGCCATAGAGGTTCATGCCGGCTTCCAGACGCAGGGTATCCCGGGCGCCCAGACCGATGGGCGAGATCCCCGCCCCCACCAGATCGTTGAAAAAGGCCGGTGCCTGGTCGGCGGGCAGGACGATCTCCAGACCGTCCTCACCGGTGTAGCCGGTGCGGGCAATGAACCAGTCACCGTCGAAACCGGCTTCGAATGGCTTGAGCTGCTGGATCAGCGTACCGCGCGACTGGGTCACCAGTTCGGCAATCTTGTTGCGCGCCTGTGGGCCCTGGATCGCCAGCATCGCCAGCTCCGGGCGCTCACGTAACTGCACCTGGAAATCCCCCAGCTGCGCCTGCATCCAGGCCAGGTCCTGGTCACGGGTCGCGGCGTTGAGCGCCAGGCGATAAGCGTCTTCGAGGCGATAGACGATCATGTCGTCGACGATGCCGCCATGTTCGTTGAGCATGGTGCTGTACAGAGCCTGGCCGGGTCTTTGCAGACGCTCGACATCATTGGCCAGCAACTGCTGGAGCCAGGCCTTGGCCTGGGCACCGCTGACATCGATCACGGTCATGTGGGATACATCGAACACACCGCAATCACGTCGCACCTGATGGTGCTCCTCGACCTGCGAGCCGTAATGCAAAGGCATATCCCAACCGCCAAAATCGACCATTTTCGCGCCGAGGGCGAGATGCAGGTCATACAGAGGCGTACGCTGTCCCATGGGTTTCTCCTTCCGGGCGTGGCGAGGGTGCGGACTGGCGCTGCTAGGGTGAAAGCCTTGAAATAGATGGCTTACAGCCGATTTCAGCGTCCCGGCCAAACAACAGGCCGCACCGAATGCCGCGCATTGTAGCCGCAAGGTGGAAGGCTGGCACCTAACCGATTCGATGGGCCGAGCGACGAATCAGGCCAATCACCGGCAGCAGCCCCACCAGCACCAAGGTCAGTGCCGGCAACGAAGCTCGCGCCCACTCCCCTTCACTGGTCATTTCGAAGATCCGCACCGCCAGCGTGTCCCAGCCGAACGGGCGCATCAGCAAGGTGGCGGGCATTTCCTTGAGCACATCGACGAACACCAGCAAGGCGGCGCTCAAGGTCCCGGGCAGCAACAGCGGCAGATACACTTTGAAAAACAGTCGCGGGCCGCTGACTCCGAGGCTGCGCGCCGCTTCAGGCAACGAGGGGCGAATCCGCTCCAGACTGTTTTCCAGGGGCCCGTAGGCCACCGCGATAAAACGCACCAGATAGGCCAGCAACAAGGCGGACAGGCTGCCCAGCAACAGCGGCTTGCCGGCCCCGCCCAACCAGCCGGAAAGCGGGATCACCAGTTCCCGGTCCAGGTAGCTGAAAGCCAGCATGATCGATACCGCCAGCACCGAGCCGGGCAAGGCGTAACCGAGATTGGCCAGGCTGACCCCGGCGCGGATGCCTCGGGTCGGCGCCAGGCGTCGGGCGAATGCCAACAGCAACGCCACGCTGACGGTGATCAGCGCCGCCATCCCTCCCAGGTACAGGGTGTGGACAATCAGCCCGGCATAGCGCTCATCCAGGTCGAAGCGCCCGCGCTGCCAGAACCACACCAGCAATTGCAGCAGCGGGATCACGAAGGCACAGGCGAATACCAGCAGACACCAGCCCGTGGCCGCAACGGCCTTGAGTCCAGACAGGTGGTACAACGCCTTGCCCCGTGGCCGCTCGTGGCCGGTGCGACTGGCGCCACGGGCGCGTCGTTCGCCGTACAGCACCAGCATCACCGCCAGCAGCAACAGGCTGGCCAGCTGTGCGGCGCTGGAGAGACTGAAAAAGCCGTACCAGGTCTTGTAGATGGCGGTAGTGAAGGTATCGAAGTTGAACACCGACACCGCGCCGAAATCTGCCAGGGTCTCCATCAGTGCCAGGGCGACCCCAGCGCCGATGGCCGGCCGCGCCATGGGCAGCGCCACACGCCAAAAGGCCTGCCAGGGCGACTGTCCAAGCACTCGGGCGGCCTCCATCAACCCTTTGCCCTGGGCCAGGAAGGCGTTGCGTGCCAACAGGTAGACGTAGGGATAGAACACCAGCACCAGCACCAGGATCACACCGCCGGTGGAGCGCACTCTCGGTAGCCGCAACCCGGTGCCGAACCAATCCCGCAGCAGGCTTTGCACCGGCCCGGAAAAATCCAGCAGGCCGACGAAGACAAAGGCCAGTACATAGGCCGGGATCGCGAAAGGCAGCATCAGCGCCCAATCCAGCCAGCGCCGCCCGGGAAACTCGCAGAGGCTGGTGAGCCAGGCCAGGCTCACTCCCAGCAGGGTCACGCCCACACCCACCCCAAGCACCAGGGTCAGGGTGTTGCTCAGCAGACGCGGCATCTGGGTATCCCACAGGTGGGACCAGATCTGCTGATCGACGGCCTGCCAGGACAACAGCAACACGCTGAGCGGCAGCAGGACCAGGGCCGCTACGGCGAAGACCAGGGGATACCAGCGACGTTGGGCGGGATGGGCCACAAAAAGCTCTCGGGCAGATGGGACAGACAAACGTGCTTGCGGACAGCGTTGGTGGCGAGGGCCGTTAAAGAAAACGCCCCGCAAAAGCGGGGCGCAGTATAACGGCAGGCTCAGTTCCAGCCAGCGCGGTCCATCAAGCGGATGGCTTCGGCCTGGCGCTTGCCGGCGATCTCAACCGGCAAGGTATCGGCGACGAACTTGCCCCAGCTGGCCACTTCCGCAGAAGGCGCCACCGCCGGGTTGGCCGGGAACTCCTGGTTGACGTCGGCGAAGATCTTCTGCGCTTCAGGCGTGGTCATCCACTCCACCAGCGCCTTGGCCGCCTCCGGATGCGGCGCGTGCTTGGTCAGGCCGATACCCGACAGGTTGACGTGCACCCCGCGATCGCCCTGGTTCGGCCAGAACAGCTTCACCGCCAGATCTGGCTTCTGCTTGTGCAGGCGGCCGTAGTAGTAGGTGTTGACGATGCCAACGTCACACTGACCGGCGTTGATCGCATCCAGCACCGCGATGTCATCGGAGAACACATCGGTGGACAGGTTGTTGACCCAGCCCTTGACGATCTCTTCGGTTTTCTCGGCACCATGGGTTTCGATCAGGGTGGCGGTCAGCGACTGGTTGTAGACCTTCTTCGCGGTACGCAGGCACAGACGGCCTTCCCACTGCTTGTCGGCCAGGGCTTCATAGGTGGTCAGTTCGGAAGGTTTGACCCGGTCCGTAGAGTAGGCCAGGGTCCGCGCCCGCAGGCTCAGGCCGGTCCAGGCGTGGTTGGAAGAGCGATATTGCAGGGGAATGTTGCTGTCGATGACCTTGGAGGTGAACGGTTGCAGGATGCCCATCTGCTCGGCTTGCCAGAGGTTGCCGGCGTCCACGGTGAGCAGCAGGTCGGCGGTGGCGTTTTCGCCTTCGGCCTTGATCCGCTGCATCAGCGGCGCTTCCTTGTCGGTGATGAACTTGATCTTCACCCCGGTCTTCTGGGTGTAGGCATCGAACACCGGCTTGATCAGCTCATCGATACGCGAGGAGTAGACCACGACTTCATCGGCAGCATGGGCGGTGCCGCCGATGAGTGTGAGTGCCAGGGCGGTCAGTAGACGCTTCGGTGCCAACATGGGAGCAGTCTCTCGATTTCAAAATGAGGCGAAATGATAAGGACTCCCATTTGCCATCTCAACCGAACCCGGCGCCGAGGAGTTACCAGATGTTGCGTAGGGTCGTCCTCTCAGACGCTTCGCTGGCCAGCCGGCTCCTACGCTCTGGCCAGTTCCGGGAGATCGCCGCTCAGGCCCAGTGCCTGACGCACGAACAGCGCTTTGGCCTCGGGCATCTGGTCGATCACCTTGAGGCCGGTGTTGCGCAGCCAGCGCATGGGCAGCGGGTCGGCCTGGAACAACCGCTCGAAGCCCTCCATGGCAGCCATCAGCGCCAGGTTGTGAAGCATGCGCCGGCGCTCGAAACGGCTCAGCACCTTGACCTCGGCCAAGCGCTCGCCACGGCTGGCCGCTTGCAGCAGCACTTCGGCCAGCACCGCAGCATCGAGGAAGCCCAGATTGACCCCCTGCCCCGCCAGCGGATGAATGGTGTGGGCAGCATCGCCGATCAGCGCCAGGCCTTCGGCCACGTAACGCTTGGCGTGGCGCTGGCGCAGCGGTACACAGAGCCGCGGGTCGGCACCGAGCACCTTGCCTAAACGGCCTTCGAAGGCGCGCTCCAGCTCAGCGCAAAACGCCGTGTCATCCAGAGCCATCAGGCGTTCGGCCTCGGTGGGTGTGGTGGACCAGACAATGGAGCACCAATCGTGCTGCCCATCCCGTACCAGCGGCAAAAACGCCAGTGGGCCGGTATCGGTGAAACGTTGCCAGGCCGTCAGTTGATGCGGCTGACTGCTACGCACGCTGGTAACAATGGCGTGGTGCAGGTAATCCCACTCGCGGGTGGCGCAGCCGGTCAGGCGACGTACGGCCGAATTGGCACCATCCGCGGCGATCACCAACGGCGCGCGCAGCACTCGGCCGTCCGCCAGGGTCAGCAACCAGTCATCACCTGAGCGGCGCATCTGCTCCAGGCGGGCGTTGGCCAACAAACCGATGTCGCATTCGTGCAAACGCTCGAGCAAGGCGTCCTGCACCACGCGGTTCTCGACGATATGCCCCAGCACCTCGGCATGCACGCTGGAGGCCGAGAAATGGATCTGCCCGGTGCCGCTGCCGTCCCAGACCTGCATGTCGCAGTAGGGGCTGCTGCGCCGTCCGGCAATACCGTCCCAGGCGCCAAGGCGCTGCAGAATCCGCTGGCTGGCGGCCGACAAGGCACTGACCCGCGGTTCGAACGGCGACTCGGCGTCGAAGGGTTTGACACTCAGGGAGCCGCCATCGAGCAGCAGCACTTCCAGGCCACTGCCCTGCAATGCCAACGCCAAGGCACTGCCGACCATTCCGGCTCCGACAATCAGCACATCTGCGCGCATTTCCATGCTTTAGGCCTGTCTCGCTTGCGGCTTGAGCCGCACATAAAGGGTTTTATCGACCCGCGCCACCAGGGTGCCGGAGCCGTCATGAATCTCGACCTGCAACTGCGGCAGGTACTTCTCGCCACTGGCAGTCTGCCGACAAACCTCGTCGAGCAACGCCTGGTCGATGCTGAACCGAGCAAACACCGGGCCCTTGCCCGGAGCGATGAAATCGATGGCTGCAGCCTTGTCCCAGACGATGTAGTCGCGCCCCAGGTTCTCCATGAGCATCAGCATGAAGAACGGGTCCACCATCGAATACAGGCTGCCACCGAACTGGGTGCCGACATAGTTGCGGTTGTACCAGCCCAGGCCCATGGAGACCTGGACTTCGCGGAAATCCGCACTGATCTGGCGAATCCGTACACCGGCCCCAAGGTAGGGTGGATACAGGTTCAACACCCAGCGCAAAAGACGCGCCTTACCGACGCGTCGGGTCAACCACTCACGCATCCGGACGAGTGCCCAGGCCCATGGCCTGGCGCGCGAACCAGCGCTTGGCCGGGGGCAACAGGTCCAGCCCGAGCAAACCAAGATTGCGCCCCACCGACAGCAGCGGCAGCTTGCTACCGAACAGCCGCGTAACCTGATCGGAGAAACCCACGGTCAGGTTCTGGTCCAGGCGCTGGCGCTCGCGATAAGCCTGCAGCACGGCAAAGTCGCCCGGCTGCTGCTCGCTGGCCAACAAGGCATCCGCCAGGGCCTGGGCATCACGCAACGACAGGTTGAAACCCTGCCCGGCAATCGGATGCAGGCTGTGGGCGGCATTGCCCAGCACCACCAGATGGGGGCGTACCTGCTCTTCGGCTTCTACCAGAGACAGCGGATACAGATGCCGCGCCCCCACTTGCTTCAAGGTGCCCAGGCGATAACCGAATACGCCCTGCAATTCACTGAGGAAACTACGGTCATCCAGGTCCGCCAGACGCTGAGCGTCCATGCCCTGGCGGGTCCAGATCAACGCGCAGCGATTTTCCGGCAATGGCAGCAACGCCATCGGCCCATCATCGGTGAAGCGCTCGAAGGCCATGCCATTGTGGGCTTCGCTGGGGGTGATGTTGGCAATCAGCGCGCTCTGGTTATAGGGGCGATTCTTGACCCCGATACCCAACTGTTCACGCAGGCCGGAGCGGCCACCGTCGGCGAGCACCGCGAGGTCGCATTCCAGCGTGGTTTCGTCATTCAGGGTCAGGCGATAGCCGCCTTCCAGAGGTTCCAGGCGGGTGACTTCCGCCGGGCAGCGCCAACTGATCACGTCCTTGTCCAGGCCTTGCCACAGGCACTGGCCGAGCCAGGCGTTTTCCACCACATAACCCAGGGCCGGAACCCCTTCTTCCATGGCCGACAGGCGCGCGGTGGAAAACCGCCCGCGGTCGGACACGTGAATCTGCTTGATCGGCTCGGCGCGCCGGGAAATCGCCTGCCACAGGCCCAGGCGCTGATAGATCTGCCGGGCGCCAAAGGACAGGGCCGAGGAGCGGGCATCGTAGCTGGGCTGGAAACTGTCGCCGGGGGCAAAGGGTTCGATCAGCACGATCTTCCAGCCCCGGGCCTTGGCTCCGGCCTGCAGGGCCAGGGCCAGGCTGGCGCCGACCAGGCCGCCGCCGATGATTGCCAGATTGACCCGGCTCATGAGGCCTGGACCTGGGCAGCAGCCATCAGCGCCTCGATCTCGGCGACGCTTTTCGGCACGCCACCTGTCAGAATTTCACAGCCCTGCTTGGTCACTACCACGTCGTCCTCGATGCGCACGCCAATGCCGCGCCACTTCTTCGCCACTTGCTGGTTGTCCGGGGAGATGTAGATGCCCGGCTCCACGGTCAGCGCCATGCCGACCTCCAACACCCGCCACTCGCCGCCGACCTTGTATTCGCCGACATCGTGTACATCCATGCCCAGCCAGTGCCCGGCGCGGTGCATGTAAAACGCCTTGTAGGCCTCGCTGGCGATCAGTTCGTCGACCTCGCCTTCCAGCAGGCCCAGTCTCACCAGGCCGGCTGTGATCACCCGAACCGTCGCCTCATGGGCCTGGTTCCAGTGCTTGTTCGGGGCGATCTCGGCAAATGCCGCTTCCTGGGACGCCAGCACCAACTCGTAGATCGCCTTCTGCTCGGGAGAGAACTTGCCATTGACCGGCCAGGTACGGGTGATATCGCTGGCGTAGCAGTCGATTTCACAACCGGCGTCGATCAACACCAGATCACCGTCCTTGAGCAGGGCGTCATTCTGTTGGTAGTGCAGGATGCAGCTGTTGCGCCCCGCCGCGACGATGGAGCCATAGGCCGGCATCTTCGCTCCCCCCTTGCGGAACTCGTAGTCCAGTTCGGCTTCCAGGCTGAATTCGTACAGCCCGGCGCGACTGGCCTGCATGGCCCGGATATGGGCCTGGGCGGAAATCCGCGCGGCCTCGCGCATCACCTTCACTTCTGCCGCCGATTTATACAGACGCATGTCGTGCAGCAGATGATCCAGGGCAACGAATTCGTTCGGCGGCTGGGCGCCAAGGTGCGCCTTAGAGCGGATCACGTTGATCCAGTCCATCAGGTGGCGATCAAATTCCGGGTTGCTGCCCATGGCCGAATAGACCCGGTCACGACCTTCGATCAGGCCCGGGAGAATGTCGTCGATATCGGTGATGGGAAATGCATCGTCCGCGCCGTAGTCACGGATCGCGCCTTCCTGGCCGGCCCGCAGGCCATCCCACAGTTCCCGCTCGGCATTGCGCTCACGACAGAACAGCACGTACTCGCCATGCTCGCGACCGGGCATCAGCACGATCACGGCCTGGGGCTCGGGAAAACCGCTGAGGTATTGGAAATCACTGTCCTGACGGTAGACGTGCTCCACATCGCGGTTGCGAATGGCCACGGCCGCCGCCGGCAGGATCGCAATGCTGTTGGGCTCCATCTGCGCCATGAGCGCCTTGCGGCGACGGCTGTATTCCGCTCTAGGGATATGAATCATGGGCAGATGCAGTTCCCTGTCAGTCAGTGCAGAGAAGGCTTGGCAGCCGGTGCAACGGTCTTGTTGGTTTCGGTGAACAGCAGCAATGGCGCGACCCGCAGGTACTCCATCACTTCCATGTAGTCGCTTTCACCATCGTCGGACTCTTCCAGCGCATCCTGTACCTGAGCGATGGCTGCAAGGTCCTGCAACACTTCCGTGGCCTCGACGCTCAGGGCGCTGCTGTCACGGGAGTTGAGGCCGAAACCGGCGAGGAAACCCTGGCACCACTGGCCCAGGGCCGCGGCACGTTCGGTCAATGGCGCGTCGTCGCTGGGCAGCAGCAGGACCACGGTCATGTCGTCGCTGGTGAGCTCGCCCTTGACCATTTCCTGCAGGCCGATCAAGGCATTGCGCACGTTGTCTTGTGGCTCGCCTTCGAGCAGCTCGGAAGCGTCCACCAGCCAGCCGTCGACCTCGAAGCCGGCGCCGGCGCAGCTACGGCCCAGCAACAGGCCGTGCAATTCGGCAGGAGAAACAGGATGACCGCTGCTGCTGAGCAGGGTGGCGAAGGCGTTGTACGGGGAATTCTGAATGGGCATGGGCAGCTAGGCGCCAAGCGGCGCAATGTCTAGAATGAAGGCCTTGTATCGTAGGGCGTGTCATCATTCATTGCCAGCGCCGCGTTGCGCCTTGCGCCCCGTTACAGCGGTCCGCGGGGCCTTGGGCGACGGACAGATTGCCGACCGGACAGCACCCGATGCGCCAGGACCGTTCAGGCCGTCCAGGCGCTGCCCAGCCAGTTGCCACTCATCAGACCAACTTCAGTGGGACACAATGGAAGACACCGACCTGCACGCACTGATGGCCAGACTCGAACTGCTTATTACCCGGGTCGAGCAACTAAAGAGTCAAAACGCACTCTTATTAGCTCAGGAAAAGACCTGGCGCGAGGAACGCGCGCACCTCATTGAAAAAAACGAAATCGCCCGGCGTAAGGTCGAATCGATGATTTCGCGCCTCAAGGCCCTGGAGCAAGACTCATGAGTTCAAGCAATAGCGTTACCGTGCAGATCCTCGACAAAGAATATTCGATCATCTGCCCCCAGGAAGAACGCAGCAATCTGGTGAGCGCCGCCCGTTACCTGGACGGCAAGATGCGCGAGATCCGCAGCAGCGGCAAAGTCATAGGCGCCGATCGCATCGCCGTCATGGCCGCCTTGAACATCACCCACGACCTGCTGCATCGCCAGGAACGTCCGGATGTGCAGGCCAGTGCCACCACCCGCGAACAGGTACGAGATCTGCTGGAACGTGTTGATCTGGTCCTGGCCACCGATTCGGACGCAAGCAAGGCTGATTCCTGACAACGCTTGCGGTATACTTGCGCCACTCCCTGGGGTGCTTGCCAGTTGGCGATGTCCCTGAGCCGATTCGCACTACCCTGGAAGTTGCACGTTGGGCTGGTGTGCATGTCCGCTAGACGGAAAGCCTTAAAGCCTGCTGCATCTTCCGCCTTGAACTTTCGGGTTCAAGGGCTAAGTTGACAGCGGTTCACCCGGGGAGCCTGAATTGTCACCCAATGCCAGTTATCCATGCTGGCATTGGTTTTTCCGGGTAGGCTGTTCTGCCATGTCCGACCTTCCATAGCCTCCTCCATGACCGAACCTGCGCCGCTTTCCCGCCCGCAACTTCGACGCATGCTGCGTAAAGCCCGTCGTGCTCTGACACCTGCCCAGCAACGCCAGGCCGCCTGCGGGCTGTACCGCCAACTGGCGCAGAATCCGGTATTTCGCCGAGCCCGACACCTGTCCCTGTACCTGCCCACTGACGGAGAAATCGATCCGCGCCTGCTGCTGCGTGCCGCGCAACGTCGGGGCAAGGCCACCTATTTGCCTGTGCTCAGTGCCTGGCCGCGGACCAAAATGGTCTTCCAGCGCGTGCGCCCCGGAGAAAAACTACGCCCCAACCGCTTTCGTATCCTCGAACCCAGGATCAACGTCGCACGCCAACGCAAAGTCTGGGCGCTGGATCTGGTGCTCCTGCCCTTGGTGGGATTCGACGAAGACGGTGGGCGCCTGGGAATGGGCGGCGGCTTCTACGACCGCAGCCTGGCCTACCTGGCGCGGCGCAAGAGCTGGCGCAAGCCGAAGCTGCTGGGGCTGGCCCATGAATGTCAGAAAGTCGCGAGACTGGATCAGGCCAGTTGGGATGTGCCGCTACAGGGCACCGTGACTGATCAGGGATGGTACTGCGCCCGATAGACGTCGCGTTCGCTCAGCGACGCCGGGACAGATTCAGCGCTTGAAGGGTTGCGGCTGTTGGGCAATCTCGATCGGGGCATCGGTCTTGTTGGCCCACAAGCTCTGCGCATAACCGGTGGTCACGACGCCCAAACCGAACAAAATAACCAAAATCCATAGTAAATCCGGTTGGCGTTTCATCGATTGCCCCCCCTCGGGCAAGTCACACACGATGACAGCAACGGTTTCCATAACAGGCCGTGCAGCAGCGTCAAGCTTAAAATCCCGGCATTCTGCGATAACGTGAACCGACACGCAAATGCTGGCGTCAACCGACTGTCGGTTTGTCATAAAATCCTCCGACAACCTGCCCAACCACCCTTTGGAGGGTAAGAAAGATGGCCTATTGGCTGATGAAATCCGAGCCAGACGAACTCTCGATCCAGGACCTGAACAAGCTTGGCCAGGCTCGTTGGGACGGGGTGCGCAACTACCAGGCACGCAACTTTCTGCGCGCCATGGCCGTCGGCGATGAGTTCTTCTTCTACCACTCCAGTTGTCCGGAGCCGGGCATCGCCGGCATCGGCCGAATCATCAAGACGGCCTACCCGGACCCCACGGCCCTGGAGTCGGACAACGTCTACTTCGACCCCAAGTCCAGCGCCGAGAAAAATGTCTGGAGCGCAATCGACGTAACCCACGTGGAAACCTTCAACAAGGTCCTGTGCCTGGACTATCTCAAGCAGCAGACAGCCCTCGCTGAAATGCCCCTGGTGCAAAAAGGCAGTCGCCTGTCCGTCATGCCAGTGACCACAGAACAATGGGCAACCGTGCTCTCTCTACGCTGACCCACCCACCCCGGCGTGCCGTGGCCTGGCAAGCGCCACGGCACTCGCTCCAGTTTTTTGCCCCGATCGCCATGCAGCCTGCGAACAATAGGTTTAGGCTTGGCCCTTTCATTTGACGAGCATCAAGCGGGTAAAAGCCTTGATCCGTCAGACTAGGACGCTATAGCCGCAGGACGCAGAACACATGTCGACGAACCACCGTTCTTCCCGCCTTTTCGCTGTTTCCCTCTTGATTCTGTTGCTCGCCGCTGGTGGCTTCGGTTACTGGAAATCCCTCCAGGACCGTCTGCCGGAAGGGTTGAGCATGGGCAATGGCCGCCTCGAAGCCACCGAGGTGCAGATCGCCAGCAAGATTCCCGGGCGGCTGGCGGAAGTGCGGGTCAATGAAGGCGACAAAGTGCTCCAGGGCCAACTGCTGGCCCGCATGGACACCCGCACCCTGGAGGCCCAGCGCAGCCAGGCCGAAGCCGAAGTGCTGCGCGCCCGGGAAAACCTCTCCGCCGCAGAAGCCAACGTGCAACTGCGCCAGAGCGAGTTGCTCCTGGCCAATCAGGAACTCAAGCGCTCCCAGGAACTGTTCAGGCGCGGCTTCGCCAGCCAGCAGATCATCGATCAGCAACAGGCTCGGCTGAACACCGGAAATGCAGCCGTGCTGGCGGCCCAGGCTCAGGTTGCAGCGGTCAAGGCCGCTATCGGCGCCGCCCTGGCCCAGGTTGCCCAGCTCACCAGCGAGATCGACGACAGCAGCCTGCGTGCCCCCATCGACGGCATCATCCAACTGCGTCTGGCCGAACCTGGCGAAGTACTGGGGGCCGGCGGCCGAGTACTGCTGTTGATCGATCCCAACGACCAATACATGAACCTTTACCTGCCAGCCTCGGTCACCGGACGCCTGACGGTGGGCGATGAGTCGCGGGTTGTTCTCGACGCCCTGCCCAACCAGCCACTGCCGGCGAAGATCAGCTTCGTCGCGGCCAAGTCGCAATTCACCCCCAAAGAAGTGGAAACCCGGGACGAACGCCAGAAACTGGTATTCCGGGTCAAGGTGCGCCTGACTCAACCCGCCGCCGTGCCCCAGGCCAAACCGGGCATGCCCGGTGCCGGTTATGTGCGCACCGCCCCCGTGGACTGGCCGGCTAACCTGCAATGAGTGCCCTGGCGCTGCACGCCACCGGCATCAGCCATCGCTACGGCGCCCAACAGGCCCTGATCGACATCAGCTTCAGCCTCCCGGCAGGCACGCGCTGCGGCCTGATCGGTCCTGACGGTGCCGGCAAGTCGAGCCTTCTCGGGCTGATTGCCGGGGTCAAGAAGCTTCAGCAAGGCGAGCTCGAGGTACTCGGCGGAGCCATCTCCCAGCGCCGCCACCGCAGCAGCCTCTACCCGCGTATCGCCTTCATGCCCCAGGGGCTGGGGGGCAACCTGTATCCCGAGCTGTCCATCAGCGAAAACATCCGCTTCTTCGCCACCCTGTTCGGTCTGCCCCGTGACGAATGCGACCAGCGCATGCACAGCCTGCTGCTGGCCACCGACCTGCTGCGTTTTGCCGAACGCCCGGCGGGCAAGCTGTCCGGTGGGATGAAGCAGAAACTCGGTCTGTGCTGCGCGCTGATCCACGAACCGGATCTGTTGATCCTCGACGAACCCACCACCGGGGTCGATCCGCTTTCCCGCCGACGCTTCTGGGAACTGGTGGAGGATGTGCGCCAGCAACGGCCACAACTAACCCTGTTGGTGGCCACCGCCTACATGGAAGAAGCCGAACAGTTCGAGCATTGCCTGATGCTCGACCAGGGCAAATTGATCGCCCAGGGCCTGAGCCGAGAGCTGGCGCAGGTGACGGGCAGCGGCAAGCTGGACGATGCCTTCACCCATTTCCAGGGTGACAGCGGCCACGACAACCAGCCCCTGGTGATCCCGCCCCGCTCCGGCGACGCTCAGGGCATCGCCATCGAAGCCCACGAACTGACCTTGCGCTTCGGTGACTTCACCGCAGTCAACAAGGTGAGTTTCGCCATTGGTCGCGGAGAGATCTTCGGCTTCCTCGGCTCCAACGGCTGCGGCAAGACCACCACCATGAAAGTCCTCACTGGGCTGATGCCCGCCACTGAAGGCAGCGCCAAACTGCTGGGCAATCCGGTGGACGCCAAGGACCTGGCCACCCGCAAGCGGGTCGGCTTCATGTCCCAGAGTTTTTCTCTTTATGGCGAACTCAGCGTGCGCCAGAACCTGGAGCTGCATGCCCGCCTGTTCGACCTGCCGAAAACCGAGAGCGGCTCACGCATCGAGGAACTGATCCAGCGCTTCGACCTGGGCGCAATCGCCGAGCAGCAATCCGGCGCCCTGCCCCTGGGCCTGCGCCAGCGCCTGTCCCTGGCGGTGGCGGTGCTGCATCGCCCGGAAGTGCTGATCCTTGACGAACCCACCTCCGGGGTCGACCCGGCGGCCCGTGACGATTTCTGGCGCCTGCTGATCGAGTTGTCCCGAGATCAGGGGGTGACGATCTTCCTCTCCACCCACTTCATGAACGAGGCCCAGCGCTGCGACCGCATCTCGCTGATGCACGCCGGCAAGGTACTGGCCTGCGACACTCCGGCGGCGCTACAACAGCAATTTGCCGGTGAAACGCTGGAGGCGGCTTTCGTCCGCTGCCTGGAAGAGGCCCAAGGGCCTGCGGACACACCGCCGCCTCCGCAACCCGCAGCCGCCGGCAGCACCATCGCGCCTCCGCGCTCGGGCCTGAGCCTGGCCCGACTGCTGGCGGTGGCGACCCGGGAGGGCAAGGAACTACTGCGGGACAAAGTGCGCCTGGGCTTTGCCCTGCTAGGGGCGATCTTCATGATGGTGATCTTTGGCTACGGCATTTCCCTGGATGTGGAAAAACTCGCCTTCGCCGTCTACGACCAGGACCAGACGCCGCAAAGCCGCGCCTACCTGGAGGCCTTCCGCAGCTCACGCTACTTCGAGGAAAAACCCACCATCCGCAGCTCCGCCGAACTGCATCGGCGCCTGCAGCGTTCGGAGATCAAGCTGGCCCTGGAAATCCCTCCCGGCTTTGGCCGTGACCTGTATGCCGGCCGCCAACCGGCGGTGGCGGCCTGGCTGGATGGCGGCATGCCGTTTCGCGCGGAAACCAGCCGCAACTACGTCGAGGCAGTGCACCAGGCCAACCTCGAGCGCCTGGCTGAACAAAGCAGTCCGGCACTTAACTCAAGGCCCGCAGCCAAGCTGGAAACACGCTTTCGCTACAACCAGGATGTGGTCAGCGTCAACGCCATCGGCCCCGGGGTCATGGCGCTGATCCTGGCGTTCATTCCGGCCATGCTTACCGCCCTGGGCATCGTTCGCGAAAAGGAACTGGGCTCGATCACCAACTTCTATGCCACCCCGCTGACCCGCCTGGAGTTCCTCCTTGGCAAGCAGGCGCCGTACCTGGCCGTGAGCCTGGTCAACCTGGGATTGCTGGTGGCCATGAACCGCTGGTTGTTCGGCGTGCCCTTCAAGGGCAGCGGCCTGACCCTGGCCCTGGGCGGCGTACTCTACGTGCTGGCCACCACCAGCATGGGTCTGCTGATCTCGGCCTTCACCCGCACGCAGATCGCGGCGATTCTCGGCACCATGATCATCACCAGCCTGCCCACGATCCAGTTCTCCGGGCTGATCGTACCGCGCTCATCCCTGGAAGGATCGGCGGCGATCATGGGGCAGTTGTTCCCCGCCGGGTACTTCCTCGACATCGCCGTCGGCACCTTCACCAAGGCCCTGGACCTACGGGAGCTGTGGCCTCAGTGCCTGGCACTGATCGGGTTCTTCCTCGGTTTCACCGGGCTCAGCCTGATCATGTTGAAAAAGCAGGAGGTCTGATGAATCGACTCGCCCACATCCTGCGCCTGGGTCTCAAGGAGCTCACCAGCCTGCGTCACGACAGCGTCTTGCTGCTGTTCCTGCTGTATGCCTTCACCGTGGCCATCTACCTGCCGGCAGCCGGCTCGGTCATTGGCGTACACAACGCTAGCGTGGCCCTGGTGGATGAAGACCACAGCGCACTGTCACGACAATTGGCAGAAGCCCTGCAACCACCGGAGTTCCAGAACCCGGTCGCCCTGCCCTACGACCAACTGGACAAGGTGATGGACAGCGGCCAGTACACTTTCGTGATCAACATCCCCGCCAACTTCCAGAGCGACCTGCTGGCCGGCCGCCAGCCGGCGGTGCAGGTCAACGTCGACGCCACCGCCATGAGCCAGGCGTTCATGGGCGCCGGCTACATTGGCCGGATCTTCCAGCGCGAGTTGCTCAACTATGCCAACCAGGCGGATGCCGCGAGCAAGGCCCCGGCCCTGCTCACCACCCGCGCGCTGTTCAACACTAACCTGGAGGGAGGCTGGTTTCTTGCGGTGATCCAGATCGTCAACAACATCACCATCCTGGCGATCGTGCTCACCGGTACCGCGCTGCTGCGCGAGCGCGAGCACGGCACCCTCGACCACTTGCTGGTACTGCCGCTGACGGCCCTGGAGATCATGCTGGCGAAAATCTGGAGCAATATGCTGGTGGTGGTGGTGTGCACCTGGATATCGCTGGAGGTGATAGTCAAAGGCGTGCTGGGTGTGCCGCTGGCGGGCTCGATGGGGCTGTTCCTGATGGTCACCGCGTTGTATCTGTTCGCCAGCACCGCCCTGGGGATCTTCCTTGCCACCCTGGCCCGCTCCACCCCGCAGTTTGGCCTGCTGGCGATCCCGGTGATCATTCCCATGCTGCTGTTGTCCGGTGGCAGCACGCCGCTGGACAGCATGCCGCAATGGCTGCAATGGGTCATGCAGGGCTCACCCTCGACCCATTTCGTCAGCCTCAGCGCGGCAATCCTGTTTCGCGATGCCGGGGTCAACGTCGTCTGGCCGGACCTGCTGGCGCTGACAGCAATCGGCCTGCTGTTCTTCGCCATCGCCCTGGCGCGCTTTCGCAAAAGCCTCGCCTCATGACTCGCACCCGGTAGGAGCCGGCTTGCCGGCGAAGGACCCTTCAGCCCTGCATCGCCCGCTAGGACGTCTTCGCTGGCAAGCCAGCTCCTACTGCTGGCAGGGTTACTGGATGATCAGGTTGTTGAACAGCAGATCTTCCACCACCGGCTTGCCGGTTTCATCGTTCATCACCTGTTGCACCTGCTTGAGGGCTTCCTGGCGCAGCTTTTCCTTGGCCTCGACGTTGTTCATGGTGTCGGTGGTCTGCTGGGCGAACAGCGCCACCAACTGATTGCGAATCAGTGGCTCGTTGGCCTTGACCGCCTGGGCCGAGGCATCGCCGGTCACCCGCAGAGCCACGTCAGCCTTGTAGACCTTAAGCTTGGGGCCGCCATCCAGGCCGTAGTTGCCTACGAATGGTGGGCTCAGGCTGATGTAGCTGACTTTCGGTGCTTCGCCTTCTTTGGCCTCTTCAGCCCCGGCTGCCATCGGCAGAGAGAGGGCCAGCAGCAACATGATCCACGCTTTCACAATTCGCTCCTTAATCCGGTTTGCGGCCTAGCATAAAGGCCCGCCCGCCTGAGCCCAAGCACAAGCTTATGGCTGACCATCAGGGCTGGGCATGCTCGTTGACCGCCTGATTCACACTCCTACACTTATCGGCCACCACTCCCAAAGGAATAGCCCTGATGAAAGCCGTGCTGTGCAAAGCCTTCGGCCCCGCCGAAACGCTGGTGCTGGAAGAGGTCGCAAGTCCCGTGCCGAAGAAGAACGAGGTCCTGCTGGACGTGCATGCCGCAGGGGTCAACTTCCCGGACACCCTGATCATCGAGGGCAAATACCAGTTCAAGCCGCCGTTCCCTTTCTCCCCGGGCGGCGAAGCGGCCGGTGTGGTCAGTGCAGTGGGCGAGAAGATCAGCCATCTCAAGGTTGGCGACCGAGTCATGGCCCTGACCGGCTGGGGCAGCTTCGCCGAGCAGGTGGCGGTGCCGGGCTACAACGTGCTGCCGATTCCTGCCGCCATGGACTTCAACACCGCTGCCGCCTTCAGCATGACCTACGGCACCTCGATGCACGCCCTCAAGCAGCGGGGCAACCTGCAACCCGGTGAAACCCTGCTGGTGCTCGGTGCCTCGGGCGGAGTCGGACTGGCGGCGGTGGAAATCGGCAAGGCCATGGGCGCCCGGGTAATCGCCGCCGCCAGCAGCGCGCAAAAGCTCGCCGTGGCCAAGGCCGCCGGCGCCGATGAGCTGATCAACTACAGCGAAAGCAACCTGAAGGACGAGATCAAGCGCCTGACCGATGGCAACGGTGCCGACGTGATCTACGATCCGGTGGGCGGCGACCTGTTCGACCAGGCCATCCGCTCCATTGCCTGGAATGGCCGCCTGCTGGTGGTGGGCTTTGCCAGCGGGCGCATTCCTGAACTACCCGTTAACCTGGCTTTGCTCAAGGGCGCGGCTGTGGTGGGAGTGTTCTGGGGCTCCTTCGCCCAACGCCAACCCCAGGACAACGCCGCGAACTTCCAGCAACTGTTCGGCTGGTTCGCCGAAGGCAAGCTGAAACCGCTGGTATCCCAGGTCTACCCACTGATCGAAGCCGCCCGGGCCATTGATGACCTCGGTCAGCGCAAAGCAGTGGGTAAAGTCGTGGTACAGGTTCGCTAAGAGCCTCTGCCGAGGCTCAATGGGCGACAGCGCCCTTGCAGCGCTTGAGCCGCGCTTCCAGGTTGCGATCCGGCATGGCGTGGCTGCGCAGGGCCTGGACCGTCTGCTCGACATAATCGCGGGTGGTGCCATAACGCCCGCAAGCGCTTTCGAACACCTGACTCAGTACATGATCCGGCAGATTGCCGGCATAGCTGGGCAGGTGCCGTTCCAGCACAAAGCCCAGGGCCTGGACCTGGCTGCCGTCCTCAAGGCGGCAGTTGAGCCAGTGCGGACGGTAAGAGGGATAAGGCATTTCACGTTGCCACAGGGCATACAGCGACGCATCCAATTGCTCCTCCGGCAGCCGATAGGCAAAGCCGCTGCAGGAGCCCCCGCGATCCAGACCGAACACCAGCCCCGGCAGCTCCGGAGTACCGCGATGCTCGTGGGACCACAAGTAGAGACCGCGATGATAGCCATGCACCCGGCCACGCATGCGCTCGACCGCCGAACACTCCGGGCGCCAGATCAATGAACCGTAGGCGAACAACCAGACCGGGCCGCCCTTGTGCCGGGCCATGGTGGACTGCATGGAGCTGAGAAGTTGTTCGTGTGTCAGCTGCGGTCCCAGATCGAGCCGCGGAGGGTAAGCCAGATTCAGATAACTGGATTCAAGGGCTGTCATGGCGAATAGCGTTCGGCTCCCCGCGTAAAAGAAGTTACTTAATAGAACGCTTGGCAGTAACTACAAGACACATAAGTTTCAAGGCAAGTTAAGTGCCACTAGAGCAGCACTCAAGTTGAAGGCTTATATATAACCTACCGATATTTATTTAATTATCTAAATACCGATGGGCTATATACAGAGTTATAACGAAAGGACGGGGCCGATGCAGTCAGGGCCGCGGGGCGTAGGCAAACACGTCCGCCCGCATTTGATGGGCATCCATACCGGCGTTCACCAGAGCGTCCAAGGTGGCGTAGATCATGGCTGGCGAACCGCTGGCGTAGACATGCACCGACGACAGGTCGGCGATGTCCTCGCAAACCGCCTCATGCAGCATGCCGCAGCGCCCCTCCCAACCGCACAGGTCGCTGACCACCTTGTGCAGATAGAGATTGGGCAGTTGCTGCCACTCATCCCAGTGTTCCAGCTGATAGAAATCTTCCGGCCGGCGTACACCCCAATACAGGTGCACCGGATACTTGAAGCCTTTGGCCCGGCAGTGCTCGATCAGGCTGTGCATCTGTGCCATACCGGTACCGGCAGCGATCAGCACCAGCGGTCCCTCCGGTAACTCGGCCAGGTGAGTGTCGCCAAAAGGCAATTCGACCCGAGCCATGCGGTTGCGCTGCAACTGCTCCATCAAGCTCTGCGCACTGTTTTCGCGCACCAGCACATGCAGTTCCAGATCACGCCCGCAATGGGGCGCCGAAGCCAGGGAGAAGGCCGACTTCTCACCGTTATCCCGCTCCAGCATCAGGTACTGGCCCGCGTGATAGCGAGGTGGCTTGCCGGCCGGCGCCCGCAGCCTGACCCGCCAGACATCGCCGCCGACCTCAAGGCACTCAGTGAGCTGACACGACAAGCTGCGCACCGGCAACTCTCCCAGCGCAAGGACGCCATCCCACAGCACAATGCAGTCTTCCAGCGGCTCTGCAATGCAAGTGTAGAACTCACCGTGGTCACGCACATCGCCGGCTTGCTGCACGCTGCCCTCCACCAGCAGGGCCGCGCACACGTGACAGTTGCCATTGCGGCAGCTCTGCGGGCATTCATAGCCCAGGCGCCGCGCCGCATCGAGAATCCGCTCGCCGGGCAGCATCTCAAGCACCGCTCCGGAGGGCTGCAAGGTTACACGCATCAATCTATTCCTAACTGATTCCAGATGGCATCGATCCGGCGGGTGACCGCCTCATCCTTGACGATGACCCGGCCCCACTCTCGGGTAGTTTCTCCGGGCCACTTGTGAGTGGCATCGAGCCCCATCTTCGAGCCAAGGCCAGACACCGGCGAGGCGAAGTCGAGGTAGTCGATCGGGGTGTTGTCGATCATCACCGTGTCGCGCTTGGGGTCCATGCGCGTGGTGATGGCCCAGATCACGTCGTTCCAGTCCCGGGCATTGATATCGTCGTCGGTGACGATAACGAACTTGGTGTACATGAACTGTCGTAAAAACGACCAGACACCCAGCATTACCCGCTTGGCGTGGCCCGGGTACTGCTTCTTCATGGTCACCACCGCCATGCGGTACGAGCAACCTTCTGGCGGCAGGTAGAAGTCGGTGATTTCCGGGAACTGCTTCTGCAGGATCGGCACGAACACTTCGTTCAGCGCCACGCCGAGAATCGCTGGCTCATCCGGCGGCCGGCCGGTGTAGGTGCTGTGATAGATCGGCTTGATGCGGTGGGTGATGCGCTCCACGGTGAACACCGGGAAGCTGTCGACTTCGTTGTAGTAGCCAGTATGGTCGCCGTACGGGCCTTCATCGGCCATCTCGCCGGGATGAATCACCCCTTCAAGGATGATTTCGGCGGTGGCCGGCACTTGCAGGTCATTGCCACGGCACTTCACCAGTTCGGTGCGGTTGCCCCGCAGCAGGCCGGCGAAGGCGTATTCGGAGAGGCTGTCCGGCACCGGGGTCACGGCACCCAGGATAGTTGCCGGGTCGGCGCCCAGGGCAACGGACACCGGGAACGGCGTGCGCGGATGCTTCTCGCACCACTCGCGGTAATCCAGGGCGCCGCCACGATGGCTCAACCAGCGCATGATCACCTTGTTGCGGCCGATCACCTGCTGACGATAGATACCGAGGTTCTGCCGGTCCTTGTTCGGACCCTTGGTCACGGTCAGGCCCCAAGTGATCAGCGGCCCGACGTCGCCTGGCCAGCAGGTCTGTACCGGCAGCATGCCAAGGTCGACGTCGTCGCCTTCGATCACCACTTCCTGGCAGACCGCATCCTTGACCACCTTGGGTGCCATGGAAATGATCTTGCGGAAGATCGGCAGCTTGGACCAGGCATCCTTCAAGCCCTTGGGCGGCTCCGGCTCCTTGAGGAAAGCCAGCAGCTTGCCGATCTCGCGCAGTTCGCTGACGGCTTCGGCGCCCATGCCCAGGGCCACGCGCTCGGGGGTACCGAACAGGTTGCCGAGCACGGGGATGTCATAACCGGTGGGGTTCTCAAACAACAGGGCCGGGCCTTTGGCACGCAAGGTGCGATCGCAGACCTCGGTCATTTCCAGCACTGGGGACACCGGAACCTGGATGCGCTTGAGTTCCGAGCGCTGTTCCAGGCCGCTGATAAAGTCGCGCAAGTCGCGATACTGCATGCGTGAGCCTCGTTTTCGCCGTGGCATTCGGGGCAGGCAGTTTAGCGCCGAACCCACAGGTTCAGAATAGAGAATGTCAGATAGCAAAAAGCCGGGTTTCCCCGGCTCTTGCTGGCCTGATCGATTTACTTGCGTTTCATCGACAGGAAGAACTCATCGTTGGTCTTGGTCTGTTTCAGCTTGTCGACCAGGAACTCGATGGCTGCAACTTCATCCATGGGATGCAGAAGCTTGCGCAGGATCCACATGCGCTGCAGCTCGTCGTCGGCGGTCAGCAACTCTTCGCGGCGGGTGCCGGAACGGTTGATGTTGATTGCCGGGAAGACGCGCTTTTCAGCGATCTTGCGGTCCAGGGGCAGTTCCATGTTGCCGGTACCCTTGAACTCTTCGTAGATCACTTCGTCCATCTTCGAACCGGTTTCAACCAGTGCGGTGGCGATGATGGTCAGCGAGCCGCCTTCTTCGATGTTCCGCGCGGCGCCGAAGAAACGCTTCGGTTTTTCCAGGGCGTGGGCATCGACACCACCGGTCAGAACCTTGCCGGAGCTCGGGATCACGGTGTTGTAGGCACGGGCCAGACGGGTGATGGAGTCCAGCAGGATCACCACGTCCTTCTTGTGTTCAACCAGGCGCTTGGCCTTCTCGATCACCATCTCGGCCACTTGTACGTGGCGGGTTGGCGGCTCGTCGAAGGTGGAGGCGACCACTTCGCCGCGCACGGTGCGCTGCATTTCGGTCACTTCTTCCGGACGCTCGTCGATCAGCAACACGATCAGATGAACTTCAGGGTTGTTACGGGTGATGTTCGCAGCAATGTTCTGCAGCATGATGGTCTTGCCCGCCTTTGGCGGAGCAACGATCAGACCACGCTGGCCTTTACCGATCGGAGCGCACAGGTCGATGACACGACCGGTCAGGTCTTCGGTGGAACCGTTGCCGGCTTCCATCTTCATGCGCACGGTCGGGAACAGCGGCGTCAGGTTTTCGAACAGAATCTTGTTCTTGGCGTTCTCGGGACGGTCGTAATTGATGGTATCGACCTTGAGCAGCGCGAAGTACCGCTCGCCTTCCTTCGGAGGGCGGATCTTGCCAACGATGGTGTCACCGGTGCGCAAGTTGAAGCGACGGATCTGGCTTGGCGAGACGTAGATATCGTCCGGGCCGGCCAGGTAGGAGGCGTCGGAGGAGCGGAGGAAGCCGAAGCCGTCCTGGAGGATCTCCAGCACGCCATCACCGGAAATTTCCTCACCGCTTTTCGCGTGCTTTTTCAGCAGGGAGAAAATCACGTCCTGCTTGCGCGAACGGGCCATATTTTCTATGCCCATCTGTTCGGCCAATTCGAGCAGTTCGGTAATCGGCTTTTGCTTGAGTTCAGTCAGATTCATATAGGAATGACGTAATCATTTATAGAGGGGGGAAATTAAGCTTTTGGCTTAATGAGGCCGCGCCGCAGAGAAGGCGACAGGATCGCGTACTTATTCGAAAAGGAGAGCGTCGGCGACGGCTTGCAGGGGGCACTGGAGAAACCAGTGCGGGGCCGAATGTAACACCTGAGTTTCGGAGCGTCTAGCCCTCAATTACGAAAAAGCCCCGCATTTTGCGGGGCTTTTCCAGGGCACTGAAAATCGACGCTTAGATGTTCGCGTCGAGGAAAGCTGCCAATTGCGACTTGGACAGTGCGCCGACCTTGGTGGCTTCGACGTTGCCGTTCTTGAACAGCATCAGGGTCGGGATACCACGCACGCCATGCTTGGCCGGGGTTTCCGAGTTTTCGTCGATGTTCAGCTTGGCAACGGTCAGTTTGCCTTTGTAGGTTTCAGCAATTTCGTCCAGAACCGGAGCGATCATTTTGCATGGGCCGCACCACTCAGCCCAGTAGTCGACCAGTACAGCGCCTTCGGCTTTGAGTACGTCGGCCTCGAAGCTGGCATCGCTGACGTGTTTGATAAGATCGCTGCTCATGGAATTCTCCAGGTTGTAAGCAAAAAAACGTGGCCCATCATATCTGCCCTTCCCGCGTTCAGGAAGCCGGAGATGATTGACTCTAACTATGGTGCCCCATGAGTTTGGGTATAGCTCAGCTCAAGAAGAAGCGGGGGTGACAAAGGCGATTCCGGTGCGCAAGGCCGCATTGCGCACATGCTCCTGCATGGCCTTTTGTGCCGCTCCCGAGGCGTGCCGGGCCAGGGCGCGGAGGATCTTGCGGTGTTCCTGCCAAGTTTCCATGGCCCGTTCGGGTCGGATGAACGGTAGTTTCTGACTTTCCAGGAAAATCTCGGCGCTGGTGCTGAGGATACTCAGCATCGCTTGGTTGCCGCTGGCCAGGAGGATTTTTCGGTGAAACTCGAAATCCAGCCGCGCCGCCGCCTCAAAATCCCCGGACCGCAACTCGCGACGCATGGCCTCGACATTGTCTTCCAGGGCATCCAGCTCATCAGCGGTCAGGGTCACCGCCGCCAACCCCGCGGCAAAACCCTCCAGGGCATAGCGCAACTGGAAGATATCCACAGGTGAAGCCTGGGCGGCGAACGGCCAACTCAAGCCGACACCGGCTGCCGGAGCCTCGGGAGCCTGGACGAACACGCCCTTGCCCGGCTGCACACTGATCACCCCCAGCGCGCTCAAGGATGACAGCGCCTCACGCAGCGACGCCCGACTGACTCCCAACTGCAGCGCCAGATCCCGCTGCGAAGGCAGCGCATCCCCCGGGCCGAAGCCCTGCTCGCTGATCAATTGGCGAATGGCTTGCAGCGCCACTTCGGGTACGGCACGGGTAATCGAATTCATGGGCTTGAGGCTGGCCGGTGCAGGAAAAGCTCCCTTGTAAAGCTATTCGCCGAACCCGGCAAGTCGTGCCCCAAGGGGGTTCGACGGCACGACCCTATGCCCGATCCGAGTGCGAAAAAACACGCAACTGTTCAGACCAGTAAGACCGACAGAAGCCAGTAAAACCCGTATTTCCAGGACCTTTTCCGCGTGTTGGCATGGCCTGTGCTCTGTCGCCACACAGAAATCACTTCCCACGACTTGCGGAGATTCGCCATGACCAAACGCTGCAGCGCCCTGCTCTCTGCCCTGTTTGCCAGCCTGCTGCTGGCCCAGGCCCCGGCCCAGGCCAATGCCCTGGACGACGTGGTGGCCCGCGGCACCCTCAAGGTCGCGGTGCCTCAGGACTTCCCGCCCTTCGGCTCGGTAGGCCCGGACATGCAGCCCCGTGGCCTGGACATCGACACCGCGCGCCTGCTGGCCGAGCAGCTCAAGGTCAAGTTGGAGCTGACCCCGGTCAACAGCACCAACCGCATTCCGTTCCTCACCACCGGCAAGGTGGACCTGGTGATCTCCAGCCTCGGCAAGAACCCGGAGCGGGAGAAAGTCATCGATTTCTCCAAGGCCTATGCGCCCTTCTACCTCGCAGTCTTCGGCGCGCCCGACGCGGCCATCGCCGGCCTCGACGACCTCAAGGGCAAGACCATCAGCGTCACCCGGGGCGCCATCGAGGACATCGAGCTGAGCGCCGTGGCCCCACAAGGCGCGATCATCAAGCGCTTCGAGGACAACAACTCCACCATCGCCGCTTACCTTGCCGGCCAGGTGGACCTGATCGCCAGCGGCAACGTGGTGATGGTCGCCATCAGCCAACGCAATCCCAAACGCATTCCGGCGATGAAGATCAAGCTCAAGGACTCCCCGGTCTACGTCGGCGTCAACAAGAACCAGCCGGAGTTGCTGGACAAGGTCAACCAGATCCTCAGTGCCGCCAAGGCTGACGGCGCCCTGGAGAAGAACTCCCAGCTGTGGCTCAAAGAGCCACTGCCGGCTGACCTCTGATCGTCGCCCCGGAGCTTGAGCATGGCTTATCAGTTCGACTTCCTGCCGGTGCTGGAAAATACCGGCCTGCTGCTGCGCGGCGCCCTATTCACCCTGGAGTTGACCGCCATAGGCACCCTGTTGGGGGTCAGCCTGGGGATAGCCGGGGCCCTGGTGCGGGCCTGGAAGATCCAGCCCCTGGCGGCGATTTTCGGCGTCTACGTCGAGCTGATCCGCAACACGCCGTTCCTGGTGCAGTTGTTTTTCATCTTCTTCGGGCTGCCATCCCTGGGCCTGCAGATTTCCGAGTGGCAGGCGGCGGTGCTGGCGATGGTGATCAACCTCGGTGCCTACTCCACGGAAATCATCCGTGCCGGCATCCAGGCGATTCCCAAGGGCCAGCTGGAGGCCGCAGCGGCCCTGGCCATGAGCCGCTTCGAAGCCTTTCGCCACGTGGTGCTGCTGCCGGCCCTGGGCAAGGTCTGGCCGGCCCTGTGCAGCCAGATCATCATCGTCATGCTGGGCTCGGCAGTGTGCTCGCAGATCGCCACCGAGGAACTGAGCTTCGCCGCCAACTTCATCCAGTCGCGCAACTTCCGCGCTTTTGAAACCTACGCCCTGACCACCCTGATCTACCTGTGCATGGCCCTGCTCATCCGCCAGTTGCTGAACTGGTTCGGCCAGCGCTACATCCTGAGGAACGGCCGATGAGCGACTTCACCTTCTGGGACATCCTGCGCAACCTGCTCAGCGGCTTGCAGTGGACCCTGTTGCTGTCCCTGGTGGCCTTTGTCGGCGGCGGTGTGATCGGCCTGCTGGTCATGACCCTGAGGATCTCCGACAAGACCTTTGCCTGCGCCTTCGCCCGCACCTATATAGAACTGTTCCAGGGCACGCCGCTGTTGATGCAGCTGTTCCTGGTGTTCTTCGGTATTGCCTTGCTGGGTGTGGATATCTCGCCCTGGCTGGCGGCCGCCATCGCCCTGACCCTGTTCACCAGCGCCTACCTGGCGGAGATCTGGCGCGGCTGCGTCGAATCGATCCCCCACGGGCAGTGGGAAGCTTCGTCGAGCCTGGCGCTCAATCCCTATGAACAGCTGCGCTACGTGATCCTGCCTCAAGCGCTGCGCATCGCCGTGGCACCCACCGTGGGTTTCTCGGTGCAAGTGGTCAAAGGCACCGCGGTGACCTCGATCATCGGTTTCACCGAGCTGACCAAGACCGGCGGCATGTTGGCCAATGCCACCTTCGAGCCCTTCATGGTCTACGGCCTGGTGGCCCTCGGCTACTTCCTGCTCTGCTACCCCCTGTCCCTCAGCGCGCGCTACCTGGAAAGGAGACTGCATGCCTCTGCTTAGAATTTCCGCCCTGCATAAATATTACGGCGAGCACCATGTGCTCAAAGGCATCGACCTGAGCATCGAGGAGGGCCAGGTAGTGGCGATCATCGGTCGCAGCGGCTCGGGCAAGAGCACCCTGCTGCGTACCCTCAACGGCCTGGAGTCGATCAACGATGGCGTGATCGAGGTCGATGGGGAATACCTGGACGCCGCCCGCGCCGATCTGCGCAGCCTGCGACAGAAGGTCGGCATGGTGTTCCAACAGTTCAACCTGTTCCCTCACCTGACCGTGGGCGAGAACGTGATGCTGGCCCCGCAAGTGGTGCAGAAAGTGCCCAAGGCCCAGGCTGCCGAACTGGCGCGGCAGATGCTGGCCCGGGTCGGTCTGGCGGAGAAGTTCGATGCCTTTCCGGATCGATTGTCCGGCGGCCAGCAGCAGCGGGTTGCCATTGCCCGAGCCTTGGCGATGTCGCCCAAGGTGCTGTTGTGCGATGAGATCACCTCGGCCCTGGACCCGGAACTGGTCAATGAAGTGCTCAGCGTGGTGCGTCAGCTGGCCCGGGACGGCATGACCCTGATCATGGTCACCCATGAGATGCGCTTTGCCCGAGAAGTGGGCGACAAGCTGGTGTTCATGCATCAGGGCAAAGTGCATGAAGTGGGAGATCCCAAGCAGCTGTTCGCTCATCCGCAGACCGCCGAGCTGGCGAACTTCATTGGCAGCACCGAACAGGCTTGAGGCTCCCGTGTCGCAGGAGCCGGCTGGCCGGCGAACAGCGACAGCGCAGCCTGCCGAGGGTTTTATGCGTTGAATCAACGCATTGGACACTGCGCGTTGGCGCGAGCCGTTGATCGTGGCAGGATGGCGAGGTTATCGACCGAGACCCCCAACCATGCCCCAATCCCAAGCCAAGAATCTGTCCCTGATCGCCGCGATCGATCTGGGCTCCAACAGCTTTCACATGGTCGTGGCCAAGGCCCGGAACGGTGAAATCCGCATTCTCGAGCGGCTCGGTGAAAAGGTTCAACTGGCCGCCGGAATCAACGAAGAACGCCAGCTCAACGAAGAATCCATGCAGCGCGGGCTCGACTGCCTCAAGCGCTTCGCCCAACTGATCAATGGCATGCCGCCGGGCACAGTGCGCATCGTCGGCACCAACGCCCTGCGTGAAGCCCGCAACCGCGGTGAGTTCATTCGCCGGGCCGAGGAGATTCTCGGCCACCCGGTCGAGGTCATCTCCGGCCGTGAAGAGGCCCGACTGATCTACCTCGGGGTGTCTCACACCCTCGCCGATACCCCGGGCAAGCGCCTGGTGGCCGACATCGGTGGCGGCAGTACCGAATTCATCATCGGCCAGCGCTTCGAGCCCCTGCTGCGGGAAAGCCTGCAGATGGGCTGCGTCAGCTTCACCCAGCGCTACTTCCGCGACGGCAAGATCACCCCCGCCCGCTACGCCCAGGCCTACACCGCAGCGCGGCTGGAGATCATGAGCATCGAGCATGCCCTGCATCGCCTGACCTGGGACGAAGCCATCGGCTCCTCCGGGACCATCCGTGCCATTGGCCTGGCCCTCAAGGCCGGCGGCCAGGGCAGCGGCGAAGTCAATGCCGAAGGCCTGGCCTGGCTCAAGCGCAAACTGTTCAAGCTCGGTGATGCCGAGAAGATCGACTTCGAAGGCATCAAGCCCGATCGCCGGGCGATCTTCCCCGCCGGCCTGGCGATTCTCGAAGCGATCTTCGACGCCCTGGAACTGCAGCGCATGGACCACTGCGAAGGCGCCCTGCGTGAAGGCGTGCTCTACGACCTGCTGGGCCGCCACCACCATGAAGACGTCCGTGAACGCACCCTCGGCTCGCTGATGGAGCGCTACCACGTGGACCTGGAGCAGGCCTCCCGCGTCGAAGGCAAGGCCCTGCGCGCCTTCGATCAGGTGGCGGCGGACTGGGACCTGGAGGACGGTGTCTGGCGCGAGCTGCTGGGCTGGGCCGCCAAGGTTCACGAAGTGGGACTGGATATCGCCCATTACCACTACCACAAGCATGGCGCCTACCTGATCGAGCACTCGGACCTGGCTGGTTTCTCCCGGGAAGACCAGCAGATGCTGGCCCTGCTGGTGCGCGGCCACCGCCGCAACATTCCCAAGGAGAAATTCGCCGAGTTCGGCGATGACGGCATCAAGCTGATCCGCCTCTGCGTGCTGCTGCGCTTCGCCATCCTGTTCCATCACATCCGTGGCACCCAGCAGATGCCTCAGGTGAGCCTGAGCGCCGAAGGCGATCATCTGGATGTGGAGTTCCCGGAAAACTGGCTGGATGAAAACCAGCTGACCCAGGCCGACTTCGCTCTTGAAGCCGAATGGCTGACCCGGGTCGGCATCGTGCTCAACGTCCGCTGACCCCGCCACAGACCTGTAGGAGCCGGCTTGCCGGCGAAGAGACCGGGAAACCCTGCATAGTTCTCAAGGCCGCCTTCGCTGGCAAGCCAGCCCCTACAGCCTCTTGCAAGCTGCACAAAAAAAGGCCAGCCCGGTGATCGGGCTGGCCTTTTTCATTGGCGCCTGTAGCGCTTAGCGCACTGGCAACACCGGGCTGCCGAGTCGCTCCAGCAGGGTCGCCTGGGCACTGCGCGGGTTCTGGTTGCCGGTCGGCGTGTTGCGGATGTAACGACCGTCGGACTGCAGGCTCCAGCTGTGGGTGTTATCGGTGAGATAACTTTCCAGCTCTTTCTTGACCCGCAGGATCAGCTTCTTGCCTTCCACCGGGAAGCAAGTCTCGACCCGCTTGTCGAGGTTGCGCTCCATCCAGTCGGCACTGGAAAGGAACATCTGCTCCTCGCCACCGTTGAGGAAGTAGAACACCCGAGTGTGCTCCAGGAAGCGACCGATGATGGAGCGCACATGGATGTTGTGGGAAACCCCGGCAATTCCCGGACGCAAGCAGCACATGCCCCGCACCACCAGGTCGATGCGCACGCCGGACTGGCTGGCCTTGTACAGCGCGCGGATGATCTTCGGATCGGTCAGCGAGTTGAACTTGGCGATGATGTGCGCCGGCTTGCCGTCCAGGGCGAACTGGGTCTCCCGGGCGATCATGTCGAGCATGCCCTTCTTCAGGGTGAACGGCGCATGCAGCAGCTTCTTCATGCGCAGGGTCTTGCCCATGCCGATCAGCTGGCTGAACAGCTTGCCGACGTCTTCGCACAGGGCATCGTCGGAGGTCAGCAGGCTGTAGTCGGTGTACAGGCGGGCGTTGGCCGCGTGGTAGTTGCCGGTACCCAGGTGCGCGTAACGCACGATTTCACCCGCCTCGCGACGCAGGATCAGCATCATCTTGGCGTGGGTCTTGAAGCCCACCACGCCGTAGATCACCACCGCGCCGGCAGCTTGCAGACGGCTGGCCATCTGCAGGTTGGACTCTTCATCGAAACGCGCACGCAGCTCGATCACCGCGGTGACTTCCTTGCCGTTGCGCGCCGCGTCCACCAGGGCGTCGACGATCTCCGAGTTGGCGCCGCTGCGGTACAGGGTCTGGCGCACCGCCAGCACATGCGGGTCCTTGGCGGCCTGGCGCAGCAGGTCGACCACGGGGGTGAAGGACTCGAACGGGTGCAGCAGCAGGATGTCCTGCTTGCTGATGACGCTGAAGATGTTCTCGCTGTTCTGCAGCAGTTTCGGGATCTGCGGGGTGAACGGGGTGTATTGCAGCTCCGGATGACTGTCCAGGCCGGTGATGCTGAACAACCGCGTCAGGTTCACCGGACCGTTGACCTGATAGAGCTCGGTCTCGTGCAGGTTGAACTGTTTGAGCAGGTAGTCCGACAGGTGTTTCGGGCAAGTGTCAGCCACTTCCAGACGCACCGCATCACCGTAGCGACGGGAGAACAGCTCGCCGCGCAGTGCGCGGGCCAGGTCTTCGACGTCTTCGGTGTCCACCGCCAGGTCGGCGTTACGGGTCAGGCGGAATTGATAGCAGCCTTTCACCTTCATGCCCTGGAACAGGTCATCGGCGTGGGCGTGGATCATCGACGAGAGGAACACATAGTTGTCGCCAGGGCCGCCGACTTCTTCCGGGACCTTGATGATCCGCGGCAGCAGGCGCGGCGCCGGGATGATTGCCAGGCCGGAATCGCGACCGAAGGCATCGATGCCTTCCAGCTCGACGATAAAGTTCAGGCTCTTGTTCACCAGCAGCGGGAACGGGTGCGTCGGATCGAGGCCGATGGGGGTGATGATCGGCGCGATCTCGTCGCGGAAGAAGCGCCGGACCCAGGTCTTGAGCTTGGTGGTCCAGTGACGGCGACGGATGAAGCGGATCTGATGCTTCTCCAGTTCCGGCAGCAGGATGTCATTGAGGATCGCGTACTGGCGATCGACGTGACCATGTACCAGCTCGCTGATGCGGGCCAGAGCCTGGTGCGGTTGCAGGCCGTCGGCACCGGCCTGTTCCCGGGCAAAGGTGATCTGCTTCTTCAGACCCGCGACGCGAATCTCGAAGAACTCGTCCAGGTTGCTGGAGAAGATCAGCAGAAACTTCAGGCGTTCCAGCAGCGGGTAGGACTCGTCCAGCGCCTGTTCCAGCACACGGATATTGAACTGCAGTTGCGACAGCTCGCGGTGGATATAAAGGCTACTGTCATCCAGGTTGGGAATGACAATGGCCGGCGTCGGTTGCGCCTCGGCCACCACGGGCGCGGGCTCGAGCTCCGGCGGGGTTTCAACCACTTGCTCGACCACCGGCTGAGCGTCTTTTACGGCAACTTCTGAGAGTCCTTCAGTATTCATCGCGTGTTCCTGGGAGGGCTATTTTTGCTCTCGTAACAATTGAGCAGCACGAACGGCAAAGTAAGTCAGGATGCCATCGGCACCTGCACGTTTAAAAGCGGTCAGGGATTCAAGAATAACCCCTTCACCCAACCAACCATTCTGGATCGCCGCCATGTGCATGGCGTATTCGCCGCTGACCTGATAGACAAAGGTCGGCACCTTGAATTCATCCTTGACCCGAAAAAGGATATCCAGGTACGGCATGCCCGGTTTGACCATGACCATGTCCGCCCCTTCAGCCAGGTCCGCCGCCACTTCATGCAGGGCTTCGTCACCGTTGGCCGGGTCCATCTGGTACGAGGCCTTGTCGGCCTTGCCCAGGTTCAGCGCCGAGCCCACCGCATCGCGGAAGGGGCCGTAGTAGGCACTGGCATACTTGGCCGAGTAGGCCATGATCCGCACATTGACATGCCCCGCCAGCTCCAGGGCTTCGCGAATCGCCTGGACCCGCCCGTCCATCATGTCCGACGGTGCCACCACCTGGGCTCCGGCCTCGGCGTGGGACAGGGCCTGACGCACCAGGGCATCAACGGTGATGTCGTTCTGTACATAACCCTGTTCGTCGAGGATCCCGTCCTGGCCATGGGTGGTGAACGGGTCCAGGGCCACGTCGGTGATGACGCCCAGCGCCGGGAAGCGTTCGCGCAAGGCGCGGGTGGCGCGCTGGGCAATACCTTCAGGGTTCCAGGCCTCGGCCGCATCCAGGGACTTGAGCCCGGCCGGCGTCACCGGGAACAGCGCCAGGGCCGGAATCCCCAGCTCGACCCAGTGCGCCGCCTCTTCCAGCAACAGGTCAATGGTCAAGCGCTCCACACCCGGCATCGAGGCCACCGCCTCGCGGCGATTCTCACCGTCGAGCACAAACACCGGCAGGATCAGGTCGTCCACGCTCAACCGGTTTTCGCGCACCAGACGGCGCGAGAAATCATCACGACGGTTACGCCGCAGGCGAGTGGCAGGGAACAGGCGGCTGGCAGGGGTAAAGCTCACGGCGGACTCCAGGGCCCGCGCTGGCGGGCGAGCGTGACAGTTATAAGCGGGCATTATGACGAACAGATGACAGTTGTGCTCAAGCTGTTGACCGGCAGCAACACTCATTGTCATTGGCCCAATTGTTCACGTCGAGACACATTTCGATACTTTCCCGAACGTCGTCGAAGGGGTAGGCTGCGCGTTCATTTCGCCAGCATCCAGACAATGCTCCAACAATTTCTTCAGGATTTCGGCTACTTCGCCCTCTTTCTCGGCACGTTTTTCGAAGGCGAAACCATTCTGGTTCTAGCCGGGTTTCTAGCGTTCCGCGGATACATGGATATCAACCTGGTGATGGTGGTTGCCTTCTTCGGCAGCTACGCCGGTGACCAGCTGTGGTACTTCCTGGGGCGCAAGCATGGCCGCAAGTTGCTGGCGCGCAAACCGCGCTGGCAGATGATGGGCGATCGGGCGCTGGAACATATCCGCAAGCATCCGGATATCTGGGTGCTGAGCTTCCGCTTCGTCTATGGCCTGCGTACCGTGATGCCGGTGGCCATTGGCCTGTCCGGCTATCCGCCGGGCCGCTATCTGCTGCTCAACGGTATTGGCGCAGCCATCTGGGCGGTAGCCCTGGCTTCGGCGGCGTACCACTTCGGCGCCGTCATGGAAGGCATGCTCGGCAGCATCAAGAAGTACGAGTTGTGGGTGCTGGGCGCGTTGCTGGTACTGGGTTTCGGCCTGTGGCTGCGGCGGCGCTTCAAGAACGCCCGCCTGGCCAAGCAGATCTATGAAGCCGAACAAGCCGCCGAACAGGACAAGGCCAAGGCTCCGACGACACCAGTGGAGTAACACGCCGGTCATTGGCATGCTGTCAGCACCCTGAACCTGGAGAAAAACCATGAGCAAAAAAGTTGCAGTGATCCTTTCCGGTTGCGGCGTGTTCGACGGTGCCGAGATCCACGAAAGCGTGATTACCCTGCTGCGCCTCGACCAGCGCGGCGCCCAGGTGCAGTGCTTTGCCCCGAACATCCCGCAGATGCATGTGCTCAACCACCTGACCGGCGAAGCCATGCCCGAGACCCGCAACGTGCTGGTGGAGTCGGCGCGCATTGCTCGCGGCCAGGTCAAGGACCTGCGCGAGGCCAATGTCGAAGACTTCGATGCGCTGATCGTGCCCGGCGGTTTCGGTGCGGCCAAGAACCTCTCCAGCTTTGCCACCGAAGGCGCGGCCTGCACAGTCCAGGCGGACGTCCTGGCCCTGGCCGAAGCCTTTGCCGAAGCGGGCAAGCCGGTGGGCCTGATGTGCATCGCCCCGGCCCTGGCGGCGAAAATCTATGGTCCTGGCGTGACCTGTACCATCGGCAACGATGCCGATACCGCCGCAGCCCTGGGCAAGATGGGCGCCAGCCACGCCGAATGCGCAGTGGGCGACATCGTCGAAGACAAGGCGCGCAAACTGGTGAGCACCCCCGCCTACATGCTGGCGCAATCCATCAGCGAAGCCGCCGCCGGGATCAACAAACTGGTAGACCGGGTGCTGGAACTGACCCACGAAGGCGAGCAGTAATCCCCTAGCCCCCCACTTCAGGAGGAGCCGCTGGCTCCTCCATCAGGCCTGACGCGCCAGCCGGGTCAGAATCCGGTCCAGGGCATTGGCGAACGCCTGCTTCTCCCGCTCGCCATAAGGCGCCTGCCCGCCACTGACCTGCCCCTGCTCCCGCAGATCGGTGAACAGATTACGCACCGCCAGGCGCTCCCCCATGTTCTGCGCATCGAACTCCTTGCCTCGCGGGTCCAGGGCCGACACACCCTTTTTCACCAAACGATCGGCCAACGGCACATCACTGCAGATCACCAGTTCACCGGGCACTGCATGCTCCACCAGATAATCGTCGGCAGCATCCGGGCCACTGGGCACCACAATCAATTTGACGCAGGCAAAGGCCGGCTTGATCTGCGCTTGCCCGGCCACCAGCACCACCTCGAACTGACGCTTCAAGGCAAAGCGCACCACCTGCTCCTTGGCCGCCTTGGGGCAAGCGTCGGCATCGATCCAGACACGCATTGATGTTCTCCTCACAAAATGCAAAACGGGCAAGCCAGCCCCCGCAGGAGCGGGCTTGCCCGCGATCAGCGACGCTGCCGACTCAAGACGCGCGCAGTCGCTGCTTCTCACTCATGCGGCTGCGACTGTACAGCACCACGATCGCCAGGATCGCCACGGCCTGAGCCCCCAGCGAGTAGGCATCAGCATGAATGCCCAGCCAGTCGAAGTCGAAGAAGGGTACCGGCCGGGTGCCGAAGATGCCCGCTTCCTGCAACGCCTTGACCCCGTGCCCGGCAAATACCACCGACAAGGCACACAACAGCGCCGCGTTGATGCCGAAGAACAGCGCCAGAGGCAGCTTGGCCGAGCCTCGCAGGATCACCCACGCCAGGCCCACCAGCAACACCAGAGCGGTGGCACCACCGGCCAGTACCGCGTTATGCCCGGCGGGACCGGCCTGCAGCCACAGGGTCTCGTAGAACAGGATCACCTCGAACAGCTCGCGATACACCGAGAAGAACGCCAGCACGGCAAAGCCGAAACGTCCGCCGCCGCCCACCAGGCTGCTCTTGATGTAATCCTGCCAGGCCGCTGCATGCCGGCGGTCGTGCATCCACACCCCGAGCCACAACACCATGACACTGGCGAACAACGCCGTGGCCCCCTCCAGCAGCTCCCGCTGGGACCCGCTGACATCAATGACATAGGCCGCCAGGGCCCAGGTGGCCAGACCGGCCAACAGGGCCAGCCCCCAACCGACGTTGACACTGCGCACCGCCGATTGCTGGCCGGTATTGCGCAGGAACGCAAGGATCGCCGCCAGCACCAGAATGGCTTCCAGGCCTTCGCGCAGGAGGATCAGCAAACCGGAGATAAAGCTCAGGGACCAGCTCAGGCTGTCGCCACCCAACAACTCGGCGGACGCCTTGAGCTTGGCCTTGGCGGCGTCCAGGCGCTGTTCAGCCTGGGCCACTGGCAGCCCGTCCTGCAATGACTGCCGGTAGGCCATCAGGGCCTTCTCCGTGTCCTTGCGCACTGTGGCATCGACGTTGTCCAGGGAGCTTTCCACCAGCTCGAAACCTTCCAGATAAGCCGCTACCGAAAGATCGTAGGCTTGCTCATGGTCGCCGTTGCGATAGGCCGCGAGGCTCTTGTCCAGGGTCGAAGCGGTGTAGTCCAACAACTGCGCCGGGCCACGCTTGACCTGAGGCGGCTGGGCCCGCTGCGCGCGGAACGTAGCGGCTGCCTGCGGCCCCTGGGCGGCCAGCACTTCAGCAGGTGTCTGCCGGGCCAGGTCGGCCAGGTTAAAGCTCTGCTCGCCCTTGGCCGCTGCAGGATCGGCGCTGAACCCGGCGATGTAGGTGGCCAGGTCCCAGCGCTGACGGTCATCCAACTGATCGGCGAAGGCCGGCATGTCGGTGCCTTCGACACCCAGCCCCAGGGTGTTGTAGACCGCGTACAGACTCAGGCGATCAAGACGCTCGGCATCCCGCAGGTTGGCCGGCGGCGGAGTCATGCCCACACCTGCCGGACCATCGCCAGCGCCTTTCTCCCCGTGGCAGACCGAGCAATGCTGGGCATACAGCGGCGCACCACGAGCAGGGTCCGGGGTGATGACCGGTGCCTGACTGACCTCATAGGCCACCGCCAGCTTGGCCCCCATCTGCCGCGCCAGGCGTGCCACTTGGCTACCCTCGACGCGATCGTCCACCGCCTTGCGCAGGCTGACGATGCCCTGCTCCAGTTCGGCTTTCTCCGGCTTGGCCGGCAGGTCGGCGATCAGCCCCTGCAGGACTCCAAGAAACTCCACCTGCTCGCGGTATTCGGACTCGTCGATGACCTTGCCGGCGTCAACCGTGGGCGGGTAATCGGCGCCAATGTAATCCAGCAGATGCAGGGCCTTGGGCGCGCCATCGACGGTATCGGCCAGCAGGTTGGAGCTGCAGAGCGCGAGTACCGGCAGCACCAGCAATGCCAGTAAACGGGAAGGGCCAGTCATGAACGAATCTCAAATGGAAATACGAAGTAACATATTGTTCACTCCCAGTGAGTTTCACTCAAGGCTTATCCGCCTGTTGAAACACTTGCGCCGACCACCGACTGCCCAACGGCACCCGCCCGCCGACCGTGCGACAAGCGCTCAAGCCGGCCACCACGACCCGATAGCCCTTCCCTGCCCACTGCCTGCCACTGATAATGCGCCACCTCTTGCAGGTCTCGTTCAGGGAAGAAACACCATCTATGACCCGCTGTCTCATACCCTTGCTGATGTCGATCCTGCTGCTGTTGAGCGGCTGTTCGATCTTTCGCAACTACGACCTGGAGCTGCAACAGACCAACCAGCAACTGCAAGCAGGCAATGTCGACGGCGCCCTGGACCTGCTGGAACAGCACAATCCCTGGCAAGACAAGGACCTGCTCTATTACTTCGAGAAAGGCGAGCTGCTGCGGGCCAAGGGCGACTTGATTGGCAGCCAGCTGGCCTGGCGCCGGGCCGACCGGGTGGTGTTCACCTGGGAGGAATCGGTGAAGTTCGACAGCGCCAAATACCTGGCCCAATTCGGTAGCTACCTGATCAACGACAAGGTCCGGCGCTACGAAGGCTACGACTACGAAAAGGTCATGCTCACCACCCAGATGGCGATCAACCACCTGGCCCTGCAGGACTTCGACGGCGCGCGCATCGAGATCAAGAAAACCCATGAGCGCGAAGCGCTGATCGCCGAGCTGCGGGACAAGCAATACCTGCAACTCGAAGAGCAGGCCCGCAACCAGGGCATCAACGTGCGCTACCAGGATCTGCAGGGCTATCCGGTCGCCACCCTGGACGCCCCCGAAGTGCTGGCGCTGAAAAACAGCTACCAGAGCGCCTTCAGCCATTACCTGGCCGGCTACCTCTACGAAGCCCTGGGGGAAAAAGCCCTGGCCGCCGCCGGTTATCGCCAGGCCATCGAGCTGCGCCCCCATACTCCGCTGCTGGAGCAGGCCCTGGGCAGCCTCGATCGGGCGACCGCCAAGGCCGACGAAAGCGACCTGCTGATCATCGTGCAAAACGGCCTGGCACCCGCCCGCGGCTCGGTGCAATTGCCGGTGACCGTGGACATCGAGGGTCAGCCGATCCCCACACTGATGTCCTTTCCGATCATGGTGGCCGATCACTCCACCAGCGCCCTGGGCCAGATCAGTGTGGATGGCCGCAAACAGACGCTGACAGCCCTCAACAGTGTCAGCGCCATGTCCCGCCGCGCCCTGCGTGACGATATGCCGGGGATCATCCTGCGTACCACCTATCGCGCCCAGTCCTACGCATCCTTCCAGGCCCAGCAATTGAAGAAGGACCCGGAACGGGCCAAGGAACGTCAGCGTCTCAACGTGCTGATAGAAGATGCCGACACCCGCACCTGGCGCACCCTCCCCGACACCACCCAAGTGACTCGCCTGCGCCTGAAAAAAGGCCAACACAGACTGACCCTGGGCAAGACAGGCCAATTGCGCTTCAAGCTGGACCAGCGCTACCAGGTCATCAGCCTGCGGCGCGTGGGTGATCAGCTGTTCGTCATCGCCCCTGCCCCCCTGGAAAAGAACCCGCTGGCGGCCTGGTTCGGCAACCAATGAGCAGCGGCTCACATAGTGGCAAACACCAATCAAATTGAAGTTAAAAAGCCATTACAGCGCCAGACTCCGCGTTTATAATGCCGCGCCCTCGTTATCGCGAGACGGCATTTAAGCTCCTCTTTTTATGAGGAATTGGCAGGATAGCCGCTGTTCCTGCCAGTGGGTTCGTCCAGCCCGACCCGCACGCCAGGCTGTCTCATTCAGGGAAGAAGAAGTACCCATGGCATCCCGCGTCCTCACCTCGATTGCGCTTGGCGCAGTCACTCTGCTCGCTGGCTGTTCGGCCTTCCGTAGCTACGACAACGAGCTTCAGGAAACCAACCAGCAACTGCGCGCCGGCAACCTCGATGCCGCCCTGACCCTGCTGGAAAAAAACAACAAGGGTGAAGACAAGGACCTGCTCTACTACTTCGAAAAGGGCGAGTTGCTGCGAGCCAAGGGCGACCTCAATGGCAGCCAGGCCGCCTGGGGCCATGCCGATCAAGTCGTGGGCAACTGGGAAGACTCGGTCAAGCTCGACACCGACAAGTACCTGGCCCAGTTCGGCAGTTTCCTGGTCAACGACAAAGTTCGTCGTTACGAAGGCTATGACTACGAAAAGGTCATGCTGACGACCCAGATGGCCATGAACCTGCTGGCCAGCAACGACTTCGACGGCGCCCGCATGGCGATCAAGAAGACCCACGAACGCGAAGCGGTGATCGCCGAACTGCGGGACAAGGAATACCTCAAGCGCGAGGACGAAGCCGAGAAGCAAGGGGTCAAGACCGAGTACAAGGACCTCAAGGGCTACCCGGTGGAAGCCCTCGATGCTCCCGATGTGGTCAACCTGAAGAACAGCTACCAGAGTGCGTTCAGCCACTACCTGGCCGGCTTTGTCTATGAAGCTCTGGGCGAGAAGGACCTGGCGGCTCCCGGCTATCGCAAGGCCGCGGAACTGCGTCCCAACACGCCGTTGCTGGAACAGGCGCTGCTGAATCTGGACGCCCCCGTGGAGCCGCTGAAAGTCGAAGCCCCGAGCAAGTCCTCGGCCAAGTCCAAACGCAAGACGGCAGCCAAGGCTCCGGTCAAGGCCCCCGTGGTAGCAGCCCTGGCGGCAGATGAGAGCGACGTGCTGATCGTGGTGCAAAGCGGCCTGGCCCCGGCCCGGGACTCGGTGCGCATCCCCCTGCCGCTGCCGATCAACGGCAACCTGGTCATCACCCCTCTGTCGTTCCCGGTGATCAAGGCCGACACCTCGACCCAGACCTTTGCCCAGATCGGCATCGACGGTCAGCAGCAGAACCTGACCCTGCTCAACAGCACCACCGCCATGTCCCGCCGCGCCCTGCGTGACGACATGCCGGGAATCATCCTGCGCACCACCGTGCGCGCAGTGACCCGTGGCGTGGCGCAAAAGAACCTCAACGAGGTCAATCCCCTGGCCGGCCTGGCCGTGGGCCTGGCTTCGGCGGTGACCGAAGGTGCCGATACCCGCACCTGGCGTACCCTGCCGGACAACACCCAGGTAGCCCGCCTGCGTCTCAAGCAGGGCGAACACAGCCTCAGCCTGCCCAACGCCCAGGGCGGCACTCAAGTGCAGGTCAAGGTTGATCAGCGCTATCAGGTGATCGCCCTACGGGTGGTGGGCAACCAGGTGTTCAGCAGCGGCCTGGCCGCTCATGTCATCCCGAACAACGCCGGCCAGAACATGGCCAGCAACCAACGTCCTTAAGCGGAGCCCCCCATGCGCTTGAAACTCCTCGCTGTTGCCGCACTGGCCGTTCTGGCCGGTTGCGCCACCCCACCACCTCCTGCTCCCGGCAGCGCCGCGAGCAAGGTGGTGGTGATGAACAAGTTCAACAACATCGCCATCGGCGCGATGCGGGTCGCCCGTGAAAACGGCTTCCTGACGGTCAAGGTGGCGCTGAACAACACCAGCCACACCAACATGACCATGTACTACCGCTTTGTCTGGCTGGGTGACGACGGTTTCCCGGTTGCCGATGAAGAAAGCTGGAAAGTCTTCAACCTGTACGCGGCCCAGGCCACCTTCTTGCCGGCCATCGCACCGGTGCCCAAGGCCACTGACTTCCGCCTGGAAGTCAAAACCCAATAAGCCGTTCCTGAACCCGATCAAGAGAGCACTTCCATGTTTGCACGCTTTTCCTTCCTCGCCGTGGTCGCCCTGCTGGCCAGCGGCTGCGCCAATACCTCCCCGGTCCTGGGCGGCAAGAACATCAGCTACGGCGACAGCAAGGCCGTGGAACTGGTGACCAACGAGTTCGGCTCCACCGACCTGCAGATGATCGCCGAGTCCATGACTCGCTCCCTGGCCCAGTCCGGCATCCTCCAGGGTCGCCCGGTGGTGCAGGTCTACGATGTGAAGAACAAGACCAGCGAGTACATCGACACCCGCGAGATCACCACCTCGATCAAGACCCAACTGATGAAGTCCGGCACCGCGCGCTTCGCCAGCGACAACACCGCCATGCAGAGCCAGGTAGACCAGCTCAAGCTGCAGAACCAGAGCGGCCTGTACAAGAAGTCCACCGTGGCCAAGACTGGCAACATGGTCGCCGCCAAATACCGTCTTGAGGGCTCCATCAGCTCCATCGTCAAGCGCAGCAGCGATTACAAGGACGTCTTCTACAAATTCAGCCTGCAACTGATCGACGTCGAGAGCGGTCTGGCCGAGTGGATGGACGAGAAAGAGATCCGCAAGACCACGGAGCGCTAAACAATGCGTGCATGGATTGGCATCCTGGCCCTGGCCTGTGCGTTCAGCGCCCAGGCGGCCCCGAAAGTTGCAGTCATGGACCTGGCCTACCAGGAACGTGTGCAGGAATACATTCACGTGGTTTCGGCCCAGCAGAACTACCGTGAGGGCTACTACAGCTCCAGCGGTTCGGCCAGCTACAACGAACTGGAAGCCAGCACCAGCTACATCGAAGAAGGCGAACTGCGCAAGTTCACCGGTGATATCAAGGGCGGGATTCTCAAGTCCGGGATGTTCCAGCTGGTGCAGGGGTCGCCCCACACCGATTCGTCCAAGACCAACGTCTACGACATCATCAAGCGCATCAAGGCCGGCAACTTCAAGGGTGCCGACTATGTGCTGTTCGGTACGGTGTCGGACATCGACTTCACCCAGGACATCAACGAGCTGGCCAATACCAACAGCTACTCGGCGGTGCTGGGCCTTACCCTGGTGGCGGATTTCAGCCTGATCAACACCCGCACCTTCGAGATCACCTCGGCGTTCACCGCCATGGGCGAAGGCCAGGACACCAAGCTGGTGAACAGCCGCGACATCCGTGTCTCGCTGAACCGGCCACGGGTGGTGCGCGAAGTCTCCAAGGCCCTGGGCGAAGACGTTACCCGGCAGATGGCCGAGCAACTGGGTCGCGGTGGCTACGAGCAACAGGGGCAAGCGCCGATGCGCAACAACCTGCCGCCGGACACAGCGCCGGTAATCCTGCGCTAAGCCGTACGCAAACGAAAAAGGCGACCCGTGGGTCGCCTTTTTTTGTCTCTGAAAAACCTAGGCCGCCGCTTTGCGAATGGTCGCCAGGAAGCCCGCCGCGCCGAGGAACAAGCCGGCGAAGGTACGGTTCATCCGACGCTGCTGGACCGGGGTACGCAACAAGCGCAGGACCTTGGACGCCAGCCCGGTGTAGCCGGCCATGACGATCAGATCGACCCCGATCATGGTGGCACCGAGAATCAGGTACTGCTTGACCAGGGGCGCATGGGGGTCGATGAACTGCGGCAGTACCGCCAGCATGAACACCAGGGCCTTGGGGTTGCTGATGTTCACCAGGAAGCCGCGAAACACCAGGGCCAGAGGCTTGCCGATGGGGCGGATGGCGGCGTCATCGCTCAGATCGCTGGGCAGCGCGCGCCATTGCTTGACTGCCAGGTACACCAGATAGGCCACACCGAACCACTTGATTGCATAGAAGGCGGTGGCAGAGGCGGCGAGGATGGCGCCGACACCGGCGGCGACAATGACAATCTGCAGGGCCAGGCCCAATTGCAGGCCCAGGGCGTTCCAGTAGCCGCGCCAGAAACCGTATTGCAGGCCGCAGGACATCGACGCAATGGCGCCGGCTCCCGGGGAAAGACTGATCACCCAACTGGCGGCAAAGAACGCCAGCCATGTCTCAAGCACCATCGCACACCTCGGATCGGATTGGTCGTGACTGCCTAAGCTAATCCTCCGACCCGCGGCTGACCATATTTTTTTCTCGGATGGTTCCTGATCGCAACCTGTCCGCAGTCCCCTGGGACTACTTTTCGCCAGTCCCCACCGGCAGCACATCGCTGCCGCGCCAGCGACGCACCGAGCGCTGGAAGAACAGGCTATTAGGCACCTGGACCATGGCACTGCCGGTACCGGCTTCCTCGGACTCGATCAGGGTGGTGTACAGCAGGTTGATCGCCACGACCCGGCCCTTGACGCCGGGCTTGTCGACAGTGTCCACCAACTCCACCACGTCACCCAGACGGAACGGACCGACGGTGAAGATCAGGATCGCGCACAGCAGGTTGGAGAGCACGCTCCACATGGCGAAGAACGCCACTGCCGCCACCGCGACAAACCCGGACAGGGCGGTCCACAGTACCGTGGCGGAAACCCCCAGGCGCTCCAGGACGAAGATCACCGCGCTGCCCATGATCAGCCAGCGCAGACCGCCACGCAGGGGCATCAGCAATTGCGGCGGGAACGGGTAACGCTCACCCAGGCGGGTGAGGCCACGGGCGACAAAACGCTGAGCCAGGTAGCCCGCCAGGAGAATCAGCAAGATCTGCACGCCGATCCACAGAGGCGCGATCCATTGCGCCGGCAAAGACAGTTGCAGCGCCTCCATCAGGACAGCGCCTCAAGTTCCGCCTGCATGCTTTCCAGCAACTCCAGGGCTTCCATCCAGGCCTCTTCCAGCTCGGACTCACGGGACTTGAGCTTGGCTTGCTCAGCCAACAGATCCCGCAGCTCATCCTTGCGCGCCGATTCGTAAAGACCACTGTCGCCCAGGCTGGTCTCGATCTTGGCCAGGCGCTCATGGACCTTGCCCAGTTCGACTTCCAGCTTGTCGGCCTCACGCTTGTGCGGTGCCAATTGCTGACGCAATGCAGCCGCGGCCTGACGCTGAGCTTTCTTGTCGGTCTTGTCCGGATTGACCGGCGTGTTGCTGACCGGGGCATTGCGCTGGCGGTAGTCCACCAGCCAACGGGTGTAGTCATCCAGGTCGCCGTCGAACTCCTCGACCTTGCCGTCGGCTACCAGGAAGAAGTTGTCCGTGGTGCTCTTGAGCAAATGACGATCGTGAGAAACCACCAGCACCGCGCCGCTGAACTCTTGCAGGGCCATGGTCAGGGCCAGGCGCATCTCAAGGTCCAGGTGGTTGGTGGGTTCGTCGAGCAGCAACAGGTTCGGCCGTTCCCAGGCGATCAGGGCCAGGGCCAGGCGGGCTTTTTCACCGCCGGAGAAATTCAGCACCGGCTCGTCGATCCGCGCGCCGCGGAAGTCGAAGCCGCCGAGGAAGTCACGCAAGGTCTGCTCGCGCTCGGTGGGTGCCAGCCGCTGCAGGTGCAGCAAGGGGCTGGCCTTGGAGTCCAAGGAGTCCAACTGATGCTGGGCAAAGTAGCCCACCACGGTGTTCTCGCCCCGGGTCAGGCGTCCGGACAACGGCTGCAGCTCACCGGAGAGGTTCTTGATCAGGGTCGACTTACCGGCGCCGTTAGGGCCCAGCAGGCCAATCCGCGCGCCCGGCGTCAGCTGCAGCTTGACCTTCTCCAGGACCGCGCGCTCGCCATAACCCAGACGGGCATCGGAGAGGTCGATCAGCGGGCTGGAGATCTTCGTCGATTCGCGGAAGGTGAAGTCGAACGGCGAATCCACATGGGCCGCCGACAGCTCTTCCATCCGCTCCAGGGCCTTGATCCGGCTCTGGGCCTGGCGAGCCTTGGTGGCCTGGGCCTTGAAGCGAGCAATGTAGCTTTCCATGTGCGCGCGTTGCGCCTGCTGCTTCTCGTAGGCCTGCTGTTGCTGGGCCAGACGCTCGGCACGGGCCCGCTCGAAGGCACTGTAGCCACCGCGATAGAGGGTGATCTTGCGCTGGTCGACGTGAGCCACGTGATCGACCACAGCATCGAGGAAATCCCGATCGTGGGAGATCAATAGCAAGGTGCCGGGATAACCCTTGAGCCAGTCTTCGAGCCAGATGATGGCATCGAGGTCCAAGTGGTTAGTGGGTTCGTCGAGCAGCAACAGGTCCGACGGGCACATCAGCGCCTGGGCCAGGTTCAGGCGCATCCGCCAGCCCCCGGAGAAATCACCGACCTGGCGGTCCATCTGTTCGTTGGTGAAGCCCAGTCCAGCCAGCAGCTTGCGCGCCCGGGCGTCAGCGGTGTAACCGTCGGCGCTGTCCAGCTCGGCGTGCAGCCGTGCCTGGGCGGCGCCGTCATGGGCCTCTTCGGCGGCGGCCAGCTCTCGCTGTACCTGGCGCAGACGCAGGTCGCCGTCGAGCACATAGTCCACCGCCAGGCGCTCGAGGGTATCGACCTCCTGACGCATGTGGGCAATGCGCCAGTCGGCGGGCAGGAAGCAGTCACCCGAATCCGGATGCAGCTCTCCACGCAACAAGGCGAACAGGCTGGATTTGCCGGCGCCGTTGGCACCGATCAGGCCGGCTTTCTGGCCGGCGTGCAGAGTCAGCTCGGCGTCTTCTAGCAGACGTTGCGGGCCACGCTGTAAAGTCAGGTTCTGAAGTCGAATCATAATGGCGGCGGAGTCTACCAGCTTCGCTCGCAACTGGCGCGAGTAGCACTATGTCCTCTGACCTGTGGAGTTTTTCCCTGAACACCTATGCCCTTCCCGGCGTGCAGGAAGCCTGCCTGCAACTGCAGGGCGAGGGTGCCAATGTCTGCCTGTTGCTCTGCGGCGCCTGGCTTGGCCGGCGGGGAATCCGCTGCGATAGTCAGCGCCTGGAGCAATTGAAAGCGTTCGCGGCGCCCTGGCACCGGGACGTGGTTCAGCCCCTGCGCGACTTACGCATTGGCTGGCGCGATGCGGCCCGCGAGGACCTTGAGTTGAGTGCCTTGCGCGAACAGGTCAAGACCCTGGAACTGGAAGCCGAACGGCAATTGCTGTTGCGCCTGCAGGAGCGGGTACGGGAATGGCCGGAAGCTCAAGCGAAGAGCCTGGAAGACTGGCTTGGAGGGTTGGCGGCCGGAGCCGCCGAACGCAACCGCGACGCGCTGCAGGTGCTGCGCGTCGCGGTGACCGGCGCTTAAGAAGCGCTGGAAGGAGTACCGGCAGGAGCCGGAGCGGCAGGAGCGGTGCTCGCAGCTGCTGGCGAGGCTGCAGGCGCGGGCGCAGCAGGCTTGACCGCAACCGCTGCTGGAGCAGCTGGCTTGGCCGCCGGGGTGGCGGGTTTGGCTACAGCAGGCTTGGCTGCTGGCTTGGCTGCCGCCGGCTTTTTCGCAGCCGGTTTAGCTGCAGGTTTAGCCGCCGGCTTGGCTGCTGGTTTCGCAGCCGACGATGCTGCTGGCTTGGCGGCTACTGCAGGCTTGCTGGCGGGTTTGGCAGCAGGTTTGGCCGGCGCTTTTGCGGCGGCAGGTTTAGCTGCGGGTTTGGCTGCCACAGGTTTTGCGGCGGCTGTTTTAGCCGCTGCGGGTTTGGCCGCAGGCTTGGCAGCGGGTTTAGCGGCAGGTTTGGCTGCTACAGGTTTGGCTGCAGGTTTAGCCACTGGCTTGGCGGCAGCTTTGGCTGCAGGCTTGGCGGCAGCGGTCTTGGCGGCAACAGGTTTGGCAGGCGCAGGCTTGGCGGCAGGTTTAGCCGCTGCGGGTTTGCTCGCCGCGGGTTTGGCTGCGGGTTTAGCTGCACTGGCAGCCGCTTTTTTCGCCACTGGCTTGGCGGCAGATTTGGCAGGTGCTTTGGCTGCAGGCTTGGCCGCTGGTTTCTTCGCTGCGACAGCTACCGGCTTGGCATCACGAGTGCTCAATACCTTGGCCACTGCTTCCTTCACACGACCCACGCCCTGGGCCAGTTTCAGGCTTTCCTGGGCATCGCGCTTGAGTTGCAGAATGTAGCTGCGGGTCTGTGCCTGGCGCTCTTTCAATGCATCCAGCAGGTCTTCGAGTTCCTTCACCGCGGTCTTGGCCTTGGCTTGTGCCTTGGCCTTGCCGGCCGCCGCAGCGTCCTGCAATTTGGTGCGCGATTTGTGCAGTTTTTCCTGCGCTTTGCCCCGTTGTTTTTCCAGCTTGGCGAGCAGTTTTTCAGCATCAGCCAAGGCTTGGGAACAAGCGTTTTCCAAATGTTCGAGCAAGCTGCCCGACAGCTGTTGGAGCAAATGCAACGGAGTATTTACAGGCTTCTTATTGGCCGACATGGTTTACCTCCTGGCTGACGTGAGTTGCGGCTCATACTAGACCTCTGCTGCTACCGCCGCTAGGGCATGTTGACAGTATCGAAAGCCCGGCGTTGCAGCGGATTGAAAATGTTCTTCGCCGTCATCGAAGTTGCTCACCAACCCGTGCTTTGTCGCTGGCATAATCCACCGCTACTCAGGCCGGAGAGTGCCCATGTCGCGTTACCTGTTTTTATCCCTGAGCCTGTTCTTGCCACTGGCTCAGGCTGCTGCCGAAGCGCCGCCCAATGACGCTCACGACCTTGCCTACAGCCTGGGCGCAAGCCTCGGTGAACGACTGCGCGACGAAGTGCCCGATCTGCAGATCCAGGCATTGGTCGAGGGTTTGAAAGCCGCTTATCAAGGCAAGCCACTGGCCCTAAAAACCGAACGCATCGAACAGATCCTGACTGAGCACGATGCGCAGATCAGTGAGCAGTCGACCAAGTCGAAAACTGAAGCGGCCCTGGAAAACGAACGACGCTTTCTCGACCAGGAAAAAGCCAAGCCCGGCGTTCGCCAACTGGCCGATGGCATTCTCCTGACCGAACTGGCACCCGGCAGTGGTAACAAGGCCAGCCCCAACGGCTCAGTCCAGGTGCGCTACACCGGACGCCTGCCCGATGGCACCGTGTTCGATCAGACCCAGCAACCGCAGTGGTTTCGCCTGGACAGTGTGATCGAAGGCTGGCGCAGCGCCTTGTCGCAGATGCCCACCGGCGCCAAATGGCGACTGGTGATTCCTTCGAATCAGGCCTACGGCACCGAAGGCGCGGGCGACCTGATCGCGCCTTACACACCGCTGGTATTCGAGATCGAACTGCTGGGCGTCGCCGGCTAAAGCACAGAAACGAAAAACGGCACGCCAAGGCGTGCCGTTCCTGTATTGCTCGGCCCTGTTCTCAGGCTTGAGCTACCGCTTCCTGCTTGTGGGCGTTATGCAGCACTTCGATCAGGCAATCTTCCAGTTCGAAGCGTTCGTGCAACAGACCGCCCAACTCCTTGAACTTCTGCGCCACGCACTGACCCGCATCACACAGGTCGTTGAACGCCAGGAGCTTTTCAGTGATCACGTCGATGCGCGGATAAAGGGTATCGGCCAGCTCGAGCCCGCGCTTGTCGCCAAAGGCCTTGGCCTCGCTGGTGAGCTGTTCGTAGATTTCAAAATGACCGGCGGAAACGTAGTCCACCAGAATCCCGCAGAATTCCTGCAGCGGTTTCTTGCTCTCGCTCAGGGCTTCAGGCTCGGCGCCCAACGCATCATAGGCTCGAACCAGTTCGTGACGCTCCTGCAACCAGCGGTCGATCAGCAGATGCACTCCACCCCAGCGTTCCTGAGCATTCTGACAACTTTCGAGCATGGTGATCTCTCTTCCCTTATGGGTCATGCCACTTGCCCGCCGCCCCTCTTTGGAGACTCTGGATCCGGTCAGGCGCAACGGCATCGAGCAACATAATTCCAGTGACGCGTGCGGGCCAGATTATGCCCGCTCGACAACAGCATCAAGGTACGCAGGAGATAAAGTTCATACAAGCGTTTAATCCGCGCCCTCCCACCAAACAATGACTCAGGGCAACACCGCAGCCTTGCGCCTGGCTCGAGACAGGCGCAGCAGACGGTAGCCGCTGAAGATCAGCATGATGACGAAAAACAGCAGGCTCCATTCGGGCAGACTCATGTCGAGCAGGGTCCAGGTGACCTCCGCGCAGTCCGACGTCCCCATGAAGGTCAATTGCAACGCCTGCCACCAGGACAGGTTGCGCAGCATGAACGGCATGTCCGGCAGGCAGGCCAGGAGTTGCTCGGAAGGAATGTTCTGCAGCAACACATGACGCCCGGCGGTGATCACTCCGAACAGGCCCAGTACCAGGTTGAGCGCCCAGTAGACCGCTCGTCCCATGCGCCCCGGCCCCTGCACCACGGCCAGTAGATTGACGCCAGTAAACATCATCAGCAGCAAGCGCTGCACGCCCCACAAGGGGCAGGATTCCAGGCCACCACCAGATTGCAGGTTGAACGCCGCCCACGAGGCAAAAGCCCCCACCAGGAACACCAGGGAGAACAGCAAGCGGGAGCCGGCCAGCGACATGAGATATCCGTAACGGAGAGAAACAGGCAGCCACGGTAGAGAAAGCGCTCGCTCCTTTCAAGGAGCGCTATGCCGCAGTGGGTCGACGATTGACAGTGAATGAGCCATCAAACCCGGACAAAAAAGGCCGGTTACCTGCAACAGGCAACCGGCCCCGAAGACGCTTCAGATCCGTACCGGAACCGGCAACGGTGACGCCAGCAGGCGCTCGTCGAGCATTCCCAGGCCTTCCTGGAACAGCTGGTTGCTGCGCTCGGTATCACCCAACTGAGCCAGCAAACGAGCCAGCTCGGCACAGGCTTCAGGATTGCGTTGCAGGCGCAGGCTGCTTTCCAGATAGTCCCGGGCCTTGCCCCACAGACTGTTCTGCAGGCACAGACGGCCCAGGGTCAGCAGCAGGCTCGGGTCGTCCGCATGCTCCTTCAGCCAATGCTCGGCAGTCTGCAACTGACGAGATGGATCGCTGCCCCGCACCAGCCCGTAAAGCCGTGCCAGATGGCTTTCATATTTACGCTTGAGGGCTGTGCGCAGGGCCTCTTCAGCCTCGGCTCCCGCCCCCAGCTGACGCAGTTGCTCGGCGTAGGCCAGCACCAGTTGTGGCTCCTGGCGTTGCGCCGAAGTCAGTTGCTGCCAGGCCCGGTTGAGAGACTGCAGGCCCGCCACCTGATCCTCTTCGCGCCGCGCCGCCAGGGTCAGGTTCTCACCCCAGGCGCGACGTTCCAGCTCCTGCAACTCGCTGGCCGGCAGTGCCTTGTCCTTGCGCAACTCGGGCAACAAACGGATCAGCGCCGACCAGTCGCCACGCTGTTGATGCAGGCGCTGCAACTGGCGCAGGACCTGAACGCTATGGGGATGGCGCTCATGCATCGCGTGCAGGGTGCTCAGGGCACCTTCGGTATCACCGCGGTCGGTCTGCAACTGGGCATGACTCAGAGCCACCGCCAGCTCGGCCTGGGGCTGGCGGGTCAGCGCCCGCTCCAGCAACTGATCACACTCTTCATAGTGGCCTTGCTCGTTGGCGGCACGGGCCGCACCGAGGTAATACAACAGCGGTTGACGTTCGGCTTCCGCGGCACGGTGCAGGTGTTTTTGCGCGCTGGCCCAACGACCTTCGGCAAGGTCCATCTGGCCCTGCTCGATGGCGATTTGCACTCGGCGGCTACGATTGCGCCGCGACCAGGGGTTGACCACACCACCGGAGACCATCACCAATTCAATCAGCAACTTGATGCCCCAGATCACCAACCAGATCAGCGCCACCAGGGCCAGGGTTGCCCAGAGGCTCGATTCGTAGCGAAAGTTGCTGTAGGCGATCAGTACGTACCCGGGATGCTCGGCAATGGCCAGTCCCAACAGGCCGATGGCTGCGATGACCAGTAGAACGATCACATAGGCGCGCTTCATGGGCTCGTCTCCTGGGCGGTGTTCGCCGCAGGTTTGGCCAGAGGCTTGACTGAATCCTCAGCGTTCAGATTGCGCCGCTCGAGATAGGCCTGGACCGTGCTCAGGGTCTTGGCCAGATCCGGGGTGACAACAGTCACCGGCTGCTTGCTCAGTTCGGACAAGCGCTCAAGCATGATCTTGCTTTGCGGATTGTCCTGATTGAAGTTGCCAGTCAGCACATCACGTGCCTCGGTCAGTGCCTGGGTATAGACCGCCGCCTGACCATTCAAGGCGGCCCACTGGGCCTGTTCCAGTGCCAGGCTCAGGGCCAGGCGTACCTGAGTCAGCCCTTGGCCGGCCAGCAATGGACGGATGTTCTTGTCGGCATTGAAGTCGATGCGGAAATAGCGGGAGACCTGATCCCACCACTGCGCCCAACGGCTTGCGCCGTCACCGTCGGCGGTCAGCCCCAGCAATGATTCGCCGCGATCCTTGTACTCGGGAGCCACGGCGCTGAGTTCTAGGACCTGATCACGCAGGGCACCCAGCTGCAGGAACAGCCCGGTGCGATCCGGTTGCTCGGTGCTGCGCAGGGCCGCCAGGCTCTTGGCCAACTGCTCGCGTGCAGCGAAGGAACCCGGGTCGTTCTGCTCCCGCAGGATATCGTCGGCGCCCTGGACCAGCGCCTGAGCGCTGCTGATGTCCTGCAGCGCAGACAGACGCAGGCTGGCCAGGCGCAGCAGATGCTCGGCCTCGGCCAAACGCCAGTCCTTGCGGCTGGCGCCGAGCACGGTTTCCAGACGCTGATTCAAGCGCTGCTGATCAGCTTGCAACTGGGCCACCAGCCGTCGCCGGTCCTCCAGCTCATCGGCTGCCGGCAGTTGTTCCAAGCGCGCACTCAGGCGCTGTTCACTGAGTTTGAAACTCTGCGCCTGATCCCCCAGGGCCTGCAGCTGGCTCAGTTGCTGCTGGTTGTTGGCTTGCAGGCTACGCACCTGCCAGATCCCCCAACCGCCGGCGGCGACACCCGCCGCCCCCAGCAGCAGGGCCAGTATCGCCAACCCGTTGCCACGACGTTCAACGGTTGGGGTCGTGGGTTCAGCAGGTGCTTCAGGCACCGGCCGGACTTCATCTTTAGGCAAGGCTGTTTCGCTCACGTATCCATCCTTTGCGTTAGAGAACGGGCACGGGTTGCTCCCGTAACGCCGTTAGCAAAGCCGCGGCACTGGCGCCGCGACAATCCACAACTTTTTCCGCCCCGGCGGCACGTGCCATTTCGGCAACCCGGGGGCTTGGAACAAACAACGGCATCTTCGCCAACTGCGACCAGGCTGGGCCGGCCAACTGCTGCAAGTGGCTGAAACCCTGTCCACTGCTGACCACCAGGCCGTTCAAGCGTTCCCCCTGAATCCGCTCAAGCAGCGCATCCTCGGGGTAATGCGGCAGGCACCGGCGGTAGAGTTCCAGATAATCGACACTAGCACCTAGGTCACGCAAGCGCTCAGAGAGCAGCTCGCGACCGCCCTCTCCACGCACGATCAGCACCCTTGGCTCAGGGCGCCGGATAGCCTCGCGCAATTGGGGAAGTTCAAGCAAGGCTTCGCTGTCATCGCCTGCTTGGGGATAAAACACTTGCAGGCCTGCATCCGCAAGGATCTGCCCGGTGCCGGCACCGACACTGAACCAGCTTTGAGCGGGGGGCTGGGGCCAATAGGCTCGCAGCAGGCCCAGACCAAGGTACGCGGCAGGCTTGCTGACCACGATCAACGCACAGTAACGATCCAGTTCCAGCAGGGTCGCCCGCTGCGAATCGCTGACGGGCAAGGCTTGAATCTCCAGTAACGGCAGGCTGCTGCTGAAGACACCGACCTCGGCCAGGGTTGCTGCCAATGCAGCGCTATCCTCGCTCGGCCGGGTCAGCAGCAGGCGCCACCCGATCACTCTTCGCCCGCCTCGCCGTAGACCGCGCGCAGGATGTCATCGGCGCCTTGGGCCAGCAGGTCATCTGCCACCTTCACCCCCAGTTCAGCGGCCGACGCTCGCGGGCCTCGCGCTTCGGCGCTCAACAGCAGGCCGCCGCTAGGCTCGCCGACCAGGCCACGCAGCCAGATCTGATCGCCTTCCAGCACTGCGTAGCAGGCAATCGGAACCTGGCAGCCCCCGTTCAAATGCTTGTTCAGCGCTCGCTCGGCAGTCACCCGGCTGGCCGTGTCGGCATGGTGCAGAGGCGCCAGCAACGCGTGAATTTCAGTATCGACACTACGACACTCGATACCGACAGCGCCTTGGCCACCGGCGGGCAGACTGTCATCGACACTGATGGACGAACTGATGCGGTCTTCGAAGCCCAGGCGAATCAGGCCGGCGGCGGCCAGGATAATGGCGTCGTACTCGCCGGCGTCCAACTTGGCCAGCCGGGTATTGACGTTGCCCCGCAGAAAACGAATCTGCAGGTCAGGGCGACGGGTCAGCAGTTGGGCCTGGCGGCGCAGGCTGGAGGTACCCACCACACTGCCTTCCGGCAATTGCTCGAGGCTGGCGTAGGTATTGGAGACGAAAGCGTCACGTGGGTCTTCGCGCTCGCAGATGCAGAACAACCCCAGGCCTTCGGGGAAGTCCATGGGCACGTCTTTCATCGAATGCACGGCGATGTCGGCCTGGTTTTCCAGCAGTGCGGTTTCCAGTTCCTTGACGAACAGGCCCTTGCCGCCGATTTTCGACAGGGGCGAGTCCAGCAGTTTGTCGCCGCGACTGACCATGGGCACCAGGGTCACGACGAGGCCCGGATGGGCCTCTTGCAGACGGGCTTTGACGTATTCGGCCTGCCACAAGGCCAGTGCACTTTTGCGGGTAGCGATGCGGATTTCGCGAGAGGACATGGATCAATCCGTACTGAATAGATACGGCAGATAATAACAGCTCAGCCAAAGCAGCTTTGACTTGTATCAGAAACGCAGCGTCCTCCCGACGCCAGGCTTGCCTTTTTGCGGGCCTTGAGTCTCGGTCTAGAGCTGCTGCATCATCTTGCGCACACCCGCCACATGGCGCCGGCTGACGATCAGGGCATCGCCATTGAGCCCCTTGAGGTACAGCTGAAAATGCCCCAGGGGCGTACGTTGCAGACGCTCGATCCGCTCGCGGGCCACCAGCGCATTGCGATGAATACGCACAAAGCGTTCACCAAATTCGTCTTCCAATGCCTTCAATGGCTCATCCAGAAGTACTTCGCCGCTTTCATGGCGCAAAGTCACGTACTTGTGGTCAGCAATGAAATACACCACCTGAGCCAGAGGAATCAGCTCGATCCCCTTACGGGTGCGAGCACTGATGTGACTGCGTGGGCCGTTGCCGCTTTCCGCCGCCGGCCGAGTCAGGGCCGCCAACTGCACACGATTGGGTTTCTCGGCCTTTTTCAGCGCCTCCAGCAGCAGCTCTGGGCGCACGGGTTTGACCAGGTGGCCGACCCCACTGGCATTGAAAGCCTCTAAGGCAAATTCGTCCGGGGCCGCGCAAAACACCAGCGCCGGAGGCGTCTCGCGCTCGCACAATTTACCGGCGACCTGCAGACCGTCCAGGCCCGGCATGCGGACATCGAGCAAGACGATATCCGGCTTCAGGCTCTCGATCAGGCTCAGCGCCTCTTCGCCATTGGTGGCGCTGGGCTCCAGGACACTGTATCCCTCAAGCTCACTGACCATTCGGCTCAGGCGCTCGCGGGCTAGGGGTTCGTCATCAACGATCAGGACATTCATATTGCGCTGGATTCCTGCGTGAGTCTCGCACAAGGATAGCGTAGACAGGTGGAGTGACGTCCGTCACGGCGATCCACGCTAAGACTAGTGCTAAGGCCAAAAAGTGCCGCAAGTCGGGCACCAATATTTACCCGTACCTGCCCGATACCGCCCCAGGTCGGTGGATGCGCGACGGCGTCGCAGGGAATGCTGGTATTCAACACAAAGCCCCCCTCGTTACTGTGGTCGGCGTCCACCCTGGCCACACCCGCCTCGTTTCGTGGACGGGTTGCATGGACCTGCGCGGAGTGAACTCGATGGACAGACCCAGTGCGAACACGCGAGGGGTGTTACGCAATTGTGCCGGTCCTCCTGTCCAACTGTAGACGGTTGCCAAGACGATATTGCTCAATCGATAAATATCGTTTGATCGATATCACCTTCCGCACTCAAGGCGCCCCTGCCCTGGTGCGCTCCGAATTGTGCCGATCTCAGTCTCTGCGCCCTCGGGGCCGGCGACAAGCCATGCAGCGCAGGCCAGGAGAAAAAAAGCTGCCGACCAGTGCCAGCGACAGCCCAGGCAACCCTGTTATTATCGGCGCCTGTTTTTCACGCCATCTTCCTTCAGCAGATCACGAGCGAATTCATGAGCACTGACAAGACCAATCAGTCCTGGGGCGGCCGCTTCAGTGAACCCGTCGACGCCTTCGTCGCCCGCTTCACCGCCTCTGTCACTTTCGACCAGCGCCTGTATCGCCACGACATCATGGGCTCCATCGCTCATGCCACAATGCTGGCCAAGGTTGGTGTGCTCACCGACGCCGAGCGTGACAGCATCATCGACGGCCTGAAGACCATTCAGGGCGAGATCGAGGCCGGCAGCTTCGACTGGCGCGTGGACCTTGAAGACGTGCACATGAACATCGAAGCGCGCCTGACCGATCGCATCGGTATCACCGGCAAGAAGCTGCACACCGGTCGCAGCCGCAATGATCAGGTGGCCACCGACATCCGCCTGTGGCTGCGGGACGAAATCGACCTGATCCTGGCCGAAATCACCCGCTTGCAGAAAGGCCTGCTGGAGCTGGCCGAGCGCGAAGCCGAGAGCATCATGCCGGGCTTCACTCACCTGCAGACCGCCCAGCCCGTGACCTTCGGCCACCATATGCTGGCCTGGTTCGAAATGCTCAGCCGCGACTACGAGCGCCTGGTGGACTGCCGCAAGCGCACCAACCGCATGCCCCTGGGCAGCGCTGCGCTGGCCGGCACCACCTACCCCATCGACCGCGAGCTGACCTGCCAGCTGCTGGGCTTCGAAGCCGTGGGCGGCAACTCCCTGGACAGCGTTTCGGACCGTGACTTCGCCATCGAATTCTGCGCCGCCGCCAGCGTGGCGATGATGCACCTGTCGCGCTTCTCCGAAGAGCTGGTGCTGTGGACCAGCGCGCAATTCCAGTTCATCGATCTGCCGGACCGCTTCTGCACCGGCAGCTCGATCATGCCGCAAAAGAAAAACCCCGACGTGCCGGAGCTGGTACGGGGCAAGAGCGGCCGGGTGTTTGGCGCACTGATGGGCCTGCTGACCCTGATGAAGGGCCAGCCCCTGGCGTACAACAAGGACAACCAGGAAGACAAGGAGCCGCTGTTCGACGCCGCCGACACCCTGCGCGACTCGCTGCGGGCCTTTGCCGACATGGTCCCAGCCATCAAGCCCAAGCACGCCATCATGCGTGAAGCGGCCCTGCGCGGCTTCTCCACCGCCACTGACCTGGCGGACTATCTGGTGCGCCGTGGCCTGCCGTTCCGTGACTGCCACGAAATCGTCGGCCACGCCGTGAAGTACGGTGTGGAGACTGGCAAGGACCTGGCAGAAATGAGCCTTGAAGAACTGCGCAAATTCAGCGACCAGATCGAGCAGGACGTGTTTGCCGTACTGACCCTGGAAGGCTCGGTCAATGCCCGTAACCACATCGGCGGCACCGCTCCAACTCAGGTCCGGGCTGCGGTGGCTCGCGGCCAGGCGTTGCTGGCCAGCCGCTAAGCACCCTGCCCGCAGGGGCCGGCAACCCTCTGCCGGTCCTTGCAAACTGGCTGCCCGGCGCTAGCGTCCCGATCGCCTGGCGGTAATAAGCGCAGCCTTGTCAGCGGCAATCCGCCTGGCGTTGGGCGTCTGTTCCAGGCGCTCCAACAGGGCCTTGGCCTCTGGCATATCGGCCAGAAAGTCGATCCCGAACAGCTTGTCCCCGACTACCAGGGCCAGGTTCACGCTGTACTGGAAATACAGGTCCGCCACGCTCAGGCTGGTACCCGCCACATAAGGCGCGAACCGGGCATGCCGGCGCAATGCGGCAAAGCCCTGCAGCAATTCGATTCCGGCCTTTTCCTTGATCGCCTCGGGCAGCGTCGCACCAAAGAACACTTCGGGGAAACAGGCCCGGGCCGGCAGCTCGATATAGAGTTCGATCTCCTTGGCCAGTGCCAGCACCTGAGCTCGTTCGAAGGCATCTCCCGGCAGCAGCGCCGGCTCAGGATGGACCTGCTCCAGGTAATCAAGAATCACGCTGGTTTCGCTGATAAAGCCCTGCTCCACTTCCAGCACCGGAACCTTGCCCCGGGGACTGATGGCCAGCGCCTCGGGGCTTTGGCCGGCGTAGAACAGCACCTCCTCGAAGGGCAGGCCCTTTTCCAGCAGGGCCAGTTTGACCATGTTGTAGTAGTTGCTGATGGCGAACCCATAAAGCTTGAACATCCCATAGCCTCCAGGCCGTGCAGGGGGTCGGCAGGACTTTTTATAGAAGGTTAATCCGCTTCTGACCAGCAGCATCCAGCCTCTGAATACGAGTAAACTGGCGACCTTTCCTTGAGGAGCCTGCCATGAGCGAGCCAACCGATATCGACAACGACGAAGAAGAGTTCGCCGAAAACACCCTGATCGAAGCGATCGAGAACCAGATCGAAAGCGACAATCCGCCAGCAGCCAAGGCCACCTTCAACAAGCTGACCCTGGTGGGTTACGAGCGCGAAGAAATCCTCAACCTGATGGCCCACGTCCTGGCTGTCGAGATCGATGCGATCCTCGAGGAAGACCGCGCCTTCGATACCCAATGGTACGAAGCCGCGCTGCGCGCCCTGCCAGAACTGCCTCCAGAGAAGCAGTAAGCCGGTACCACCGGAGCGCTGCCCGCAGCAACGTTCCGGCACGCCACTGCCGACCTGACTACACTGCAGGCACCCTGCGGCCAAAGACCGCTGCCCTCAGGTACAAAAGTCCTCAGCGAACGCTGGACACGCCGCCGTTCTGCGGTCACCTTAAGAACGCTGACCTCTCATTCCTAGAAAGTCTGGAGTCCTTATGTCGTATACCCCTGAGTTGGTTGCCGAACTGGAAATCCTTGCACTCTTCAACCTGGACAACTCCCAGGAAGGCCTGAAAATCCATCAGACCGCTGCCCCTTCTGCCATCGCCGCCGCCCAACGCCTGTTTGACAAAGAACTGCTGACCCAACCCGATGGGGGCTACCTGACCAGCCTTGGCCGGGATGCAGCCGAGCATGCTCAAGGCCTGCTGACCATCCTGAGCGTCAAAGAAACCGCCTGAACACTGCTCCTCGGCCTGCGGGGTTCCCGTCTGTCGGATTCCGTAGGCACCCTCCCGCCAATACGCTAGAAATCTGGCGTCAAAAAACAAAATCAGCTTAAGGCTCAGCCTTGTCTGACGATAAACTGCTGCCGTCCTCAAACCGCCACGTTCGAGCTCCGCTTGAAATGCCCCATACCCATGAAATCCGTCCCGATCTGGATGAAGGAATCGATCGCAAGGTTCTCAGTCAACTGCGCGCGCGCTTTCTCACCCTCAATGCAGGACGCATGGCTCGGGCAATGGAAGGGTTGTCGGCACGCCAGCAGTTGGTCCTCAACCTGCTGCCACTGTTCTTTCACGTCAATCATCCACTGCTGCCCGGCTATGTTTCCGGCGCTACCCCGGCGGGGTTGTCCAACTACGAGCCCGACCCGCAAGCCCTGGCTGAAGCCCAGCGCCTGACCCGTTCCTTTTCCTACAAGCCTCGTCATGGCAACCCACCTCGACCTATCCACGGCCTGTTTCTCATGGGCAGCCTGGGCACCCTGGCCCAGGCCGACCAAAGCGACATGGATGTCTGGGTTTGCCATGCCCCAGACCTGAACGAAACCGAGCTGGCGGAACTGCAGAAGAAATGCCAGTTGCTGGAAGCCTGGGCTGCGGGCCAGGGCGCCGAGGCGCATTTTTTCCTGATCGACCCCAGCCGCTTTATCCGCGGCGAGCGGGATACACAGTTGAGTTCGGACGATTGCGGCACCACCCAGCACTACCTGCTGCTGGACGAGTTCTACCGCACCGCCATCTGGCTGGCCGGACGCACGCCCCTGTGGTGGTTGGTACCGGTGTATGAAGAAGGTCGCTACGAGCGGTATATCCACACGCTGCTGTCCAAACGTTTTGTCCCCGCCGAGGAAAACCTCGACCTGGGCCACATGGCCCGCATCCCTCCCGGGGAATTCATCGGCGCTGGACTCTGGCAGCTATTCAAAGGCATCGAGTCGCCCTACAAGTCGGTGCTCAAGCTGCTGCTGATCGAGGTCTACGCCAGCGAGCATCCCAAGGTCCAGTGCCTGAGCCTGCGCTTCAAGCAGGCGGTATTCGCCAACCGCCTGGATCTGGACGAGCTGGACCCCTATATCGTGGTCTATCGACGCATCGAGGAATACCTCAAGGCTCGTGGTGAGCCCGAGCGTCTGGAGCTGGTGCGGCGCAGCCTGTATCTCAAGGTCAACCGCAAGCTTTCCAGCGGCAATGGCGCTCGCAGTCCGAGCTGGCAGCGAGCGCTGCTTGAGCGCCTGGCCAGCGAATGGGGCTGGGATCAGCGCCAACTGGCCCTGCTGGACAGCCGCAGCCAATGGAAGGTACGCCAGGTCAGCAGTGAGCGCCGGGCGCTGGTCAACGAGCTCAACTACAGCTACCGCTTCCTGACCCAGTTCGCCCGCACCGAACAGGCCGCCAGCCTGATCAACAAACGTGACTTGAACGTGCTGGGCCGGCGCCTGTACGCGGCATTCGAACGCAAGGCGGGGAAAATCGAGTTCATCAACCCCGGCATCGCCCCGGACCTCGCGGAAGACACCCTGACCCTGGTGCAGTCACCAAACAAGAAAGAACCGGGGCAGACTCATTGGGGCCTATACAACGGCAACCTGACCGCCCTGGAGTGGGAACACTTCGCCCCTATCAAGCGCAGCCGTGAATTGCTTGAGCTGCTGACCTGGTGCCATCGCAACGGGGTGATCGACAGCAGCACGCGCCTGGCCCTGCACCCTGGCAGCAGCGACCTGAGCGAATTCGAACTGTTCAACTTGCTCGGCAGCCTGCAACAGACCGTGGCCCTGCCATTGACCACCGTCGGCGAAGAGCAGTTGCTGCATGCCAGCGTGCCCGGCGAAGTGCTGATTCTGGTGAACGTCGGAGTCGACCCACTCAAGCATCACCGCGACCTGAACATTCTCATGACCACCGAGCGCACCGACTCTCTGAGCTACGCCGGGGTGCGAGAGAACCTGGTGCTGACCCTGGATCAGGTCACCCTCAATAGCTGGAACGAGGTCATGGTCGGTCGCTACGACGCTGAACATGCATTACTCGATTGCCTGCGGGACTACCTCAACAACCTGCCGTCCGACTCACAACCACGGCTGCGGGTCCGCTGCTTCTGCCACAACCGCGCGCAGTTCATCGCCCGACGGGTGGAGGAGCTGTTCGAAACTGCGCACCACCTCCTGCTCAGTCAGCTCAATTACCGCTACCTGATCCAGGTTCAGCAGCACTTTCACGTCCTCGAACTGGTGCCCGGCCAGGTTCGGCATCGGGCCATGGCGACACCCGCCGCGCTGCTTGAATACCTGGGCCAGGAACAAGCCCGCTACAGCCCCCTGCACCTCGATCCGATGGCCCTGGAAGATCACGATCTGGCGCTGATCCTGCCCATGGGCCAGCCGGATTGCATTCAGGTGTTCTACCGGATCATCGAGCACCATGCCGAGCTCTATGTCCTCGATGAGCACAACGCTCTGTGGCAGCAGACCCTGCCCTACCACGACGAACAAAGCCTGCTGGTGCCCCTGCAGCGCTTCCTGCAGTCGATCCTCTACCGCCGCGAGGCGCTACTGTCGATGGACAATAGTCAGGACGAGAAACCTTTGGACACACTCTACTTGCAGATACTGCCCTCAGGCACCGGTCGGGCGCGCCGGGTAGAGGCGCGACCAGCACCTGCGACACCCGTGGACAAGGCCTTTTATGACGTGCAGGCGATCATCGGCAAAGCTGCACCTGGCCAGGTGCAAGTCTCGCTGTACTGCAATCAACGGGAGTTTTCTGAATTGGAATATGGCAACCAGCTGTTCAGCGTGGTGGCCCAGGAAATCGTCGGACAGCGCCGTGAACCGGAGCGCTACCGCTGCTACATCACCGATCTGGACCTGTCCGGCCTGCTCGGTGATGGGCAAAGTTCGAGCATTGTGTATCTGCGCTACAAGGCCAGCCTGGAGCGCGCACTGAACGACGCGCTCGAGCAGGTCTAGCCGCAAATCAGAGGTGGTAGTCGCCTGCGGCTTCCGGCTGGTATTCCACTTCCAGCAGGGTCAGCTTCAGAGTCTTGCCACCCGGCGCCGGCCAGTCGATGTATTGACCAACCTGCAAGCCCAGCAAGGCGCTGCCCACGGGTGCAAGGATCGAAATCTTGCCTTCGTCGGCGTTGGCGTCCTGTGGATAAACCAGGGTCAGGTGGTAGTCCTTGCCACTGCTTTCTTCACGGCAATGCACACGCGAGTTCATGGTTACGACACCGGCCGGGACTTCATCGTGACCCACCAGCGTTTCGGCACGATCCAACTCGGTTTGCAGTGCAATGACGCCTGGCAGCGAGTCGTCCAGGCTGTCGATCAGGCGCTCCAGACGTTGCACGTCAAGGCGGGTAAGGATGATGGATGGTGCAGTACTCATGATCCTGGCTGACTCCTATTTTTTCTGCACAAAAAAGCAAAACCCCGCCAAATAAGACGGGGTTCTCACCGGCCTCGATGTAGCGAGGCGAAGTCGGACACTATCACAGCACACTGAATAAACAAACCGTACCAGTACGAACCTAAAGCCCCCCGGCTGTAGCGCTCTGTTTGCGCTGCAACGCTTGTGCGCAGATCACTCGGCGCCGCTCGTCATCGGCCGAACGCCACTCGCGAATGTCCTCCACATGGCGGAAACAGCCACGGCAGACCTTTTCCTCATCGAGACGGCACAGGCTGATGCATGGCGAACTGACCGCCGGACTGACGTTGCTGTACAGCGGCTTGGGCGGTCGGGCTGCGGCAGGCTGAGTCACGACTTCAGAGACCTTCGAACTCGAGTTTGATATCTGCCTGTTCGAGAACGATGCGCTCCAGCATCTCCCCCAACTGCTCTTCACTCTTGTCGCACATCCAGCGCTCGCTTTCCTCGTCGTAGTCGAAGTGGAAACCACCGGAGCGGGCGGCCAGCCACAGTTGGCGCAAAGGCTCCTGGCGGCTGAAGATCACCTGGCTGCCGTTGTCGAACTTGACGGTGAGCACCCCGGCGGAACTTTCCAGGTCGATGTCCAGGTCGCTCTCATCGAAAATATCCTCCAGCGTCTGCTGGGTGGCGTCCACCAGGTCGTGAAAACGGGCTTCGGTCAAACTCATTGCGGGAACCTCAAAAAGTGTCTACTCACGCTCAAGCGCCGCAAGATACGGGCGCTCCCCGGCGAATGCAAAGGATACCGAACAGGCGGATAAATGCGACGTCCATTGTGCCGGAAGCCGACCAAAGCCTCTCAGCAGCCCCTGGCAAAGGCCCGCTGGACGGGAGTTACGCTGCATAGGCAAGCTGCCGGGTGGCCGGTATACTCGGGCGCAATTTACGCATTCTCAAGGATTTCGCCATGAAGCGCCTGATCTCTTCCCTTGCTGCGCTCGTCGCGGTTGCCTGCCTTGTTACCGCCTGCGGCCAGAAAGGCCCGCTGTATCTGCCTGATGACAGCAAATCCCCTGAAGAACAGGCGAAATCGCAATCGCAGTCGCACAAGCACGACACCTACTAAGGGCTCACCATGGACGCTTTCAACTACCGCGACGGTGAGCTGTTCGCGGAAGGCGTAGCCCTGTCCGCCATTGCCGAGCGTTTCGGCACGCCGACCTACGTCTATTCCCGAGCGCACATCGAGGCCCAGTACCTGGCCTATGCCGAGGCGCTTGCCGGCATGCCGCACCTGGTCTGCTTCGCGGTAAAAGCCAACTCCAACCTGGGCGTGCTGAATGTCCTGGCGCGCTTGGGCGCTGGTTTCGACATCGTCTCCCGGGGCGAGCTGGAGCGTGTCCTGGCCGCTGGCGGCCAAGCCGACAAGATTGTCTTTTCCGGCGTCGGCAAGACCCGTGACGACATGCGCCGGGCCCTGGAAGTGGGCGTCCATTGCTTCAACGTCGAGTCCGCCGAAGAGCTTGAGCGCCTGCAACTGGTGGCCGCCGAGCTGGGTGTTCGCGCGCCGATCTCGCTGCGGGTCAATCCCGACGTCGATGCCGGTACCCACCCGTACATCTCCACCGGCCTCAAGGAAAACAAGTTCGGCATCGACATTGCGACTGCCGAGGACGTGTATATCCGCGCCGCACAGTTGCCGAACCTGGACATCGTCGGTGTCGACTGCCACATCGGCTCTCAGCTGACCACCCTGGCCCCTTTCATCGACGCCCTCGACCGCCTGCTGGATCTGGTGGATCGCCTTGGCGAGTGCGGCATCTACCTGCGCCACATCGATCTGGGTGGCGGTCTGGGTGTGCGTTATCGCGACGAAGAGCCACCACTGGCCGCCGACTACATCAAGGCCGTGCGTGAACGCCTCGATGGCCGCGACCTGGCCCTGGTGTTCGAACCGGGCCGCTTCATCGTGGCCAACGCCGGTGTACTGCTGACCCGGGTCGAGTACCTCAAACACACCGAACACAAGGATTTCGCCATCGTCGACGGCGCCATGAACGACCTGATCCGCCCAGCGCTTTACCAGGCCTGGATGGATGTCAGTGCCGTCCAGCCACGGGATGCCGAACCCCGCACCTACGACATTGTCGGACCGATCTGCGAAACCGGCGACTTCCTCGCCAAGGAGCGCTACCTGGCCCTGGCCGAGGGCGACCTGCTGGCGGTGCATTCCGCCGGCGCCTATGGTTTCGTCATGAGCTCGAACTACAACACCCGCGGCCGTGCCGCAGAAGTACTGGTCGATGGTGACCAGGCTGTTGAAGTGCGTCGCCGCGAGACGGTAGCCGAGTTATTCGCTGGCGAAAGCCTGCTGCCGGAGTAAGACCATGCTGCTGCGTTTTACCAAGATGCACGGTCTGGGCAATGACTTCATGGTTCTCGACCTGGTCAGCCAGCACGCGCATATTCTGCCCAAGCACGCCAAACAATGGGGTGATCGCAATACCGGAATCGGCTTCGATCAACTGCTGATCGTCGAGGCTCCGAGCAACCCGGACGTGGACTTCCGCTATCGGATCTTCAACTCCGACGGCTCCGAAGTGGAACAGTGCGGCAACGGTGCCCGCTGCTTCGCCCGCTTCGTACTGGACAAGCGCCTGACCACCAAGCGTCAGATCCGCGTCGAGACCAAGAGCGGCGTCATCGAACTGGATATCCGCAACGACGGACAGATCAGCGTCAACATGGGTGCTCCGCGCCTGGTGCCAGCGGACATTCCGTTCCAGGCACCGGCCCAAGCCGACAGCTACACGCTGGACGTCGACGGCCGTCAGGTCGAGCTGGCAGCCGTGTCCATGGGCAACCCCCACGCTGTGTTGCGGGTGGATGACATCAACAGCGCGCCGGTGCACGAGTTGGGGCCGAAGATCGAACATCACCCGCGCTTCCCGGCGCGGGTCAACGTGGGCTTTCTTCAGGTCCTGGACCGCCAGCGCGCGCAATTGCGGGTCTGGGAACGTGGCGCCGGGGAAACCCAGGCCTGCGGTACCGGCGCCTGTGCAGCGGCTGTGGCCGCGATCAGCCAGGGGTGGATGGATTCGCCCCTATTGATCGACCTGCCGGGCGGGCGCCTGTCCATTGAATGGGCAGGCCCTGGCCAACCGGTGATGATGACCGGCCCGGCAGTCCGCGTATACGAAGGACAGGTGCGTCTTTAAGTGAGCGAAATCCATGACTGATCAGCCTCAGGTTCCCGCCGAAAAGCCCGACGAGTCACCGTCCGTAAACCTGGAGGCGGCGACCGTCGCCGCCTACCTGGAAGCCCACCCGGATTTCTTCGTCGACCACGACGAATTGCTTCCGGCCTTGCGCATCCCCCACCAGCGCGGCGATACCGTGTCGCTGGTGGAGCGGCAGATGAAGATCCTCCGCGAGCGCAACATCGAGATGCGCCATCGCCTGTCGCAGTTGATGGACGTGGCCCGGGACAACGACCGGCTGTTCGACAAGACCCGCCGCCTGATTCTCGCCCTGATGGATGCCACCAGCCTGGAAGAGGTGGTGATGAGTGTCGAAGACAGCCTGCGCCAGGATTTCCAGGTGCCCTTCGTCAGCCTGATCCTGTTCAGCGACAGCTCCATGCCGGTAGGCCGCTGGGTCTCGGCCGCCGAAGCTCAGGGCGCCATCGGCGGCCTGCTGTCGGAAGGCAAGAGTGTCAGTGGCAGCCTGCGCGAGCACGAACTGGACTTTCTCTTTGGCGAAGAGCAGCGCAAGCAGATCGGCTCCACGGCGGTTGTCGCCCTGGCGCACCAGGGCATGCACGGGGTACTGGCCATCGCCAGCCGTGATCCGCAGCACTACAAGAGCTCGGTAGGCACCCTGTTCCTCAATTACATCGCCGAAGTCACAGGCCGCGTACTGCCGCGCTTCACCCACTCGCTGCGCTCGGTACGCTGACCATGCAACAACAGCTGGACGCCTACTGCGCACACCTGCGCAGTGAGCGCCAGGTGTCGCCCCACACCCTGCTGGCCTACCGTCGCGATCTCGACAAGGTGTTGGGGTTCTGTGAAAAGCAGCAGGTGCGCAGCTGGACCGACCTGGATATCCAGGGCTTGCGCAGCATGATTGCCCGCCTGCACCAACAGGGTCAGTCATCGCGCAGCCTCGCACGGCTACTGTCCGCAGTGCGCGGGCTCTACCACTACCTGAACCGCGAAGGGCTGTGCGATCACGACCCGGCCAACGGCCTGGCGCCGCCCAAAGGCGAACGTCGCCTGCCCAAGACCCTGGATACCGATCGCGCCCTGCAACTGCTCGATGGTGCGGTGGAAGACGACTTCCTGGCGCATCGCGACCAGGCGATCCTGGAACTGTTCTACTCCTGCGGCTTGCGTCTTTCCGAGCTGACCAGCCTGAACCTCGAACAGCTGGATCTGGCGGACGGCCTGGTGCAGGTCCTGGGCAAGGGCAGCAAGACCCGGGTCCTGCCGGTGGGCAAGAAGGCCCGGGAAGCCCTGGCGCTGTGGCTGCCGCTGCGAGCCCTGAGCAACCCGCCCGATGGCGCCCTGTTCGTCAGCCAAAAGGGCCGGCGCCTGGGGCCACGGGCCATCCAGTTGCGGGTCAAGGCCGCCGGCGAGCGGGAACTGGGACAGAACCTGCACCCGCACATGCTGCGCCATTCCTTTGCCAGCCATTTGCTGGAATCCTCCCAGGACCTACGCGCTGTGCAAGAGCTGCTGGGGCATTCGGACATCAAGACCACACAGATCTATACCCACCTGGACTTCCAGCACCTGGCAGCGGTCTACGACAGCGCCCATCCACGGGCCAAACGCAACAAAGGCGGTGAGTAATGACCATCAAGCTGATCACCTTCGACCTCGATGACACCCTGTGGGACACCGCTCCAGTGATCGTCAGCGCCGAAGCCACTCTGCGTCAGTGGCTGACGGACCACGCACCGAATCTTGGCGGCGTACCGGTGGAACACCTGTGGGCCATTCGCGAGCGCGTGCTGCTCGAACAACCACACCTCAAGTACCGGATCAGCGCCCTGCGCCGCCAGGTGCTGTTTCATGCCCTGGAAGAGGCCGGGTATGAGCACAGTCAAGCCAACCAGCTGGCCGATCAGAGCTTCGAAGTATTCCTGCATGCGCGGCATCAGCTGGAGATCTTTCCCGAGGTCCAGCCGACCCTGGAAGCCCTGGCCAATCACTTCGCCCTCGGGGTCGTCACCAACGGCAATGCCGACGTGCGTCGCCTGGGCCTGGCGGACTACTTCAAGTTCGCACTGTGCGCCGAAGACATTGGCATCGCCAAGCCGGACGCCCGGCTGTTCCATGAAGCCCTGCAGCGCGGTGGCGCCACTGCGGATACTGCTGTGCATATCGGCGATCACCCGGGCGACGACATTGCCGGCGCCCAGCAGGCGGGCCTGCGTGCCATCTGGTTCAATCCTGCGGGCAAGACCTGGGAAGCCGAACGCGCCCCTGATGCCGAGATTCGCAGCCTCAAAGAGCTTCCAGCACTGCTGGGCCGCTGGCACAGCGGTGCCTGATGCGGCTCGTTCTGTAGGAGCGAGCTTGCTCGCGATCGCCGCCATGCGGCGCCATTCACCCGGCACGCGCCCATGAAAAAGCCCGCAGCGACGGCGGGCTTTTTCAGCAAGCAAGTAGCAAGGCTCAGATAGGCCGGCTGCCGTACTTGTTATCAGGCTTCTTGGGCGGATCGGCGACCACATTGGCCTCGACTTCCTGCACTTTGCCGCCACGGGCCAGGAACTCTTCCATGGCACGCGCCAGTGCATCACGCTCCTTGTTCTTGGCTTCGACACTCGGCAGCTCGTCTACCGAGACGGCGGCCTTGGCCTTGCCTTTGGCGGTCGGAGCAGGAACATCACTGCCATCGTCTTCCGCCACATCTTCGGCGGCCGCTTCAAGACCTTCTTCGGTATCGTCTTCGTCACCTACTTCGAGGTCGTCGTTTTCCAGATCATCGTCGCTCATGTTCTACCTCATGACTTGCGAAAAGCAGATTAGTTATAGCCCAGCTGCGCCGACTGTCGAAGGCTGCCGGAAAAAAATCAACGTCCACTGATACTCAGCGGCTTATGCCTCATCACCCTGCAGGGTGGCAAGGACTTTGCGAGCACCGCCATGATCGCGATGCTCGCCCAGATAAACACCTTGCCAGGTGCCTAGCGCCAAGCGCCCCGCCGCTACCGGCAAAGTCAGCTGACAGCCTAGCAAACTGGCTTTGAAGTGCGCCGGAAGGTCGTCCGCGCCCTCGTCGTCATGTTCGTACCCGGCCATGCCTTGAGGCACCAGGGTGTTGAAGAAACGCTCGAAGTCACGCCGTACCGCCGGATCGGCGTTCTCGTTGATGGTCAACGAGGCCGAGGTATGTTGTAGCCATAAATGCAGCAGACCAACCCGACATGCCCTCAACTCGGGCAGGCCGGCGAGCAACTCGTCCGTCACCAGATGAAAGCCCCGGGGCCTGGCCCGCAGGGTAATCAGGGTCTGTTGCCACATACCGTTCTCCACGCTTCGGCGCGCATTCTAGCGCGCTCAGGGAAAAAACAAAGCGCCGAATAATCCTGCTTTAGTGTAAGCATTTGCCCTGCTGGATATCGCCATGGCAAACACGCCAATGCCTATCAGAAAAACCTTTCAGCCTTTCTCAATGACAAACGCCAGGCAAAAAAATGCCCGGCCGGAGCCGGGCTTTTTTTCAGCCGCGATTACAGGTTGTAACCACGCTCGTTGTGTTGCGCCAGATCGAGACCGACCGCTTCCTCTTCCTCGGTAACCCGCAGCCCCATGACGGCATCCAGGACCTTGAGAATGATGAAGGTAACGATCGCGGTGTAGATCACGGTAAAGCCCACACCTTTGCACTGAATCCAGACTTGCGCGGCGATGTCGGTCACGGTGCCGAAGCCGCCCAGAGATGGAGCGGCGAACACACCGGTAAGGATCGCGCCGAGAATACCGCCGATGCCATGAACGCCGAAGGCATCCAGGGAGTCGTCATAACCCAGCTTGCGCTTGAGGCTGGTGGCGCAGAAGAAGCACACCACGCCAGCGGCCAGGCCAATAATCAGGGCGCCCATCGGGCCAACCGTGCCAGCTGCCGGAGTGATTGCCACCAGACCGGCGACCACACCCGAAGCGATACCCAGTGCGCTTGGCTTGCCGTGGGTGATCCACTCGGCAAACATCCAGCCCAGAGCCGCGGCGGCAGTAGCGATCTGTGTCACCAGCATGGCCATGCCGGCAGTGCCGTTGGCCGCAGCAGCGGAACCGGCGTTAAAGCCGAACCAACCGACCCACAGCATGGCTGCGCCCATCAGGGTGTAACCCAGGTTGTGGGGAGCCATTGGCGTGGTAGGGAAACCTTTGCGCTTGCCCAGCACCAGGCAAGCCACCAGGCCTGCGATACCGGCGTTGATGTGGACCACGGTGCCGCCGGCGAAGTCCAGCACGCCCCAGTCCCACATCAGGCCGCCGTTGCCGGACCAGACCATGTGCGCGATCGGTGCATACACCAGGGTGAACCAGACACCCATGAAGATCAGCATGGCGGAGAATTTCATCCGCTCGGCGAAGGCACCGACAATCAACGCCGGAGTAATGATGGCGAAAGTCATCTGGAAGGTGATGAACACCGCTTCAGGGAACAGCGCCGCCGGGCCGGTTACGCTGGCTGGGGTCACGCCCGCCAGGAAAGCCTTGCCCAGGCCCCCGAAGAAGGAGTTGAAGTTGACGACTCCCTGCTCCATGCCCGTCGTGTCGAACGCAATGCTGTAGCCATAGATGACCCACAGAATGCTGATCAGGCCGGTAATGGCGAAGCACTGCATCATCACCGAAAGAATGTTTTTCGACCGCACCATGCCGCCGTAGAACAGCGCCAGGCCAGGAATGGTCATGAACAGCACCAAGGCTGTGGAAGTCAGCATCCAGGCGGTGTCGCCGGAATTGAGGACTGGAGCTGCCACTTCGTCTGCTGCCATGGCCAGGCCAGGCATTACGAGGGACAAAAGGGCTCCTAGCCCTGCGAATTTACGCAGAGTCATATTGTTTTCTCCTGGGGCGTTGGGTTTGGCGGCTTAGATTGCGTCGGTATCGGTTTCGCCGGTACGGATGCGAATAGCCTGTTCCAGATTGACCACGAAGATCTTGCCGTCACCGATCTTGCCGGTGTTGGCGGCCTTGGTTATCGCCTCGATAACCCGGTCAAGATCCTTGTCGTCAATGGCGACATCGATCTTCACCTTGGGCAGGAAATCCACCACATACTCCGCACCGCGATACAGCTCGGTGTGACCCTTCTGCCGGCCGAAGCCTTTGACCTCAGTGACGGTAATGCCCTGCACGCCGATCTCGGACAGCGACTCGCGCACGTCGTCCAATTTGAACGGCTTGATGATGGCAGTGACTAGCTTCATGAAACTCTCTCCCGAATTGGTGGACTTGCCCCAGGAAAACAAACCCGACTCAAGTCTAAGCGCAGTGCCTGGCTTTGTAACGCATCGTCGGCCTTCCTCAGCCAGACCGACGCCAGCTAACCGCTTCTGACGAAACACTCCCCGCTCCGCCTGCCGCACTGCATTCGTCACAGCGACTGCATCAGTGCATGGGTCACCAGGGTCTAAGCAGAAAGCTTGCCAGCTCGGGAAAAATCAGTGATTTCAATCCTTTGCCCAGGGCCGCCCGGGCTTGCCACAAATCGGCACTGCGGATACGCACAATAACGGTGCGTGAGCGCCCGCCCAAATGCGCGAAAAACGTGCAGGCCGGGCATCACCAAGCCCTTGAGCCGTGCGTGATACACTGCGGCCCATCTGCTATTCAGGACACTCCCATGCTCGCGCCCAAAGACCTTCTCGATGCCCTGAGCGGCCACGCCTCGCGTTTGCTCAGCGGTGAAACACCTCTGCCTCGCAATGAAATCGAAAGCCAGTTCAAGGCCCTGCTGCAAAGCGGCTTCAGCAAGCTGGACCTGGTCAGCCGGGAAGAATTCGACAGCCAGATGGTGGTCCTGGCCCGCACCCGGGCACGCCTGGAAAGCCTCGAGGCCAAAGTGGCGGAGCTGGAAGCCCGACTCAATCCGACAGCGCAATGAGCTGAACCCGCGATTCGCCGGCAAGCCGGCTCCTACAAACCTGGAGCCGGTTTGCCAACGAAAGCCGTAGCGCCGGTGACATATCCTGTGCGCATTCAAAGCCTCCTCCCGCCAAAGCCCTCATCTATCCTTGCAGCACCGCAGGACGCGGTTCCCGCCGTCTCAAGGAAGATCCCCCCATGTCCCTGGCAATCATCCACAGCCGTGCCCAAGTGGGCGTACAGGCTCCGGCTGTCAGCGTTGAAGTGCACCTGGCCAACGGCCTACCGAGCCTGACCCTGGTCGGGCTGCCGGAAGCCGCAGTCAAGGAAAGCAAGGACCGGGTGCGCAGCGCCATTCTCAACGCCGGATTCAATTTCCCGTCTCGACGCATCACCCTCAACCTGGCTCCGGCGGACTTGCCCAAGGATGGTGGACGATTCGACCTGGCCATCGCCCTGGGCATCCTCGCCGCCAGCGTGCAGGTGCCGGCCCTGGCACTGGACAACATCGAATGCCTGGGTGAGCTGGCCTTGTCCGGCGAGGTGCGAGCGGTGCGCGGTGTGCTCCCGGCCGCGCTGGCGGCACGCAAGGCTGGACACACCCTGCTGGTGCCCCGTGCCAATGCCGAGGAAGCCTGCTTGGCCTCGGGCCTGCAGGTGATCGCCGTAGACCATCTGCTGGAGGCCGTCGCCCACTTCAATGGTCACGCCCCCCTCCCGCCTTACGTCAGCGACGGTTTGCAGGAAAATCACTCGCCCTACCCCGACCTGCGGGAAGTCCAGGGTCAACTGGCCGCCAAGCGTGCCCTGCTGATCGCTGCCGCCGGCGCCCACAATCTGCTGTTCAGCGGCCCGCCCGGCACCGGCAAGACCTTGCTGGCCAGTCGCTTGCCCGGCCTGCTACCACCCTTGCAGGAAGAAGAAGCCCTGGAAGTCGCGGCCATTCAATCGGTGAGCAGCCACAAGCCGCTGCGCCACTGGCCCCAGCGCCCCTTCCGCCAACCCCATCATTCGGCATCAGGCCCTGCGCTGGTAGGTGGCGGCTCGAAACCACAACCGGGAGAAATCACCCTGGCCCATCACGGCGTGTTGTTTCTCGATGAATTGCCGGAGTTCGACCGCAAGGTCCTGGAGGTTCTGCGCGAGCCCATGGAGTCGGGCCAGATCGTCATCGCACGCGCTCGCGACCGGGTGCAGTTCCCGGCGCGCTTCCAACTGGTAGCCGCCATGAACCCCTGCCCCTGTGGCTACCTTGGCGATCCCAGCGGACGATGCCGCTGCACGCCGGAACAGATCCAGCGCTATCGCAACAAGCTGTCCGGCCCGTTGCTGGATCGCATCGACCTGCACCTGACCGTGGCCCGCGAAGCCACCACCCTGAACCCCGAGCCGCAACCGGGAGACGACAGCGCCAGCGCCGCCGCCCGAGTGGCTCTAGCTCGCGAGCTGCAACAACAACGCCAGGGCTGCGCCAATGCCCATCTCGACCTCCCCGGCCTACGGCGCCATTGCCGGTTATCCACGGCAGACGAACGCTGGCTGGAAGCGGCCTGCGAACGCCTGGGCCTGTCGCTACGAGCCGCCCACCGCCTGCTGAAGGTGGCCCGGACCCTGGCCGATCTCGAGCAGGCGGCACGAATCAACCGCGAGCATCTGGCAGAAGCCCTGCACTATCGGCCGAGCACAAGTTGAAGGGTCACTCCTTGGACAGATCCACCAGCGGCGTGGGGCGCACTTCGGTCTGGCGCCCATCCTGAATCTTACTGACAAGACTCAGGGCATTATCCACAGCGGCCTTGTCCGCCAGCAGGCTGTAGCGGATCTGGAATTGCCGTTGCTCCTTGGCTCCGATGGTCGGCACCAGGTTCAGCGGATGCTGATAGCGACGGTTGTAGGAGAAACTGGTGCCCGGTTCCAACCCCGTCACATAACCCTGGCCCTGGGTGTCGGTGTTCTTCCATAGCGAGAACACCGGCAACTGCTGGGTATTGAAGCCCAGCGATACGCCGAGACTGCCCGCCTTGTTATGCAGCACCGCCAGGGTCTCGCCCTGAGTGTCGGCGTAGGGCACGACGTTGTAGACGGTCTCGTCATAGTCACGGGTCGGGCCGCGATAGGTCTGCCAGTCCGCCAGATCGGCCTTGGCCTTGTCGTTGAAGGGCGAGACCTGCTTCACCGGTGCCGCAAATTTCGCCCCCTGCTCAAGGAACGGCGTGCTGAAGTTGCTGTGGTACAGCGCCTGGTACTCCTTGGGATAATCACCGTTGTTGGTCAAGCGATCATTGAGCGTGAAACTGGTGCTGCCGGGCTCGGTGACCAGTTCGGTGGCAACGCTGAAATCGACCTTCTTGAACGCCTGTTCCTTGAGCTCGCCACGCAAGTGAATGGCGTACGGCGGTTTTTCGTCGATGTGCAGAGTGACCTTGCTGGCGGGAATGTTCGCCGCGCGGCCATGCAGGGTCAGCAGCTCGCCATTGTCCAGCCCAGGGTGCCCGACCCATTCGTAACCGCAGCGCGTCACCAGCTCATTGAAGCCCTCCAGCCAGCCCAGGCCACCGCGGCCATTGAGTTCGATGAACGCCGGGTTGACCACTTCCTTGACCGGTGAATCCCAGCCCAGGCGCACATCGCCCACCGAGGCCTGCAACACATTCATGCCCCGGGTCGGCACCACCGAGAGCTTCATCACGCCATTGTCGATGTCGATGATGCTCACCCCTTCCTGGCGACCGCCATGCAAGGTGCGCAGGGTCACGGAAAAAGGTTGCGGGGTCTTCACCCCCAACTGCTGACTGGTGAGGTGCAGGTTCTGGGCCGCCTTGTCGCTGTCGAGCAACACATAGTCCCAGGCCATGGCGTGGGAAGTGGCGGTCAGCGCAGCGAGGGTGACAAGCAGTTTGAGGGAGGTCATGGAAAGGTGCCCTTATTGGAGTTGTAATGGATTTATAGCGCTGAAGAATCGTTTCAGCAAGCTGCAAAATCGCAGTACGACTACCAGATCCAATCACTCCCGCTCACCCCCTCAGTCCTGGAAACCCAGCAGCAATCCCGCCACCTCCAGAACTTCATCCAGGGCAGCCGCGGCGGCCTCGGGCGAGGCCCGCAGCAGCAGGTCATCGGCGTAGCCCATGGCCTGGGCGAAGAGCTGCCGCGCCACCCGCTCGGGGCTGGCACAGCGAAACACTCCGGACTGCACACCACTGTCGACGATCGTTGCCAGCATCTGCTGCCACTGGCCGTTGATCTTCAGGTAGGCCTCGGCCAGCTCCTCGTCATGCATGGCCTCATCCCAGGCATCCAACCACAGCGCCCAGCCGTCATAGGTGGAATCGGGCAGGCAATGGCTGAGAAAACCCTGCAGGGCCTCCAGGGGCGCAGCGCCTTGCAGCGGTGCGCCCAACGCCTCCAGCTGTTGATTGGCAAACCGTATGAAGGCCTCGCGGCGCAGCTCCTTCCAATCACTGAAGTAGTGATAGACATGGCTGCGAGACAACCCGGCATGTTCGGCCAGGTCACGGGTCGAGACATCGGCGAAGCCCTTGCTACGGAACAGCTCCAGGGCCGCATCGATGATCTGGTCTTTACGGTCGTTACGGGACATGGGCAATCGGACCTCTTGACGCCGAGATGGACGGCGCTTGCATTTTGAGCGGTCGCTCAAAGATAATTGAGCAGTCGCTCAATATTAACCGTTATCACACCTGTGGTGCACCCATGTCTGTCGTCACCCCATCCGCTGTCGTCGACTCCACTCAAAAGATCGGTCAGCAATCCGCTGGCCAGACACTCAAGGCCATTGCCCGGGCGTACCCGGGCAAGCTGTTTGTCACGTTGTCCCTGGTGGCGCTAGAGAACGCCCTGCTGCTGGCCTACCCGCTGTTTGCCGGGTTCGCCGTAGACTCGATCCTGCGGGGTGACACCACCCACGCGCTGATCTACGCCCTGGTGGTGCTGGGCTTCTGGGTCGTGGGGGCCGCGCGGCGAGCGGTGGACACCCGCACCTTCACCCGCATCTACGCCGACCTGGCGGTGCCGGTGATCCTCAATCAGCGCCTGCAGCAGCAAAACACTTCCACGGCAGCGGCGCGGGTGGTGCTGGCCAGGGAGTTCGTCGACTTCTTCGAAAAGCATGTGCCGACCATCGCCACCGCCCTGGTATCGATTGTCGGAGCCGCGATCATGCTGCTGGTGATCGAACCCTGGATCGGCCTTGCCTGCCTGGGGGCCCTGCTGCTGTGCGTCACCCTGCTGCCGCGCTTTGCACGGCGCAATCAGCAGTTGCACGAACGCCTGAACGATCGACTGGAAAAGGAAATCGGCCTGGTGGCCAAGGTCGGCGCCGCCTCGCTGCAGCGCCACTATCGGCTGCTGTCGCGGCTGCGTATCTGGCTCTCGGACCGGGAGGCGGCGGCCTATCTGTTTCTGGGCGCCGTAGCGGCGATTCTGTTCGTCATTGCCATCAGTCAGCTGGCGCTGTCACCCGAGGTCAAGGCCGGGCATGTGTATGCGGTGATGACTTACCTGTGGACCTTCGTCAGCAGCGTCGACGAGGCCCCGACCATGGTCGATCAACTGGCGCGCCTGCGGGACATCGGCAAGCGCGTGGACCCAGGACTGGGTGAGCCGACCGAGCCCCGGTAAACCTCAGAACGGCCGGATGCGATAGCCGCCGGCGTTCTGCTCAGCGAACTTGTAGTACGCCGAGAGGTTGATCTTCTCGCTGATGTGCTGGGTGAAAGACACCCCGTCATCTCCCCAGACCCGGCCGATGTGGCTGTAGGCAAAGGCCTGGGTCGCCCACTTCTTGTCAACCTTGGACATATTGTTCATGGCCACATAGCCGGATGACTGATCGGACATGCCACTGACCTTGCCACTGACATCGTTCTGGCCATTGGTCACCGGCGAGATGAACACCTTGGCGCTGGAGGTCCGGGCCTCGGCGTACTGGGAAAGCTTCTGGTTCTCCGAGTGATTGAGCACCAGCAGGACCTTGCCCTGCAGCTGGCTGGCGGTGGGCCAGGACTTGCCCTTGAGGTTTTTTTGCAAGGCCCCGGCACTGCTGCCTATGTGCGTTGCCAGGTCCTGGGGGGTATAGAGCTTGCCCTGGAAAATCCGCGTCATCAGCTCATCGAAGTCCTTCGGTGTGCGCCCCGAACTTTCCTTGGACCAGCCCTGCTTCTTGTCCAGGATCAGCGTGATGGGGAAATGCCCGGGGTGATTGTCGCTCCAGTTCTTCACGTCGTTCAGGCAGGCTTCGAGATCGTTCTTGCCCGTGCCGTCGCCGGTGCAGTTGTTGTCATTGCCGGACTGGAACAGGGTGCCGGGGTTATGCCGCACGAACCAGTGACGGGGTGAACCGCCGCTCACCGCATCGCGCTGATCCCAGAAGTCCAGTTCCAGGGTGCGCACACTGTCGAGCACACTGGTGAAGGTGCGCGCATATTGCTTCTCGTAGCAGTTATGGCAGGCCACCTGGGCAATGCCGTTGAACGGCGTGCTCCAGGTCGCCGGGGCAATGAACGCCGGGCTTTCCTCGCTGAGAGCCATCTGGCTGAACACCAGTGCCGACAGGGCGAGTACGCGCGGGACAAAACGAGTGAGATGAGTCATGCCAGCTCCTGCTGAAAGAGAAGTCCTTGAAGGGCCAATCGCTGCTCATCTGTTTTAGTCGAATCAAGCGTCATTGCAACATTCACCCTGCAACCCAGGGTTGCAGGGTGAAATGGCCGCGGTCAGCGGAAGCGGTCGACTTCCTGGCGCAGGTCGGCGGCCAGTGTTTCCAGTTCACGGGCAGTGACTGCCAGGTTGGACACCACTTCCCGTTGCTCGCTGTTGGCCTGGGCAATGCTCTGCAGGTTGCTGCTGAGCACCGTGGCGGTGCTGCTCTGCTCCTGGGTGGCCGTGGTGATGGCGGCGAACTGCTCGCCGGCGCTGCGGCTCTGCTCGTCGATCAGAGCCAGGGCCGAAGCCACGTCGGCGTTGCGCGACAAGCCTTCCTGCATCAGTCGGTTGCCCTGCTCCATGGTTTCGATGGCGTGGCCGGTTTCCTGCTGGATGCTGTTGATCATCTGCGAGATTTCGTCCGTGGCCTCGCGGGTACGCGACGCCAGGTTGCGTACCTCATCCGCCACCACGGCGAAGCCGCGACCCTGCTCGCCGGCACGGGCCGCCTCAATGGCGGCGTTGAGAGCGAGCAGGTTGGTCTGGTCGGCAATCGCAGTGATCACCCCGACAATTCCGCCGATCTCCTGGGAGCGTTGGCCCAGGGTATTGATCACCGTAGCCGTGCTGTTGAGCGCCCCGGCAATCTGCTCAAGGGACGATGACGCCTGTTCCATGGACTCGCGGCCGATGTGGGTTTGCTGGGCGTTTTCCTGGGCCAGGCGCTGAGTGCTGCCCATATTGTCAGCGATGTTCAGCGACGTGGCGCTGAACTCCTCCACCGCCCCCGCCATGCTGGTGATCTCGCCCGACTGCTGCTCCATGCCCTCATAGGCACCGCTGGACAGGCCGGACAAGGCCTGGGCCCGGCCGTTGACCTCAGCGGCAGAACGGCGGATGTGCTCGACCATGGTCGACAAGGCTTCACCCATCTGGTTGAAGCTACGAGCCAGTTGGCCGATCTCATCGTGGCTGGATACATTCAACCGCGCACTCAGGTCGCCACCGCCCAGGGCCTGGGCCTGACGCACCAGATCACTCAAGGGTGCCAGCTTGCTGCGCAGCAGCCAGACCGTGGCGCCCACCGCCAGCAACATCGCCAACAGGCTGCCGATCACCAGACGGATACCGACGCTCCAGGTCACCGCCCGGATCTCGGCCTTGGGCATGCTCGCCACCACCGCCCAGGGCCCACCGGCAAAAGGCACCGCCAGGCTGTAGAAGTCTTCGCCCTGGTCGCTCCAGAAGCGCCCCTTGCCCGGCTCCTTCGCCGCATCGGTCATGACCTGCGCGGCCTGATCCAGGCCTTGCACGCCCGCCGGCGGCACCAGCCACTTGTGCTGCTCGTCCAGCAAGGCCAGGGAGCCGCTCTGTCCGATGCGGAAGCGCTTGAGATTGTCGAACTGGGCATTCTGCGCATCGGTGTAGTCAAAACCAACGAACAGCACGGCAATCACCTTGCCGGCACGATCCAGCACCGGGGTGTACTGGGTCATGTAGAAGCGCTCGAACAACAGCGCCCGGCCAACATAACCCTGCCCCGCCATGAGTTTCTGATAGGCCGGGTGGGCGTGGTCGAGCAAGGTGCCAATGGCCCGGCTGCCGTCCTGTTTGCTCAGGGAGGTACTGACCCGAATGAAGTCGTCGCCGCTGCGCACGAACAGGGTCGCCACCCCGGCGGTCATCTGCTTGAACTCGTCCACTTCCTCGAAGTTGTTGTTCAGCACCATGTCCCCCAGGTGCAGCCCGGGGGTCTGGACCCCAGCCACTGTCACCGGTTGTTCGGGATGCAGGCTCATGCCGCTGCTGAAGCGGTTTTCAAACAAGCCACTGAGGCGCTGGGTGCTTTCGCGCAGGCTGCTGTGAAAGGTGTTGAGCTGGTCCGCCAGCAGGCGCGCTTCGCTGGCCAAGTGCTCTTCTCGGGTGTCGAGATTCGCCGAATCCAGAGAACGCAGGGCAAACAGGGTACTGCCGCTGATCACCAGGGCGAGTATCAGGGCAAGGGCAAGCCCTAGCTGGGAGGCTATCCGGGCACGGGGTTGGGACATGATGGCTCCTGGCCGAGAAGGCGGATCATCCTGATCGAGTGGCACGCTCGGCAACAATATTTCTAAGTGTTTTTAGTAATTAGGACCTTCCTGAACGCTGGTTCCATGTCCTAGGATTCGGCGGCGCCGGGCAATACTTGAGCGTCTTGCAAGGATATGTGCACAACCTTGCCGGCCGGGTGCTTCAACGTTTCAGCCCAGGCGCTCTACCGCAGGCAATTGCATCGCCTCGACCTCACCCTGGAGAAAGTCGCTGAGACGACGCAAACGTTCACCTCCCGGCCGGGTCTTGGGCCACACCAGGTAATAGTTCAAGCCGCTGGCGACGGCAGTCGGCCAGGGCAGGCTCAAGCGACCTTGAGCGACATCCTCGGCCACCATCAGCAGGTCCCCCATGGACACGCCGTAGCCCCGAGCCGCCGCAATCATCCCCAGCTCCAGAGTGTCGAACACCTGCCCGCCCTTGAGGGAAACCTGATCCGTGAGCCCCATCTGCTCCAGCCAACTGCGCCAGTCCCGCCGGTCAGGAGTCGGATGCAACAACTCCGTGGCCGCCAGCCGCGCCACATCCCAGGGCAGGTCTTCGAGCAGATTCGGAGCGCCCACCGGGACCAGTAACTCCGGGAACAGGTAGCTGGCTTCCCAATCCGGTGGAAAGTGTCCGTTGCTCAGCAGTACCGCACAGTCGAAGGGTTCCTGGTTGAAGTCCACGGAATCCACATCCATCCAGGCACTGGTGAGCTGCACTTCGTTGCCCGGCTGCAGATGGCGGAAACGGCTGAGGCGCGCCAGCAACCAGCGCATGGTCAGGGTCGACGGCGCCTTCATGCGCAGGATGTCGTCTTCGGCCCGCAAGGTATTGCAGGCCCGCTCCAGGGCACCGAAGCCCTCGCGGATGCCCGGCAGCAGCAAACGCGCCGCTTCGGTCAGTTGCAGATTGCGCCCACTGCGCTGGAACAGCCGGCAAGCGAAGTGCTCCTCCAGGGTGCGGATATGCCGGCTGACAGCACTCTGGGTAATGGACAGCTCCTCGGCCGCCCGGGTGAACGAGCTGTGCCGCGCCGCTGCTTCAAAGGCACGCAGGGCATAAAGAGGAGGAAGACGGCGGGACATGGATGCGCTCCGGCAGCGGAATGACGCAACGCTACCAGAAAGTCGTTCGCATGAGTTTTTATCATGCCAGCAAGTATTTTTATCCCTTTGTGCTATGGCCCAGAAGCGCCGAGAATCAGCGCTCTCCCCGACTTTACCCTGATCGAGCCTGATGACCATGCAGCATCCAGCACGTACCGAACTCTGGGCCATCCTGCGGCTGGCGGGGCCGCTGATCGCCTCCCAGCTGGCGCACATGCTGATGGTTCTCACCGACACCCTGATGATGGCCCGCCTCAGCCCCGAAGCCCTGGCCGGCGGCGGTCTGGGCGCCGCCAGCTATTCCTTTGTCTCGATTTTCTGCATCGGCGTGATTGCCGCTGTAGGCACCCTGGTGGCGATTCGTCAGGGCGCCGGAGACATCGAGGGCGCCGCCCGCCTGACCCAGGCCGGCCTGTGGCTGGCCTGGATCATGGCCCTGGTCGCCGGCCTGCTGCTGTGGAACCTCAAACCGCTGTTGCTGCTGTTCGGCCAGACCCCAAGCAACGTCCAGGCCGCCGGCCAGTTCCTGCTGATCCTGCCGTTCGCCCTGCCCGGCTACTTGAGTTTCATGGCCTTGCGCGGTTTTACCAGCGCCATCGGCCGGGCGACGCCGGTGATGGTCATCAGCCTGGCAGGGACTGTGGCCAACTTCCTGCTCAACTATGCATTGATCACCGGCATGTTCGGCCTGCCGAAACTCGGCCTGGTGGGCATCGGCCTGGTGACCGCCATCGTCGCCAACTGCATGGCGCTGGCACTGGCCTGGCACATCAAGCGCCATCCGGCCTACGCCGCGTACCCGTTGCGTCAGGGCCTGGCCCGGCTGAACACCCATTACCTGCGGGAACTGTGGCGCCTGGGCCTGCCCATTGGCGGCACCTATGCGGTGGAAGTCGGGTTGTTCGCCTTCGCCGCGCTGTGCATGGGCACCATGGGCAGCACCCAGTTGGCGGCGCACCAGATCGCCCTGCAGATCGTGTCGGTGGCGTTCATGGTGCCGGCTGGCATCTCCTACGCCATCACCATGCGCATTGGCCAGCACTACGGTGCCGGACAACTGCTGGATGCAAGGTTGGCCGGACGGGTCGGCATCGCCTTCGGCGCGGTGGCGATGCTGGGGTTCGCGATGATTTTCTGGCTGCTACCCAACCAGTTGATCGGGCTCTTCCTGGACCACAATGACCCGGCCTTCGCCGAGGTGATTCAACTGGCGGTGAGCCTGTTGGCGGTGGCGGCCTGGTTCGAGCTGTTCGATGGCACCCAGACCATCGCCATGGGCGCGATCCGCGGCCTCAAGGATGCCAAGACCACCTTCCTGGTGGGCCTGGGCTGCTACTGGCTGATCGGTGCCCCTTCGGCGTGGCTGATGGCCTTTACCCTGGACTGGGGACCGACCGGTGTCTGGTGGGGACTGGCCCTGGGCCTGGCCTGCGCGGCCATCAGCCTGACCCTAGCGTTCGAGTGGCGGATGCGCCGCATGATCAAGCGCGAGCCCGTGGCAGCGGCGATGAACCTTCAGACCAGCAGCGCGGATTGACAGGGAGCTGATCACCGCCGCCCAAGGCGGTGGATCAGCACCGGTATCAGTCGCTTAAAGCGTCCCTTCCTGCAGCGACTGCTGGCTGCTGCCGAACGTCAGGTACTCCATCAGATCAGCCAGGGGCAGCGGCTTGCTGATCAGGTAGCCCTGGACCTGATCGCAGCCAAAGCCTCGCAGCAACGCCAGTTGCTCCGCGGTTTCCACCCCCTCGGCCACCACATCCAGATTGAGGTTGTGGGCCAGGTTGATCATGGCGTGCACCAGTTTGCGGTTCTCTTCACGCTGCTCCATGCCCCCGACAAAGCTCTTGTCGACCTTGAGCAGGGTGATCGGCAGGCTGTTGAGGTGGACGAAGGAAGAGAAACCGGTACCGAAGTCGTCCAGGGAAAAACGCACCCCCAGGCGCCCGAGGGCATCCATGGTCTGCTTCACCAGATCGCTGCGGCGCATCACTGCGGTTTCCGTCAGCTCGAACTCCAGCCACTGGGCTTCAACCCCGCGCTCGGCAATCAGCCGGCTCAGGGTCGAGAGCAACTGGCTGTCCTGGAACTGGCGGAACGACAGGTTGACCGCCATATGCAGCGAAGGCAGCCCGCGCTCGCGCAGGGCCTGCATGTCTCGTAGAGCACGGGAAATCACCCAGTAGCCCAGGGGCACGATCAGCCCGCTCTGTTCCGCCAGGGGCACAAACTCGCTGGGAGGCAGCAGGCCGCGCTCGCCGTGACGCCAACGCACCAGGGCTTCGAGGCCGACAATCTTGCCGTCATGCAGGTTCAGCCGCGGCTGGTAATGCAGCTCCAGCTCGTCACGGCGCAAGGCCCGACGCAGCTCGCTTTCCAGATCGGCAAGGCTGCGAGCGTTGCGATTGATCCGCTCGTTGAAGATATGAAAGGTGCAACCCTGGGTGCTCTTGGCCTGCTGCATGGCGATATGTGCATGCCACATCAACGGGTCGGCGCCGGCATTGGCCCGGGCATGAGCAATCCCCAGGCTGCAGCCGATCAACAGGCTTTCGCCGTCGACCCAATAGGGTTCGGCCATGGCTTCGGTGATGCGTTCGGCCATCCATTCGGCACGCTGCGGCGCGCGGCGGGTGTCGATCAGCAAGGCAAACTCGTCGCTGCCCAGGCGGGCCAGTTGGTCACCGGCCTCCAGCTGGCTCTTGAGCCGCGACACCACCTGCAGGATCAGCCGGTCACCGGCCTGGTGGCCGAGGGCATCGTTGGCGTGACGGAAGTTATCCAGGTCCAGGTGCCCCAGGGCCAGGCCGCGACCATCGTTTTCCGCCAGCCGCGCGGCCAGCAGGGTCTGAAAGCCCTGCCGGTTGGCAATACCGGTCAGGGGGTCCTGCTCGGCCAGGCGTTGCAAGGTGTTTTCCAGCACACCGCGCTCACGCACATGACGCAGGCAGCGGCGCAGGGCATCGGTACTCAGGCAGGAACCCACCAGCCAGTCGCTGACGCCCACCGGGGCCACCGAGGGCTCATGGTCCAGCAATAGAATGGTGGGCAAACTGCAACGCCCGGGACCGGGCTGCAGGCGTGGAATGGTCAACAGGACCGCATTGCGATCGTCTTCGAACAAACGACTGACCGACTCCCAGGTGGGAGCACTGATCAATACCACCGAGTCTCCCAACGGAGCGACACACTCGCGCAACAACGCTGTCCACACAGGCTCTTCGGCCAGTAGCAGCAAACGCAAGGGTTCGACAGGCTTAGACAAGCTAGCTCCCTAGACTCTGCAAAATAAGTTGGCGGCGGGCATTATGGCGCGCAAATAAGCAATAACAATTGATATTGATTATCATACGCAATTTCTTGTACCGCTCTAACTCGAACATTAGACGCATATTCAGCGCGCATCCTGAGGGAAAGTATCAAAACCGGCAAATTTAGATAGCGTTGTGCGTCACAAGTCGGAGAGAGCAGCAGAATCTGTCCAGCCTGTTAAAATGCCCGCCCTTTTCGTAACCGATCCCTTTTTACTGTCATGTCCCGACTCAATCCCCGGCAGCAAGAAGCCGTGAACTATGTCGGCGGCCCTCTTTTGGTGCTCGCCGGCGCAGGCTCCGGCAAGACCAGCGTGATCACCCGCAAGATCGCGCACCTGATCCAGAACTGCGGCATCCGCGCCCAGTACATCGTCGCCATGACCTTTACCAATAAGGCCGCGCGGGAAATGAAGGAGCGGGTCGGCACCCTGCTGCGCAGTGGCGAAGGTCGCGGCCTGACCGTGTCGACCTTCCACAACCTGGGCCTGAACATCATCCGCAAGGAGCATGCGCGGCTGGGCTACAAGCCGGGCTTCTCGATCTTCGACGAGACTGATGTCAAGGCCCTGATGACCGACATCATGCAGAAGGAGTATTCCGGAGACGACGGCGTCGACGAGATCAAGAACATGATCGGCTCGTGGAAGAACGACCTGATCCTGCCCGCCGAAGCCCTGGAAAATGCCCGCAACCCCAAGGAACAGACTGCGGCCATCGTCTATACCCACTACCAGCGCACGCTCAAGGCGTTCAACGCGGTGGACTTCGACGACCTGATCCTGCTGCCGGTGAAGTTGTTCGAAGAACACGCCGACATCCTGGAAAAATGGCAGAACAAGGTCCGCTACCTGCTGGTGGACGAATACCAGGACACCAACGCCAGCCAGTACCTGCTGGTGAAGATGCTCATCGGCAAGCGCAACCAGTTCACCGTGGTGGGCGACGACGACCAGTCGATCTACGCCTGGCGTGGCGCGCGCCCGGAAAACCTGATGCTGCTCAAGGACGACTATCCGTCCCTGAAAGTGGTGATGCTGGAGCAGAACTATCGCTCCACCAGCCGTATCCTGCGCTGTGCCAACGTGCTGATCTCCAACAACCCCCATGAGTTCGAAAAGCAGCTGTGGAGCGAGATGGGCCACGGTGACGAAATCCGCGTGATCCGCTGCCGCAACGAAGATGCCGAGGCCGAACGGGTGGCGATGGAGATCCTTAGCCTGCACCTGCGCACCGACCGGCCCTACAGCGACTTCGCCATTCTTTACCGGGGCAACTACCAGGCCAAACTGATCGAACTGAAGCTGCAGCACCATCAGGTGCCCTATCGTCTGTCCGGCGGTAACAGCTTCTTCGGACGCCAGGAAGTAAAGGATCTGATGGCCTACTTCCGCCTGATCGTGAACCCGGACGACGACAACGCCTTTCTCAGGGTGATCAACGTGCCGCGCCGGGAAATCGGTTCCACGACCCTGGAAAAACTCGGCAACTACGCCACCGAGCGCAAGATCTCGATGTACGCCGCCACCGATGAAATCGGCTTGGGCGAGCACCTGGACAGCCGTTTCACCGACCGCCTGGCGCGCTTCAAGCGCTTCATGGACCGGGTCCGCGAACAATGCGCCGGCGAAGACCCGATCTCCGCCCTGCGCAGCATGGTCATGGACATCGACTACGAGAACTGGCTGCGCACCAACAGCTCCAGCGACAAGGCCGCAGACTACCGGATGGGCAACGTCTGGTTCCTGATCGAGGCCTTGAAGAACACCCTGGAAAAAGACGAAGACGGCGAAATGACCGTCGAAGACGCCATCGGCAAGCTGGTCCTGCGGGACATGCTGGAACGCCAGCAGGAAGAGGAAGACGGCGCCGAAGGTGTACAAATGATGACCTTGCATGCCTCCAAGGGCCTGGAATTTCCCTACGTGTTCATCATGGGCATGGAAGAGGAAATCCTCCCGCACCGCTCCAGTATCGAAGCCGACACCATCGAGGAAGAACGACGCCTGGCCTACGTGGGCATTACCCGTGCTCGCCAGACCCTGGCCTTCACCTTCGCAGCCAAGCGCAAGCAATACGGTGAAATCATCGACTGCGCGCCGAGCCGATTCCTCGATGAACTGCCCCCGGACGATCTGGCCTGGGAAGGCAACGACGACACGCCGACCGAAGTCAAAGCCGTTCGCGGCAATAGCGCTTTGGCGGATATACGCGCGATGTTAAAGCGCTAAAATCGACTATTTTTAACTGACCTTTGGCGCAACAGGCGCTATTTGAGGAAGCTCCGTGGAAGCACTGCACAAGAAAATTCGCGAAGAAGGCATCGTGCTTTCCGATCAAGTACTGAAAGTCGACGCCTTTCTGAACCATCAGATCGATCCGCAGTTGATGAAGCTGATCGGCGACGAATTCGCCACGCTGTTCAAGGACTCGGGCATCACCAAGATCGTCACCATCGAAGCCTCGGGGATTGCCCCGGCGATCATGACCGGTCTGAACCTGGGCGTGCCGGTGATCTTCGCCCGCAAGCACCAGTCCCTGACCCTGACCGAGAACCTGCTGTCGGCCACCGTGTACTCCTTCACCAAACAGGTGGAAAGCACCGTCGCCATCTCCCCACGGCACCTGACCAGCAGCGACCGCGTACTGATCATCGATGACTTCCTGGCCAACGGTAAGGCGTCCCAGGCGCTGATCTCGATCATCAAGCAGGCCGGTGCCACCGTGGCCGGCCTGGGCATCGTGATCGAAAAGTCCTTCCAGGGCGGCCGTGCCGAACTGGACTCCCAGGGCTACCGCGTGGAATCCCTGGCCCGGGTCAAATCCCTGGCTGGCGGCGTGGTCACCTTCATCGACTAACCCCGCCCGCCTTGTGGGAGCTGGCTTGTGTAGGAGCTGGCTTGCCAGCGAAGACGCCCTTGAGAGCAATGCAAGACTTGATGGCCCATTCGCCGGCAAACCGGCTCCTACGACAAGGTGGTTGCCGTGGCCTGCAGGCCAGCCAGCAGGAAACGCTGGTACAGGTCTTCACGCAGGCCTTCGGGCTTCTCCAGCCCCATGCGCTCAAGGTGCGCCGGGAATGCCTCAGGCTCCGGCGCATCGAGTGCCGCCTTGCCCAGCTCGAGGATCTCGCTGAGCTTGAACTTGCTCTTCAGCCAGTTCAGCGCCCGCAGTAGGTCACGCTCTTCATCGCTGAAATCACTGCCCAGCGGATACTCTGGAAACAGGTGGCTGTGACGTGCCTGAATATTCTGCAAACGCTGTGGGCTGTTGTCGGTAAAACGCGGATCCAGACGAAAATCCTTTGGCAGTTTTCCGGCTTTCTGTGCCTGCTCCATCAACCCCGGCTGAAAGCGTGAGTCGCTGATATTGAGCAGCGCCTCGATCACTTTCGCATCCGTTTTACCCCGCAGATCGGCAATACCGTACTCGGTGATCACGATGTCCCGCAGATGGCGCGGGATGGTGCAATGGCCGTACTCCCAGACAATGTTGGAACTGACCTCGCCAGCGGACTCACGCCAGCTGCGCAGGATCAGCACCGAGCGAGCATCGTGCAGAGCATGGCCCTGGGCAACGAAGTTGTACTGCCCGCCAACACCACTCAGTACCTTCCCGCCCTGCAACTGATCGGACACCGCCGCCCCCATCAGGGTCATGGTGAAGGCACTGTTGATGAATCGTGCGTCCCGACGCTGCAGGCGCTTGAGGGCCTCGTCGCCATAGAGTTCGTTGATGTAGCTGATGGCGGTCATGTTGAACTCCGCCAGCTTGCCCTTGGGCAGCTCTCGCAGCCGCTGATAGAAACTGCGCGGGCCAAGGAAGAAACCACCGTGGACCGAAACCCCGCCAGCCGTGGCCGGGTCCAGGGTGCCGGCGTTGGCTTGTTGTTGCAGCTCCAGGGTCGGGTAGACCTTGCGCCGCACGATGCCGGCATCCGCCAGGGCCAGCAGACCGTTGACGAACATTTCACTGCAACCGTAAAGGCCTTGGGCAAAGGGCTCGACGCCACCTTCACGGTCAATCAGCGACTGCCATTGGTTCACCTGCAGGTCCGTCAATAGGGCTCGATAACCGTCGTTGTCAGCCTGCCGCGCCAGCAAGGCTGCGGTCAGTGCATCACCCATGGAGCCGATGCCGATCTGCAGGGTGCCGCCGTCGCGCACCAGGGTGCTGGCATGCATGCCGATGCAATGATCCTGAATCCCCACCGGCATGTTCGGCGTGGAAAACAGAGTGCTGTGCTCTTCTTCGTCGATCAGCAGGTCGAGGTCCGCCGCGTCGATCTCGGAGTCCCCGGGCATATAAGGCAGGTCGCTGTGGACCTGACCGAGAATCAGGATGGTCTCCCCTGCGGCACGGCGCTTGGCGATCATCGGCAGCATGTCGAGGGTGATATCCGGGTTGCAGCTCAGGCTCAGACGGCCGGGGTGTTGCGGATCGCGGGCCAGCAGTTGCGCCACCAGGTTCAGGCCGGCGGCGTTGATGTCCCGGGCTGCATGGCTGTAGTTGCTGCTGACGTAGTCCTGCTGCGCTGCGGCGCTGTGTAAAAGGCTGCCGGGCTGCATGAAGAACTGCTCGACGCGGATGTTCGCCGGCAGGCTGTCGCGGTGCAGGTCGGCGAGATAATCCAGTTCCGGGTAGTCGCCGAACACCCGTTCCACAAAGGGTTCGAGAAAGCGCTTCTGCAAGCCGTCGCCCAGGGACGGACGGCCCAGGCTCAGGGCGGTGTAGATCGTCAGTTGGCGTTCGGGCAATTGGGCAATGCGGCGATACAGGGCGTTGGCAAAACGGTTGGGTTTGCCCAGGCCCAGGGGCATGCCCATGTGAATGTGTTGCGGCAAACGGGCGAGCACTTCATCTACCGCATGCTCGATAGAACAGGATTGCAGCATCTGACCCTCCGGGGACCATCCATGAATTGAGGTTGGACCGAGCTTGCCGGGAGTTTGCTGCGTTGAACAGTGCACAGGCTGAATTACGCCCACAAAAAAGCCGCTCGTAAGCGGCTTTTTCGCTGAAGATGGCGGCTTATTTCAGGCCGGACATCTTCTGGATAGCACCTTTGAGCTCGTCATCGGAGCAATCCATGCAAGTGCCTTTAGGCGGCATGGCGTTGATACCGGTGATGGCCTTGGCCAGGATGCCGTCGAGGCCGCCCTGGTGATCGGCGCGCTCTTTCCAGGCTGCGGTGTCACCGATTTTCGGTGCGCCCAACAGGCCGGTGCCGTGGCAAGCATTGCAGTGCTTGGCGATCACGTCATCCGGGGATTTCGCCCCACCGCCGCCGCCAGCAGAAGCAGCGACTTCCATACCCTTGCATTCCTGCCCCTGGACGCAGACCTGGCCAACAGGCTCAAGACGCTTGGCAATGTCATCATTAGTCGCAGCTTGAGCGCTGACTGCCCAAAGGGCCAATACGGTTGCTGGTGCGGCCAGCATTTTCATAATTAGGTTCACGCGTACACCCTCAATGGTGGCTAGTCACGCCTGCGGCCACGGTTTCGCAGGCGGGCGAAAGTATAACGGTTAGCCCGCCACACTGAAACAACCCCAAAGTCGAAGGGGTCTTAATCGCGGCGAAATGTCGCTGGGGCCCTCTCTGCAAGCCTTGCAGGATGCCTCTTGGTCTAGAAATTCGCCGGAGTGGCTGCGCTGATTAGTCGCGCCGGAGCATCGAACGGATTACGAAAACGGTGCGGCTTCGTACTCTCAAAGTAGTAGCTGTCACCGGCTTCGAGGACAAATGTTTCCAGCCCTACCACCAATTCCAGGCGACCCTCGAGGAGAATCCCGGTTTCTTCGCCGTCATGGGTGAGCATCTCTTCGCCAGTATCGGCGCCCGGCGGATAGATCTCGTTGAGAAAGGCAATGGCGCGACTTGGATGGGCCCGGCCCACCAGCTTCATGGTGACTGCACCATCGGAGATATCGATCAGTTCGTGGGCCTTGTAGACGATCTGAGAAGGCGTTTCCTGGAGAACTTCCTCGGAAAAGAACTCGACCATGGACATGGGAATGCCGCCCAGCACCTTTCGCAGTGAGCTGATCGAGGGGCTGACACTGTTCTTTTCGATCATTGAAATGGTGCTATTGGTGACGCCCGCGCGCTTGGCGAGTTCACGCTGGGAAAGACCTTTCAGTTTACGGATGGATTGTAGTCGTTCACCGACGTCCAATGCGGCAGCCTCCTAGGCGGGAATCAGGCGTTGTTGTAATTGAGCGTTATCATGGCGACAGCGTTCAGTATTTACAACACTTGGCCCCGATTCCCCCGAGGGCAGGCGACTTTCGGTACAACCCGCGCAATCTCAGTCTTCGCAGTACACCAGCGGCACCCGACGCAGGTTGCAGAACAGCTGATAAGGGATGGTATCGGCGGCCAGGGCGACCTCGCTGGCGAGGATGTTCTTGCCCCATAGCTCAACGGTGGAACCCAGCCCGGCCTGAGGCACATCCGTCAGGTCGACACACAGCATGTCCATGGACACCCGGCCCAGCAGGCGGCTGCGCTGACCGTCCACCAACACCGGAGTGCCGGTTGGCGCGTGGCGTGGATAGCCATCGGCATAACCCATGGCGACCACGCCGATGCGCATCGGCTTGTCGGTGATGAACTTGGCGCCATAGCCAACCGGCTCGTCGGCGGGCAGCTCACGCACACAGATCACCTTGGATTCCAGGGTCATGACCGGCTGCAGACGCTCTGCCACGGAGTTGTTTTCTTCGAACGGCGTGGAACCGTAGAGCATGATGCCCGGGCGAACCCAGTCACTTGGCACGCTGGGCCAGCCCAATACTGCGGGCGAATTGCGCAGGCTGATCTCGGCCCCCAGCCCCTGGCGAGCCGCCTCGAATACCGCGACCTGCTCACTGCTGCGTGGGCAGTCCAGCTCATCAGCGCGAGCGAAGTGGCTCATCAGCACGATCTTCTCGACCTTGCCGCTGGTCTGCAGCCGTTGATAGGCCGCCTGGTAATCCTTGGGATGCAGGCCAACCCGGTGCATGCCCGAATCCAGCTTGAGCCAGACCGTCAGCGGCTTGGCCACCGGCGTCTGCTCGATGGCCTCGAGCTGCCACAGCGAATGCACCACACACCAGAAATCATGCTCGACGATCAGCGCCAGCTCAGAGGCTTCGAAGAACCCCTCCAACAACAGCACCGGCGCACGGATGCCGGCGGCGCGCAGTTCCAGGGCTTCCTCGATACAGGCCACGGCAAAGCCATCGGCCTCGCTCTCCAGCGCCTGGGCGCATCGCACCGCGCCATGACCGTAGGCATCGGCCTTGATCACCGCGAGAGCGCGAACACCCGAAACTTCACGGGCCAGTTGGTAGTTATGACGCAGGGCTTGGAGATCGATCAGGGCACGGGCAGGACGCATGGCGGCAGACTTCTAGGCGGTCATGGGGAATAAAAAACCGGTGCTGGATGACGGCGGACCACCACCGGCACCGGGAGAGGGATCTTGTCGCTTAAGGCAGAGCGGCCACTACCGACAGCTCGATGAGGATTTCCGGCTCACAGAGCTTGGCTTCCACAGTAGCCCGGGCCGGTGCCACGCCTTTTGGCAACCACTGGTCCCAGACACTGTTCATGCCTTCGAAATGGGCATCGATGTCCTTCAGGTAGATGGTCACCGACAGCAGCTTGCTTTTGTCGGTGCCGGCCAGGTCCAGCAGACGCTCGATGTTGGCCAGGGTCTCCCGAGTCTGCTGTTCAATTCCGGCCTGCAGGTCGTCACCGACTTGCCCGGACAGATACACCGTACCGCTGTGAACGACGATCTGACTCATGCGCTCATTGGTGAGCTGGCGCTGGATTGACATGTTTAGCTGACTCCTGAGGGTTGCCGTAACGGGAAATATCGAGGCCTTCGGCGCTGATCTGCGGCTTTTTCTTGGCCATCAGGTCCGCAAGCAAACGACCGGAACCACAGGCCATGGTCCAACCGAGGGTGCCATGGCCGGTGTTCAAGAACAGATTGCGCAACGGCGTGGCACCGACGATTGGCGTGCCATCCGGGGTGGTAGGACGCAGCCCGGTCCAGAAACTGGCCTGGGACAGATCACCGCCCTGAGGATAGAGATCGTTGACGATCATCTCCAGCGTTTCGCGCCGGCGTGGGTTCAGCGAGAGGTCAAAACCGGCTATTTCAGCCATGCCGCCGACCCGGATACGGTTATCGAAACGGGTGATCGCAACCTTGTAGGTCTCGTCGAGGATGGTCGAAGTCGGAGCCATCGCCGGGTTGGTGATCGGCACGGTCAGGGAATAGCCCTTGAGCGGGTAGACCGGGGCCTTGATGCCCAGCGGCTTGAGCAGTTGCGGCGAATAGCTGCCCAGCGCCAGCACGTAGCGGTCGGCGGTTTCCAGCTTGCCGTCGATCCATACGCCATTGATCCGGTCGCCGGCGAAGTCGAGGCGCTGGATGTCCTGGCCAAAACGGAACTCCACACCCAGCTTGATGGCCATTTCGGCCAGGCGAGTGGTGAAGATCTGGCAGTCGCCGGTCTGGTCATTTGGCAGACGCAGGGCACCGGCAAGGATGTCGGTGACGTTGGCCAGAGCCGGTTCGACCCGGGCAATGCCCTCGCGATCCAGCAGCTCGAACGGCACGCCGGATTCCTTGAGCACGGCGATATCTTTCGCCGCGCCGTCCAGTTGCGCCTGGGTGCGGAACAGCTGGGTGGTGCCCAGGCTGCGGCCTTCATAGGCGATACCGGTTTCCGCCCGCAGTTCGTCGAGGCAGTCACGGCTGTATTCGGACAGACGCACCATGCGCTCTTTGTTCACCGCATAACGGCTGGCGGTGCAGTTGCGCAGCATCTGCGCCATCCACAGGTATTGATCGATATCGGCGGTGGCCTTGATTGCCAGCGGTGCGTGGCGCTGCAGCAGCCATTTGATGGCCTTGAGCGGCACGCCCGGAGCAGCCCAGGGCGAGGCATAGCCAGGGGATACCTGACCGGCGTTGGCGAAACTGGTTTCCATGGCTGCAGCCGGCTGGCGGTCCACCACGGTCACATCAAACCCGGCTCGAGCCAGGTAATAGGCACTGGTGGTTCCGATAACGCCACTGCCCAAGACCAGAACGCGCATTTTCATATCCCTCATCGCGGCTTGACCGCTGACGTTTGTTATTCAGAGCAAAGATGGGCGCAGTGTAAGAAACATTGAGCAGTGATTTTCACTATATAACCGCCTATATTTGGCGAGAATTCTCGGCGATATCGCTTTTCACGGAGGGGCATCCCCTATGCGCACCAATCATCAGACCCGTCGTGCCCTGGACAAGATAGATCGCAATATCCTGCGGATACTGCAGGCCGATGGGCGTATTTCCTTCACCGAGCTGGGGGAACGAGTCGGACTCTCCACCACCCCTTGCACCGAGCGAGTGCGCCGCCTGGAACGCGAAGGAATCATCATGGGCTACAACGCCCGGCTCAATCCGCAGCACCTGAAGGGCAGCCTGCTGGTGTTCGTCGAGATCAGCCTGGACTACAAGTCAGGGGATACCTTCGAGGAGTTCCGTCGCGCGGTGCTGAAGCTGCCGCACGTGCTGGAATGCCATCTGGTGTCCGGCGACTTCGACTATCTGGTCAAGGCGCGGATCTCAGAGATGGCGTCCTACCGCAAGCTGCTGGGGGACATCCTGCTCAAGCTGCCCCATGTACGGGAATCCAAGAGCTACATCGTGATGGAGGAAGTGAAGGAGAGCCTGAGCCTGCCCATTCCGGATTGAGATGAGGAGCGCCGGTCCGGGACGCTTTCGCCGGCAAGCCAGCTCCTACAAGGAGTGACGGGCTAGACCAGGACCTGACGATTACTGGCCATGTAGTCGTGGATCTGCTTCTCGACCCGGGGGTGGATCATCTCTACCGGACGCCGGCCGTTGGGGCACGGCAGACTCGGCGTGGTGCCGAACAGGCGACAGATCAGCGGGCGCTCGTCATACACCGTGCAGCCATTGGGGCCCAGGTGCACACAGTTGAGCTCGTCCATGGCAGCGTCCTGTTCGGCAGCGGTCTTGCGCGGCAGGCGAGACATTTCCTCAGGCGAAGTAGTCACTGGCCCGCAGCAATCGTGGCAGCCAGGAACGCACTCGAAGGAGGGAATCTGCTGACGCAGGCTGCGGACTATTTGACGGTTACAGCTCATGAAAAGGCTACCGGGACATGAATAGCCGTGAATTCTGCCTCAAATGCATCGGCGCAGACAGGACCGGGCGTCCTGCGGTTGCCGCAAACGAAAGCCCCGGCTTATGCTCCGGCAATTTTTACAGACCCCCTGATCAGGACGCTTTCCATGCCCGCCAGTGCTCAGCAATCCGCCGCCAGCGATCGGCACGCCGCCTCTTACTATGCCGCCAGCAGCCTGCCGCAGCCTGACTACCCGACACTGGCAGGCGAGCTGACAGCGGACGTGTGCGTGGTAGGCGGCGGGTTCTCGGGGCTCAATACCGCCCTGGAACTGGCCGAGCGCGGGTTCAGTGTGATCCTGCTGGAAGCCCGCAAGATCGGCTGGGGCGCCAGCGGCCGCAACGGCGGACAGTTGATTCGTGGGGTCGGCCACGGCCTGGATCAGTTCACCAAGGTGCTCGGCAACGACGGTGTGCGGCAGATGAAACTCATGGGGCTGGAGGCCGTGGAAATCGTCCGCCAGCGCATCGAACGCCTGCAGATCCCCTGCGATCTGACCTGGGGTTACTGCGACCTGGCCAACAAGCCGGCGGACCTTGAAGGCTTTGCCGAGGACGCCGAAGAACTGCGCAGCCTGGGCTATCGCCACGAAACCCGCCTGTTGCAGGCCGCTGAAATGCACAGCGTGGTGGGCTCCAAACGCTACGTTGGCGGGCTGATCGACATGGGCTCGGGCCATCTGCACCCGCTGAACCTGGCCCTGGGTGAAGCTCAGGCGGCGCAGCAGATGGGCGTGCGTCTGTTCGAGCATTCGGCAGTGACTCGCATCGACTACGGTCCCGAGGTCAAGGTCCACAGCCATCGCGGCACGGTACGGGCCAAGACCCTGGTCCTGGGCTGCAACGCCTACCTCAACGACCTCAACCCGGAGCTGGGGGGCAAGGTGCTGCCGGCCGGCAGCTACATCATTGCCACCGAACCCTTGAGTGAGGCCCAGGCGCAGGAGCTACTGCCTCAGAACATGGCCGTCTGCGACCAGCGCGTAGCCCTGGACTACTACCGACTCTCGGCCGATCGGCGCCTGTTGTTCGGCGGTGCCTGCCACTACTCCGGGCGCGACCCCAAGGACATCGCTGCCTACATGCGGCCGAAGATGCTGGAAGTGTTCCCGCAACTGGCCGAGGTGAAGATTGACTACCAGTGGGGCGGCATGATCGGCATCGGCGCCAACCGCCTGCCACAGATCGGCCGACTCAAGGACCAACCCAATGTGTATTACGCCCAGGCCTATTCAGGCCATGGGCTGAACGCCACGCACCTGGCGGGCAAGTTGCTGGGGGAAGCCATCAGCGGCCAACAGGGTGGCGGTTTCGACCTGTTCGCCAAGGTGCCACACATCACCTTTCCCGGCGGCAAGCACCTGCGCTCACCACTGCTGGCCCTGGGCATGCTCTGGCATCGCCTGAAAGAGCTGGCCTGACCTTGCGCGGCTCCTTGCCGCCGCTGCGGGATTACAGCCGCCAGAAAGGCTTGAGGCCTTCGGCCCGGGCCTCCTCGCGGCTCAGCCCCACGTCCCGCAACTCCTCGGCGGTCAACTCCAGCAACGCCTTGCGGGTACGCAGCCGATGCCAGTACAAGCCCCAGGGACCCAGCCCGGACGGCGCAGTGCGTGGCAGGGTCGCCGCCGCTCCCCGCTCCTGCTCGGCCTCCAGTTCCTGACTGCGTAACGACAGCCGCACATCGCTCAAGCCGTTCATTTCCATTGCTCCTGTTTGCTCAAGTTGCCATGAGCGAACATGATGGGCGCCGCATCAAAACCAATACAGACCCAATACAGCGGTATTATTTCCATACAGTTTTGCCAAAAATATCGCTGAATCCTGTATTTTTGCCCCATCTGTACTGGTCCTCCGTGACTGCCACTTCGAGCCAACGCCATGACCCTCTATGTGAACCTCGCCGAACTCCTGGGCACCCGCATCGAACAGGGCTTCTATCGCCCCGGTGATCGACTGCCCTCGGTGCGCGCCCTGAGCGTAGAACACGGGGTCAGCCTGAGCACAGTGCAGCAGGCCTATCGCCTGCTGGAAGACAACGGCCTGGCCATGCCCAAGCCAAAATCCGGCTACTTCGTCCCCCCCAGCCGTGAGTTGCCCGCCCTGCCGGCGGTCGGTCGCCCGGCCCAGCGGCCGGTGGAAATCTCCCAGTGGGACCAGGTGCTGGAGCTGATCCGCGCGGTGCCGCGCAAGGACGTGGTGCAGCTGGGCCGCGGTATGCCGGACATCACCACACCAACCATGAAGCCCTTGCTGCGGGCCATGGCCCGGCTCAGCCGGCGCCAGGACATGCCCGGCCTGCACTACGACAACATCTACGGCGTGCTGGAATTGCGCGAGCAAGTGGCGCGGCTGATGCTGGATTCCGGCTGCCAGCTGGGGGCCAATGACCTGGTGATCACCACCGGCTGCCACGAGGCCTTGTCCTCCAGCATTCGCGCCACCTGCGAGCCTGGGGACATTGTTGCCGTAGACTCGCCGAGCTTTCACGGCGCCATGCAGACCCTCAAGGGGCTGGGCATGAAGGCCCTGGAAATCCCCACCGACCCGATTACCGGGATCAGCCTGGAAGCCCTGGAACTGGCTCTGGAGCAGTGGCCGATCAAGGCCATACAGTTGACCCCCAACTGCAACAATCCCTTGGGCTACATCATGCCGGAGTCGCGCAAGCGGGCCCTGTTGACCCTGGCCCAGCGCTTCGACGTGGCGATCATCGAGGACGATGTGTATGGCGAACTGGCCTACACCTACCCACGCCCGCGAACCATCAAGTCCTTCGACGACGACGGCAGGGTCCTGCTGTGCAGCTCCTTCTCCAAGACCTTGGCCCCCGGCCTGCGCATCGGCTGGGTCGCGCCCGGCCGCTACTTGGAGCGGGTGCTGCACATGAAGTACATCAGCACCGGTTCCACCGCCACGCAGCCCCAGGTGGCCATCGCCGAGTTCCTGAAAAGCGGCCACTTCGAACCCCATTTGCGCAAGATGCGCACTCAATACCAGCGCAACCGCGACCTGATGCTCGACTGGGTCAGCCGCTATTTCCCCACAGGCACCCGCGCCAGTCGTCCCCAGGGCAGTTTCATGCTGTGGATCGAACTGCCCGAAGGCTTCGACGCTCTGAAACTCAACCGGGCATTGCTCGACCAAGGCGTGCAGATCGCCGTGGGCAGTATCTTTTCCGCCTCGGGCAAGTACCGCAATTGCCTGCGGATGAACTACGCTGCCAAGCCAACCGCGCAGATCGAGGACGCGGTACGCAAAGTCGGCTCCGCAGCCATCAAGCTGCTCAGCGAAACCCAGGACTGAACCCCGGGTCACGTTGCAGGAAGCCAGCCGTCCCATGCCAACCCGCGCCGTGATGCGAGATGACCTGACTTGATCCGTAAACAGGGGTTTATCCTAGCGCTGATCCTGACCCTCGGGCTGGGCGGCTGCGCCACCCAGGAAGTGCCTTACCAGCCCAGCCAAGCGTTGGCCGCCAAGGATTCCAGCTTCGCCCAGTCCATCAGGGCCCAGGCCGCCCCTTACCAGGGACGCTCCGGCTTTCGCTTGCTGCCCAACAGCACTGAAGCCTTCATGGCCCGCGCCGAGCTGATCCGCAACGCCCAGAGCAGCCTCGACCTGCAGTACTACATCGTCCATGACGGCATCAGCACCCGGATGCTGGTGGACGAACTGCTCAAGGCTGCCGATCGAGGCGTGCGGGTACGCATCCTGCTGGACGACACCACCAGTGACGGGCTGGACCAGATCATCGCCACCCTGGCCGCCCACCCGCAGATCCAGATCCGCCTGTTCAACCCGCTGCACCTGGGCCGCAGCACCGGTGTTACCCGAGCCGTGGGCCGCCTGTTCAACCTGTCGCAGCAGCATCGACGGATGCACAACAAGCTGTGGCTGGCGGACAACAGCGTGGCCATCGTCGGCGGGCGCAACCTCGGCGACGAATACTTCGATGCCGAACCCAATCTCAACTTCACCGACATCGACATGTTCAGCGCCGGCCCCGTGGCCGAGCAGTTGGGCCATAGCTTCGACCAATACTGGAACAGCGCCCTGAGCCGGCCCATAGGCGAGTTCCTGTCTTACGCACCTTCAGCCAAGGCCCTGAACAACACCCGCCAGCGCCTGGAAGAGTCGCTACAGGACAGCCGCCGGCAGAACCAGGTCCTGTATCGCCAACTGATGACCTATCAAACCCAGCCGCGCATGGATATCTGGCGCAAGGAACTGATCTGGGCCTGGAACCAAGCCCTGTGGGATGCGCCGACCAAGGTCCTGGCCAAGGGCGATCCCGACCCGCACTTGCTGCTGACCACCCAGTTGGCACCGGAACTCAAGGGCGTCAGCAAGGAACTGATCATGGTCTCGGCCTACTTCGTCCCGGGCCAGCCGGGGCTGGTGTACCTGACCGGCCGGGCTGACGCCGGGGTCGCGGTCAGCCTCTTGACCAACTCCCTGGAAGCCACCGACGTGCCGGTGGTGCATGGCGGCTACGCGCCCTATCGCAAGGCCTTGCTGGAACACGGCGTGAAGCTCTACGAGTTGCGCAGACAACCCGGAGAGCGGGGCGGCGGCAGCGGTCCGCGGCTGTTCCACAGCGGTTCCCTGAAGGGATCGGATTCCAGCCTGCACAGCAAGGCGATGGTCTTCGACCGACAGAAGAGCTTTATCGGCTCGTTCAATTTCGATTCACGCTCAGTGCTGTGGAACACCGAGGTTGGGGTGCTGGTGGACAGCCCCGAACTGGCCGAGCATGTACGCGCCCTGGCCCTGCAAGGGATGGCGCCGCCCCTCAGCTACCAGGTCAAACTGGAGGGCGGCAAGCTGGTCTGGATCACCGAGGACCAAGGGCAGTTGCACAGCCTGAGCCACGAGCCCGGCAGTTGGTGGCGACGCATCAATGCCTGGCTGAGCACCCGCATCGGTCTGGAGCGCATGCTTTGAAGCGCTACAGGGGTTGTGCCTGGACGCTTCCAAAAGCGCCCTGACGCAGCAGCAGAAGCAACAGGCCAAAGGCCCCCGCCGCTACCAGCAGCAACATCGCGTGGCCGGTGACCCACTGACTGCCCGCCCCTGCCACCAAGGGACCGATCAGACAACCGATACCCCACAACTGCGCCACATGGGCATTGGCTCGCACCAGCGCATCGTCGCGATAACGCTCGCCGATCAGGATCAGCGACAGAGTGAACAACCCGCCAGCGCTGGCCCCGAACAGCACCCACAAAGGCCAGATCAATACGCTGTCCAGCAGCAGGGGAATGGCCAGGCTGGAACACAGCAGGATTACCGCGCAACCGGTGAACAGGCCGCGCCGGGAGACGCGATCGGCCAAGGCGCCGATCGGCAGCTGCAACAATGCATCGCCCACCACCACGGTGCTGACCATGGCCAGGGCCACGTCCTCGGTGAAGCCCTGGCTCAAGCAATAAACCGGAAGCAGGGTCAGGATCAGAGCCTCGAAAGTAGCGAACAAGGCCACCGCCCAACCAATCGCCGGCAGCGTCTGACAGAAGCGCCAGAGGTCGATCAGGGTGACATTGCAGGACTCGGTGCTCGGCGCTCCGCTACGCCCCAAGAGCAGCAAGGGCGCCGCCACCAACAACCCCACCGAGACCCAGAAACCGTAGTCCTGCGTGGTACCCAGGACGCCCAGCAGCAGGGGACCCGCCAGCTGGCTCAAGGCATAGCCGCTGCCATACAACGCCACCAGCCGCCCCCGCCACTGCTCCACCACCAGCTGGTTGATCCAGCTTTCCCCCAGGATGAAGATGATGGTCAGTACCACACCCAGGATCAGGCGCAACGCCAGCCACACCGGATAGCTGGGCAACAGCGCCAGCAGCCCAATAGAGAGCGCACCCGCCCACAGGCACAGGCGCATCAGGTTGGCGGTACCGAAGCGGGCCGCCAGGCGGCTGGAAATCTTCGCGCCCAGCAGCACGCCAATGGCCGGCATCGCCGCTACCACACCTATCGCAAAGGGTCCGTAGCCCCAGCTTTCCAGGCGAAAGGACACCAGCGGCATGGTCATGCCCAGGGCCAGGCCGACACTCAAGACAGCGGATAAAACGGCGAAATAGGTCGCCCAAGGCATTTCCACACTCCTGTGGATCATTATTCTGCAAGCCACAGACAACACAGCCGGACTCCCCTCTCGGGAAGTCCGGCTGCGCTGTGGATCAACAGCTTCGGGCAGGAGCGCCTGTACGGCGTGGCGCTTGCCGGCGAAAGCGCCCTGGCGGACGCCATCGCCTCAACCCCGAAGACTCAGAGCTTGATCCAGGTCGCCTTCAGCTCGGTGTACTTGTCGAACGCGTGCAGCGACTTGTCCCGACCATTGCCCGACTGCTTGAAGCCGCCGAACGGCGCGGTCATGTCGCCACCGTCGTACTGGTTGACCCACACGCTACCGGCACGCAGTGCCTTGGCCGTCAGGTGAGCCTTGGAGATGTTCGCAGTCCAGACCGCTGCCGCCAACCCGTACGGGGTGTCGTTGGCAATCTGGATCGCCTCTTCCACGCTGTCGAAAGCAATCACCGACAGCACGGGGCCGAAGATCTCTTCCTGAGCAATCTTCATCGCGTTGCTGACGCCGTCGAAAATCGTCGGCTCGACGTAGGTACCGCCCGTTTCCTGCAGGGTGCGCTTGCCACCGGCCACCAGTTTGGCGCCATCGGCATGACCGGCCTCGATGTAGGACAACACGGTGTTCATCTGCTGGGTGTCCACCAGGGCGCCGACGTTGGTAGCCGGATCCAGTGGGTTGCCCGGTTTCCAGGCTTTCAGGGCCTCGATCACCAGCGGCAGGAATTTGTCCTTGATGGAACGCTCCACCAGCAGGCGGGAACCGGCGGTGCAGACTTCGCCCTGGTTGAAGGCGATGGCGCTGGCAGCGGATTCGGCGGCGGCCTGCAGGTCCGGGGCATCGGCGAACACAATGTTCGGGCTTTTGCCACCGGCTTCCAGCCAGACGCGCTTCATGTTGGATTCACCGGAGTACACCAGCAGTTGCTTGGCGATCTTGGTGGAGCCGGTGAACACCAGGGTGTCCACGTCCATGTGCAGGGCCAGGGCCTTGCCCACTGTGTGGCCGTAGCCTGGCAGTACGTTGAATACGCCAGCCGGAATCCCGGCTTCCACCGCCAGGGCCGCGATGCGGATCGCGGTCAGCGGGGATTTTTCCGAAGGCTTGAGGATCACCGAGTTACCGGTGGACAGCGCCGGCCCCAGTTTCCAGCAGGCCATCATCAGCGGGAAGTTCCACGGCACGATGGCCGCGACTACGCCCACGGGCTCACGGGTCACCAGACCCAGTTGGTCGTGGGGGGTGGCAGCGACTTCGTCGTAGATCTTGTCGATGGCCTCGCCGCTCCAGCTCAGGGCCTGCGCCGCGCCGGGAACGTCGATTTCCAGGGAGTCGGTGATGGGCTTGCCCATGTCCAGGGTTTCCAGGAGCGCGAGCTCTTGGGCGTGTTGCTTGAGCAGGCCGGCAAAACGAATCATGACGGACTTGCGCTTGGCCGGCGCCAGGCGCGACCAGACGCCAGAGTTGAAGGTGGCGCGGGCATTGTCCACGGCGCGCTGGGCATCGGCGGCGTCACAGCTGGCAATGGTTGCCAGCACACGGCCGTCTACCGGGCTGATGCACTCGAAGGTGTCATTGGAAACAGATGCGGTGTATTCACCGTTGATGTAGGCGCGGCCTTCGATTTTCAGGTCGCGGGCACGTTGTTCCCAATCGGCACGAGTCAGGGTGGTCATACGAGTGTCCTCCTCTTATTTGAATACAAGCGCCATGCGAACTACGCCGGCACTCATGAAGAATTCTGCCCGGCCAGCCTGTTTTCGGCCAAAGGCACCCGCCACCCTAAACCAGCGACCCCTGTACTTTCAATATATTTGACAAAGTCCGGGCAAACGCCATTGCTATGTGCATTTTAATAAACATAGACTTTGGCCTTCATAGCCACTCGCGCCGCAATCACGGGGGAATACAAGAATGAGCATCCACAACGTCGTCGACTTCAGCCAGGCCAACACCGAGGGTGAACGCTACCGCCCTGCTCCGGAAAAAATCCTCAAGGGCGATCCCGAGCAAGCGGTGTTCAACCACTACGGCAGCCCCTGCGGGCAGCTCAATGCCGGGATCTGGGAAGGCGCAGTGGGCCAATGGACGGTGAACTTCACCGAACACGAATACTGCGAGATTCTCCAGGGCGTGTCGGTGCTGCGAGACAACGACGGCAACGCCAAGACCTTGCGCTCTGGCGACCGCTTTGTGATCCCGGCCGGCTTCAAGGGCACCTGGGAAGTGCTGGAGCCCTGCCGCAAGGTCTACGTGGCCTTCGAACAGAAAGCCTGAATCCCAGGCACAAAAAAACCCGCTTGAAGGCGGGTTTTTTTGTCAGAAGAAAAATCAATTACTTGATTTTGCCTTCCTTGTAGATCACGTGCTTACGAACAACCGGATCATATTTCTTGATCTCGATTTTGTCCGGAGTAGTACGCTTGTTCTTGTCGGTAGTGTAGAAGTGACCAGTACCGGCGCTCGAGATCAAACGAATCAATTCACGCATGATTAGCTCCCTTAAACCTTGCCGCCATCGCGACGGATTTCGGCCAGCACGACATCAATGCCGCGCTTGTCGATGATACGCATGCCTTTGGCAGATACGCGCAGACGCACAAAACGTTTCTCGGACTCAACCCAGAAGCGGTGATGCTGCAGGTTCGGCAGGAAACGACGACGGGTTTTGTTGTTTGCGTGGGAAATGTTATTCCCAGTCACCGGACCCTTACCGGTAACTTGACAGACTCTAGACATGCCTCAGCCCTCTAAAACCACATGCCCAACCCGGCATGGGTTGGCCGCTTAATCTCTCAGTCATTTGGCGCCAGGCGCCGCGTTTCTTTAGGGTCTTACCGGCTACACCTACAAGCGAAGGAACCGGGCCCCTAGAAAAGAGCGCTGCTTTATACCAGAAAGACCCCATAGCAACAACAGCCGCTGTGTGCAGGATGATGAAAAGTCCTGATTTTCTTGCGCCGGACGCCTGCGGCAAAGGCTACCGCAGAAATCTACCGCTCGTCGCAGAATATATTTCTCTCGAAACCCCGGGAACAAATCTGCCGCTGAACGCGGGCCTATCTGTGCAAAATCACGGCTCGGGCCCTGACCGCGCCCCAGGTTTCAGCGGCGGATACAAAAGGGATAGTCATTTTACAAAGAGGCCACTAGGGTAAGGCATTTCCAGACTGCACTCGCAGATGGGCTTTCGATCTGCACAAGGAACCCGACCATGCGTCTCGCCGCCCTCCCGCTCCTGCTCGCCCCTCTTCTGAGCCCGTTGGCCCAGGCCGCCGCGTTGAGCGTCTGCACCGAAGCCAGCCCGGAAGGCTTCGACGTGGTGCAGTACAACTCGCTGACCACCACCAACGCGTCCGCCGACGTACTGATGAACCGCCTGGTGGAATTCGACGCTGTCAGCGGCAAGGTGGTCCCCAGCCTGGCCGATAGCTGGGAAGTCTCCGCGGATGGCCTGAGCTATGTCTTCAAGCTGCATCCCAAGGTCAAGTTTCACCGTACCGACTACTTCAACCCCAGCCGTGAGCTGACCGCCGAAGACGTCAAATTCAGCTTCGAGCGCATGCTCGACCCAGCCCAACCGTGGCACAAGGTCGCCCAGAGCGGTTTCCCACACGCCCAATCCCTGCAGTTGCCCAGCCTGATCAAGAAGATCGACGCCCTGGACCCGCTGACCGTGCGCTTTACCCTGGATCACGCCGACTCGACCTTCCTTCCCACGCTGAGCATGGGCTTCGCCTCGATCTACTCCGCGGAGTACGCCGACCAGTTGCTCAAGGCCGGTACCCCGGAGAAGCTCAACAGCCAGCCAATCGGCAGCGGCCCGTTCATTTTCGGGCGCTTCCAGAAAGACGCCTCGATCCGCTACAAGGCCAACCGCGACTACTTTGCCGGCAAACCGGCGGTAGACTCGCTGATATTCGCCATCACCCCAGACGCCAACGTGCGCCTGCAGAAACTGCGGCGCAATGAGTGCCAGATCGCCCTGTCGCCCAAGCCCCTGGATGTCCAGGCCGCCAGTGACGATCCAACCCTGAAGATCGAGAAAACTGCTGCCTTCATGACGGCCTTTGTCGCGATCAACAGCCAGCATCCGCCTCTGGACAAACCCGAAGTACGCCAGGCGATCAACCTGGCCTTCGACAAGGCCCACTACCTCAAGACGGTGTTCGAAGGCACCGCCGAGGCCGCCAACGGCCCCTACCCGGCCAATACCTGGAGCTACGCCAAGGAGCTGCCGGGTTACGCCCATGACCCGGAAAAAGCTCGTCAGTTGCTGGCCAAGGCAGGCTTGAAAAACGGCTTCGAGACCACGATCTGGACCCGCCCCTCCGGCAGCCTGCTCAACCCCAACCCGAGCCTGGGCGCCCAACTGCTGCAGGCGGACCTGGCCCAAGTGGGAATCCAGGCGGAAATCCGCGTGATCGAATGGGGCGAGCTGATCCGCCGGGCCAAGGCCGGCGAACATGACCTGCTGTTCATGGGCTGGGCCGGCGACAACGGCGACCCGGATAACTTCCTCACACCACAGTTCACCTGTGCAGCGGTCAAATCCGGCACCAACTTCGCCCGCTACTGCGACCAGAACCTGGACAAGCTGATCACCGCCGGCAAGACCACCAGCGAACAGGGCGTGCGCAGCAAGCTCTACCAACAGGCCCAGACCCAGATCCAGCAACAGGCGCTGTGGCTCCCCCTGGCTCACCCGACCGCTTTCGCCCTGACCCGCAAACAGGTCGAGGGTTATCAAGTGAGCCCCTTCGGCCGCCAGGACTACTCGAAGGTCAGCGTCAAATGACACACAGGCCAGCTTCAAGGTCAATGCCGACCTTGAAGCTGGCCGCCTTCAGATCCAGCCATACTCGGCCATGGACAACGGATCGCCCTCTCCCACGATGAAGTGATCCAGCACCCTTACATCGATCAACTCCAGTGCTTCCTGCAAACGCCGGGTCACCACTCGATCGGCCGGGCTGGGCTCAGAGATGCCCGATGGATGGTTGTGACAGAGAATCACCGCTGCGGCGTTATGCGCCAGGGTGCGCTTGAGCACTTGCCGCGGGTACACCGTGGTGCTGTCGATCGAACCTTGAAACAGCACCTCAAAGGCCAGGACCCGATGCTTGGTGTCGAGAAACAGACAGCCAAACACCTCGTGGGGCTCGTGTCGCAGCATCGACTTCAGGTAATCACGCACCACCAGCGGACTTTCCAGGGCCGACTGCCGGTGGAGTTTTTCTGCCAGATGCCGACGCGCCATCTCCAACACCGCTTGCAACAGGGCGTACTTGGCCGGCCCCAACCCCAACTGACGGGTGAAGGTCAGCTGATCGGCTTCCAGCAGACTGCGCAAGCTGCCGAAGCGATGCAACAGGTGCCGCGCCAGGTCGACCGCACTTTTTCCGGCTACCCCGGTGCGCAGGAAAATAGCCAGTAATTCGGCGTCGGAAAGACTGATGGCGCCCTGCTCCAGAAGCCGTTCCCGCGGGCGCTCCGCCGCAGGCCAATCACGAATACTCATCACACCTCCCTGTGCATGGCGCCGCTGTTCGGCAGCGGGCGCTGTGCTATCTTAGCCCCCTCTTTTTTGCGTGGTATTTCACCTGGGGAGGGGGCATGCCACGCAGCAATCACTGAACGGAAAAACAGGCCTATGCAGCGGCTGTATCGGAAACGCATCGTGCTCGGCGTCGGCGGCGGCATTGCCGCCTATAAGAGCGCGGAGCTGGTTCGCCGACTCCTCGACCAGGGCGCCGAAGTGCGTGTGGTCATGACTCGGGGCGGCAGTGAATTCATCACCCCGCTGACCATGCAGGCTCTCTCCGGGCACCCGGTCCATCTCGACCTGCTGGATCCGGCCGCAGAAGCTGCCATGGGCCACATCGAGCTGGCCAAATGGGCCGACCTGGTCCTGATCGCCCCCGCCACGGCCGACCTGATCGCCCGCCTGGCCCAGGGCATCGCCGATGACCTGCTGACCACTCTGGTCCTGGCCACAGACGCCACCGTCGCCATCGCCCCGGCCATGAATCAGGCCATGTGGCGCGACCCTGCCACCCAGGCCAACACCCAATTGCTGCAAAGCCGTGGCCTGCGGGTCTTCGGCCCGGCCTCCGGCAGCCAGGCCTGTGGCGACGTCGGTCTGGGCCGCATGCTGGAAGCCAACGATCTGGCGCTGTGCGCCGCCGACTGCTTCCAGCACCTGGCACTGACCGGTAAACACCTGCTGATCACGGCCGGGCCCACGCAGGAAAACATCGATCCGGTGCGCTACATCACCAACCATAGCTCAGGAAAAATGGGCTTCGCCCTGGCCGAGGCTGCCGTCGAAGCCGGCGCCCGGGTCACTCTGATCACCGGACCGGTGTACCTGCCGACCCCCGACAGAGTCACTCGGATCGACGTAGTCAGCGCTCGCGACATGCTCGCGGCCTGCGAGGCGGCCATCCCGTGCGACGTTTTCATCGCCTCCGCGGCGGTCGCGGACTACCGCCCGGAAGTCGTCGCCCCACAGAAATTAAAGAAAGACCCTACGAAAGGTGACGGCCTGCTACTACAGATGGTGCGCAACCCAGATATCCTGGCCACCATCGCTACGCGGCCGGACCGGCCATTCAGTGTCGGTTTCGCCGCCGAAACCGAAAATCTGCTCGACTACGCTGCACGCAAATTGAAGGACAAGAACCTCGACCTGATCGTCGCCAACGACGTAGCCAACCCGAGCATTGGCTTCAACAGCGAGGAAAACGCCTGCAGCGTGATTGACCGGGAGTTGCACGCAACTCTCTTCGCCCAGACCAGCAAGGGCAAGATTGCCCGCCAACTGATCTCTTTTATCGCCGAACGGCTGAACCAGGTTTAACTTCAATGCACGCTTTACAAGCCAAGATCCTCGACCCACGCATCGGCAACGAATTCCCTCTGCCGCAGTACGCCACGCCGGGCTCCGCCGGCCTCGACCTGCGGGCTATGCTCAAGGAAGACACCATCCTGGAGCCAGGCCAGACGCTGCTGATCCCTACCGGGCTGTCGGTCTACATTGGCGATCCGGGCCTCGCGGCGCTGATCCTGCCGCGCTCCGGCCTGGGCCATAAACACGGCATCGTGCTGGGTAACCTGGTAGGCCTGATCGACTCGGACTACCAGGGCGAACTGATGGTTTCCTGCTGGAACCGCGGCCAGACCGCCTTCAATATCGCTGTTGGCGAGCGTATCGCCCAACTGGTGCTGGTGCCGGTGGTGCAGGCGCACTTCGAAGTGGTTGAGGCTTTTGATGAAAGTCAGCGTGGCGCAGGCGGTTTCGGCCACTCCGGTAGTCACTGATTGCGCGCCCTCGGACCGGGCACCTGGCCCGGCCCGAGGGTGGCTGCAGGGGATTCAAGGATAAATGACCGCCGGTTTCTGCATGGCCCCATGGGCCTGTCAAATCGGGCTCTTGAGCATCAGCAGACCGGCAAGTGCCCTCCGGATGGCACTTTCACAGTACGAACTCTATGCTGAAAACGCCGTCATACCCTTCAGTTTGAGCCCGCCGGCCTGTCATTTCCCCGGCCGTACTGCCCCCTCTTCAAATGGAGCACCCTCAGTGATGAGCAACGCAGCCAAAGTCGCCCCGACATTTCCCGAGAGCATCTTCCGCGCCTATGACATCCGCGGCGTTGTACCGCAAACCCTGACCGCCGAAACCGCCTACTGGATCGGTCGCGCCATTGGCTCCCAGAGCCTTGAACAAGGCGAACCCGATGTTTGCGTGGGGCGCGACGGTCGCCTGTCCGGGCCAGAGCTGGTAGCGCAACTGATCCAGGGCCTGCACGACAGCGGCTGCCACGTCAGCGATGTCGGCCTGGTACCTACCCCTGCCCTGTACTACGCCGCCAACGTCCTGGCCGGCAAGTCCGGCGTGATGCTCACCGGCAGCCACAACCCGTCGAACTACAACGGTTTCAAGATCGTCATTGCCGGCGACACCCTGGCCAACGAACAGATCCAGGCCCTGCACCAGCGCCTCAAGACCAACAACCTGAGCAGCGCCAAGGGCAGCATCACCAAGGTCGACATCCTGCCGCGCTACGCCGACGAGATCACCCGGGACGTGAAGCTGGCCCGCCGCCTGAAAGTCGTGGTGGATTGCGGCAACGGCGCCGCCGGGGTCATTGCCCCGCAACTGATCGAGGCCTTGAACTGCGAAGTCATTCCGCTGTTCTGCGAGGTGGACGGCAACTTCCCCAATCATCACCCGGACCCGGGCAAACCCGAGAACCTTGAAGACCTGATCGCCAAGGTCAAGGAAACCGGCGCCGACCTGGGCCTGGCCTTCGACGGTGACGGCGATCGCGTCGGCGTGGTGACCAACACCGGCAGTATCGTTTACCCCGATCGCCTGCTGATGCTGTTCGCCAAGGATGTGGTGGCGCGCAACCCGGACGCGGAGATCATCTTTGACGTCAAATGCACCCGGCGCCTGATTCCGCTGATCAAGGAATATGGCGGTCGCCCACTAATGTGGAAAACCGGTCACTCGTTGATCAAAAAGAAAATGAAACAGACCGGTGCCCTGCTGGCCGGCGAGATGAGCGGCCACGTGTTCTTCAAGGAGCGCTGGTTCGGTTTCGACGACGGCATTTATAGCGCCGCACGGTTGCTGGAGATTCTCAGCAAGGAAAAATCCACTGCAGAAGAGTTGTTCGCGACCTTCCCGAACGATATTTCTACGCCGGAAATCAATATCCATGTGACCGAAGAGAGCAAATTCAGCATCATTGATGCCCTGCACGACGCGCAGTGGGGCGCAGGCGCCGACCTGACCACCATTGACGGGGTGCGAGTCGACTATGCCAAGGGCTGGGGCCTGGTTCGCGCCTCCAACACCACCCCTGTGCTGGTGCTGCGCTTCGAGGCTGATGACGAAGCCGAGCTGCAGCGGATCAAGGACGTGTTCCACGTCCAGCTGAAACGTGTTGCACCTGATCTCCAACTACCGTTTTGACTGTTTGAAGCACCGGAGCCCTGAATGACCATCGAACGCGATGCCGCCGCCAATACCGCCAAGGTCCTATCCGAAGCGCTGCCCTACATTCGCCGCTATGTCGGCAAGACCCTGGTGATCAAGTACGGCGGCAACGCTATGGAGAGCGAGGAGCTGAAAACCGGCTTCGCCCGCGACATCGTGCTGATGAAGGCTGTCGGGATCAACCCGGTGGTGGTGCACGGCGGCGGCCCGCAAATCGGTGACCTGCTCAAGCGCTTGTCGATCGAAAGCCACTTCGTCGACGGCATGCGCGTGACTGACGCACAGACCATGGACGTGGTGGAGATGGTCCTCGGCGGCCAGGTCAACAAGGACATCGTCAACCTGATCAACCGTCACGGCGGCAGCGCTATCGGCCTGACCGGTAAAGATGCCGAGCTGATCCGGGCGAAGAAACTTACAGTGACCCGCCAGACACCGGAAATGACCACGCCTGAAATCATCGATATCGGCCATGTGGGCGAAGTGGTCGGGATCAACACCGACCTGCTGAACCTGCTGGTCAAGGGTGACTTCATCCCGGTGATCGCGCCGATCGGCGTTGGCGCCAACGGCGAGTCCTACAACATCAACGCCGACCTGGTCGCCGGAAAGGTGGCTGAAGCACTGAAAGCCGAAAAGCTGATGCTGCTGACCAACATCGCCGGTCTGATGGACAAGTCCGGCAAGGTCCTGACCGGCCTGAGCACCCAGCAGGTAGACGAGCTGATCGCCGATGGCACTATCTACGGCGGCATGCTGCCGAAAATCCGCTGTGCCCTGGAAGCAGTACAAGGCGGCGTCGGCAGTTCCCTGATCATCGACGGTCGCGTACCCAATGCGATTTTGCTGGAGATCTTCACCGATACCGGTGTTGGCACCCTGATCAGCAACCGCAAGCGCCCTTAAGCGACAGCCACAAAAAAGCCCCCGCCCGGCATCCCGGGCGGGGGCTTTTTTATCGACGCAATCTTTGTAGGAGCTGGCTTGTGTAGGAGCTGGCTTGCCAGCGAAGGCGCTCACACGGGCAACTCAAGACTCAAGGTCTCTTCACCGGCAAGCCGGCTCCTACAGTGTCAGATTCCGTACTGCGCGCGGTAGGCCTCTACCGCCGGCAAGTGCTGCTTGAGCGCCGGATCATCCGCCAGAAACTGCAGGACCTGGGTCAGGGAAACGATACTCACCACTGGAATGCCGAAGTCACGCTCGACTTCCTGGATCGCCGACAACTCACCGTTGCCACGCTCCTCGCGGTTCAGGGCGATCAACACACCGGCAGCCTTGGCACCGTCCTGGGACTCGATGATCTGCATCACTTCACGAATCGCAGTGCCGGCAGTGATCACGTCATCGATGATCAGCACATCGCCGGTCAATGGCGCGCCTACCAGGCTCCCGCCTTCACCGTGCGCCTTGGCTTCCTTGCGGTTGAAGCACCAAGGCAGATCGCGCTGATGATGTTCAGCCAGAGCCACTGCAGTGGCTGCTGCCAAGGGAATGCCTTTATAAGCCGGGCCAAACAGCACATCGAAGGGAATGCCGCTCTCGACGATCGCCGCCGCATAGAAACGCCCCAGCTGGGCCAGGGCCGAACCGCTGTTGAACAGACCGGCATTGAAGAAGTAAGGGCTGGTGCGCCCGGACTTCAGGGTGAACTCACCGAAGCGCAGAACCCCGCGATCGATGGCAAAACGAATGAAATCGCGCTGATACGCCTGCATGAAAAAACCCCAGATACCACGGATTTAGCTAATTAGGTAGAGCTCGGGTATCATACACGCACGTGATTTTTGGGGCCATTTATGCGGATCATCAGTGTGAACGTCAATGGTATTCAGGCTGCAGTGGAGCGTGGTTTGCTCAGTTGGCTGCAGGCACAGAATGCCGACGTCATCTGCCTGCAGGACACCCGCGCCTCTGCCTTTGAACTGGACGACCCAGCCTTCCAACTGGATGGCTACTTCCTTTATGCCTGCGATGCTGAAGTCCCTGCCCAAGGCGGTGTGGCTTTGTATTCGCGGTTGCAGCCGAAGGCGGTCATCAGCGGCCTCGGCTTCGAGACAGCCGATCGTTACGGGCGCTACCTGCAAGCCGATTTCGACAAGGTCAGCATCGCGACCTTGCTGCTTCCATCAGGGCAGAACGGCGATGAAGACTTGAACCAGAAGTTCAAGTTAATGGACGATTTCGCCCGTTATCTGGACAAGCAGCGGCGCAAACGTCGCGAGTACATTTATTGTGGCTCGCTGTACGTGGCGCAACAGAAGCTGGATATCAAGAACTGGCGTGACGGCCAGCAATCTCCGGGCTTCCTGGCACCTGAACGCGCCTGGATGGACGAGATTATCGGCAACATGGGTTATGTCGACGCACTGCGCGAAGTCAGTCGCGAAGGCGACCAGTACAGCTGGTGGCCGGACAATGAACAGGCCGAGATGCTCAACCTGGGCTGGCGTTTCGACTATCAGTTGCTGACTCCCGGCCTGCGCCGCTTTGTCCGCAGCGCACGCCTGCCGCGCCAGCCGCGTTTTTCGCAGCATGCACCGCTGATCGTGGACTATGATTGGACACTGACCATCTAAGCGTCCGTTCACAGCCACAAAAAAGCCGACATCACTGTCGGCTTTTTTGTGCGCGCTTGCTCTATTTGATCAGGCGCAACGTGAAAGGGTAGCGATATGGCACTCCCTCTCCAGCCTTGACCCCACCGATGATGGTCAGCACCAGACCACCAATCGCCAACAGGCCGAACATAAAGAACCCGATTATCACGATCATCAGCAGGAAACACACTGCCGAAGCGATAGCGACCGTCAGCTGAAAGTTCAGCGCTTCCTTACCTTGTGCATCAATGAAGGGATCGGTCTCGCGCTTCATCTGCCAAAGAATCAGCGGCCCAATCAGTGTGCCGAATGGAACCCAGATCCCCAGCAAGGCGGACAAGTGACAAAACATTGCCCATTGCCGAACTTCATGGCTCGGGGTGGGCTGGGGTAGCTGCTCATCACTCATGGTGCTCTCCTTGCTGAAGACCGGCGCCCATCAATCGGCGAGTGCCGCCTGCTGCAGTTGGAAGATTTCGTTCATACCTTGCTGAGCCAGGGCCAGCATTGCATTCAGTTCAGCAGGCTGGAATGGCGCACCCTCGGCGGTGCCCTGCACCTCGATGAAGCCTCCAGTGCTGGTCATCACTACGTTGAGGTCGGTCTCGGCTGCCGAGTCTTCCAGATAGTCCAGGTCCAGAACCGGTTCGCCCTGATACATGCCCACGGACACGGCAGCAATCATCTGCTTGAGTGGATCGCCACCCTTGAGGCCGCCACGCTTCTTGATCACTTTCAAAGCGTCTACCAGGGCCACCATGGCACCTGTGATCGAAGCGGTACGAGTGCCACCATCCGCCTGGATCACATCGCAATCGACATACAGGGTCACGTCGCCCAACTTGGACATGTCCAGTGCGGCACGCAGGGAACGACCGATCAGACGCTGGATTTCCAGAGTCCGGCCGCCTTGCTTGCCACGGCTGGCTTCACGCTGGTTACGCTCGCCGGTGGCGCGCGGCAGCATGCCGTATTCGGCGGTCAGCCAACCCTGACCCTGGCCCTTAAGGAAGCGCGGTACGCCATTCTCGACACTGACAGTGCAAATCACCTTGGTATCACCGAACTCGACCAGTACAGATCCCTCGGCGTGTTTGGTGTAGTTGCGGGTGATGCGGATCGAGCGGAGCTGATCGGCAGCGCGACCACTTGGACGTTTCATAGGGGAACACCTGTACGAGGACGGAAAACTGCCGAGCATTATAAAGCCCGCAACCGCACCAGGGCACGCCTAAAACGGCCAAAGGCACATTTACGCGTCAGATCGGTCCTGTAGCGACGACCTGCAGCCCATTGTCAGCGCCAGGGATTGGGGCCTCCGGCCGCACTGCGCTACAATCCTGCGCCTTCGCAGCCTGTCGGCTTCAATTCATCACTATCAGGCCCGCTCAATCCTCTTGGGGTTGGCGCCGGCGCTGAATCGGAGGTACCTCCATGGTGCACAGCATGACCGCCTTCGCCCGAGTCGAACGGGCCGGCACTCAGGGCACCCTGAGCTGGGAATTGCGCTCGGTCAACAGCCGCTACCTGGAGCCGCACCTGCGTTTGCCGGAAGCCTTTCGCGACCTCGAAAGCGCAGTCCGCGAAGCCTTGCGCCAGGGCCTGTCCCGGGGCAAGGTCGAATGCACCCTGCGCTTCACTGAAGAAACCACCGGCAAGCCACTGCAGGTCGACCGTGAGCGTGCGGCACAACTGGTCGCCGCTGCCGAATCCGTCGCCAGCCTGATCAAGCAGCCGGCAGCCCTGAATCCCCTGGAAGTCCTGGCCTGGCCCGGCGTGCTGGTGGCCGACGCCACTGACCCGCAAGCCTTGAACAGCGACGCCTTGGCCCTGTTCAACCAGGGCCTGAAAGACCTGAAGAATGGCCGCGAGCGCGAAGGCGCCGAATTGGCCCGACTGATCAACGAACGCCTGTCCTCCATTGAAGAAGACGTGGCGACCTTGCGTGAACTGGTTCCGCAGATGCTCGCGACCCAGCGCCAGAAAGTCCTCGACCGCTTCGCCGACATGCAAGCCGAGCTGGACCCCGCCCGCCTCGAGCAAGAGATGGTCTTGCTGGCGCAAAAGAGCGACGTCGCCGAAGAACTGGACCGCCTGAGCACCCACATCATCGAAGTACGCCGCGTGCTCAAGTCCGGCGGCGCTGCCGGTCGGCGCCTGGACTTCCTGATGCAGGAGCTCAATCGCGAAGCCAACACACTGGGCTCCAAGGCCTTCGACCCGCGCAGCACCCAGGCTGCGGTCAACCTCAAGGTGTTGATCGAGCAGATGCGCGAACAAGTGCAGAACATTGAGTAAGGCAACTGACATGACCCACAGCACCGGCACCCTGTACATCATTTCCGCCCCGTCGGGCGCGGGCAAAAGCAGCCTGGTCAAGGCCCTGACCGACGCCAATCAGGAGATCCGCGTCTCGGTCTCCCACACCACCCGCGCCATGCGCCCAGGTGAAGTGAATGGCGTGAACTATCACTTCGTCGAACGCAGCGAGTTCGTGAAGATGATCGAGCACGGCGATTTTCTCGAGCGTGCCGAAGTCTTTGGCAACCTTTATGGCACCTCCCAAAGCCACCTGCAGCAGACCCTGGATGAAGGCCATGACCTGATTCTGGAAATCGACTGGCAGGGTGCCGAGCAGGTGCGCAAGCTGATGCCTCAGGCACGCTCGATCTTCATTCTGCCGCCGTCACTGCAGGCCCTGCACCAGCGCCTGACCAACCGCGGGCAGGACAGCGACGAAATCATCGAAGGGCGGATGCGTGAAGCCGTCAGCGAAATGAGCCACTACGTCGACTATGACTACCTGATCATCAACGACGATTTCGCCCACGCGCTGGATGATCTGAAAGCGATTTTCCGCTCCAATCAGCTGCAACAGAAACGTCAGCAGCAGCGCTTTGGCAAATTGCTTGCCGAATTGCTTGGTTAAACAGCACTTCCCAAAACCGCTGCAAGCGCTTTACATTGGCACTTGCAGCGCGTTGAAGAGCTTGGTCAAAAAATCAGCGCTTCCCTAAACGCTGGTGATTTTTTAAACTGTTGAGTCCGCTCGCCCATCCGGGCAGCGCGCATATTGCATTTGCTACGAGGAAGACCATGGCCCGCGTAACCGTTGAAGACTGTCTAGAACACGTGGATAACCGCTTTGAGCTGGTCATGCTCTCTACCAAGCGTGCCCGTCAACTGGCAACCGGCGGCAAAGAGCCGAAAGTAGCATGGGAAAACGACAAGCCTACCGTTGTCGCCCTGCGCGAAATCGCTGAAGGCCTGATCGACTACGCAGCTATCGCCGAAGCCGAAATCGTTGAAGATGAACCGCTTTTTGCTGCTTTCGAGGACGAGTCCAACGAGGCCGTCTAAGCCTATGCCTGGTCGACGTAGCACGGCGCGGGATCACAGCTTACGGCAGGAGACATCATGCCGAGCATAGACGCCCTCGCCGATCGCTTATCGACCTATCTCGGCACGGACCAGGTCAATCTGGTCCGCCGAGCGTATTTCTACGCCGAACAAGCCCATGACGGTCAACGCCGTCGCAGCGGCGAGGCGTACGTCACGCACCCACTCGCGGTAGCGAACATTCTTGCCGACATGCACATGGACCATCAGAGCCTGATGGCTGCGATGCTGCATGACGTGATCGAAGACACCGGAATCGCCAAAGAAGCGCTCAGCGCGCAGTTTGGTGAAACCGTGGCCGAATTGGTGGATGGGGTCAGCAAACTGACCCAGATGAACTTCGAAACCAAGGCCGAAGCCCAAGCTGAAAACTTCCAGAAGATGGCCATGGCCATGGCTCGCGACATTCGCGTGATCCTGGTCAAACTCGCCGACCGCCTGCACAACATGCGCACCCTGGAAGTGCTGTCCGGCGAAAAACGTCGGCGGATCGCCAAGGAAACCCTGGAAATCTACGCGCCCATCGCCAATCGCCTGGGCATGCACGCCATTCGCATCGAGTTCGAGGACCTGGGCTTCAAGGCCATGCACCCGATGCGTTCCGCGCGGATCTACCAGGCGGTCAAACGCGCCCGGGGCAACCGCAAGGAAATCGTCAACAAAATCGAAGAGTCCCTGAGCCACTGCCTGGCGATTGATGAAATCCAGGGCGAGGTCAGTGGGCGCCAGAAACACCTGTACGGCATCTACAAGAAGATGCGCGGCAAGCGTCGCGCCTTCAACGAGATCATGGATGTCTACGCATTCCGCATCATCGTCGACAAAGTAGACACCTGCTACCGCGTGCTCGGCGCTGTACATAATTTGTACAAACCGCTGCCCGGACGCTTCAAGGACTACATCGCCATTCCCAAGGCCAACGGCTACCAATCCCTGCATACCACGCTGTTTGGCATGCACGGCGTGCCGATCGAGATTCAGATCCGCACCCGGGAAATGGAAGAGATGGCCAACAACGGCATCGCTGCCCATTGGCTGTACAAATCCAGCGGCGATGAGCAGCCCAAAGGCACCCACGCCCGGGCTCGCCAATGGGTCAAAGGCGTGCTGGAAATGCAGCAGCGGGCCGGCAACTCCCTGGAATTCATCGAAAGCGTGAAGATCGACCTGTTCCCGGACGAGGTCTACGTGTTCACGCCCAAAGGCCGGATCATGGAGCTGCCCAAAGGCTCCACCGCGGTGGACTTTGCCTATGCGGTGCACACCGACGTGGGCAACAGCTGCATCGCCTGCCGGATCAACCGCCGCCTGGCCCCGCTGTCGGAACCCCTGCAAAGCGGTTCCACCGTGGAGATCGTCAGCGCCCCGGGAGCGCGGCCGAACCCGGCCTGGCTCAACTTCGTGGTCACCGGCAAGGCCCGCACCCACATTCGTCACGCCCTCAAGCTGCAACGTCGCTCCGAGTCCATCAGCCTCGGCGAACGCCTGCTGAACAAGGTGCTCAACGGCTTCGACAGCTCCCTGGAAAAAATCCCGGCGGAACGTATCCAGGCGATTCTTCAGGAATACCGCCTGGAGCTGATCGAGGACCTGCTGGAAGACATCGGCCTGGGCAACCGCATGGCCTATGTAGTCGCACGCCGCCTGCTGGGCGAAGGCGAACAATTGCCAAGCCCGGAAGGCCCGCTGGCGATCCGCGGCACCGAAGGCCTGGTCCTGAGCTACGCCAAGTGCTGCACACCGATCCCCGGCGACCCGATCGTCGGCCATCTGTCCGCCGGCAAGGGGATGGTGGTGCACCTGGACAACTGCCGCAATATCAGTGAAATCCGCCACAACCCGGAAAAATGCATCCAGCTGTCCTGGGCCAAGGATGTCACCGGCGAATTCAACGTCGAACTGCGGGTCGAGCTGGAGCACCAGCGCGGCCTGATCGCGCTGCTGGCCAGCAGCGTCAACGCCGCCGACGGCAACATCGAGAAAATCAGCATGGACGAACGCGATGGTCGCATCAGCGTGGTCCAACTGGTGGTCAGCGTGCACGACCGCGTGCACCTGGCCCGCGTAATCAAGAAACTGCGCGCCCTGACCGGGGTCATCCGCATCACCCGCATGCGTGCGTAGCCCTTCCATTACAAGGAGTCATTCATGACCAAGACAGTTATCACCAGCGACAAGGCCCCCGCCGCCATCGGCACCTATTCCCAGGCCATCAAGGCGGGCAACACCGTCTACATGTCGGGCCAGATCCCTCTCGATCCAAAAACCATGGAACTGGTTGAGGGCTTCGAAGCCCAGACCGTCCAGGTGTTCGAGAACCTCAAGTCGGTGGCCGAAGCTGCTGGTGGTTCGTTCAAGGACATCGTCAAACTGAACATCTTCCTCACCGACCTGAGCCACTTCGCCAAGGTCAACGAGATCATGGGCAAGTACTTCCAACAGCCTTACCCAGCCCGCGCCGCCATTGGCGTGGCGGCCCTGCCAAAGGGCGCACAGGTTGAAATGGATGCCATTCTGGTCATCGAGTAACACCCGCGGCGCAGCTGTTCAGGCTGCGCCGTTTTCGTTCTGAAAGGATTTCGTCATGCGCCAAGCGCTAGCTGTTTCGCTGCTCGCCGTATTGCTCGGCGGTTGTGCCAGCGACCCCGCCAAAAACGATGTTGGCGGCATCTGGATCAATCAGGTAGCGATCGACGCAGCCTCCAAGGGCGGCCCTTTGCGTGAAGCCCTCCAGGCTTACGGCCCGAACCTGGAATGGGAACTCAACACCAAAGCTGGCCAGGCCCGCTACACCAATGGCTTCGAGACCATCGAAGGCAAGATCATCGGCGACGGCTCAAACACCACAAAGGTCGAGTTCTATGGCAGCGCCGCCACCGAACTCAAGCGCAACGGCAAGCAATTGCTGCAAGTGGCCAACGACAACGAACCCGAACAAGTGTTCGCAGCGCCCAAAGACCCGGCACCTGAAGGCGCGCCACTGGGCGCCAACTTCGAGCGCGCTTTGTACTCGGCCTATCTGGGTGGCAAATGGAAAATCGTCAGCGGCCCCGGACTGGGCAGCGAAGTACAGTTCCAGGCCAACGGCGCCGTGCAAGGCCTGCCAGGCGCCGATCGCTACGCCCTGTGCCTGGCCGGTGACTGCGCCTCCATGAGCGGCGGCAATGACAGCATCTGGCTGCAGCTCAATGGCCAGGGCAACTCCTGGATCTTTGTCCGCAAGGATCAGCAGATGGAAATCTTCCAGGCGGTGAATACCGCACTGGCGGATGAAGTGCCCTCGCTGACGCCGGGCAGTCAGCAATGGCTGCTGGAAAAACAATGACACCCCTGTAGCCGCTGCCAACCGCAGCGGCTACAGCCCGGCTCAGTCTTGTCCCTGAAGAATCTCCGCATACCCCTCGCGATAGCTCGAATAACGTGGCACCCAACCCAATGCCCGGACCCGGGCATTGCTGCAGCGCTTGCTGCCTGTGCGCCGGACGCTGGCATCATCAGCCCATTCGGTCACGCCCAGGTAATCACGCAGCCAGCCAACCACCTCCGCCAGAGGCGCAGGCGCGTCATCCACGCCTATATAGCAGTCGTCCAGGACAGCACCGCCCTGGTCAGCCTTGAGCAAAAACGCCAGCAACCCCGCCGCATCGTCGGCATGAATGCGATTGCCATATAACGGCGGATCGATGGCAACGCGATAGCCACGACGCACTTGGGTCAGCAACCATTCACGGCCCGGCCCATAGATACCGGTCAGGCGCACCCGACTGGCAGGAATCCCGCTGTCCAAGGCCACCTGCTCTGCCTCCAGCATCAAACGGCCCGAGTAGCCAGTCGCCAGGGCCGGGGAGCTCTCGTCGACCCACTCGCCGTCCTTTTGCTCGTAGACACTGCTGCTGGACACGAACAACAAACGCTTGGGCTGCTGACCATGCTGTTTGAGCCAGCTCAGGACATGCTGCAAGCCCTCGACATAGGCCGCGCGATACCCGGCCTCGTCATGTTCCGTGGCCGCCGCGCAGTACACCAGGTAATCCAGGGACGCTTGCGGCCAGTGCGCCGGACAGTGCTCGCTGAACAGGTCTCCGGCGACGCCCACCACCCCCTGCGGCAAGCGCGAAACGTTGCGACGCAGGCCATAAACCTGCCATTGCTCGGCCAGCAATTGAGTCGCCAGGCGACTCCCGACATCACCGCAGCCGGCGATCAAAACAGAGGGGGAGGACATCAGAAAACTCCTTTCAGAAAGGTCAAGACTAGCCTCGACACTGGACGAACGGCTAGCAATCAAGGAAAAAAAGATACTCTATTACTTCTGTTAACAAGAATTACTTGCAATAATGCTCGCCCATTTTGTTCTCGGCCCTGCGAGGCCTAGAAGGACATTTAACCCTTTTTTCCTCTCAGGTCCGGCCAGCATGACAAGCAATCAACTCTCCGCCTCGCCAACCAAACGCCCAAGCCCGCTGCGCTCCGTGAGCGCGGTTGCAGCGCTGCTGTGCAGCCTGCTGCTGGCACCGACCGCAGCCTTCGCCGACCAGCATGCACCGGCCACCGCCGCAGCCCCTGCCGCGACCGCACCGGCCACCGAGCATCCGGCCGCCGATCCAACCGCTCCCGTCTCCGCCCCAGTCTCTGGCGAACCGGCTCAGGCCGAAGGCCAGCCAGTGCTTGGTGAAGACGCTCCCGAAGTCCTCGAAGCTGACAACAGCCTGGGCATGGCACACGACCTGTCGCCATGGGGCATGTACCAGAACGCCGACATCATCGTGAAACTGGTGATGATCGGGCTGGCCATCGCTTCGATCATCACCTGGACCATCTGGATCGCCAAAGGCCTTGAGCTGATGGGCGCCAAACGCCGTCTGCGCAGTGAAATCGCCGCCCTGAAAAAGGCCACCACCCTCAAAGAAGCCAGCACCAGCGCATCCAAGGAAGGCACCCTCGCCCACCTGCTGGTGCACGACGCCCTGGAAGAAATGCGCCTTTCGGTCAACAGCCGTGAAAAAGAAGGCATCAAGGAGCGCGTCGCGTTCCGCCTGGAACGCCTGGTAGCCGCCTGCGGCCGCAACATGAGCAGTGGCACCGGCGTACTGGCCACCATCGGCTCAACCGCACCGTTCGTCGGTCTGTTCGGTACCGTTTGGGGCATCATGAACAGCTTCATCGGCATCGCCAAAACCCAGACCACCAACCTTGCCGTGGTTGCCCCGGGTATCGCCGAAGCCCTGCTGGCCACCGCCCTGGGCCTGGTTGCAGCAATCCCGGCGGTCGTCATCTACAACGTCTTCGCTCGCTCCATCACCGGCTATCGGGCCCAGGTGGCAGACGCCTCGGCAGAAGTCCTGCTGCTGGTCAGCCGTGACCTGGATCACCAGCCGACCGAGCGCTCCGCACAACCGCACATGGTGAAAGTGGGGTAATCAGCCATGGGCTTGCATTTGAAAGAAGGCGCAGGCGACGACCTGGCCGAAAACCACGAAATCAACGTCACGCCGTTCATCGACGTGATGCTGGTGCTGCTGATCATCTTCATGGTGGCCGCCCCTCTGGCCACTGTGGACATCAAGGTCGATCTTCCTGCCTCCAGCGCCAAGCCGGCGCCGCGCCCCGAGAAACCGGTGTTCCTCAGCGTCAAGGCCGATCAACGCCTGTTCCTCGGTGAAGACGAGGTCAAGGCCGAAACCCTCGGAGCCATTCTCGACGCCCGCACCCAGGGCAAGAAGGACACCACGATCTTCTTCCAGGCTGACAAGGGCGTGGACTACGGCGACCTGATGAGCGTGATGGACACACTGCGGGCCGCCGGCTACCTGAAAGTCGGCCTGGTCGGACTTGAGACGGCAGCCAAGAAATGATCACGACGCGCCAAAGACTGACGCGTTACAGCGGTAGCCTGGCGGTGGTGCTGGGTGTCCATGCGGTGGCGATCCTGCTCGCCCTCAACTGGTCCAAGCCACAGCCGATGCCCATTCCACCACAAGCCATGGTGGTCGAACTGGCGCCTGCCCCTGTGCCGCCTCCACCGGCACCACCGAAAGTGGTGACCCCGCCGCAACCACCGGCGCCCGTGGAAGAACTGCCATTGCCCAAGCTCGCCGAAGCACCGAAGCCGACTATTTCGGTGCCCAAGCCGGTCAAGCAGAAGCCCAAGCCGCAGCCGCCAAAACCGGTGGTCAAGCCTGAGCCACCCAAGGAAAAACCTTCCGAGGAAAAGCCCAGCGACGCTCCGGTAACCCCGTCGCCGTCCAAGCAGCCGGCTCCAGCGACTCCAGGCCCGTCACCGGCCCAGGCAGCCGCCAAAGCCAACTGGCAGGGTGAACTGCAAGCCCACCTGGCGAAATACAAGCGCTACCCGGGCGAAGCCCAGCGTCGCGGCAAGGAAGGCACCAACTCCTTGCGCTTCGTGGTGGATGCCGAAGGCAAGGTGCTGTCCTACGAACTGGTGGGACGCTCGGGCAACGCTGATCTGGACCGGGCCACCCTGGACATGATCCGGCGCGCCCAGCCACTGCCCAAGCCACCGGCCGACATGCTCACCAACGGCAGCGTGGAAATCACCGCCTCGTACAACTACGAGATCGACAGAAGCCGCGGCCGCCGCTGATACAACGCAAGGGCACCTCAGGGTGCCCTTGTCGTTTGTGCAGCCTGCAGCAGACATTGGCGGGTGTCGCACTCCACCCTCTGTCTGATAACGTGCGTCTATCGATTGCAGCCGTTATGCTTGGCCGCAACCTCATGGACGCCCGCTATGACTCTCACAGAATTACGCTACATCGTTACCCTCGCCCAAGAGCAGCACTTCGGCCACGCCGCCGAGCGTTGCCATGTCAGCCAGCCGACCCTTTCGGTAGGCGTGAAGAAGCTTGAAGACGAACTCGGTGTGCTGATTTTCGAGCGCAGCAAGAGCGCGGTGCGCCTGACGCCAGTAGGCGAAACCATCGTTGCCCAGGCACAGAAGGTTCTGGAACAGGCCCAAGGCATCCGCGAACTGGCCCAGGCCGGCAAGAACCAGCTGACCGCACCGCTGAAGGTGGGCGCCATCTACACCGTCGGTCCTTACCTGTTTCCCCACCTGATTCCACAGCTGCACCGGGTCGCTCCGCAAATGCCGCTGTATATCGAAGAAAACTTCACCCACGTCCTGCGCGACAAACTGCGCAACGGCGAGCTGGACGCCATCATCATCGCCCTGCCGTTCAACGAGGCCGATGTCCTGACCCTGCCGCTGTACGACGAACCCTTCTATGTACTGATGCCCAGCGGCCATTCCTGGACCAAGAAGGAAACCATCGACGCCAGCCTGCTCAACGACAAGAGCCTGTTGCTGCTGGGCGAAGGCCACTGCTTCCGCGATCAGGTACTGGAAGCCTGCCCGACCCTGACCAAGGGCAACGACGGCGCCAAGCACACCACCGTGGAATCCAGTTCCCTGGAAACCATCCGCCACATGGTCGCCTCCGGCCTGGGCATCTCGATCCTGCCGCTGTCGGCAGTGGACAGCCATCACTACGCACCCGGGGTGATCGAAGTCCGCCCACTGACTCCGCCGGTGCCGTTCCGCACCGTGGCCATCGCCTGGCGTGCCAGCTTCCCGCGGCCCAAGGCCATCGAGATCCTCGCCGACTCGATCCGCCTGTGCTCGGTGGCCAAGCCGCCCGCCGCAAGCTAAGCAATCGCAATGACTGAGCTGTCGAAAGTGCCGGTCACGGCACTCAAGGGTGTCGGCGAAGCCATGGCCGAGAAGCTGGCCAAGGTCGGCCTGGAGAACCTTCAGGACGTGCTGTTCCACCTGCCCCTGCGCTATCAGGATCGCACCCGCGTGGTGCCGATCGGCGCTCTGCGCCCCGGCCAGGATGCGGTGATCGAAGGTACCGTCAGCGGCGCCGATGTGGTCATGGGCAAGCGCCGCAGCCTGCTGGTACGCCTGCAAGACGGCACCGGCGGCCTGAGCCTGCGCTTCTACCATTTCAGCAATGCACAGAAAGACGGCCTCAAGCGCGGCACCCGCGTGCGCTGCTACGGCGAAGCCCGACCCGGCGCCTCGGGCCTGGAGATCTACCATCCCGAATACCGCGCCATCAGTGGTGACGAGCCGCCGCCGGTGGATCAGACCCTGACGCCGATCTACCCCCTGACTGAAGGCCTGACCCAACAGCGCCTGCGCCTGCTCTGCCAGCAGAGCCTGGCCCTGCTTGGCCCCCGCAGCCTGCCCGACTGGCTGCCCCATGAACTGGCCCGCGACTATCAACTGGCGCCCCTGGACGATGCGATCCGCTACCTGCATCACCCTCCCGCGGACGCCGATGTCGACGAACTGGCCCTGGGTCACCACTGGGCCCAGCATCGACTGGCGTTCGAGGAACTGCTGACCCACCAGCTGTCCCAACAACGCCTGCGGGACAGCCTGCGCTCCCAGCGCGCCCCGGTGCTGCCATTGGCCAAGAAACTGCCGGCCAAGTACCTGAAGAACCTCGGCTTTGCCCCCACCGGCGCGCAACAGCGTGTGGGCAACGAAATCGCCTACGACCTGAGCCAGCCGGAGCCCATGCTGCGCCTGATTCAAGGCGACGTAGGGGCGGGCAAGACCGTGGTCGCCGCCCTCGCCGCCCTGCAGGCCCTGGAAGCCGGTTATCAGGTGGCGCTGATGGCGCCCACGGAGATCCTCGCCGAGCAGCACTTCATCACCTTCAAGCGCTGGCTCGAGCCCCTGGGCCTGGAAGTCGCCTGGCTGGCGGGCAAGCTCAAGGGCAAGAACCGCGCGGCGGCCCTGGAACAGATTGCCGGCGGCGCGCCGATGGTGGTGGGCACCCACGCCCTGTTCCAGGACGAAGTGCAGTTCAAGAACCTGGCTCTAGTGATCATCGACGAACAGCACCGCTTCGGCGTCCAGCAGCGTCTGGCCCTGCGCCAGAAAGGCGTGGGCGGCCGCCTCTGTCCGCACCAGTTGATCATGACCGCCACGCCCATTCCGCGAACCCTGGCCATGAGCGCCTACGCCGATCTGGACACCTCGATCCTCGATGAACTGCCGCCCGGCCGCACCCCGGTGAACACCGTGCTGGTGACCGACAGCCGCCGCGTCGAAGTGATCGAGCGGGTGCGTGCGGCCTGCGCCGAAGGGCGCCAGGCCTATTGGGTCTGCACTCTGATCGAAGAGTCCGAAGAGCTCACCTGCCAGGCTGCCGAAACCACCTTCGAAGACCTCTCCAGCGCCCTGGGCGAACTGCGCGTGGGGTTGATCCACGGCCGCATGAAACCGGCGGAGAAAGCCGCAGTCATGGCCGAGTTCAAGGCCGGCCAGCTGCAACTGCTGGTGGCCACCACGGTGATCGAGGTCGGGGTCGATGTACCCAATGCCAGCCTGATGATCATCGAGAACCCGGAACGCCTGGGCCTGGCGCAACTGCACCAGCTGCGCGGCCGGGTCGGGCGTGGCAGCGCCGCCAGCCACTGCGTGCTGCTCTACCATCCGCCGCTTTCACAAATCGGTCGTCAGCGTCTGGGCATCATGCGCGAGACCAACGACGGTTTCGTCATCGCCGAAAAGGACCTGGAACTGCGCGGCCCCGGAGAAATGCTCGGCACCCGCCAGACCGGCCTGCTGCAATTCAAGGTCGCCGACCTGATGCGTGACGCTGACCTGCTACCGGCCGTGCGTGACGCCGCGCAGGCCTTACTGGAGCGTTGGCCGGACCATGTGAGCCCGCTGCTGGAACGCTGGCTGCGCCACGGCCAGCAATACGGCCAAGTGTGAACCAACGCTCAGTTAATGGACCATCGGCATAACCAAGCTGGTTATACTCGTCAAATTGTAGAAAAACGGATACCAGACCATGACAGAAGTTGCCCTCGCCACTGCAACCCCACACGCTCCGTCTGTTATCCGGTTGCTGCTCGGCAAGCTGGCCATCAGCTACAACGAAGTGCTCGACCAGCCGGGCCTGCCGGCTGCGCGCAAGGTCCAGGCCGTGCTCCTGGACGACGCCGTCGGCGCGCTGATGGTGCTGTTTCCGCAGAGCCAGCTACTGGACCTCAATCGCCTCGCCGAACTCACCGGCCGCCGGCTCACCGCGGTGTCCACCGAACGCCTGGAGCGCATGCTCGGCAAACACAGCCTGAGCCTGCTGCCCGGCCTGCCGGCGCTTACCAGTTCCCCCTGCCTGTACGAAGAAAGCCTGCTGCGCGAACCCAGCCTGCTGATCTATTCGGGCGAGCCGGGCGTGCTTCTGGAAATCACCAGCGAAGCCTTCAAGAGCATGCTCAGCAAGGCCAGCGCCGGTCATTTCGGCGAGCCCCTGAGCAGCATCCGCCCCAACCTCGATCGCCCGGACGATGACCGCGAGGAAATCTCCCAGGCCATGCAGGCCTTCACCGCGCGGCGCATCCAGCAACGCCTGGAAGCCACCATCGAGATCCCGCCGCTGGCGGAAACCGCGCAGAAAATCATCAAGCTGCGGGTCGACCCCAACGCCACCATCGACGACATCACCGGCGTGGTGGAGACCGACCCGGCCCTGGCCGCGCAAGTGGTCAGCTGGGCCGCGTCGCCTTACTACGCGTCGCCGGGCAAGATCCGCTCGGTGGAGGACGCCATCGTCCGCGTGCTGGGCTTCGACCTGGTGATCAACCTCGCCCTGGGCCTGGCCCTGGGCAAGACCCTGAGCCTGCCCAAGGACCAGCCGCAGCACGCCACGCCCTACTGGCAACAATCGATCTACACCGCGGCGGTGATCGAAGGCCTGACCCGCGCCATGCCCCGCGCCCAGCGCCCGGAAGCCGGCCTGACCTACCTCGCCGGTCTGTTGCACAACTTCGGCTACCTGTTGCTGGCCCACGTGTTCCCGCCGCACTTCTCGCTGATCTGCCGGCACCTGGAGGTCAACCCGCACCTGTGCCACAGCTATGTCGAGCAGCATCTGCTGGGGATCAGCCGCGAACAGATCGGTTCCTGGCTGATGCGTTACTGGGACATGCCGGACGAGCTGTCCACCGCCCTGCGCTTCCAGCACGACCCGAGCTACGACGGCGCCTACGCCGAGTACCCGAATCTGGTGTGCCTGGCCGTGCGCCTGCTGCGCAGCCGTGGCATCGGTTCCGGTCCCCACGAGGAAATTCCCGATGCACTGTTCGAGCGCCTGGGCCTGAGCCGCGACAAGGCTGAAGACGTGGTGAGCAAGGTGCTGGAAGCGGAAGTGCTGCTGCGGGAACTGGCTTCGCAGTTCAGCCAGGCCTGACCCCTCTCGCCGGCGAGCCGGCTCCTACCGGGCGCGTGTAGGAGCCGGCTCGCCGGCGAAGCCCCACCATCAAGCCTTGGGCTTGGCCTTCTTCGGTTTCAGATACTTGGTCAGCCCCTGGAACCAGATCACCAGCGCCGGATTGCCCTTGATCTGGATCGACTTGTCCTGAATACCGGTCATGAACGCCAACTGCTTGTTCTTCGCCTGCATCGTGGCGAAGCCGTAGGCGGCATCCTTGAAGGCAATGGCGAACGCAGGCTCGGGATAGAAACCCGAACGACTGGTCACGCGCTGGTCTTTGACGAAGAAATGTCGAGCAACCTTGCCGTCGAGCGTCTGCAGCTGGAACACCAGCTCCTTGTCACCCAACTGTTGCTGAAAAGCAGGATTGTTGCGGCTGGCTTTGCCCATCAACAGGCCAAGCACCCAGAGAAGAAAGCGGAATTTCATGCACGGCGCCTCAGTGGAGTTATTGGATGGCCGCCGCAGTTTAACCTGTAACTCGAAGAGCGCCAGCCGATCTGTTCGATTACTCGGAGATCGACTGGCGTTCAACGCTTATCGCTACATCTTGTCAGACAATCACTGACTCAGACGTTAGGGCAAGGCACCGGTGCCCAGTCACCCAGGTCCGGGCTCTTGCACATGCTGTTGACCTGAGTCTGGCCGGTGGTCGCGACCTTGTTGCTCTCGGCCTGCTTGATCTTGGCCTCCTGGATCGACCTCTCGGTGCTCACCGCTTCCTGAGGCACGGTCGGAAGCTTCGGCTGCTTGACCTTCTGCACCGGCTGCTTGCGCTTGCCACCGCTGGTGGTGGTCACCTGGGTGGTATCGGCGGTGGCGACTTTCACTACGTCGGTACGCTGCACGCCCACTTGCTGCAGGTCCTGCTCGTAGGCCTGGTTGTACTTGCTCAGGTCTTCGCTGGCACGACCGTTCACCGCGGCGATCAGGTCATTGGACTCTTTCAGGCCGCTGACGATTTCCGCCAGGCGCTTGCGCCCTTCCACATCATTGATGCTGTTGGCCTTGCGGGCACTGATCAGGCTGTCGAAGGCACGCTGGTAGCAGGTCTGCGAAGCACGGGCGTAAGCGGTGCTGCGGTCGATGTCGGCAGCGCTCTTGTTAAAGTCGGCGGCGTAGGAAGCGATGCGCTGATTGTCATCGGCGATCTGCTTCTGGCGCTCGGTGTAGTAACCGGCGGCACCACCGGCCAGAGCACCACCGGCAGCACCGATGGCCGCATTGCGACCACGGTGATCGCCGTCGCCGGTCAGGGCGCCGAGCAAGGCACCGCCGGCAGCGCCCAGGGCAGCACCGGTGACCACCGACTTGGTCATGTCCGAATCAGTGGCGCGCAAGTGCTGCACCGGCTCATAGCAGCTCGGGTAGTACTCGACCTTGGTGGTGGAGGCGACCTTGGACACCGGAGAGGTCGCGCAACCGGTCAATACGGTGCTGAACCCGGCGGCAACCAACAGCAGGTGACGCTTGGATGTTGAAGCAAATGGGTTGCGGGAAAAAAGCATGTTGGTGATCTCGATTAAGTTTGACCAACTCGGTACGACACGAAATCGTCCGAGCTCCTCCAGGCTCGACAGACAGCGGCCAGTCATGACTTCTGACCGGTCGATGCGAGCAGTTCCTTCAAAATCGTCGCCGGGTCGGCTCGCCGTTGCTGGCGATAATTCCCGACATGGCGGACGAATAACGTAGCGCGCGTCACCAGGCTCTTGCCGAGCACCGGCTTGCGATTGAGTTCTTCCTTGATCCGTTGAAATTGCGCCTGGATCACCGCGTCGGTGTAACGGGTGCCCGTGGCCAGGTTGTCGATGTAGATCGCCACCGCCCCGTCCAGTGCGCTGCGGCCGTTGTCGATGGCTTCGGCGAACAGCTTGGCGCTGGGTTCGTCCTTGGCATCGATGGCCTGCTGCTGGCTCTTCTTCAGATTGGTCAGGCGAATGTTGTAGTTGTTGATGGTTTCAGCCACCAGAGCGGAGGACTGGATCAGGTTGCCCGCCGCCTCCTCGCGCTGCTGGGCGATCAGCGAGACGTTGCGCTTGAGCTCTTCGTTGACCAGCCCCAGCTCCGCCTGCAGACGCGGGTCGACACTGGCGGCGATGATGGCATCCAGGCGCTTGGTGGGGTCCTGGGCGTCGTCGATGGCGTCGGTCAGGGACGCCAGACGGCCTTCCTTCTGCCACTGGGCAAACAGCTCCTTGTAGCGCGAACGCGGGGCCGACAAGGCGCCGATGGCCACCCGGAAACCGGTGGTTTCGTTGCTTTGCTCGGTGCCGTCGGCGCCAAACAGCGGGTACTCGCGGCGCATGCCGGTAAACAGCGTGCCCTCGCCTTCCAGGTAATTGCCGCCCTTGACCACGAAGCCGCCGTAAGTGCCCTGGCGCCGTCCGGCGCGCACCAGCTGGAACGACTCCTGGACCATCTCGGCGGCATTGCCGATCACGTCGAACATGCCGATGGGGTTGGGCAGCTTGGTGCCGATCGGCATCAGCCGCGCCGCCTGGCCAGTGCCACCGGCCACCTGATTGAACACGGCCCAGTCCGCCAGCGGACCATCGCTCTCGCTGCCCTCCAGGCGCCGTGGAAACAGCCGCCCTTCCAGCTCCTGGCGACTCACCGCCTGACCGCCACGGGCAGCGTATTCCCACTCCACCTCGGTGGGCAGGCGCACGAAACCCAGGCCGCCGTCTTCGGAGGAACCGCCGCGACCGCTGACCGGCAGCAGGTCACGGTGATTCTTCATCAGCCAGGCGCTGTAGACTGCGGCAAAACGCTCGGCCTCGAAGCGCGACAGCTTGACCTTGGGCAAGCGCCCCGGCATGCCCTCCGAGGCCTCACAGGCCGGGGCCGGCTCGCCACTGGCCAGGGACTGGGCCTGCGCCATTACCTGGGCGTACTGGCGAGCGGTGACTTCGTACTTGCCGATGAAATACAGCATCGGCTTGAGGGGCACCCCGGCACCGGTTTTCGGCAAGGCCGGGCCAATGGTCTTGCTCCAGGCGCCAGGCAGGTCCTTGAGGGTGAACTGGCCGTTGATGTAGTCCCGGCGATAACCGGAGATGAACGATTGCTGGTAGCCGCTCTCACCTTCGCTGAAGGGATAGCCGAGGTTCACCTCGCGGTCGTCCAGGGTGCCCTGGGCCAGCACGTAGACATAGCGGAACACCATCTCGCCTTCACAGGGCAGCGGCAGACTGACGTCGTCCGGCAAGGGCTTGGGGTTGTCCATCTTGTTGCCGGGCTCTTGCGCCCACACGGCGCCAGCCAGGGTCATGGCCAACACGGTGCCGATCAACTTATACATCGCGAATTCCTTCACAGGCTTCAATGCGCGACACCCGCCAGCCGCCCAGCGCGGCGGCCAGGGTGCTGACGCCCAGCGTCGCCAACAGGGCCAGCCCGTAATGGGCCGGCAGCAAATGACTGGCGTACTCGCCGGGCACCTGCATGAACAAATGATTCAGCCCGGCCTGGGCCAGGCCATACAGAGCGCCACTCAACAGCGCAGCGAAACCGGCGCTGTACAGTGCCTGGGCCACCACGAACAACAGCAGGGCCCCGGTGGAAAATCCCAGCAGGCGCAGCACCGACAACTCCCGGCGCTTACGCTCCACCGCCGCCAGGGCACCGGCAAAGATCGCCGCAAAGGCGCCCGCCAGGGCCAGCCCGGCAATCACCCAGAAAACAATGGACAGGTTGCGGCTCAAGGACTGCACCTGGGCGATGGTCTGGGCCTGTGTCGCCACCAACAGGCCACGCTCGGCGAAATAGCGGCGCAACGATTCGACGTCATCGAGGCTGCGGGCATACAGGCGAAAGGCTGGATAGACCCGCTGCCCGGACGCGGCCTGCGCCTCGCCGAGCCAGCCCAGGGCCGCCACGGCACGGCCGTCGCGGTAATCCTCGGCGGCCTCCAGCAAGGCCAGGGGCGCGAACAGGGCATCCCGGGCAAAGGCTTCCAGGGGCAATACGCCCTCCACCTGGACTCGGGTCCGCTGCACTTCGCTACGTCCCGCCACTTGCCGGCCGAAGGCCGCCTGCAGCCAATCTCCAGGCTGTACGCCAAGCTTTTCGGCGGCGGTCCGACTCAGGAGCACGCCACTCATGCTCCGAGGCACCGGCAAACGCCCGAGCAACGGGTCCGAGACAGCGGTAGGCAGCATTTCCACGGTCAGGCCGATATCCCCCGCGCCCCGGGACAGATCTGCCGTAGCCGCGATCTGCCGGGTTCTGGGCAAGGCAAAGGCCACCTCCGGTCGCCGCCCCAGCTCGGCAATGAACTCGGCGCTGAACCGGCCGCCGCCCAGAGGAATGATCTCGCGCACCGCCGGGTCCTTTTCCAGGCGCTCGGTGAGGCTGCTCACCAGCCCGAACTTGAGCCCGAACAGCACCAGCAGCGGCGCGATCACCGCCACCAGGGCCAGCACCGAACAGGCCGACAACCAGGTATCGGCCCGGTAGTCCTGCCAGGCCAGCGCCGCGGTCAGGGACGCACGCATCAGCAAGCCTCCCCCAGCGTCGCGGTGACCCCGCCGTCGGCATCGCGCTGGCAGGCAATGCGCCGCACCTGCAAGCCGTTGGCCCGGGCCAGCACCTCATCGTGGGTGGCGATCACGCAGCACAGCCGCTGATCCCGCGCCTGCTGCACCAGCAGCTGCATCACTCGCTGAGCGTTCAAGGGGTCCAGGGCCGCGGTCGGTTCATCCGCCAGCAGCACCTGCGGACCATGGGCCAAGGCCCGAGCACAACTGACCCGCTGACGCTGGCCCACCGACAGGGCGGCGGGCTTCTTGTGCAGTTGATCGGCGATTTCCAGGCGTTCGGCCAGGCGCCGGGGAATGCCCTCGTCCGCCAGCCCCAGCAACTGCCGGGGCAGGCTGATATTACCGCGCACATCAAGAAACCCCAGCAGCCCGCCGGTCTGCAGCACATACCCCAGGTGCCGGCTGCGCAGCTGCGCCAGGGCGCTGTGCCCCGTGCCGCGCCAGATACCGGCAATGTCGATGGGGGCGTTGGCCGGAACGAACTCAAAGCGCGCCGCCGAATCCGGAGCCAGCACCAGCGCCAGCAGATCGAGCAGCGTGCTCTTGCCGCAGCCGCTGGGGCCGACCACCGCCAGCTGATCGCCCGCGCGCAGTTGCAGCCTGGGGATCACCAGGCTGTAGCGTTGGCGACCCTCGCCGCGGCTCTTGCGCACCTCCGCCAGATTGAGCATCACGGCAGGGTCGACAACGGAACGCGGTACAGGGCATCACCCGGCTCGGCATCGCCGAAGCGCACCCAGTTGGCCAGGTCGTTGTGGAAGGTTTCATACAGACGGATCTTCGAATCCAGCTCGTCGATGAAGTCTTCCTGCTCGGCCACGCTCAGGGACAGCCACAGGTCCTGGGTCATGTTCAGCGACTTGCTGCGGTACGGCAGCCCTTCCAGGTATTCCCCCAGCACGCCGCCGTCGGCCAGGTTGCCGCCCTTGCGCAGGGCCGAGGGGTCGCGGCTCATGTAGGCGCTGGCACTGGCGATTTCCTGGAAGAAATCCTTGGGCGAGGTCTGGGTCTTGCGCGCCGCATCGACAATCAGCTTCAGCGACTGCTGCAGGTCGTTGAGCTGCAGTTTGGTGAGCATCACGCAGACCTGGAACGCCGGCAGCGCCGGGTTGGTCAGGTCGCGGTCGGCGGTCCAGGCGCTGACCAGTTGCGGCGCCTGACTGGCGGATTTGCGACCGAGGAAATCCATGTGCATGGCATAACCGATGGCCGCGGATTTCTCGGCGATGCTCGGCGCTGCCACCAATGACGGCACTGCCTGGCTCTGGTTGCTGCGTACCTGATGCACCAGGTCGGCGAACACCGTGCCGATCTCGTCGACCCGCGCGCCGAACTTGCCCACATCGCCGCCAGGCACCGGAATGTACAGGTCGCCGATCTTCGGGTTGGCGTCGGCGGTCAGCACCCGGTACTGGGTTTCCGCCTGGGCATGGTTCTTCTTGCCGGCGTCGGTGCGCAGGTGCAGGGCGTAGATCTTGATCTGCTTGCCCAAAGCCGCCTGGCGCACTTCCGCCTCGTTCATCTGGGTGCGGCTGTAGGGATCGTTCTTGCGCAGGGCGCCGGCATCACTGACCAGCAGGATCAGGCGTCCGCCGTAGCCCTTCCAGTCCATGCCTTCCACCGCCTGCATGACCCCGGCGAAAGCGTCTTCGTTGAACGAGTGGCTGGAGACGCTGGTGGCCTTGACCTGACTCACCAACTCCTGGAAGCGCTGGGGATCGCGGCCCTGGTCCAGGGTCACCAGGGTCTTGGTCACGTACTCCAGGCCCGGGGTCTTGCTGGTGTTGTTGCGAAAACCCACCAGACCGAAGCTGACACTGTCCAACTCGCCGCGCGCGGCAATCTTGCCCTGCAGTTCGTGGACCACATCGCGCACCTGATCGATGTAGGGCTGCATTGACACCGAGGTGTCCACCACCAGCACCACCGCCGTGCGGAACGCGTCGCCGGCTGCCGGCGCGGTGCTCGCTGGCAGGCGCTTGCCACTGCTGTCGCTGATGCTCTGCGGGCTGTTGCCCGGATCGATCGAGGCGACATTGAGCAACTGCACCGACTGGCCGTTCTCGTCGAAGCTCTCCTTGGAGTCAAAGATCGGCAGCAGGTAGAACTGCTCCTGTGGCACTGCGCTGGCATTGGGTTCCAGGGCCAGCACCTGCTGCTCGTCCTGGGGATTCTTCTGCGCCCTGAGCAGCAGGTTCTTGGCCGCCGCAGGGTCCGCCAGCAAACGCTCCAACTCACTGGCCTGACGCACGAACATCACCGGTGCACGACCGGAGCGCTCGGTGAACTTCAGCACCAGGCTCTGCTTCCAGTCGCTGACCTGCTCCGCCGGCAACCAGCCGGCGCTGCGGCCGTCACTGGCGGCGCCCAGGCGCAGCCAGGAGCGGCCGTCGAGGTTCTTGCGCTGATACACATAGAGCACCGAGAACGCCGGCACCGCCTGGCCCGGCGCAGCGCCAGGCTCGCTGGAAAAGCTCGCCCCCGGCTTGCTCAGTACCCGCTGGAACAGGGTCTTCTTGCCCGGCATCAGCAACGGCCGCTGGCCGCCGTCAACATCGGCGGCCACCGGCTGATTCACCGGCGGCGCCACCACGGCAGGCGTGGTGCTGACAGTCGAAGCGGTCTTGGGCGCAGGCGCCGGGCTGTCACCGGACAGCCACCAGTAACCGGCGCCGGCCACGGCCAGGGCGACGGCCACGGCGACGCCGGCCAGGGCCAGTACCGGGCCACGACGCTGCTCGGAGGCCGGGCTGCCGGCGGGCGGCAGATGGGATGAACGCGGTGGCGGCGGTGTCTCCTGACGCGGCTCCTGGCGCGGTGCAGGCGCTGGCGCCTGCCGGGGAATCTCGATGGACACCGGAGTCAGCCCGGCCAGGTCGTTGCCCGGGGGCGCGGCCTGAGGCGGCAGCGGCAATGGCAACGGCTGGATCAGCGTCGCCTCGACCTCGGAAGTCTCCGGCGGCAGGTTGTCCAGGGCCGTCAGCAAGGCCGCGGCATCCGGATAGCGTTCCGCCGGGTCCTTGGCCAGCAGCTTGCGCAGGATGTGCTGGTAGCGCCCGTGGTGCAGCGGCAATTCAGGCAAGGGCTCGGTGAGGTGGGCCAGGGCCGTGGACAGCGCGTCGGTGCCGTTGTACGGCAACTCGCCGACGAGAATCTCGTACAGCACCACGCCCAGGGCATACAGGTCGGCGCGACCGTCGATGTCCTGGCCCCGGGCCTGCTCCGGACTCATGTAGCTCGGCGTGCCCACGGCAAAACCGGCCTGGGTGAACTGGGTGCGGTCATCCAGGGACTTGGCGATGCCGAAGTCCGAAAGCACCGCCGTGCCGTCGGCGCGGAACAGAATGTTGGCCGGTTTCACATCACGGTGCACCAGCCCCTGGGCGTGGGCATAACCCAGGGCCGAGGCGATCTGGCGGATATAGGTCAGGCCCTGCTCCGGGGTCAGCCCGGCGGCGATGCGCTCTTTCAGGGTGCCGTTGGGCAGGTACTCCATGGCCATGTAGTACAGCTCGCCGACATTGCCGATGTCGTGGATGGTCACGGTGTGCGGGTGCGACAGCCGCGCCAGGGTCTTGCCCTCGCGCAAAAAGCGCTCGCAGAAGCTCGGGTCGGCGGCCAGCGCCGCGGCCATGACCTTGAGCGCCACCTTGCGCTCCAGGGAGCGCTGGGTCGCCAGGTACACGGAGGCCATGGCGCCTTCGCCAATCTCGCCCTGGATGTCAAAGCCGGGAATCAGAATGTCCATGGTCAGTGTCCTGCGGCCTTGATCACGATGGCGGTGATGTTGTCCGGCGCGCCCCGGGTCAGGCCCAGGTGAATCAAGCTGCGCACCACGTCGTTAGGCTCGCTGTGGCTGAGCACGTCGCGCAGTTCGAAGTCTTCGGCGGTCTTGTTCAAACCGTCGCTGCACAGCAGGAAGGTGTCACCGTCCTCCACCTGCAGATCGACCTGGGACAACTCCAGCTGGGCTTCAACGCCAATGGCCCGGGTGACAATATTGGCCCGTGGGTGCACCCGCGCCTCGGCCTCGCTGAGCAGGCCGCTGTCCTGCAGGTCCTGGACGTAGCTGTGATCCCTGGAAATGCTTTCCAGTTGCTCGTCCCGCAGCCGGTACAGGCGGCTGTCACCGGCCCACAGGCACACCGCCCGGGCGCCGCGCACGGCCAGCAGGACCACGGTGCTGCCCATCATGGTCACCCCGCGATTGGCGGTTTCCTCGCGCACGGCGGCATTCACCGCCGCCAGGCCATTGCGCAGCGCGGCGACGTATTGATCGAGGCTGTCCACCGCCGCAATCGCGCGCAGGCTATCGACGATCAGGCTGCTGACGTAATCCCCGGCGGCGTGTCCGCCCATGCCGTCGGCCACCAGCCAGAGGCCGGCTTCCGGGGCTTCGAGCCAGGCGTCTTCATTGATTTTCCGCACCATGCCGACATGGCTGTAGCTGGCGGACTGGTAGGACAGTTGTGGCGCTGAACCCATTTAGACGGCACCTTCTTGTCCGAGCAAAAATTGCGCAAAATCGCTGGCCGGCGGCAGGCCCTGGCAACGCAGCAACATCGGGCTGATGTACGGCGAACCCCGGCCCCACCAGGCACTCGATCCTTCACTGCCCTGGGTCGCGAGGATCGCGCCACGGGCCTGTGGATCACTGACATAAAACCGCTGCAATCCGGCGAAATGGCTACCTTCAGCGCGAGTCGCCGGGCTCGGCGCTCCCAGGGCCTGCATCCCCTCTTCCAGGGCTTCGAAACTGGCGTCCTGATCCAGGGTCGCCAGCAGCAGCTCTTCCACCTGTTCAAACCACAGATCCGGGCCACTCACCAGGGAAGCCACATCGCTTTCAGGCTCCAGCAAGGCCGCCACGGTCAGAGGGAAATAACGCCCGACCCGATCGATGCTCGGCATCACCACGCCCACCGCCGCCTGGGGCCCGCAGACTCCGGGGGCCAGGGCGAACCGCCACAGCGGGCTGACCAGATAGGCGTTCAGCCACTGCTCGCCCAGAGCGTTCTGGCTGGCCAGCAAACCCGCCGCCAGCCAGCTGTCCCAGGGGCCGATGAAACTCTGCGGCAAGCCACGGCTGACAAAATCGCCGCGACTGGCCAACTTGCCGTACAGACCGACCACCGTCATAGCCGCTCCGGCAGGCTGAAGCCGCTGAGCACCCGGCTCTTGAACGGGTTGAAGGCACTGCTGGCCCGCAGCTCGTAGGAAATGCTCGCGCCATCCACCCGCAGCCGCAGGTTGAAGCGGTCCGGCGAGTTGGTGGCCGTCAGGTCCGACTGCTCCAGCAGGCGGAACCAGGCCCATGGGCCGTCCAGGGTGATCCCGGAGCGCCCAGTGGCCGACGGCGGCATGATCGACAGGCGCACCACGCCGATGCTCCCCGGATTCGGCCACTGCATGGCCACCGGGCGGCTCGGACCGTGGTCGTAGCTCAGTTGCTGGCCATCCAGGTCGAGGAGGAACTGGCTGATATTGGCGTCCATGGCCACCGGCTTGAGTTCGAAACGCACCGCCGGCTGGGTACCGCCACTGGAGCGGAAGAAGGCATCACGGATGTTCGAAGCGCGCTGGAAGGTCTGCAGCACGCCGGGGGAAATGCCCAGCTTCTGCGCCGCGCCCGGCTGCCAGCTCCAGGTCGGGGTCGAGGTGTTGACGTAAGGCTGCAAGTACTTGCGGAAGTAGTTGTCCATCACCCCGCCGGTGCCGAAGAACTGGCCGAAATCCTCCAGGGTCGCGTCCCGGGAGCTGCCCGGAGACATCGGATAACGCCCGCTCAGGGACTGGCGATAAACGTTCACCACCTCGCTGACCCAGGCCGCGTTCAATTGGTTGCGCACCCCGCCCATCATGGTGTTGGTGGTGGAGCCCACCACCGATTTCACCAGCCCCTGGACCACCGGCGGCTGACGCTCGGCGGTCAGGCTGACCCGCGCCGCCGCGGCACTGGCCTGGTTCTTGGCCTCGCCCAGCAGGGCATCGCCGCTGGCTCCGACCATGGCACTGACCTGCACGTACAGGGCATTCATGTCCGCCAGCAGGCCGTCGATGGCCGCCGGCTCGCCCTCACCCTTGCTCACCAGGCTGTTGAGATCGGCAAAATGCGCGCTCACCGGATCTTCGCTGCTGGCCACGGCCGCCGGGTTGCCCGCCTGCTCCTGACCCAGCAGAGAACCCAGGCGCTGCTTGAGCTGATCCACACCGCCCTCGACCTTCTGGCCCTGGGCCGCCAACAGGCGTTCTTCCTGTTGCAGATCGGTTTCCTTGGCCACGGCCACCAGCAGCTTCTTCAGCGGCGACGTAGGCCCGGAGAGAATCCGCAGCACGTCCGCGGCCTGGGCCACGCTGGTGATCGGCACAAAATCGATGTCCGCCAGCAAGGCGTCCCACTGGCGCAGGTAGTCCTGGAAGTACAGGCGGCGCACATCGGCGGCAAGGCTGGCGACGTTCTGCTGATCGGCCTGGTCGCGGCCCAGCACCCACTGTTCTTCCGCCAGGGTGCCGGCCTGGTTGAGGCTGGCCAGGAGGAAGCCTTCGCGGTAGCCCTTGACGGTGAACAGCCCGCTCAAGGGTTCGCTCAGGGGCTTGCCGCTCTTGCGGGTGAACACCAGCGCCGCGTCGCGGCCACCGGCTTCGCTGAGGCGGAAGTCCGGGACACCGTCCGGCAGCTTGGCGCGCTTGACCCGGTCATAGACCCGCTGGGCCACCGGCAACTGCTGCAACTGGCGCCGCAGATCGTCGATCAGGCGCTGGTCCAGGCGCGCATTGGGCGGATGCTTTTCGAACAGCGCTTGCAAGTGGCCGGTCAGGGCCTGGCGTTGCTCGGGAGGCAGGTCGCGGGCCAGGGTCCGCTCCCAGTCCAGGGTGATCCAGGCCTTGATGAAGTCCGGATCGTAGTGCTCGCTGTCCGCCAACATCAGGTAGGCCTTGAGCCCCTCGTAGAGGTAGTCCGAGTTGCCGCCGCTGTGCAGTTGCTCTTCGATGCGGGTCATCAAACGCGGGGCGAACACCGCCACCAGCAGCTTGCGATAGACACTGGCGGACTCGGCTTCGAGCATGTCGCCCTGATACAGGCCCAGGCCTTCGGCCCAGCCCGGCGCATCGCCGGCCAGATTGCGCGTGGCGTTGAGCAGCGGCAGCACCGCCAGCACATCGCGCTGGGCCGGGCTCAGGCTCTGCACGTCCTGGCGCACCGGGCCGACCCGCTGGTCGACCTGGGCGATATAGGCCTGGTTGGCCCGGTAGCTGACGATCCACAAGGTACCGACTACCAGCACCAGGGCCACGGTGGCAGCCAGGGCGCCCCGAGCGATCCATTTGCGCCGCCGCTCGACCTTGGGGTTGACCCCCACCAGCCCGCGCTCGGCAAAGGCCACGGCGCTGAACAGTTTCTCGATGAAGTAGCTGCGCCCGGTGCCGGTCTGCCGTGCCAGGTGCTGGCGGTCCAGGTTCATGCTCTGGGCCATGGCGCCGATCAGGCGGTCGATGGGGCTGCCTTCCTGGGTGCCGCTGGTGAAATACACCCCGCGCAGCAGCACGCGCTCTTCGAAAGCGTTGGGTTTGAACACGCCTTCAAGGAAGCCCTGCAAGGATTCCTTGAGCGCGGCGAATTGCTGCGGGAAGCCGTAGATCAGGTCACGCCGCGCCGGGTCGCGCTCCTGTTGCAGGCGCTCCACCAGACGCTCGTTGAGGCGCTGCTCCAGGGCCGCCAGCTCCGCCGGCAACTGGGCCAGGGGGCTATCGCCACTCTTGCCGTCATCCAGGGCGAAGGTCATGCCCCAGACCTGGGCCCGCTCTTCCTTGCTCAGGGAGTCGAAGAACTCCATGAAGCCCGGCACCAGATCGAGCTTGGTGAGCATCAGGTAGATGGGGAAGCGTACGCCCAGCTGGGTGTACAGCTCCTGGATGCGCAGGCGAATCGCCGCGGCGTGAGCCGCCCGCTCCGCCTCGCTGCTTAGCAGCAGGTCGGAGAGGCTGATGGCGACGAAGGCACCGTCGATGGGCCGCCGCGAGCGCTGGGTTTTCAGCAGGTCGAGAAAGCCCAGCCAGGCTGCCTTGTCCACCGCGGCATGGCTGTCCTGGGTGGTGTAGCGCCCGGCCGTGTCCAGCAGCACGGCCTGGTCGGTGAACCACCAGTCGCAGTTGCGGGTGCCACCGACACCACGCACCGCACCGGCGCCCAACTGAGCGGCCAGGGGAAAATGCAGGCCGGAATTGACCAGCGCCGTGGTCTTGCCCGAGCCCGGCGGCCCGATGATCACGTACCACGGCAGCTCGTAGAGGTTGCGTCGCTCGTCACCGCCGAGCTTGGCCTTCTTCAACAGCGCCAGGGCTTCGTCCATGCGCTGGCGCAGGGCCGCCAGCTCCTCGGCGGTGGCCACGCTGTCCGGGTCCGGCGGGGTATCGGCGGCCAGGCTCTGCAGGACCTTGGCCGCATGCCGGCGGGCCTGGATGATGCTAAACACCCGGTAGCCGATCCACACCGCGAAGATGAGAATGATCAGCGCCCAACGCCGTCCTTCCGGTACCAGGAACTCCAGCAGCGGGCCAATGAACCAGATGATCAGGCTCAGGGCGATCAGCCCCAGCAGCGGAATCACCCAGCGCGTCACAAAACTGAAAAACGCCTTCACTCGACCCCCTCCGCCAATACGCTGATTTCTACCCGACGATTGCGCGCCCGCCCTTCGGCGGTGGCATTGGTTGCCAACGGCTCAGTGTCGCTGCGGCCTTCGGCGCTGAAGCGCTCCGGCTGCCCGGTCTTCGCCGCGAGAATCTGCAACACCGATTCGGCGCGGGCCTGGGACAGCTTCCAGTTGGACGGGAAGCGCAAGGTGGCGATCGGTCGGTTGTCGCTGTGGCCGGTAATCCGCACCTGGCCCTTGACCTTGCGCACCGCGTCGGCGATGCGCAGCATCAGCGGCTGATAGTCGTCGAGGATGCTGGCGCTGGCCGAGGCGAACAGTTCATCGCCACGGATGGTCACCACCGAACGGTCGACGGCATCTTCAACAGCCACTCGCCCGGCCTTGATGTCCTCGGCGAGGAAGCCGGCCAGGCGCGGACGCTCGACAATCTTCGGCTGGATCACCGGGCGGTCCAGGGTCTGCACCGGGATCTCGCCCAGGGCATGGATGTTCTTGAACACCGGCTCGGCGTCCGCTGCCAGCTTCAGGCGCAGGCCGAACAGCAGTGCCAGCAGCAAGGCCACACCAATAGCGATGCCGACCCAGGGCGGCATGAACTGGGCCAGGCGATCACGGGCCACGGTGACCCCGCGCCAATGGGGCGAGAGCTCGCGCTCATGCTCGCCACGGGCACTGCGGATGGTCGCCGCCGTGCGCTCGCGCAGGGCTTCAAGCTGGCTGCGACCGTCGATCATCACTCGGTAGCGGCCTTCGAAACCCAGGCACATGCACAGGTACAGCAGCTCCAGCAGGTACAGGCGCTCGCGGGGGCTTTGCAGGCAGTGCTCCAGCAACTGGAAGACCTTCTCGCCGCCCCAGGCTTCGTTGTGCACGGTGATCAGCAGGCTTTGCTTGCCCCAGTCGCTGGTGCTGCCCCAAGGGGTGCTGAGCACCGCTTCATCCAGGGCGGTGCACAGCGCATAGCGGGCCAGCAGCACGTCGTTGCGCGGCACTCCGGCGGCCTCGGCACGCTCCTCGAACTGGCGCAGGTAAGCCAGCAGCTGCGCTCGCAGGCTGGCCGGCGCCGGGTGGGCCAAGGTGCTGCGCAGCCGGGTGAGCAAGGCCAGCAGTGGGCCGGCAGCACTCTCCAGGGGGTTCAGGCCCCGGGCCTGACCGGCCGGCAGTGGCGCCGCCGGCACGGCCAGGGACGGTGCCGGCCCCGGGCTCGGGCGCCCAGGCTCGGGCGCACGGCCACCGGGGCGCGGCATGAATTGGGTGCGGTCATTGGCCGGGGACGGCTGCCCTGCCGAATCGTCGAAAGGATGCATCGCGACTTATCCTCGAATGGCCCAGAAGGCCAGGTTCAAGCCCGGGAATTCCCCCGCGACGTGGAACGCGAAGCCTCCGGAGTGAACCAGCTGTTTCCAGTGCTCGCTGCCACGGTCGAGCTCGTAGTAGGTGGAACCGGCGTGATACGGCAACTGCCGTGGCGCCACCGGCAGCGGCAGCAGGCCGATGCCCGGCAACTGCAGGTTGACCAGATCGCGGATGTGCTCCACCGAGCCCACCTTGCTCTGCTGGGCAAAACGCCCGCGCAGGGTCTCGCCGGGCACGTCGGCGCGCACCACCAGAATGAAGCTGGCGTTCTCCAACAGGGTGCGGTCCGCCAGCATTGCCACGTGCACGCCGTAGGCTTTCTCGACGATCGGAATCGGCGTCGCCTTGCTGTCGATCAGCATCGACAGGGCCTCGCGCAGGGCCTGCATCACCGGAGCGAAGCTCAGGGCCAGTTCATCGTGCTGGTACTGCGGGTACTCCACCGGGCGTCGAGCGCTGTTGGAGAAGGTCGAGAATTCGCCGGCCAGGCTCACCAGCTCGCTGTACAAGCGCTCGGGGTGCAGCGGGCTGATCTGGTTCAGGTGGTTCACCAGCGGCTGGGCGCGGTTCACCAGTTGCAGGAGCATGAAGTCGGCAATTTCCGAAGCGCCACCGGCCCCCGAAGCCACCACCCGTCCGGCCAGGGCTTCGCCGCGCTGATGCAGCAGACCCAGCAGTTCGCTGCGAAAGGCACTCAAGGGCTTGGACGCGGCCACATCCAGCAGCGGCGGGATGTAGCTGTCATCGAGCACCAAGGCGCGGTCGGCGCGCTTCTCCTTGACCCGCACCACGCCGATGGCGGCGTAGTCGCTGAGGCCGTCCGCAGCGGTGAGCAGGCGCAAGGCCCGGGAGCCCACCGCCACCGGCGCACGGTTCTCAAAAGGCGCGTTATCGTCACGCACCTCACGCACCTGGCTCAGGTAGCGGGCGCCACCCAGCGCCTCGCCTTCGTCCACGGTGTCCCGGGCGCCGGCGCGCTTGAGGGGCAGCGCCAGGTACACCAGGCCATCGCGCAGGCTGTCGTCAATGCTCAGCGGGGTCGGCGCCAGGTCGTCGTGGGGAATGTTGAACGGGGTGCCGTCGGGCAACAGGCCGCGGGCGCTGACAATGGCCAGCTTGCCCTGGGCCAGCAGGCCCTGATCGACACGCAGCTCGGAGAATCCCCAGGCCCCCGCCGACAGCGGACGGCTGCGGGCGTCGATGAGGTTTTCCAGGTAACGGTCATGCTGCTGGAAGTGCTGGGTTCCAATGAACATGCCTTCCGACCAGACCACGCGATTGTTCCAGGACATGGTTGCTCCGATTGCCTATTGGGCAGGGCTGGATGGGGGGGCCACGAGCTCGGCGCTGATCGCGCGGACATCGAGGACGATCTGATACTGATTGTTCAGGCGCTGCGCCGTGTTGACCCCGACTCGCCACAGGGCCTGGTCCACTTCGCGATACCCCACCAGCAGGCCGACCTGACGGGTGGCCGGGTCCAGGGTGCGCTTGAGGGTGAACTGATCGCCGGGCTTGACCAGCACTTCATCCTGGTCGATGAGGTCCGGGCCCAGGGTGGCCGGGGCCCGCTCTGCCAGGGCGAAGTAGTCGGCGCGCATGAAGGTGGCCGGGTTCTTCAGCTCGAAGATCCGTACCCGTACCGGGGTGCTCAGGCCATCAGGACCCGGGTTGAGCCCGGCCACGGCCTGGAAACGCAGCTCCACGGTGGTGGCGCCAGGTTCTTCCTTGACCGGCTCGGCGGGGGTTGGTGCGTCCTTGGCACAGGCCGCCAGTACCAGCATGGCGACCAATGTCAGCAATCGTTGAATCATCCTGCGTCCTCAATGACGTGTCAGCTGTCCGTGTATCCGTGTGTTTAGGGGGTTCCAGGCGCGCTCAGGAACGGCGCAGCCGGTGGGTATGTTCTTCGTAGGCGCGACTGAATTCGCGCCCGAAAAGGTCCTGGAAATCGTCCTGGGCCTCTTGGGAAATCTGCTTGTAGAGCGCTGTGAACTGCTGCCAGTTCTGCGCCTGCCGCGAACCGCTGAACAGGTTGCTCAGGCCACCGGGGCGGGCCATGCGGGCTTCCAGCTCACCGGGCTCGAAGCGCCCCAGGAGGTGCTTGATCGCGGCTTCCACGCCGGCCATGACGGCCAGTTGGTGAGCCCGCAGGTCGTCGAAGCTGTCCTGCACCGCCTGATCCGGAGCCATGAAAGCCTGGTTGCTGTGGCGCAGCAGCAGGAGCATGGCTTCGTCGACATTGGGGGCGAATTTCAGCGGGTTGTTTTCCACCGGGCGGATCATCGTCTGCTGCATGCGGAACTCGCCCTTGAGACTGCTGCGGGCACGCAACACATCGATCAGGCCTTCCACCATCAAGCGGTAGCTGCGCCCCAGGCTTTCCATCTGCGCCTGGGCCTGCTGCGGGTCGATGCGCAACTGCTCCAGCCCGGCGCCCCGCAGGAAGGCTTGCAACAGGTCGGTTTGTGGCCCCGACTCGACCGCCGGCGCTGGCACGACGGGAGCGACGGGAGTCGCAGGAGCGACAGGGACAATAGGGACAACGGCGGCGACCTCGACCTCGACCGGCTGCGGCTGCGGCTGCGGCTGCGGCGGTACTGCACCAAATTCAGCGACGCTGGCAAAGGGTTCCGCGACGACAGGTGGAGCTGCCATCGGTGCCACGCTCAACACTGGAGCCGGGCGGGCCGGGGTTTCACCGAACAGGTCCCAGTCATCCGGAATCAACGCCCCGCTCTGGGGCGCCGCCGGTTGGGGCTGAGCGACGGGCTGAGGCACCGCGGTGGGGGTCGGCGGGCGAAAATCGTGCTGTTCGGCGGGCACGTGATCAGGCTGGGTCGCCGGCGGAGTCGCGCTCGGAGCGAGGAAATCGAACAGGTCGGGAAAAGTATCCTGGGCCGAAGCGCCCTGAAAATGCGCCACCGGCGCCATGGCAATCGGCTCGATGGGCGTGGGCGGCGACGACTGGCGGCCCATCAGTGCTTCGAAACTGTTGGAGCTGTCCCCGGAAAAGGCCTCAGCCTGGACACGATTCAGACTGAAATCGATACGCGCACTGATTTCATAATCGCCAATACGAATAACCTCGCCATCTTCCAATGGCTCACTGCTACCCCGGCGCATGCGAATACCGGCGCGGACTAACTCCACACCATTAGTACTGTTATCGGTCAAATAATAACGGCCATCCTTGTATTGGATGACACAATGTCGCGCGGAAACTAAGCGCTCGGGATCAGGAAGTACCCAGTCATTATCGGAACTACGGCCAATTGCCATCATCCCCTGATCCATTAGTTTCTCAGGGCATTGGCCAGGGGTAATCTTGTGATAACTAGTGATAGTCAAACACAGCGACATTGCGCCTCCTTGCTGTACTTCCGCGTGCGAACCGGCGTCGGGAAAAAAGTTCCGTAAAAAAATGAAAAGCCCGCAAAAAATCCTTTAAACAGCGCCGTTCACAGCATGATCGCTCAACTTAAACTACACAGATGACAAAAGCCTTTCGTCCCGCCTCAATCTGACTCGCCGGTCAAGGAACTAATAAGTCGACATAACACTGTCATGCGGGGCGAATAGCTTACCTTGACAAGCCACAACTACTACACCAAAAATGCACAACTTCTTGAACACGGATGATGGCTCACTAGTATCAATGAGTCCATGTTTACCAAGAAATGTGCGCGAGTTCACAAACAACTAGTGCATTAATTGCCTGACTGTCCTGCAGGCTGATAGGGAGATCGAACCAGGTGGATGTACCGATGTTGCTCGCCGCCATTTCAGCAACTTCGCCTTGTGGCGAAGATCTGGAGTATGACGCGGATTTCTTGCACTTGGAGCGGGCCGCACAAGGCCAGCCCGAGCGCAGCATGGGCGACTCGATCCTGCCGGCCGAGCCGCCGGACTGGCGCAGCGTCCAGCAACAGAGCCTGGACTTGCTGGCCCGCAGCAAAGACCTGCGCATCACCCATTTCCTCCTGCAAAGCACCCTGGCCCTTGAAGGCCTGCCGGGCCTGGCCACCAGCCTCGACCTGATCAACGGTTTGCTCCGTGATTACTGGGCCGAGCTGCACCCGCGCCTGGACGCCGACGACGACAACGATCCCACGGTGCGGATCAATGCCCTGGCCGGCCTGGCAGCCGATTCCACCATCGGCCTGCTGCGCGAAGCCATCCTCACCCGCTCCCGGACCTTTGGCCCGGTGAGCGTGCGTGCGGCACTGAACGCCGCCGGCCTGCAGCATTTCTCGGGCGAGAGCCTGGGCTCCGATCACTTGGCCGGGGCCCTGCAAGACAGCGATCCCCAGCACCTTGAAGCCATTCGCCACGCCTTGAGCAGCGCTCGCTCGGCGGCCGAAGCCATCGAGAAGCAGGTCAGCGAACAGGTAGGTTCCGCCGCCGGCGTGGACCTCAGCGCCCTCAAGCAGCCCCTGCGCCTGGCACTGCAGGTGCTTGGCCAGCAGGCCCCGCAAAGCGTCGACAGCCCCGTCGAACAGCACGCCGATGCACCCGCGAGCGAAGGTTCCAGTGCGCCTTTGGCGCCGGCGCCGGCACGGGTTGGCGGTGAGATCAACAGCCGCGAAGACGTGCTGCGCAGCCTCGACCGGCTGTTGGCCTACTACAGCCGTCACGAGCCTTCGAGCCCGCTGCCGGTGCTGCTCAACCGGGCCAAGAACCTGGTCAACGCCGATTTCGCGGCCATCGTGCGCAATCTGATCCCCGATGGCATGTCCCAATTTGAAAACCTGCGCGGCCCCGAATCCGACTAACCCCGGTACGGCCGAACAGTATCGTCAGCGGCAATCACCGACCGACGCCAACACCGTCGCAGCAGCGACCAGGAGCACAACGTGGCGAAGCAAAGTTCTCAAAAGTTCATCGCGCGCAACCGCGCGCCCCGGGTGCAGATCGAGTACGACGTCGAACTCTACGGCGCCGAGAAAAAGGTCCAGCTGCCCTTCGTCATGGGCGTGATGGCTGACCTGGCCGGCAAGCCTGTCGAGCCCCTGGCCGCGGTGGCCGATCGCAAGTTCCTGGAAATCGACGTCGACAACTTCGACTCGCGCCTCAAGGCCATGCAGCCACGGGTCGCGTTCCACGTACCCAACGAGCTGACCGGCGAAGGCAACCTGAGCCTGGACATCACCTTCGAGAGCATGGACGACTTCAGCCCTGCCGCCGTCGCGCGCAAGGTCGACTCCCTGAACCAGCTGCTGGAGGCCCGTACACAACTGGCCAACCTGCTGACCTACATGGACGGCAAGACCGGCGCTGAAGAAATCATCATGAAAGCCATCAAGGATCCGGCGTTGCTCCAGGCCCTGGCGAGTGCGCCAAAGCCTGTGGACTCCGAGCCGAACGCTTAATCAGGACCAACGATCATGACCGAATTGCTGCGTGACAATCAGGCCCAACCCGGCGCCACCGAGCAGGCCAGCGAATTCGCTTCGCTGCTGCTACAGGAATTCAAACCCAAGACCGAGCGCGCTCGCGAAGCCGTGGAAACCGCGGTGCGGACTCTGGCCGAACAGGCTCTGGCGCAGACCGACCTGGTGTCCAACGACGCCATCAAGTCGATCGAATCGATCATCGCCGCCATCGACGCCAAGCTCACCGCCCAGGTCAACCAGGTGATCCATCACCCGGAATTCCAGAAACTGGAAAGCGCCTGGCGTGGCCTGCACTACCTGGTCAACAACACCGAAAGCGACGAGCAGTTGAAGATTCGCGTGCTCAACATCTCCAAGCCGGAACTGCACAAGACCCTGAAGAAATTCAAGGGCACGGCCTGGGACCAGAGCCCGCTGTTCAAGAAGATGTACGAAGAGGAATACGGCCAGTTCGGCGGCGAGCCTTACGGCTGCCTGGTGGGCGACTACTACTTCGATCAGTCGCCACCGGACGTGGAGTTGCTGGGCGAGCTGTCCAAGGTCTGTGCGGCCATGCACTCGCCATTCATCGCTGCGGCGTCGCCGACCGTGATGGGCATGGGTTCGTGGCAGGAACTGTCCAACCCGCGCGACCTGACCAAGATCTTCACCACCCCGGAATACGCCGGCTGGCGCTCCCTGCGTGAATCGGAAGACTCGCGCTATATCGGCCTGACCATGCCGCGCTTCCTGGCGCGTCTGCCGTACGGTGCCAAGACCGATCCGGTGGAGGCCTTCGCCTTCGAAGAAAACACCGACGGCGCCGACAGCACCAAGTACACCTGGGCCAACGCGGCCTACGCGATGGCGGTGAACATCAACCGTTCGTTCAAGCATTTCGGCTGGTGCTCGCGGATTCGCGGCGTGGAGTCCGGTGGCGAGGTGGAAAACCTCCCGGCCCACACCTTCCCCACCGACGACGGTGGCGTGGACATGAAGTGCCCGACCGAGATCGCCATCTCCGACCGCCGTGAAGCGGAACTGGCGAAGAACGGTTTCATGCCGCTGCTGCACAAGAAGAACACCGACTTCGCTGCCTTCATCGGCGCCCAGTCGCTGCAGAAGCCTGCCGAGTACGACGATCCGGACGCCACCGCCAACGCCAACCTGGCCGCGCGCCTGCCGTACCTGTTCGCCACCTGCCGCTTCGCCCATTACCTGAAGTGCATCGTGCGCGACAAGATCGGCTCCTTCAAAGAGAAGGACGAGATGCAGCGCTGGTTGCAGGACTGGATCCTCAACTACGTCGACGGTGATCCGGCGCACTCCACCGAAACCACCAAGGCCCAGCACCCACTGGCCGCGGCGGAAGTGGTGGTCGAGGAAGTCGAAGGCAACCCGGGCTACTACAACTCGAAGTTCTTCCTGCGCCCGCACTACCAGCTCGAAGGGCTGACCGTGTCGCTGCGCCTGGTATCCAAACTGCCGTCCGCCAAGGGCGCCTGACCCATAACCGACTCAAACCTGTAGCCGCTGGCGCAGCGGCTACAGACGCTGAATCAACATCGTGGCAAGTGCCACACAGGGAGAAAACATGGCTGTTGATATTTTCATCAAGATCGGTGACATCAAGGGCGAGTCCATGGACAAAGCCCACAAGGACGAAATCGACGTGCTGAACTGGAGCTGGGGCATGTCCCAGTCCGGCAACATGCATGTAGGTGGCGGCGGCGGTGCGGGCAAGGTGAACATCCAGGACCTGTCGCTGACCAAGTACGTCGACAAGGCATCGCCGAACCTGATGATGCATTGCTCCAGCGGCAAGCACATCGACAAGGTGCGCCTGACCGTGCGCAAGGCCGGCGGCGAAAGCCAGGTCGAGTACATGATCATCGACCTGGAAGAAGTGCTGATCACTTCCCTGAGCACCGGCGGCTCGGGCAGCGATGACCGCCTGACCGAAAACATCACCCTGAACTTCGCTCAGGTGATGGTCGAGTACCAGCCGCAGAAAGCCGACGGCACCAAGGACGGCGGCCCGATCAAGTACGGCTGGAACATCCGCTCCAACACCAAGCGCTGATCCGCTGCGGTCGCCGCCCCAAGGCGGCGACTGACCCGGCCCTCGCGTTGTGCCTGGCACAACGCGGGGACGGTTGGCCAAGACCGCGTCCTCGTGAGTCTTTGGTTATGCCCCTTTTCGTGACGTCATGCCTGCGCAATCCGATCCTGGAGCGAACCCTTTGGTAACCGACATCGCCGCCCGCGATCGCTTGCAACCCTCTTTGCTGGATCGTCTGACCGACGATGAACCCGGCAACCTGAAAGAAAGCCCGGACAAACGCGTGCTGTCCCTGAGCCAGCTCAAGGCCTCGGTACTGCGCGACCTGGCATGGCTGCTCAACACCACTTCGCTGCTGGAAGCCGATGCCACCCTGCACACCCCCGCCGGTACTTCGGTGGTCAACTACGGCCTGCCGGCCCTGGCCGGGTACAGCGCGTCGAGCATCGATATTCCGGCCCTGGAGGCGCTGATCCACCAGGCCATCGCCACCTTTGAACCACGGATTCTGCGCAGCACCTTGCGGGTTCGCGCGCGCACCGCCCCCGGCGAGATGAACCACAACGCCCTGAGCTTCGAGATCGAGGGCGACCTGTGGGCCCAGCCCATGCCCCTGCGCCTGCTGCTGCAAACCGACATGGACCTGGAATCCGGCCACGTCCGGGTGGTGCATGCCGATTCCCGGAGGCGCTCATGAACCCGCGCCTCTTGGAGCTGTACAACCAGGAATTGCAACACGTGCGCGAAAGCGCTGCGGAGTTCGCCAAGGAATACCCGAAGATCGCCAGCCGCCTGACCCTGTCGGGCATGGACTGCGCCGATCCCTATGTCGAGCGCCTGCTGGAAGGCTTCGCCTATCTGACGGCCCGGGTGCAGTTGAAGCTCGATGCCGAGTACCCGACCTTCACCCACAACCTGCTGGAGATCGCCTACCCGCACTACCTGGCACCGACCCCGTCGATGACCGTGGTGCAGTTGCAGGCCGATCCCGATGAAGGCTCCCTGAGCAGCGGCTTCACCCTGGAACGCGACACCAGCCTGCGCGCCGCCCTGGGTCGCGATACCCAGACCTGCTGCGAGTACCGCACCGCCCACGCGGTGACGCTGTGGCCGCTGCAAGTCAGCCAGGCCGAGTACTTCGGCAACCCGGCAGCGGTACTCGGACGCCTGGCCGCCAGCGAGCCCAAAGCCAAGGCCGGGCTGCGCCTGACCCTGCGCACCGGCGCCGAGCTGCCGTTCAACAGCCTGGCCCTGGACCAGTTGCCGCTGTACCTGAACGGCAACGACGAGCTGCCGTTCCGCCTCTACGAACAGTTGCTGGGCAACGCCTGCGCAGTGTTCGCCCGGGCCCCCGGCAGCGACTGGGTCGAGCGCCTGCCCCAGGACGCCCTGCGTTCCCGGGGCTTCGACGACCGCGATGCGGCCCTGCCGGTGGTGCCCCAGGCCTTTCAGGGCTATCGCCTGTTGCAGGAATACTTCGCCCTGCCCAACCGCTTCCTGTTCGTCGAATTCGCCAAACTGGGCCCTGCGGTACAACGCTGCACCGGCCAGGAGCTGGAGCTGATCGTACTCTTCGAGCGCTTCGACCAGAGCCTGGAAGGCAGCGTCGGCAGTGCCCAGTTCGTGCCCTTCTGCACCCCGGCGATCAACCTGTTTCCCAAGCGCCTGGACCGTATCCACCTGTCCGACCGGGTCAACGAGCACCATGTGATCGCCGACCGTACCCGACCCATGGATTTCGAAGTGCACTCGCTGAGCACCCTCAGTGGCCACGGCACCGGGCCGGAGCAGCCGTTCCTGCCGTTCTACGCGGTACGCGACCCGTCACGCTACGGCCGTGACCAGGCTTACTACATCGTCCGCCGCGAGCCACGGGTGCTGTCCAGCGACCAGCGCCGCAACGGCCCGCGCTCGACCTACATCGGCAGCGAGTCCTTCGTCAGCCTGGTGGACAGCCAGCAGGCGCCCTATCGCCATGACCTGCGCCAGCTCGGGGTCAGCGCCCTGTGCACCAACCGCGACCTGCCGCTGTTCATGAACACCGGCAACGGCAAGACCGATTTCACCCTGGCCGACAGTGCCCCGGTGCAGGCCATCCGCTGCCTGGCAGGCCCCAGCCGCCCTCGGCCCAGCCACGCCCATGACGGCAAGGCCTGGCGCCTGATCAGCCAGCTGTCGCTGAATTACCTGTCCCTGAGCGAACAGGGTCAGGGCGCGGCGGCCCTGCGCGAGCTGCTGCGGCTGTATGGCGACAGCAACGACGCGGCCCTGCAACTGCAGATCGAAGGCCTGCGGGAAGTCAGCAGCAAGGCGGTGACCCGGCGCCTGCCGATGCCTGGGCCGATCGTCTTCGGCCGGGGCCTGGAGATCACCCTGCAATTCGACGAAAACGCGTTTCGCGGCACCGGGGTGTTCCTGCTCGGTGCAGTCTTCGAGCGCTTCCTGGCACGTTACGTGTCGATCAACAGTTTTACCGAGACGGTGATCCGTACCACCGAACGCGGCGAGATCATGCGATGGAAAGCCAAGCCCGGACGTCGTCCGACTCTTTGAATACGCTGACGGCGATGCACGCCGAGCCCTGGGAGTACGACTTCTTCCAGGCCCTGCGGCGTATCGAATGCCTGTCGCCGCAACTGCCGCGCTTCGGTCACTCCCTGCGCCTGGCGGACGATCCGCTGCGCCTGGGCCAGCAGGCCGACTGCACTTTCGCCCCCTCGACCCTGGCTTCGGTCACCCCCGGCAGCGAGGGCGCGGCCACCCGCCTGGAGCAGTTCTTCTTCGGCCTCGGCGGCCCCAACGGCCCCCTGCCGCTGCACATCACCGAGTACGTGCGCGAACGCCAGCGCAACAACGCCGACAGCACCAGCAAGCGCTTTCTCGATGTGTTCCACCATCGTCTGCTGAGCCTGTTCTACCGGGCCTGGGCCGAAGCCCGGCCCACGGTGAGCCACGACCGCCCGGACGACGACTACTGGTCCGCGCGCCTGGCGGCCCTGAGTGGCCGGGGCATGCCCAGCCTGCTCAAGCAGGGGTTGATTCCCGACACCGCCAAGCTGCACTACAGCGGCCACCTAGCGGCCCAGACCCGCTACCCGGACGGTCTGCGCGCCATCATCGGCGAATATTTCGGCCTGCCGGTGGCGATCGAAGAGTACGTCGGCCAGTGGCTGGAGCTGCCGGAGCGCAGCCGGGTCGGGGTGCAGTCCCATCAACTGGGGGTGGACTTCTGCCTGGGCAGCCACGTCTGGGATCGCCAGCACAAATTCCGCATTCGCCTGGGTCCGCTGAAACTGGACGACTACCAGGGGATGCTGCCCGACGGCCAGCAGTTCAAGGAACTGGTGGCCTGGGTCGCCGAATACCTGGGCTTCGAGCTGGACTGGGACCTGAACCTGGTCCTGCTCAAGGACGAAGTGCCCAAGCTGCAACTCAACGGCCGCCAGCGCCTGGGTTTCAACACCTGGCTCGGTCAACCCGGCAGTGATGCCAAGGATCTAATACTGGCCCGGCACTACGCCGACCTGGCCACTACCTCACGTACACCAAGGAGCACAGAGCATGGGTGAAATCAGTCGCGCGGCGCTGTTCGGCAAACTCAACAGCGTTGCCTACAAAGCCATCGAAGCCGCCACGGTCTTCTGCAAACTGCGGGGCAATCCCTATGTGGAACTGGCCCACTGGCTGCACCAGTTGCTGCAACTGCAGGACTCGGACCTGCACCGCATCATCCGCCAGTTCAACCTGGAACCGGCGCGCCTGGCCAAGGACCTGACCGAGGCCCTGGACCGCCTGCCCCGGGGCTCGACCTCGATCACCGACCTGTCGTCCCACGTCGAGGAAGCGGTGGAACGCGGTTGGGTCTACGGCAGCCTGATGTTCGGCGAAAGCCAGGTGCGCACCGGCTATCTGGTGATCGGCATCCTCAAGACGCCGAGCCTGCGCCATGCACTGCTGGGGCTGTCCCGGGAGTTCGACAAGATCAAGATCGAGGCCCTGTGCGAGCGCTTTGACGAGTACATCGGCGACTCGCCGGAAAACGCCCTGAACGCCAGCGACGGTTTCAATGCCGGTGCGGTCCCGGGCGAAGCCAGCGGCGCCATGGCCCCCAGCGCCCTGGGCAAGCAGGAAGCCCTCAAGCGCTTCACCGTCGACCTCACCGAGCAGGCCCGCAGCGGCAAGCTCGACCCCATCGTCGGCCGTGACGAAGAGATCCGCCAACTGGTGGACATCCTCATGCGTCGCCGGCAGAACAACCCGATCCTCACCGGCGAAGCCGGGGTCGGCAAGACCGCGGTGGTGGAAGGTTTCGCCCTGCGCATCGTCGCCGGCGACGTGCCGCCGGCGCTCAAGGACGTCGAGCTGCGCAGCCTCGATGTCGGTCTGCTGCAGGCCGGCGCCAGCATGAAGGGCGAGTTCGAACAACGCCTGCGCCAAGTCATCGAAGACGTCCAGGCCTCGCCCAAGCCGATCATTCTGTTCATCGACGAAGCCCACACCCTGGTGGGTGCCGGTGGCGCCGCCGGCACCGGCGATGCGGCCAACCTGCTCAAGCCGGCCCTGGCCCGCGGCACCTTGCGTACCGTGGCCGCCACTACCTGGGCCGAGTACAAGAAGCACATCGAGAAAGACCCGGCCCTGACCCGCCGCTTCCAGGTGGTGCAAGTGGCCGAGCCTTCGGAAGACAAGGCGCTGCTGATGATGCGCGGCGTGGCCTCGACCATGGAACAGCACCATCAGGTGCAGATCCTCGACGAAGCCCTGGAAGCCTCGGTCAAGCTCTCGCACCGCTACATCCCGGCGCGCCAGTTGCCCGATAAATCCGTCAGCCTGCTGGACACTGCCTGCGCCCGTGTAGCCATCAGCCTGCACGCGGTGCCGGCGGAAGTGGATGACAGCCGCCGCCGGATCGAAGCCCTGGAAACCGAGCTGCAGATCATCGCCCGGGAACAGGCGATCGGCGTGGCCATCGGCAACCGCCAGGTCAACAGCGAGAACCTCCTGGCCGCCGAGCGCGAGCGCCTGGCCGAGCTGGAAAGCCGCTGGGCGCAAGAGAAGACCCTGGTGGACGAGCTGCTGGCGACCCGCGCCCAACTGCGGGAAAACGTCGGCCTGGTGGACAGTGACGTCGGCGACGAAAACCACGGCCTGCGGGAAAAACTGCTGGACCTGCAACAGCGTCTGACGACCCTGCAAGGTGAAACCCCTTTGATCCTGCCGACCGTGGATTACCAGGCGGTAGCCTCGGTGGTGGCCGACTGGACCGGGATTCCCGTGGGCCGCATGGCCCGCAACGAGCTGGAAACCGTGCTCAACCTCGACCAGCACCTGAAGAAACGCATCATCGGCCAGGACCACGCCCTGCAGATGATCGCCAAGCGCATCCAGACCTCGCGCGCCGGCCTCGACAACCCGAACAAGCCGATTGGCGTGTTCATGCTGGCGGGCACCTCCGGGGTGGGCAAGACCGAGACCGCCCTGGCCCTGGCCGAAGCCATGTATGGCGGTGAGCAGAACGTCATCACCATCAACATGAGCGAGTTCCAGGAAGCCCACACCGTGTCCACCCTCAAGGGTGCCCCGCCAGGCTACGTCGGCTATGGCGAAGGCGGCGTGCTCACCGAAGCGGTGCGGCGCAAGCCCTACAGCGTGGTGCTGCTGGACGAAGTGGAAAAGGCCCACCCGGACGTGCACGAGATCTTCTTCCAGGTGTTCGACAAGGGCGTCATGGAAGACGGCGAAGGCCGCATGATCGACTTCAAGAACACCCTGATCCTGCTCACCACCAACGCCGGCACCGAGCTGATCGCCAACGTCTGCAAGAACCCGCAGACCATGCCCGAGCCGGAAGAGATCGCCAAGGCCCTGCGTCAGCCATTGCTGGAGATCTTCCCGCCGGCGCTGCTGGGCCGCCTGGTGACCATCCCTTACTACCCGCTGAGCGACGACATGCTCAAAGCGATCACCCGCCTGCAACTGGGACGGATCAAGAAACGCGTGGAAAGCACCCACAAGGTGGATTTCGATTTCGACGACGACGTCATCGACCTGATCGTTTCCCGCTGCACCGAGACCGAGAGTGGCGGCCGCATGATCGACGCCATCCTGACCAACAGCCTGCTGCCGGACATGAGCCGCGAGTTCCTCACCCGCATGCTCGAAGGCCGCGCCCTGGCCGGAGTGCGCATCCGCCAGCGGGACAACGAACTGCACTACGACTTCAGCGAGCCGGCCTGACCCCGCGCCCCTGCTTCCGTAGGAGCTGGCTTGCCAGCGAAGCGCGCGCCACGGTGATGAACCTGGCGCCTTCGCGAACAAGCTCGCTCCTGCGGGGGTGACGCCAGGCACACCACGCATTCAACGAGACTGACGATGCAATTTCAGCAATCCACACGACTGGCTCAGGTCAATTGCCCTCTGGGACCGGACGTCCTGCTGCTCAACAGCATGGGCGGCGGCGAAGAGCTGGGGCGCTTGTTCGACTACCAGATGCAGCTGACCTCCAGCGACGCCAACATCGACCTCAACCAGCTGCTGGGCAAGCCCATGGGCCTCAGCGTGCAGTTGGACGACGGTAGCCAGCGCTATTTCCACGGCATCGTGGCCCGCTGCAGCCAGAACGTCGACAGCGGCCAGTTCGCCAGTTATCAGGTGACCCTGCGCCCCTGGCTGTGGCTGCTGAGCCGCACCTCCGACTGCCGGATTTTCCAGAACCTGAGCATCCCGCAGATCATCAAGCAGGTGTTCCGCGACCTGGGCTTTTCCGATTTCGAAGACGCCCTGAGCCGTCCCTATCGGGAGTGGGAATACTGCGTGCAGTACCGGGAAAACAGCTTCGACTTCGTCAGCCGGCTGATGGAACAGGAAGGCATCTACTATTTCTTCCGTCACGAGAAGGACCGCCACGTACTGGTGCTGGCCGACGCCTACGGTGCCCACAGCAGCGTGCCCGGCTACGCCTCGGTGCCCTACTACCCGCGAGACGAGCAACAGCGCGAACGCGACCATATCTTCGACTGGCACCTGGCCCAGGAAGTCCAGCCCGGGTCCCTCGAACTCAACGACTACGACTTCCAGCGCCCCAGCGCACGGATCGACGTGCGCTCGGCCATGCCGCGTCCCCACAGTGCCGGCGACTACCCGCTCTACGACTACCCCGGCACCTACGTGCAGAGCAGCGACGGCGAGCACTACGCGCAGACCCGCATCGAAGCCCTGCAAAGCCTGCACGAGCGCATCGAACTCAGCGGCAATGCCCGTGGCCTGGGGGTGGGCAACCTGTTCAACCTCACCGGCTTCAGCCGCCAGGACCAGAACCGCGAATACCTGATCGTCGGCATCCACTACTACGTGGTCCAGGAGAGTCTGGAGACCGGCGGCAGCGGCGGCTCGGCACAGTTCGAAAGCCACCTGACCTGCATCGACGCCCAGCAGAGTTTCCGCCCCCTGGCCAAGACCCAGCGGCCTATCGTCCAGGGCCCGCAGACCGCGCGGGTGGTGGGCCCGGCCGGGGAAGAGATCTGGACCGACCAATATGGCCGGGTCAAGGTGCACTTCCATTGGGACCGCCACGACCAGTCCAACGAGAACAGCTCCTGCTGGATCCGCGTGTCCCAGGCCTGGGCCGGCAAGAACTGGGGTTCGATGCAGATCCCGCGGATCGGCCAGGAGGTGATCGTCAGCTTCCTCGAAGGCGACCCCGACCGCCCGATCATCACCGGCCGGGTGTACAACGCCGAGCAGACCGTGCCCTACGACCTGCCGGCCAACGCCACCCAGAGCGGGATGAAGAGTCGTTCGAGCAAGGGCGGCAGCCCGGCCAACTTCAACGAAATCCGCATGGAAGACAAAAAGGGCGCGGAGCAGCTGTACATCCATGCCGAGCGCAACCAGGACATCGTGGTCGAGGTCAACGAAAGCCACTCGGTGGGCAATGACCGCAACAAGAGCATTGGCCACGATGAGTACGTGACCGTTGGCAACAAGCGCACGCGCATCGTCCAGCACGTGGACGAGCTGCGGGTCGGCGAGAAAAAAATCGACAGCGTCGGCCAGAGCTACGTGATCGAGGTCGGCGAGCGTCTGCGCCTGGTGTGCGGGGCCAGCATCCTGGAGCTCAACGCCAGCGGCCAGATCAACCTGTGCGGGGTCAACATCAGTGTCCACGCCAGCAGTGACGCGCAGATCAACACCGGCGGCGTGCTGCACCTGAACAACGGCGGCGGCCCGGACACCACCACCGAGGGCCAGGGAGTCCACGGCGCCATCAGCGCCCTGGTGAAAGCCGCCTTCCCCACGCCCAAGGGCCAGTAAACGGATGCTTGCACCATGACCTATCGCCTCAATGAACTGCAATTCCAAGCGCCCGCCGGCGAGCTGCAGGACGCCTCGATCAACATCCTCAAGTTCCCGCAGCTGGGTACGTCGCTGATTGTCAGCCGCAGCTTGCTGGGCGACGGTGAAACCCTGGAAAGCAACCTGACAAGCCAGCTGCAACGGCTGGAGCAACAGGTCCAGGAACTGCGCTACCAGACCCCGCAACCGGTGCTGCTGGGTCCGGCCCAGGACATTCCGGGCCTGGAGCTGCGCAGCCAGTTCAGCAAGGGCAGCGAGCAGGTGTTCCAGTTCCAGCTGGCCCTGGTGCTGCCCGGCACCCGGCAGATGCTCGCCATGAGCTACGTCAAGGCACAGAAACTCGGGGATGGGGAAGCCGCCCATTGGGCGCAGATCAAGAACACCTTGGTGCTGAGCTGAGGCGGGCCCATGTCTGACGCGCTGTGGGCCGCCCGACTGGGCGACGGGCTGGAACACACTTCGATGATGGCCGACATCCTCGGCGGCGTGCTGGAGGTGGCGGCCAACGTCGCCATCGGCGCCCTGGCAACCATGGCGGTGGCCGCGGCGGCGGGCATCACCGTGGCCACCGGCGGCCTCGGCGCTTGCGTGCTGGGGCTGGTGGTCGGCGTGGTGGTGGGCGTGGTCATGAGCAAGACCGGAGCCGACAAGGGCCTGAGCAATTTATGCGAGGGCTTCGCCAACGCCCTGTTCCCCCCCTCGATCCAGGCCACCATCGCCAGCGGTTCGCAAAAGGTGTTGACCAACAACAAACCGGCGGCCCGCGCGGCGGGCATCGCCCCGCCGTCGCATATCAGCGGCGACGGCGCCGAGGAAGGCGAAGCCACCGACACCCCTTCGGCCACCCCGGAGGAAGGCCCGGGCTTCCTCGACATGGCCAAGGAATTCTTCTCGCAGATGTGGCGGCCCACCGTGGCCTCCCCGGCCCCCGGCTCCCAGACCAAGGAACTGGACCTGGTGACCTGCACCAAGCACCCGCCGATGCCCGTGCAGTACCTGGCCGAAGGCTCGGAGAAGGTCAGCATCGACGGCCAGCCGGCGGTGCGCAGCGGCGACCGCAGCACCTGCGACGCCAAGGTGGTGGCGGCCGGGCCGATTTCTCCCGACGTGACCATCGGTGGCGGCTCGGTGGTGGTGCGCGAGATCCGCAGCGGCAAGACCCCGGGGGTAGGCCTGGCGGTGACTGTGCTGATGATGCTCAAGGGCGGCAAGGGCAAGTTCCTCAGCAACCTGCCGTGCATGCTGATGGCCGGAGTCAACTCCTTTGTCGTCAGCCAGGCGACCAATGCCCTGACCCAGGCTATCGCCGGCTCGCCCAATCCGGTGCACGCCGCCACCGGGGCCAAGGTGCTGGGGTACGACGAGGACCTGGATTTCGCCTTGCCCGGGGTGTTGCCCATCGATTGGCAGCGGGTCTACAACAGCCTCGACGAGCGCCGGGACGGGCTGTTCGGCGCCGGCTGGAGCGTGCTCTACGAGAGCTTTGTGGCGCTCGACGCCCACCCCGAGGGTGGTGAACGCCTGATCTACACCGATGAACAGGGGCGGCGCATCGACATGGGGTCGATTCCCCTCGGTGGCGCGGTGTTCAGTGACGGCGAAGGCCTGAGCGTGCGGCGCAATCACGACGGCCGGCTGCTGATCGAGAGCGAGGACGGCCTGTACCGGCTGTTCGAGCCCAGCCCGGAGCGTCCGGCCCATCTGCGCCTGAGCCAGCTGGGGGACCGCAACGACAACCGCATTCACCTGGACTACGACAGCGGCGGGCGCCTCGGCCGCCTGCGCGATACCTTCGATCAGGTCCAGGTCGAACTGATCTACAGCCCGCAATGGCCCGGCCGGGTGGCGCAGATCGAGCGCCTGTACCCCGACCAGCAGCGTGAAGTGCTGGCCAGCTACGCCTATGACAACCAGGGCGACCTGGCCGAAGTGCGCGACGCCAGCCAGCAATTGCAACGCCACTTTGCCTACGACAGTGCCCGGCGCATGGTCGAGCACTGGCTACCCACCGGGTTGCGCTGCTTCTATGAATGGGCCTGGATCGACGAGCGCGAATGGCGGGTGGTTCGTCATTACACCGATGAAGGCGACGAATACCGCTACGACTACGACCTGCAGGAGGGCACCACCCGCATCACCGACAGCCTGCAGCGCCAGAGCCTGCGGCGTTGGAACAGCCAACGGCAGATCACCGAATACACCGACAACCTGGGGCAGACCTGGCAGTTCCAATGGAACGAAGAGCGCCAACTGCTCGGGGCCATCGACCCTCTGGGCGGCCAGTACCAGTTCCATTACGACGACACCGGCAACCTGTGCCGCAGCGTCGACCCCCTGGGACGCTGCGAGTCGACCCTGTGGCTGGAACACTGGTCGCTGCCACTGACGCAAATCGACGCCGCCGGCAATAGCTGGACCTACCAGTACGACGCCCGGGGCAACTGCATCCGCGAAACCGATCCGCTGGGCCACAGCACCCGCTACCGCTATGACGCCCGCGGCCTGGTGCGGGAAGTCATCGACGCCAGCGGCAAGCGCCAGACCCTGGAATGGAACGACCAGGGGCAGTTGGTGCAGCAGGTCGACTGCTCGGGCTACCCCACCCGTTTCAGCTATGACCGCCAGGGCTACCTGCAGACCATTACCAACGCCCTGGGCGAGCGTCAGACCTTTCACTACAACGCCCAGGGGCGCTTGCTGCAGAGCCACTTGCCCGATGGCCGCAGCGAACACTACCAGCGCGACGCCAGCGGCCTGCTGACCGGCTACATCGACCCGGCGGGCCACAGCACCGGCTATCAATACGATCGCCGGGGCCAGGTGCGCCTGCGCACCGATCCCCATGGCCGGCAAGTGCAGTTCGGCTACGACGCCTTTGGCCGTCTGCAGACGCTGACCAATGAAAACGGCGAAAGCTACCGTTTCACCTGGGACGTGGGCGATCGCCTGGTGCAGCAGCAGGACCTCGACGGCAGCGCCCGGCGCTTTGCCTACGACGGTCTGGACCAGGTCACCCGCCTGGAGTACGTCCCCGCGCCCCCGGCCCCGGGAGCGCCGGCCGTAGCGCCCATCGTCCACCAGTTGCAGCGCGACGCCGTGGGCCGCCTGATCGGTAAGACCACCGACGACGGGCACACCCGGTACGACTACGACCCGCTGGATCAACTGACGGCGGTGCACTTTACCGACCACGCCGGCCAGCAGCAGGACCTGAGCTTCACCTACGATGCCCTCGGCCAGTTGCTCTCGGAGCAGACCCCCGACGCCAGCCTGCAGTACGAGTACGACGAGCTGGGCAATCCGACCCGCACCCGCCTGCCGGATGGCCGCTGGCTCAACCGCCTGTATTACGGCAGTGGCCACCTGCACCAGATCAACCTCGACGGCCAGCTCATCAGCGACTTCGAGCGCGACCGGCTGCACCGCGAAGTGCTGCGCACCCAGGGCCAGATCAGCTGCCACAGCGAATACGACCGCGGTGGCCGCCTGCGTGCCCGTCTGCGGCGCTCGACAGCGATGCCGGGCAACCCGACGCTGGAGCGGCAGAAGCACTTCGAATTCGATCCCGGCGATAACCTGATCGGGCGCATGACCCGACAGCCTCAGGGGCAGGACCAGCAACTGCTGCACTACGACGCCAGCGGTCGCATCATCGCCAGCCAGGGGCGCCTGGCGGGGCACAACGAAACCTTCAGCTACGATGCCGCAGCCAACCTGCTGGACGGGGCCCAGGTGGCAGGCGGGCAGGTCCGGCACAACCAGCTGCTGAGCCTCCAGGACAAACGCTACCGCTACGATGGCTTCGGCCGGCTGATCGAGAAACGCAGCGCTAGCCGCGGCGTACAGCATTTCAGCTATGACGCCGAGCATCGCCTGATCGAGGTGCGCAACCTGAGCGCCGCGGGCGACACCCTGGTGCGCATGCGCTACGACCCGTTCGGCCGGCGGATCGCCAAGAGCCTCTGCGACAGCCAGGGCCAGCCCCTGGATGAGACCCGCTTCACCTGGGATGGCATGCAACTGCTGCAGGAGCACAACCGCCACCAGGACAGCCTGTACCTCTATGCCCCGGACAGCGACGAGCCCCTGGCGCGGGTCGATGGCCTGGGGGCCCGGCAGAAGGTGCGCTACTACCACAACGACTTGAGCGGGCTGCCGGAGCAATTGACCGAGGCCGACGGCCACTGCGTCTGGCAGGCGCGCTATCGGGTCTGGGGCAACACCCTGGAAGAGGTGCGTGAACCCTATTACATCGAAGAGCAGAACCTGCGGTTCCAGGGCCAGTACCTGGATCGGGAAACCGGCCTGCACTACAACACCTTCCGCTTCTATGACCCGGATGTGGGACGCTTCACCACGCCGGACCCGATCAGCCTGGCCGGGGGCCTGAACCTCTACCTCTACGCCCCCAACCCGTTTGGCTGGATCGACCCCCTGGGCTGGAGCTGTGCCTCGTCGATCAACCGCCGGATCAAGAGCCTGAAGAAACAGGGCTATCAGGACCACCACATCCTCAGCGACAAGCACCCGGCGACCAAGAATCATCCGTTGCTCAAGCTGGCCGGCTACGATCTGCAAAGCCGAAGGAATAAAATCTTCCTGCCCAACAAGAAGACCGCGATGAAGGACCCGCGCCGTTCGATCCACGAAGGCCGCCACGCCGGCCGGGTCAGCGACAACCTGGCGGCGAAGATGACCCAGGTGGAGCAGGTCGGCAAACGCAATAACTGGAACCAGGCCCAATACCGCAAGGCCCTGGACAAAATTGTCTCCGATGAGCGCCAGTTGCTGCGCTCAGGCCAGCGGCAACTGAACAAGAATGCTCGGCCGGGAGCCTATTACGATTAGGAACAGATGATGATCTTGAGCTGGAAACCCCCGATCCAATACAACCCGAAGCTGATCGGTTCCTACGACGTCGAGAGCGGTGCCTATGAAACCCCGGGCTCCAGTTTCGACTACCTGGCCCTGCTCGCCGGGCAGCCGTATCCAAAGGCGATGGACACGCCGCCGGTGTTCTTCCCGTGCAAGGCGAAGAAGCTGCTGGAGCACGATTGCCTGTGGCTGCTGGGGGGCATTCCCCTGGTCTCGGCGCGCCTGGCGGACTTTCTCCGCCAGCAGGCGCCGGCCGACGTCGAGCTGATCCAGCCCTTGCGCCTGGTGGCCGACCACCAGGACGTCAGCCAGCCGTACTACATCGTCAACGCCATCCAGGCCGTCAAGGCCATCGACCACGCGCGTTCCGAAGCGGAGCGCGACGATGACGGCACCCTGCTCTACTTCAACAAGACCTGGTTTCTTGAGAGCGCCCCGGGCATGGGCCAGATCGCCCGGGAGCCGGAATCCGGGGATCTGTTGATCACCGCGACGCTGGCCGATCGCTTGATCGACGCCGGCTTCAAGGGTGACAAGGGGCTGGGGCTGTACAGCGCCGAACGGCGTTTCGTGCCTTATCGCAACAATGCCTGAGGCCTGAAAGAGCCCGGGTCAGATCGCCGAGCCGCGATTGCTGCCCGGCTTGATGATCAGCAACCGATCCAGCTCGCGCCGCCTGGCGCGGGTGACGAACGCCAGCGCGGCTTGCAGGTCCTGTTCGAACCGCTCAAAGGTCGCGCGATCGATGGCGTAGTACTCCTCGTAGTCCACCACGCCGAGGCTGACCGGAAAGGAGACGTAGTACTGTGCGGTGGACTCCTCGATGCCCATCGAGAACATTTCCTCGCGGTTGACCAACAGATCCTTGAACAGCATGGCGCGCCTCAGGGCAGATCGACCTTCAAGCCACGCCCGGTCTGCACCGCCACGTAGTGCGCGTCTTTCAGCGCTCGAGCCAGCTCCGGGTCGGTTTCGTCGAACTCCTTCACGGCAATGGCGCCAATGCTGATCTGGTGCAGCGCGGAGCGGTCCAGGCTGCGGTCCAGCAGAACCGCGCGAACGTACTGCAGCTGTTTTTGCAGGACGTCGAAGACCTCGTAACCCGGCAGGACCAGGGCCCGCTTGGCCACCAGCGCCAGTGCGCGATCAATGTAGTCGATTGGTTTCATGGTCCACCAGGAGAGAGCGCGCCGAAGGCGCCTTTATCATTTGAGAACAACTGCTGCGCCCCGCCCTTGGCGGGATAGGACTGCCCCTTGACCGACCAGAAGTCGTTGGTCGGCGCAGCCGTGCTGCGCAGGACTTGCACCTTGCGGGTTGTTCCATAGGAATTGAGAACCTTGGGTTCAATGGTGTTGGCGGCGCGGTTGGTGCCCATGGGGTTGATCCCCAGCTCGGTCGGCTGCACTCGCGGGCTGAGAGTATACCAGTTGCCTTGGGGCGCCCCGGGGGACTGGTATTGCCACAGGTTCTTGCCGGGGGCCAAGGTCTCGACGCGCACCGGATGATTGAAATCCAGGCCGTTCATGTAGGACTGTGCGTCGACCTTGGAATAGCCCTGGGACTCGAAGAAGTTCGCCGCCACTTCACGGTTGCCACGGTAATTGATGTCGCCATGCAGGTCACCGGAGCGGCCGAACTTCTGATTCAGGTAGGCACGCCGCGAGGTCAACTCGGGTACCGCGGTCGCCGGTTTGCGCGCCGCCAGTTTCGGCCCCAAGCCCAGCAGGGCCATGCCGGCCACCCCTTGCAGCAGATCGCGATAGCCCGGCCCCAGGCGGTCGCCCAGGTCCCCCAGCAGGGCCATGCCGCCATACACCGCGGCGCCCACTGCCAGGGCGCCGGCCAATGCCGCCACTCCCGCCATGGCCGCCACCACCAGCCCGGCGCCGAGCGCCGCCAGCCCCAGTGCTTCCAGCCCGGTGTGCATCCAGCCTTCGATATCCAGGACGAACGCCACCTGCACCGTGGGCCCGCCGATGAAGGTGTTTTCACTGCCGGTCTTGATATGGGCGCCGCAGACCATCTTGCTTTGCAGGCGCGCCGCCGGCTTGCCGTTGATGGTGACCTTGGCGCTGCCCTCGGCGATCAGTACCGGGAACGGCCAGATCGGGTGGTTCAGCGGCAAGCCGCTGCACGAGGACGAGTGATCCTGGCCCGCGCGCATGGCGTTGCGCAGGTTGATGCGGACATTGAAGCTGCCCTCCACCAGCACCCCCGTGCTGGGTTCAGGCAGGTTGAAAATGGTGCTCAAGCCCTTGGCGATCTGGAACATCGACAAGCCGCCCGCCGCGACCGAGCCCGCGATGATGGCGATCGCCACCCCACCGGTGGCCACCGTCGCCGCCACTACTGCGGCGCCAATCAGGGCACCGACAACGGCCCCTGCGACCATCGCCGCCACGCCAAAACCGTGGGCGATCTCATCCCCCAGGCGCGCTGCTGCCAACATATCCATGGTTCGTTACTCGGCCTGGAGGATCAGACCACCGCTGGCTGGGGCTTGAGGCTTTGCATGGCCTGTTTCCAGGCGGGTTCGTGGTGCACCAGATCATTGACCGTGGTGGTCAGGGTGGTGATCAGCACCGCCGGCTTACGCTCGATGAACACCTGGCGCAGCATCAGCTCGCGACCTTCGCGTTTCCAGCTGTAGTCCAGCAGGACCGAGGCGTGGCCGTGCATGTCGAAGTCCCAGCGCTTGATCAGGGTGAAGCCCGGCAGTTGCTGCTCGGCGCCGCTCAGTTGGCGGGCCACGTAATCGGCGAATGAAGCGTCGCCCTGGCTCGGGTCGCGGCTGATGACGAAGCTGGCTTCCTGGGCGCCGCCCACTGCCGGCAGCTTGAAGATATTGATGCTCTGGTCCTGCCAGGCATCGGGGATGTCGAGGTCGGCTTCTTGAATGCGGTAAGAGGACAAGAGGTTCGCGTTCCATGCTGAGGGGGTCGGACAGCGGCGGATTTTCAAGCAATGAACGGCAACAATCAAGGAACCCGTCGGCAACTTTGAACAAACCAATCCTGCCCGGCAAAAGCACCTGGATCAGGCTCAGCGTGCTTCCAGACAGGCGGCGTAAGCCTGGGCAAAACGTCGGTCGAACTTGAGGGCCTGGGGCTCCTCGGGATCGATGCTGACATTCCACAGCGCTTGTTGCGGCACGTCATAGCGAACCCAGCCGATGATCCCGCTGCCGGAGGTTTCGTAGAACAGCTGCAGGCTCAGTTCATCGCCATCATCGCGGTCGATCAGCAGCTTGAGCCGCTGCGGGGTGGTGAAGTCGCGGTAGGGAAAGTCACTGCTCCTGACCATTTCGGTGAGGTAGCCGTAGCAGCCTTGACCCGGGTTGGCCTCATCGGCCAGGGCCGGCAGGGTGAAGGCAGTGATCAGCAGGCTCAGGCCCGCCCGGATCAAGTACCGCATGATTGCCCCTTGAGGGTCAGGGTTTCGACCTGATCGTTCATCTCGATCTGCGCCAGCACCTGGCGGTCGTGGGATTCCTGGTACTCGCTGAAGTTGTTGCGCTTGAGGATGTTCAGGGTGACGCGGATATGGGCGCCGGCATTCTGGTACTCGCTGCGCTCGGGGCCCTGAGCGGCGCCGGTGAGTTCCACCAGTTGCCCGCCAGTCTTGAGGTAGAGAAAGCGCTCATCCACTTCCACCAGCAAGCGCGGCGCCTTGGGTGCCACGCTGTAGTCCTCGCGGGCCAGGGAGTAGCCGCAGAGCCAGGAGCCGGTGCTGTCGTATTTCTGACTGTGGAACCAGCTGAGGGCCTCGCGATAGCCGATCTGGCCCAGTCGCGAATCGCTGCCGGCCGAGGCCGATGACAGGCCAAGGGAGAGGATGCAGCCCAGTAGCATGGCGGCAACATCGGGGCGCCCCAGGTAGCGCAACGTGGACACCCATGCCGGGCGGTTGTCAGTGGTGCGGGTCATCCTTGGCCTTAGATCACGAATCGGACAATCGCGCATCCTAGCCACGCCACTGCGGCTTCGCAAGCTGATCGGCGAGCAATCTGCGGGCAAAAAAAATAGGCACCCGATGCGTTCGGCGTGCCTATTTTCCCCTGCAAGCTCCCGCTGCCGGGAGCTCGCTCAATGCTTATGGGTTGACGCTGTCTTTCAGCGACTTGCCCGGTTTGAATGCCACGGTGTTGCTGGCCTTGATCTTCACCGGCTCGCCGGTTTGCGGGTTCTTGCCGGTGCGGGCGCCACGGTGACGTTGCAGGAAAGTACCAAAACCGACCAGGGTGACGCTGTCTTTGCGGTGCAGAGCCCCGGTGATTTCTTCAAGAATGGCGTTGAGCACGCGATTGGCCTGCTCTTTGGTCAGGTCCGCTTTTTCAGCAATGGCTGCGGCGAGTTCTGGTTTACGCATAGTGTGAAGCCTCTTTGACGGTTTTTTGTTGTTATGTCCGTGCTGTTCACGGGAACAGCGCCCAAGGCGCCGCAGGCTCTACGCTGCGGCAGACGGGTGTGAGGATGGCACGCGCTTGAGAGTGGCGCCAGTCTTGCCACGACCTTTGTGAGGGCAAAAACCCGGTTATTCCGACAGAACGACCGGTATTTAAGCCAGCAGGGCCGGGAGTTCCTTGTTCAGGGCCAGTTTTTCCATCACCACCGCCCCGGTCAGGGCGTAACCCAGCAACTGGCCGCTGGCGTCACGGCACAGCACCTTGATGTCGGCGCCCTGCCCTTCGGCGGTCCAGACACCTTCGGCACCCCGTGGCGGTGGCGACACCACCAGGGGGCAGACCGGCGTCTTCACCGTGATCGGCATCGGCCCATAGCTGACCGCGGTGGGCTTGCCGGCCAGGGTTTGCGCCAGGGCCCGGGCGCAGCTCATCAACGGCATCACGTACAGCAGGTTAAGGCCATCGACCTCGGCGCAATCGCCCAGGGCGTAGATATTGGCGTGGGAGGTTTTCAGTTCACGGTCCACCACCACGCCGCGATTGACCACCAGCCCGGCGGCGGCGGCCAGGTCGATACGCGGACGCAGGCCAATGGCCGAGACCACCAGATCGCAGGCGATCACCTGGCCATCGGACAGATGGGCTTCCAGGCCGTCGGCGCTGCGTTGCAGGCGGTTGAGCACCGGCCCCAGGTGGAAACGCGCGCCCAGGCTTTCCAGTCCGGCCTGGACCGCCGCCGCAGCAGCCGGGTGCAGCAGGGTCGGCATCACCTGTTCGCACGGGGCCACCAGGTCCACGCTGTAGCCGCCGAGGATCAGGTCGTTGGCAAACTCGCAGCCAATCAGCCCGGCCCCCAGCAACAGCACCCGACGCTTGCCTGCCGCGGCGCTACGAAAGCGTGCGTAGTCTTCCAGGTCGTTGATGGGGAAAATCAGTTCGGATGCATCGCCCTGCACCGGCACCCGCACGGTTTCCGCGCCCCAGGCCAGGATCAGGTCGCGATAGGCCACCGCCTCTTCACCGATCCACAGGCGCTTGTGGCCAGGATCGATACCGCTGATACGGGTGTGGGTGCGAACCTCGGCCTTGAGCTGCTCGGCCATGGCGCCAGGCTCGGCCATGCTCAGGCCGTCGGCGTCCTTGTTCTTGCCAAAGCCGGTGGACAGCATCGGCTTGGAGTAGGAACGGCCGTCATCGGCAGTGATCAGCAACAACGGCGTTTGGCCATCGAGCTTGCGAAATTCCCGGGCCAGGTTATAACCCGCCAGACCTGTTCCCACGATCACCACCGGTGCGCTCATTCCCTGCTCCTTGTTATTGGTCGTTCAATCCACAGAATTCGATCAAGCGATCTCGATCATTTCGAAATCCATCTTGCCCACGCCGCAGTCTGGGCAGAGCCAGTCTTCGGGCACATCTTCCCAACGGGTACCCGGCAAAATACCGTCGTCCGGCCAGCCTTCCGCTTCGTTATAAATCAGGCCGCAGACCACACATTGCCACTTTTTCATTGATGCATTTCCTCGGGAGTTCAGGCTCGGTCGATGGATCGACTCTAAAGGCCACGCTGATCAGCGTCCGGCACTGGGGGTTTTTACTGATCACTACCGGCAGATGCAAGCACGTTCGTGCTGCCAGGCGTCCTGGATCAATCAAAACCGGCGGTTGCCATGCTAAGCTCGCCGCCTCATTTGCTGCCAATACTGACCCACTGTGCCGCACTCAATGTCCCCCGCACCGACCCCGACCTGGGTGGTGCAAAGCCGTCTGTCCCCCTTCCCCGGCGCAGCCGTTGCCAACTGGCTGTTCGATGAAGGGTCGCTGACCCGACGCCTGACCCGACTCTCCCACAACGGCTTCAGCGTCACGCCGCTGGTGGAAGAATGGCAAACCCTGCGCAACGACGAATGCGCCGCCCTGGACCTGCCCGAACACAGCCAGGGCTGGGTTCGCGAGGTGTACCTGCGGGGCCACGGCGAAGCCTGGGTGTTCGCCCGCAGTGTGGCCGCCCGCAGCGCCTTGCAGGAGGGCGGGTTGAACATCGACGAACTGGGCAGCCGCTCCCTCGGAGAACTGCTGTTCTGCGACGAAGCCTTTACCCGTCGGCCCATTGAAGTCTGCCGCTATCCTCAGGCCTGGCTGCCCACTGCGGTGGCCACCGAGGGGCTCTGGGGCCGCCGTTCGCGCTTCGATCGCGGGCCCCTGAGCCTGCTGGTCGCCGAGGTCTTCCTGCCCAGTCTGTGGCGCGCCATCGAAGCCCGACCGGAGGCCTGCTGATGTACCTGAGCCTGCTCAAATCCCTCAACCGCCTGCATCCACGGGCCTGGGACTTCCTGCAACTGACCCGCATGGACAAGCCTATCGGCATCTACCTGCTGCTGTGGCCGACCCTGGTTGCCCTGTGGATCGCCGCCGAGGGCACGCCGTCCCTCAGCCATGTGCTGATTTTCACCTTCGGCGTGGTCCTGACCCGGGCCGGCGGCTGCGCCATCAACGACTTCGCCGACCGCAAGGTCGACGGTCAGGTCAAGCGCACCGACCAGCGGCCCCTGGCCACCGGCAAGGTCAGCGCCAAGGAAGCCCTGGCACTGTTCGCGATCCTCATGGGCGCAGCCTTCCTGCTGGTGCTGTGCACCAACGCCACCACGGTCTGGCTGTCGTTCGGCGCCCTGGCCCTGGCGGCCTGCTACCCCTTCATGAAGCGCTACACCTATTACCCGCAAGTGGTACTGGGAGCGGCCTATTCCTGGGGCATTCTGATGACCTTCACCGCGCAGAACGGCGAACTGCCGGCCAGCGCGTGGCTGCTGTACATCGCCAATCTGCTGTGGACCGTGGGCTACGACACCTACTACGCCATGACCGACCGCGACGATGACCTGAAGATCGGGGTCAAGTCCACGGCGATCCTGTTCGGCGATGCCGACCGGGTGATCATTCTCACCCTGCAGGGCTTGTCATTGGGCTGCCTGCTGCTGGCAGGCGCGCGCTTCCATCTGGGGGGCTGGTTCCACCTGGGGCTGGTGGTGGCGGCGGCGTGTTTTGCCTGGGAGTTCTGGTACACCCGGGATCGCGACCGGATGAAATGCTTCAAGGCCTTCCTGCACAACCACTGGGCGGGCATGGCGATCTTTATCGGCGTGGTCCTGGATTACGCGTTGCGCTGAAACCCCTATCTATAAAGCCGTAGCCGCTACCCATGTAGCGGCTACGCGCTGCTGGCTAATCGGACTTGGCGACCTTCCAGGCGCCGTCCATCTTGCCTTCACCGGTCATGTCGCCGGGCTTCTTGTCCATCACGAAGCTGTACAACGGCTTGCCGTCATAGGCCCACTGCGCCTTGCCGTCATCACGCTTGACCACCGTCCACTTGCCCATGTCCTTGTCGCTGCCCTCGGCCATCAGCGGCGGCCAGTTGGCGGCGCATTTGTCGTTGCACATGGATTTTCCGCCTGCATCCTTGGCAAAGGTGTAGAGGGTCATGCCCTGGAGATTGACCAGCACGCCATCCTTGCTCGTCGCCGGGTCGGCGGCCATGGCGAATGTCGGCAGGGCCAGGACAGCGCCTACCAGCAGGACTTTCAACGATTGCTTGAACAGAGTCATGGAAACCTTCTTTTGTGGTTGTCAGGAATCGGACCCAAAGCTTAGTCGACGAAGCTGCACCACGCCCCGCGACCTGAAATACTGTCACACGACTGCAATAATTCCGTTATCTAATGCGGCGCAAGACAGTTAAATGACAAGAGGTTCAAGCATGGTTGGCAGAAGCATTCTGATCGTTGACGACGAAGCGCCTATTCGCGAAATGATCGCCGTTGCGTTGGAAATGGCCGGCTATGACTGCATGGAGGCAGAGAACTCTCAGCAGGCCCATGCCATCATCGTCGACCGCAAGCCGGACCTGATCCTGCTGGACTGGATGCTCCCCGGCACCTCCGGCATCGAGCTGGCCCGACGCCTCAAGCGCGACGAGCTGACCGGGGACATCCCGATCATCATGCTCACCGCCAAGGGTGAAGAGGACAACAAGATCCAGGGCCTGGAAGTCGGCGCCGACGACTACATCACCAAGCCGTTTTCGCCCCGTGAGCTGGTCGCCCGCCTCAAGGCCGTGCTGCGCCGCGCCGGCCCTACCGACGGCGAAGCACCGATCGAAGTCGGCGGCCTGCTGCTGGACCCCATCAGCCACCGAGTGACCATCGACGGCAAGCCGGCGGAAATGGGCCCCACCGAATACCGCCTGCTGCAGTTCTTCATGACCCACCAGGAGCGTGCCTACACCCGCGGCCAGCTGCTGGATCAGGTCTGGGGCGGCAATGTGTACGTCGAGGAACGCACCGTGGACGTGCACATCCGCCGGTTGCGCAAAGCCCTGGGTGACGCCTACGAGAATCTGGTACAAACCGTGCGCGGCACCGGCTATCGTTTTTCCACCAAGGCCTGATGCCGAAGGCAAGCGACAAGCGGGCAGCTGACAGGCGACCGCTTCAACACTTGCAGCTCGGAGCTGCTTCACCCCCACGGACGTGTTTCAAGTGAATCAAAACTGGCATGGCACCCTGATTCGCCACCTGCTGCTGTTGATCACCGGCTGCCTGCTGGTGGGCCTGATCAGTGGTTACTACGGCTGGAGCCTGGCCGCCGGCTTAGGGCTCTACCTGGCCTGGACCCTCAAGCAGCTGCTGCGTCTGCACGAATGGCTGCGCCTGCATCAACCCGACGAAGCACCGCCCGATGGCTACGGCCTGTGGGGCGAGGTGTTCGACAGCATCTATCACCTGCAACGCCGCGACCAACGGGTGCGCGGCCGCCTGCAAGCGGTGATCGACCGGGTCCAGGAGTCCACCGCGGCCCTGAAAGACGCGGTGATCATGCTCGACAGCGACGGCAACCTGGAATGGTGGAACCGCGCCGCCGAGACCCTGCTGGGCCTCAAGACGCCCCAGGACAGCGGCCAGCCGGTGACCAACCTGGTGCGCCATCCGCGCTTCAAGGAATACTTCGAGCAAGACAGCTACGCCGAACCGCTGGAGATCCCCTCCCCGGCCAACGACCGGGTACGCATCCAGCTGTACATCACCCGCTACGGCAACAATGAGCACCTGATGCTGGTGCGCGACGTAACCCGCATCCACCAGCTGGAACAGATGCGCAAGGACTTCATCGCCAACGTGTCCCACGAGCTGCGCACCCCGCTGACCGTGATCTGCGGCTACCTGGAGACCCTGCTGGACAACGTCGAGGAAGTGAATCCGCGCTGGAGCCGTGCCCTGCAGCAGATGCAGCAGCAAGGCGGACGCATGCAGACCCTGCTCAACGACCTGCTCTTGCTGGCCAAGCTGGAAGCCACCGACTACCCCTCGGACAATCAGCCGGTGCCCATCGATGGGCTGCTGCAGTCGATCAAGAGCGATGCCCAGGCCCTGTCCGGGGAGCGCAACCAGCGCATCACCCTGGAAGCCGACGCCTCGATACAGCTCAAGGGCAGCGAGGCGGAACTGCGCAGCGCCTTCTCCAACCTGGTGTTCAATGCGGTGAAATACACCCCGGCCGAAGGCAATATCCGCATCCGCTGGTGGGGCGACGAACAGGGCGCGCACCTGAGCGTGCAAGACTCCGGGATCGGCATCGACAACAAGCACCTGCCGCGCCTCACCGAACGCTTCTACCGCGTGGATTCGAGCCGCAACTCCAATACCGGCGGCACTGGCCTGGGCCTGGCCATCGTCAAGCACGTGCTGCTGCGCCACCGCGCACGCCTGGAAATCAGCAGCGTACTGGGCCACGGCAGTACCTTTACCTGCCATTTCGCCCCGGCCCAGGTTAAAAAAACCGCAGCAGGCAGCCTTACCGAACAGCGCTGACCGTGGCTTGCCCCTAGGCAATCGCCCTGTCAGCCGCTACATTGCGTAGCTTGTGCCTGCCTTTCAGGCACCGCCTTTCCTTCTTTTTCGAATACACGGAACCCGCAAAACTCCATCATGGACCCTTCCCCTGGTTTTACCCTCGCGTCTCTGTTCGCCGACTTCGGCATGATTCTTTTTGCTCTGATCCTGGTCCTGCTCAACGGTTTTTTCGTTGCCGCAGAGTTCGCCATGGTCAAACTGCGCTCGACCCGAGTCGAAGCCATCGCCCATAAGAACGGCTGGCGCGGGCAGATCCTGCGCACCGTGCACAGCCAGCTGGACGCCTACCTCTCGGCCTGCCAGCTGGGCATCACCCTGGCCTCCCTGGGCCTGGGCTGGGTCGGCGAGCCGGCGTTCGCCCACCTGCTGGAGCCGCTGTTGGGCGCCGTAGGCGTGAACTCCCCGGAAGTGATCCGCGGCGTGTCGTTCTTCACCGCGTTCTTCATCATTTCCTACCTGCACATCGTGGTTGGCGAGCTGGCACCCAAATCCTGGGCGATCCGCAAGCCCGAGCTGCTGTCGCTGTGGACCGCCGTGCCGCTGTACCTGTTCTACTGGCTGATGTACCCGGCCATCTACCTGCTCAACGCCAGCGCCAACACCATCCTGCGCATCGCCGGCCAGGGTGAGCCCGGCCCGCACCACGAGCACCACTACAGCCGTGAAGAGCTCAAGCTGATCCTGCACTCCAGCCGCGGCCAGGACCCTAGCGACCAGGGCATGCGCGTACTGGCCTCGGCCGTGGAAATGGGCGAACTGGAAGTGGTGGACTGGGCCAACTCCCGGGAAGATCTGGTCAGCGTCGAATTCAATGCGCCGCTCAAGGAAATCCTCGCCCTGTTCCGCCGTCACAAGTTCAGCCGCTACCCGGTCTACGACAGCGAGCGCAACGAATTCGTCGGTCTGCTGCACATCAAGGACCTGCTGCTGGAACTGGCGGCCCTGGACCATATCCCCGAGTCGTTCAACCTGGCCGAGCTGACCCGCCCGCTGGAGCGCGTGTCGCGGCACATGCCGCTGTCGCAGCTGCTGGAGCAGTTCCGCAAGGGCGGTTCGCACTTCGCCCTGGTGGAAGAAGCCGATGGCAAGGTCATTGGCTACTTGACCATGGAAGACGTGCTGGAAGTGCTGGTGGGCGACATCCAGGACGAACACCGCAAGACCGAGCGCGGCATCCTCGCCTATCAGCCAGGCAAGCTGCTGGTGCGTGGTGACACGCCGCTGTTCAAGGTCGAGCGCCTGCTGGGCATCGACCTGGACCATATCGAAGCCGAAACCCTCGCCGGCCTGGTGTACGAAACCCTGAAACGGGTGCCGGAAGAGGAAGAAGTGCTGGAAGTCGAAGGCCTGCGCATCATCATCAAGAAGATGAAGGGACCGAAGATCATCCTGGCCAAGGTGCTGATGCTCGACTGAGCGGACCGATAGGGCCTGGCCCGTGTCCGTCCGGCCTTGAGGCACTACCGGGCAATCGGGAAGCCGGGTTCTGGGGTAGGGCCGCTTCGCGGCCCAGCGGGAGCAAGCGCCCTCGCCACGACAAGCACCCTCGGCCCTGGCCTCCTTTAGGGGTTGCCCAGGGCAAAGTTCGGCAGATCCCCCAGGGGCTGGTTGAACTGATAGGGAATCGACACCAGCCCCAGCCCGGTATTGCGCTGCACCACGAAATGCAGGTGTGGCCCGCTGCTGTTGCCGGTATTGCCCGACAACCCCAACGGGCTGCCCACCGCCACCCGCTGCCCTTCCCGCACACTCACCGAACCTTGCTTGAGGTGCAGGTACACGCCCATGGTGCCGTCGTCGTGCAGCACCCGGACAAAGTTGCCCGCCGGGTTGTTGCCCCGGCCGTTCTGGGCATTCTCGGTCTTCACCACCACCCCGCCCCTGGCAGCGATGATCGGTGTGCCCACGGGCATGGCGATATCCATGGCATAACGGCTCCTGGGACCGAAATGGCTGTATTGACCATTGGCCCCCTGAGTCAGGCGAAACGGTCCGCCACGCCAGGGCAGCGGGTAACGATAGGCCTGGGCGGCCCCTGCCGGGTCCCCCAGGGAATAACGGAACCTGGGGACATAGCTCAGGGGCTGGTCGGCGCGAGTCGCCGTGAGCAGCGCCAGGCGCTGCCTGCTGCGGGCCGGCAGCACCTGGCGGATCGGCCGCCCGGGCGCTCCGCTGACGTTGTGCAAGCCGGCAAAGCCCAACTCGATCTCCACCGGCGCGTAGAGGTCGTTGCGCACATACACCGCGTCCCCGCCCTTGTGCTTCTGGATATCCAGGCGCACCTGGCGCTCCAGGTGTTCTTCCATGCGGTCGCGAAACACGAACGCCTGGGCTCCCGGCGAAGGCCGGTCGCTGTAGGACACCACGCCATCGGCATCGATGGACTTGTAGACCGTCATCGCTGCCAGCGACGTGGCAAGCATGGACAATCCGCACAACAACAGCAGGCGCACAAACATTGGGCAGCTTCTTGGCAGGTTATGCAGCCACGCTAACAGCCGGATATGGAGCTTGTGTGAATCAGGCCGGGGCCAAAGGGTGCGTGCCCGACGCGTCGAAATGGATATCCACACCCAGTTGCGCGGCCTCGGACAGGTTGACCAGGGCATCGAGGGAGAACTTGTTGATCTTGCCGCTGAGCACGTCATTGAGGCGTGGCTGGGAGATGTTGAGGCGCTTGGCCGCCTCCTTCTGCGATACCCCCCAGGCTTGCACGGTCTTGCCCAGTTCAAGCATCAGCTTGGCCCGCAGGCGCATGTTGGCGGCCTCCTGGGGCGTGGCTTCCAGGGCGTCCCAGACGCTGGCAAAGCGCTGGTTGATCGGTTGGTCAGTCATGGCGTGAACCTGCTTCTTGATATCTGGCACGAGCCAGCTCGATATCCCGCGCTTGGGTCTTGCGGGTGGTCTTGCGCACCGCGTGCAGCACATAGATGGCTGCGGGCCGCCTGACCACATAGAACACCCGAAACGCCCCTGAATCCTCATGGATCCTGATTTCGAAAACGCCCGGACCGATGGTTTTCACTGACCTGCAATCGTAGGGCTGTTCCCCCTGCTGCAGCAGATCCAGCTGGTAACCGGCGGCCCGACGGGCATCTTCAGGGAAAGCCCTGAGCTCCCTGAGCGCACTCCCGACAAACACCACATCCTTGTGCCTGGGCATCGAACTTCTCCTGTTTCTGACCAGGAGCAAGGCTAATCAAGACTGCCGAGGCCGGCCGTGCCGGGTTGTTGCAAGGCATGGCCACAAGCATCGAATGACGTGGAGCGCTTCCTGCAATCTATATCCAAACAGATATAAATCAAGGGCAAAAATATCAATCGGACGTACGGCAGAAAATACCGAGGGGTACGGCGAAGGCCTTGTGGCTTGGGGGTTACGGCCTGTGTGACGGGTTATTGCCAGGATCGAGGGGGCACATTGCAGCCCGCCTCGGCGGCAGGCAAAAAACAGCAGCGCAAAAGTGTTTTCAGCAGATTTCCGCGGCCCCCATCACCGTAGGAGCCGGCTTGCCGGCGAAGAGGCCTGCAAGCCGTGCATCGCCCTTGCGGACGCTTTCGCTGGCAAGCCAGCTCCTACACAGCAAGACGGCTTGTCGGGGACTCAGCACCTTCCACCGTAGGAGCCAGCTTGCCGGCGAAGAGGCCCGCAAGCCTTGTGTTGCCCTTGCGGGCGCTTTCGCTGGCAAGCCAGCTCCTACACAGCAAGACGGATTGTCGGGGACTCAGCACCTTCCACCGTAGGAGCCGGCTTGCCGGCGAAGAGGCCCGCAAGCCTTGTGTTGCCCTTGTGGACGCTTTCGCTGGCAAGCCAGCTCCTACAAAGCGGACTGCGCGGATCAGGCGCCGGGAACGAAATGCTTCTGCGCAGTGCCGCGGGCGATCAGACGGGAGATGTAGTCGAGCTTCTGGGCATCCTGATCCACGAACCGGAAGGTCAGTTGCAGCCACTCGCTGTCCGGCTTGGGTTCAAAGGCCACGACCGCATGCAGGTAGCCATTGAGCCGCGCCACTTCGGCGTTGTCACCTTGCTCCAGGTCCAGCACCGCGCTTTCCAGCACCTGGGGCAGGTTCTCGCCGCGCTTCACCACCAGCAACGCTTCCTTGATGCTCAAGGCCTTGATCACGCACTGCTGGTTGCCGCTGGACAAGCGCAGTTGGCCCTGGCCACGCCCGGCACTGGCCGCGGCAGCAGGAGTCGGCGCCTTGACCGGTGGGCTGTTGAGCAGGCCACGAGCCGGAGCCGCTGCGCCAGGGGCCGGTGCAGGAGCCGCTGCCGGTTTGGCAAACGGATTGACCGGGGCCGAAGCTGCCCCCACCACCGCCGGCTTGCCGCCGGTCAGGGCGCTCAGGGAATCATTGCCGAAGGCCGAGTTCATCTTGGTCGGCGCGCTGTTCATCAAGGTGTCGAGCTTGCCGACCTTGTTCAGCGCCTGCTTGACCTTGGTCAGCAGCTGTTCGTTGGTGAAAGGTTTGCTCACATAGCCGGATACCCCGGCCTGGATCGCCTGCACCACGTTTTCCTTGTCGCCACGGCTGGTGACCATGACGAACGGCATGGTTTTCAGTGCCTCTTGCTCACGGCACCAGGTCAGCAGCTCAAGGCCGGACATTTCCGGCATTTCCCAATCGCACAGGACCAGGTCGAAGGCTTCGCGGGCGAGCATCGCCTGGGCCTTCTTGCCGTTGATCGCGTCTTCGATCTTGATGCCAGGGAAGTAGTTGCGCAGGCACTTCTTCACCAGGTCACGAATGAACGAAGCGTCATCCACCACCAACACACTTACCTTACTCATCGACCACCCCTTTAAAAATCCCGGCAAGCATAACGCTGGCTGATGGCACTTTGCCAAAACTCTTCAGTCACGCCGGGACTTTTCGTTCGCGGGTGCTGCTTTTCAAATTCGAGGAGCACAAACAAAAACGCCCGGCCAAAGGGCCGGGCGCTCTTCTCGGGCACTCTTACTTATCGTCAGCTTGATCCGGAACATTAGCGGATTCGCCACTTGTGCCTTCAACTTCTTCCTTCATGCGCTTGAGCCCCAGATGGCGCACGTCGGTGCCACGCACAAGATAAATCACCAGCTCGGAAATGTTGCGCGCGTGATCGCCGATCCGCTCCAGCGAACGCAGCACCCAGATAATGCTCAGAACCCGCGAGATAGAGCGCGGGTCTTCCATCATGTAGGTGGCCAGCTCGCGCAGCGCGGTCTTGTATTCGCGGTCGATGATCTTGTCGTACTGAGCCACGGAAAGTGCCAGATCGGCATCGAAGCGGGCAAAAGCGTCCAAGGCGTCGCGGACCATGTTGCGCACCTGATCGCCGATATGCCGTACTTCCACGTAGCCACGCGGGGCTTCGCCCTCTTCGCACAGCTGGATGGCCCGACGGGCGATCTTGGTGGCTTCGTCGCCGATGCGTTCCAGGTCGATCACCGACTTGGAGATGCTGATGATCAACCGCAAGTCGGAAGCCGCCGGCTGGCGACGGGCGAGGATGCGCAGGCATTCCTCGTCGATATTGCGCTCCATCTGATTGATCTGATCGTCAATCTCGCGCACCTGCTGGGCCAACCCGGAGTCGGCTTCGATCAGCGCGGTGACCGCGTCATTGACTTGCTTCTCCACCAGCCCGCCCATGGCCAGCAGGTGGCTGCGCACCTCTTCCAGCTCGGCATTGAACTGCGCGGAGATGTGGTGGGTGAGGCCTTCCTTCGAAATCATGGTTCTGCTCCACAAAAGCTGTAAGCCGCAAGCTACAAGCTGCCAGTTGATAGGTTTCGTCGCGTTGAACTGCTGTTACCTGCCGCTTGAAGCATGCGGCTTGACGGCTAGCCGTAACGCCCGGTGATGTAGTCTTCGGTCTGCTTCTTCGCCGGGTTGGTGAACAGGGTATCGGTATCGCCGAATTCCACCAGTTTGCCCATGTACATGAACGCGGTGTAATCGGAAACCCGCGCCGCCTGCTGCATGTTGTGGGTCACGATGACGATGGTGAACTTGGATTTCAGCTCGTAGATCAGCTCTTCGACTTTCAGGGTCGAGATCGGGTCCAGGGCCGAGCAGGGTTCGTCCAGCAGCAGCACTTCCGGTTCCACGGCAATGGTCCGGGCAATCACCAGACGCTGTTGCTGACCGCCGGACAGGCCCAGGGCCGAGTCGTGCAGGCGGTCCTTGACCTCATCCCACAGCGCCGCGCCCTTGAGCGCCCACTCCACGGCTTCGTCGAGCACGCGCTTCTTGTTGATGCCCTGGATGCGCAGACCGTAAACCACGTTTTCGTAGATGGTCTTGGGGAACGGGTTGGGCTTCTGGAACACCATCCCGACCCGACGACGCAGCTCGGCCACGTCCTCGCCCTTGCGATAGATGTTGTTGCCGTAAAGGTTGATCGCACCCTCTACACGGCAGCCGTCCACCAGGTCGTTCATACGGTTGAAGGTCCGCAGCAGGGTCGACTTGCCGCAACCGGACGGGCCGATGAACGCGGTCACGCGCTGCTTGGGAATGTTCATGCTGACGTCGAACAGCGCTTGTTTCTCGCCGTAGAACAGGCTCAGGCCGGGCACTTCGATGGCCACGGTTTCCTGTTCCAGGCTCAGGCTCTGCTTGTCGCGGCCCAGGGCGGACATGTTGATGCCATGAGTGTGTGCTTCGTGTTGCATGGGATGCTCCCTGTGCTACCAATTCGTTTGTCGTGAACCGCAGGCATCAGGCCTGCGGTGACATCATTCTGTTTGTAGGCGCCGGCTTGCCGGCGAAGAGGCCTGCAGGCCTTGTGTCGTCCTTGCGGACGCCTTCGCTGGCAAGCCAGCTCCTACGCAAGCCAGCCGATCAGCTGTCCAGTGCCTTGTATTTTTCCCGCAGGTGGTTACGAATCCATACGGCCGACAGGTTGAGCGTGGCGATCACCAGCACCAGCAGCAGCGCGGTGGCGTACACCAGCGGCCGCGCCGCCTCGACGTTGGGGCTCTGGAAGCCGACGTCATAGATGTGGAAGCCCAGGTGCATGATCTTCTGGTCCAGGTGCAGGTACGGGTAGTTGCCGTCCAGCGGCAGCGACGGCGCCAGTTTCACCACGCCCACCAGCATCAGCGGCGCCACTTCACCGGCGGCGCGGGCCACCGCGAGGATCATGCCGGTCATCATCGCCGGGCTGGCCATGGGCAGCACGATCTTCCACAGGGTCTCGGCCTTGGTCGCGCCCAGGGCCAGAGAACCTTCACGCACGGTACGGGGAATCCGCGCCAGGCCTTCCTCGGTGGCCACGATCACCACCGGCACCGCCAGCAGCGCCAGGGTCAGGGAGGCCCAGAGCAGGCCCGGGGTGCCGAAGGTCGGCGCCGGCAGGGCTTCCGGGAAGAACAGACGGTCAACCGAACCGCCCAGCACGTAGACGAAGAACCCCAGGCCGAACACGCCGTAGACGATGGCCGGAACCCCCGCCAGGTTGTTCACCGCGATGCGGATCACCCGGGTCAGGGCGTTCTGCTTGGCGTATTCGCGCAGGTACACCGCCGCCAGCACGCCGAACGGGGTGACGATCATGGCCATGATCAGGGTCATCATCACCGTGCCGAAAATCGCCGGGAAGATGCCGCCTTCAGTGTTGGCTTCACGCGGGTCGTCGCTGAGGAATTCCCAGACCTTGCTGAAGTAGAAGCCGATCTTGGTGAAAGTGCCCATGGCGTTCGGCTGGTAGGCGTGTACCACCTTGCCCAGGCCGATCTCGACTTCCTTACCGTTGGCATCACGAGCGGTCAGGCTGTCGCGGTTGAACTGGGCGTGCAGGTCACTCAGGCGCGCCTCGATGTCCTGGTAACGGGCATTGAGTTCGGCACGCTCGGCGTCCATGTCGGCCTGGGCCGCGGCGCTCATCTGGCCATCCAGCTCCAGCTTGCGACCGTGCAGGCGGATGCGCTCCAGACCGGCGTTGATCGCGCCGATATCGGATTTCTCCAGACTCTTGAGCTGGGCCGCCAGCTTGTTCACCCGGTCGATCCGCGCTTGCAGCTCGGGCCAGGCGGCTTCGCCTTCGGCAATCACCTTGCCGCTTTCCTTGACGTTGACCAGATAGCCGTAGAAGTTGCCCCACTCACGGCGCTCGATGGCCATCAGCTCTTTCGGATAGCTCTGGTTGGTCAGCCACTCGCCGACGATCCAGGTGAAGTCGTTGCCGTTCAGGTCACGGTTGCCGACCTTGATCAGCTCGCGGGTCATGAACTCCGGGCCCTGGTCGGGCACCGGCAGGCCGGCACTCTTGAGGCGCGCCCGGGGCACTTCTTCCTTCTGTACCACTTCACCGATGACCAGATGGTTGGCCTGGCCCGGCACGTCGTAGTGAGCGTGCACCAGGTCCGCCGGCCAGAAGTGGCCGAGGCCGCGCACGGCGATCACCGCCAGCAAACCGATGGTCATGATGACCGCGATGGACACCGCGCCACCGCTGATCCAGACGCCCGGGGCGCCGCTCTTGAACCAGTCTTTTAGGGAGTTCTGTTTCACAGACTTCTACCTTTCTTAAAGCGACGAGTATTTCTTGCGCAGACGCTGACGAATCAGTTCTGCGAGGGTGTTCATGACGAAGGTGAACAACAGCAGCACCAGCGCCGAGAGGAACAGCACGCGGTAGTGGCTGCCGCCGACTTCCGATTCGGGCATTTCCACCGCGACGTTGGCGGCCAGGGTGCGCAGGCCTTCGAACAGGTTCATTTCCATGACCGGGGTGTTGCCGGTGGCCATCAGCACGATCATGGTCTCGCCCACGGCGCGGCCCATGCCGATCATCAGCGCCGAGAAAATCCCCGGGCTGGCGGTGAGGATCACCACGCGAGTCATGGTCTGCCACGGCGTGGCACCCAGGGCCAGGGAGCCCAGGGTCAGGCCGCGGGGTACGCTGAACACGGCGTCTTCGGCGATGGAGTAGATGTTCGGAATCACCGCGAAACCCATGGCCAGACCGACGACCAGGGCGTTGCGCTGGTCGTAGGTAATGCCTAAGTCATGGGAGATCCACATGCGCATGTCGCCGCCGAAGAACCAGTTCTCCATGAACGGGCTCATGTACAGCGAGAGGAAGCCGACGAAGATGATCACCGGGATCAGAATCGCGCTTTCCCAGCCTTCCGGCACTTTCAGGCGCAGGGATTCGGGCAAACGGCTCCAGGCGAAACCCGCCACCAGGATGCCGATCGGCAGCAGGAGCAGCAGGCTGAAGATGCCCGGCAAGTGGCCCTCGACATAAGGCGCGAGGAACAGCCCGGCGAAGAAGCCGAGGATCACCGTCGGCATCGCTTCCATCAGTTCGATCACCGGCTTGACCTTGCGGCGCATGCCCGGGGCCATGAAGTAGGCGGTGTAGATCGCCGCAGCCACCGCCAGCGGAGCCGCCAGCAACATGGCGTAGAACGCCGCCTTCAGGGTGCCGAAGGTCAGGGGCGAGAGGCTCAGCTTGGGTTCGAAATCGGTGTTGGCCGCGGTGGATTGCCAGACGTATTTAGGCTCGTCGTAGTTCTCGTACCAGACCTTGCTCCACAGCGCGCTCCAGGACACTTCCGGGTGCGGGTTGTCCAGCAGCAGCGGTTGCAGCTTGCCGCCGGCCTCGACGATCACCCGGTTGGCCCGTGGCGACAGGCCGAACAGGCCCTGGCCGTCCACCACCTGATCCACCAGCAGGGTGCGGTGGGCAGTGCTGTGGAACACCCCGAGCTTGCCGGCGGCGTCCAGGGCAACGAAGCCCTTGCGACGCTCTTCGGCGGTGATTTCAAGGATAGGCGCGGTGCCCATCTGGAAGGTGCGGATCTGTTTCAGGCGCAGTTCGCCATCCGGGTCGCGGGCCATGAACCACTGAGCCAGGCCGCCCTTGGAGGTGCCGATGATCAGCGAGATGCCGCCCACCAGCTGGGTGCTGGCCGTGACTTCGGTGTTGGCATCTTCCAGCAGCTTGTAGCGACCGTTGAGACTCTTGTCGCGCAGGCTGAACACGTCGGCCTGGGCCCGTCCATTGATCACATACAGCCATTGCTGGCGCGGATCGATGTACATCGCCTTCACCGCCTCGGTCATCTGCGGCAGCTCGATGCGGCTCTGCTCGCTGGTGACTTCGCCGGTCATCATGTTTTCTTCGCGGGTCAGCTTCAGCACATGCAGTTGCGAACCGGTGGAACCGGCGATGATCAGCGACGAGTCGGTGGCGTTGAGGTTGACGTGTTCCAGCGCGCCGCCCTGCTCGTTCAGGGTGATCGGGGTGTCGCCGTAGGGGTACTCGATGGCCGGCGAGATGGTCTTCTTGCCGTCCGGGTAGCTGACCTTGTAGGTGTGACGGAACACCAGGGCCTGGCCGTTGGACAGGCCGACCACCACCAGCGGATTGCCGGGCTGGTCCTTGCCGATGGAGGTGACGCTGGCGCCCGCCGGGATCGGCAGGTCGACCTTGCGCAGCTCGGCACCGCTGTCGATGTCGAAAAACAGCGCCTGGCCCTTGTCGGAAACGCGCATGCCGACCTGATTCTGCTCTTCCAGAGAGAACATCAGCGGCTTGCCGGCGTCCTGCATCCAGGCAGGCGTCAGAGGGTCCTTGGCGGTCAGCTCGGCCCCTTGGAACAGCGGCGCGACGACGTAGGCGAGGAAGAAGAAGATCAGGGTGATCGCACCCAGCACCGCCAGGCCGCCGACAAGGACGTACCAGCGAGTCAGACGATCTTTGAGCGCGCGGATGCGGCGCTTGCGTTGCAGTTCAGGCGTATTGAAGTCAATGCGCTTGGGGGGAGAAGTCGTAGTCATGGGGGAGTTGGCCAGATCATTCATGCGCACACCCTAGCGATCCTGTATGACAGAAAGATGACAATGCAGTGACGCAACAAATCCGCCGCGTGGCAGAGCCTGCAGCGGACAGAAAAATGAGGTTGCAGGAGCCGACTCACCGGCGAACAGAGCCTTGAGCGCTAGTCGCCCTGAAGGGCGCTTTCGCTGGCAAGCGGAACGCCGCCCGGCCAGCTCCTACGAAAACCAGAAGGTCCGGGGAGCCCGGACCTTCTGCGGCGGCTTATGCGCCTTCTTTCAGACCCAGGTCAGCCAGGGCCTTGGCGGCCACCTTGGCTGGCAGTGGGATGTAGCCGTCTTTCACGACCACTTCCTGACCCTGTTTGGACAGGACCAGTTTCACGAACTCGGCTTCCAGCGGGGCCAGAGGCTTGTTCGGGGCCTTGTTGACGTAGACGTAGAGGAAGCGCGACAGCGGGTACTTGCCGTTCAGGGCGTTTTCTTCGGTGTCTTCGATGAAGTCGCTGCTGCCTTTCTTGGCCAGGGCCACGGTCTTCACGCTGGCGGTCTTGTAGCCGATGCCCGAGTAGCCGATGCCGTTCAGCGAGGAGCTGATGGACTGCACCACCGACGCCGAACCGGGTTGCTCGTTGACGTTAGGCTTGTAGTCGCCTTTGCACAGGGCTTCTTCCTTGAAGTAGCCGTAGGTGCCGGATACCGAGTTGCGACCGAACAGCTGAACCGGCTTGTTGGCCAGGTCGCCCTTCACGCCCAGGTCGCCCCAGGTCTTCACTTCTTCTTTAGCGCCGCACAGACGAGTCGAGGAGAAGATCGCGTCGACCTGTTCCATGGTCAGGTGCTGGATCGGGTTGTCCTTGTGCACGAACACCGCCAGGGCGTCCACGGCCACCGGGATAGCGGTTGGCTTGTAGCCATACTTCTGCTCGAAGGCCGCGAGTTCCGTGTCCTTCATCTTGCGGCTCATAGGGCCCAGGTTGGAGGTGCCTTCGGTCAGCGCGGGTGGCGCGGTGGCGGAGCCTGCGGCCTGAATCTGAATGTTGACGTTCGGGTATTCTTTTTTGTAGTTCTCGGCCCACAGGGTCATCAGGTTCGCCAAGGTATCGGAACCGACGCTGGACAGGTTGCCCGACACACCAGTGGTCTTGGTGTAGCTCGGGATAGCAGGGTCAACAGCGGCAACCGCGTGGGCAGTCGCAACGCCAGCGGCGACAAAGGTCATTGCCGCCATCAAACGCTTCAGTTTCATGCCTTACTCCTAGCAGATAGGGTGTGTTAAGTCGGGGCCAAGTATCTGTAGGCCGTGTGAACACTCTATGTCCGGAATATGACAATTAGATGAAAGGCCAGCATTCCTCAACGGAAGCTGGCCTTTGCTTATTGTGTCGGTAGGAGCCGGTTGGCCGGCGAACCCATCTAAATGGGCATCAAGCCTGTCAGCGGCCCTTCTTCCACAGGTACAGCCCCACCAGCAGGCCAATGCCGCAAATGATTGCCACATAGTAGGCCGGGCCCATCGGGCTCTCCTTGAGCAGCCAGGTCACCACCATCGGCGTCAGGCCACCGAAGATCGCGTAGGCCAGGTTGTAGGAAAACGACAGGCCGCTGAAGCGCACCGCTGCCGGGAACGCCTTGACCATTACATAAGGCACCGCGCCGATGGTGCCGACGAACAGGCCGGTCAGGGCATACAGCGGGAACAGCCACTGCGGGTTGTCCAGCAGGCCGTGATAGAAGGTCCAGGAGGTGGCCAGCAACAAGGCGCTGCCGAAGACGAAGACCTTGCCGGCACCGAAACGGTCCGCCAGGGCTCCGGAGGCGACGCAACCCAGACTCAGGAACACGATCGCCAGGCTGTTGGCTTCCAAGGCAGTGATGGCCGGGAATTTATAGACGGTCTGCAGCACCGTAGGAGTCATCAGGATCACCACGATGATCCCGGCGGACAGCAGCCAGGTCAGCAGCATGGAAATGACGATGGCGCCACGGTGGTCGCGCAGCACCGCCCGCAGCGGCAGCTCTTCGGCCAGGGCCTTGCGCAGTTGCAGTTCGGCGAACACCGGGGTTTCGTGCAGCAGACGGCGCAGGTACACCGAGAACAGACCGAACACCCCGCCCAGCAGGAACGGAATACGCCAGGCGTAGTCCGCCACTTCCACCGGGGTATAGATGCTGTTGATCGCGGTGGCCACCAGCGAGCCCAGGAGAATCCCGGCGGTCAGGCCCGAGGTCAGGGTGCCGCAGGCATAGCCGATATGCCGCTGGGGCACGTGTTCGGAAACGAATACCCAGGCGCCGGGCACTTCACCGCCGATGGCCGCGCCCTGGATCACCCGCATCAACAGCAACAGGATCGGCGCCCACAGGCCGATCTGCGCGTAGGTCGGCAGCAGGCCCATGATCAGAGTCGGCACCGCCATCATGAAGATGCTCAGGGTGAACATCTTCTTGCGCCCCAGCAGGTCGCCGAAGTGGGCCATGACAATCCCGCCCAGGGGCCGCGCCAGGTAACCGGCGGCGAAGATGCCAAAAGTCTGCATCAGGCGCAGCCACTCAGGCATGTCCGCCGGGAAGAACAGCTTGCCGACCACGGTGGCGAAGAACACGAAGATGATGAAGTCGTAGAACTCCAGCGCACCGCCCAAGGCAGACAGCGACAGGGTCTTGTAGTCACTTCGGGTCAAGGGACGGGCGGGCTGCGCTGGCTGCGCGGCGCTCGAGGGCACAGTGGTCATGGCAAGGGCTTCTCTTATTAGTCGGTTCTGGAAGCCGCAACAGCGCTGGTTGGGGCCTGGCAGGTTCGGCACGATAGCAAATTGTTCGAATGCGTACACAGCGGCGCACAAATGACTCACAAATTTGCGAACTGAGTGGGTCGTCGCGGAGTCTATCGACCGATATACTCGCAAACCTCGAAGCGCAAAGCCGCTTCTGGCAAGGGTTGCTGTGCGAAAGCGCTGCTGCGCGCCCCAGTCCATGGACAGTGCCAGTCGATTTCGCAGAGTTTCTCTTTAGCACGCCTTAGAAAGAACGTGACGAACGTAGTATGTTCGGGCTGAATCGTTTTTCCTGAAGACGGCTATTCACCTGAAGTACCCATGAAGCGTCACGGGTCAGAGGCCCCCCGGCATGATAGAGCTCGAACAAGAAGATCCAATCCCGCAAGGCGACCTGGCCCTGCAAATCACCGCTTTGCCCCGTGAAACCAACGGCTTTGGCGATATTTTCGGCGGCTGGCTAGTGGCGCAGATGGACCTGGCGGGCACCGCCATGGCCAGTCGCGTTGCTGGTGGCAGGGTGGCCACCGTGGCCATCGATCGCATGGCGTTCCTGGTGCCAGTGGCAGTGGGCGCGCAGCTGTCCTTCTATACCCAGACCCTGGAGATCGGCCGCAGCTCGATCCAGATGATGGTGGAAGTGTGGAGCGACGATCCCCTGTCCAGCGAATGGCGCAAGGTCACCGAAGCGGTGTTCGTATTCGTCGCCATCGACGGCAGCGGCCGCACCCGTTCGGTCCCGCCCCGCGCGCGCTAAACCTGGAGGCTGTTATGCGGTCCATAACAGCCCAAACCTTGCGAACGAGATCAGCAGCATGCCTACGCCCCACGTTGAAACGGTGAAACTGGATGAACTGAACTGCTGGCGCATTCGCCACGGTGACGCCGAACTGTTGGTGGCCCAGCAAGGCGCGCACATCCTCAGTTATCAAGTGGCCGGGCAACAGCCGCTGATCTGGCTCAACGACGAGGCGCAGTTCAAGACTGGCAAAAGCATCCGCGCCGGGGTTCCGGTGTGCTGGCCCTGGTTCGGCAACTTTGCGCGCAACCCGCAAAGCGTGCAGGCCATGCGCCAAAGTGCTGAGCCGGCGCCTGCCCACGGTCTGGTGCGGGCCTGCGACTGGGAACTGCAAGGCATCGAGAGTGAAGGCGACAGCTTGCTGGTGCATCTGCGCCTGCCCTGCCCCGCAGGCGGCTTCCCCGGCTGGCCCCATCAAGTGGAACCGAGCCTGAGCATCCGCCTCGACGAGCAACTGCACATCAGCCTTAGCAGCCATAACCTGGGCACTGAAAGCGTGAGCATCAGCCAGGCACTGCACAGCTACTTCGCGGTCAGCGATGTGCGCAAGGTGCAGGTCGAAGGCCTGGACGGACTGAACTACATCGAAACCCTGGAAGACTGGACCACCAAGGTCCAGAGCGGCGCCCTGCAGTTTAGCGGCGAGACCGACCGTATCTACCTGAACGTCCCGGCACAGCTGGATATCGTCGACCCGGACTGGCAACGACGGATTCGCCTGAACAGCGAAGGCTCGCGCACCGCAGTGATCTGGAATCCCTGGATCGACCGCGCCGCGCAATTCAGCGACATGGCCAACGACGGCTGGCAGCGCATGCTGTGCATCGAGACCGCCAACGTGATGGACGACATCGTCACCCTGGCACCAGGCGCCACTCACACCCTGAGCGTGAGCATCACTAGCGCCCCACTCTGACCTCAGCAGTCCCGTAGGAGCTGGCTTGCCAGCGAAGAGGCCCTCAAGACCATCGGCGTTCTTGAGGCCGCTTTCGCCGGCAAGCCGGCTCCTACCGCTCAGCGGCGTTCAAATGCGCCGCTTCAGAGATCCGATTCCTGAACCACCCGCACCTTCGCCGCATCCAGGGCGTAGGCCGCGTCGGCCAGGTCATTGCTGACCTTCTCGATCTTCAAGGTGCCCGTCACCCACAGCGGCGTGTAAATGTCATCCAGCTTCACGCCCTTGGGAAAGCGCACCAGCACCAGCTGGTTGGGCGGCGGTGGCGGCACGTGGATGCAGGCGCCCGGATACGGCACCAGGAAAAACAGCGTGCTGCGTCCCTTGGCATCGGCTTCCAGCGGCACCGGATAGCCGCCAAGGCGGATCTGCTTGTCATTCATCGCCGGCACGGTCTTGGTGGAATACATCACCGCCGGCAAGCCCTTGCTTTGCTTTAGGCCACCCTTGTCGGTGAAGGTGCCGTTGGCTTCGGGGGAGTTGTGGTCGATTTCCGGCATCTGCTCCAGGGCCTTCTGGTCCGACTTGGGCATCAGCTCCAGCCAGTCGGTTTCCGGCAGTTCGCCAGCTTGGGCCAGGCCACAGCCCAGCAGAACAAAGGTCAATAGAAGACGGCGCATGAGAGGGTGGCTCGGTCAAAAAGGAAGGACGTGAAAACCCGGGCATTCTAGTGCCCAAACCGTCGGCTGCGTTGAAGTTTCAGATGAAGAAAAGGGCTCCCCTCCGCACGAGCGGCAGAGGGGGCTTGCAGGCTGGATCAGCTTTTTTTGATAAAGCTGTAGATCACCAGCAGGACAATCGCGCCCACCAGCGCACCGATGAAACCGGCACCTTGGCCAACCTCATAGAGACCCAGAGCACGGCCACCATAAGTGGCTGCAAAGGAGCCGGCAACGCCCAGCAGGATGGTCATGATCCAGCCCATGCTGTCGTCTCCCGGTTTGAGGAAACGCGCCAGCAGACCAACGATCAAGCCGATGAAAATGGTTCCAATAATGCCCATGGCTGTTCCTCTGTAGGGGGGATCAAGCCAAAGCCTAGTCAGCACTTTGGCATCCTGCTATCAGAGAACGGCGGGAAACGAAGGTTCCCGCCAGCCGGAGGATTTGTTACTCGGCGATCAGCGCTTGCACCTTGAGGATCTGCGCTTGCAGGGTCGCCTGATCGGCGCAGCGCAGGTTGGCGTGGCCGACCTTGCGCCCGACCTTGAAGGCCTTGCCGTAGTGATGCAAATGGCAGTCGTCAATGGCGATGACTTTGTCCACCGGCGGCACTTCACCGATGAAGTTGATCATGGCGCTCTCGCCGACTTTGGCGGTGGAGCCCAGGGGCAGGCCGGCCACCGCCCGCAGGTGGTTTTCGAACTGGCTGCACTCGGCGCCTTCGGTGGTCCAGTGCCCGGAGTTGTGCACCCGCGGCGCAATCTCGTTGGCCTTGAGGCCACCGTCCACTTCGAAGAATTCGAAGGCCATGACGCCGACGTAATCCAGCTGCTTGAGCACGCGACTGGAGTAGTCCTCGGCCAGGGCCTGCAACGGGTGATCGCTGCTGGCTACCGACAGGCGCAGGATGCCGCTGTCGTGGGTGTTGTGCACCAGCGGGTAGAAACGGGTTTCACCGTCACGGGCACGCACGGCGATCAGCGAGACTTCGCCGGTGAACGGCACGAAGCCTTCCAGCAGGCAAGGCACGCTGCCCAGTTCGGCAAAAGTACCTGCGACGTCGGCGGCGCTGCGCAGGACCTTCTGGCCCTTGCCGTCGTAACCCAGGGTGCGGGTCTTGAGCACGGCAGGCAGGCCGATGCGCGCCACGGCAGCGTCGAGATCCGCCTGGGACTGGATGTCGGCGAACTCCGGGGTAGGAATCCCCAGGTCCTTGAACATGCTCTTCTCGAACCAGCGATCGCGGGCGATGCGCAGGGCTTCGGCGCTCGGGTAGACCGGCACGAACTGCGAGAGGAAGGCCACGGTTTCCGCCGGCACGCTCTCGAATTCGAAGGTCACCAGATCCACTTCATCGGCCAGCTGGCGCAGGTGATCCTGGTCGCCGTAGTCGGCCCGCAGGTGTTCGCCCAGGGCAGCGGCGCAAGCATCCGGCGCCGGGTCGAGGAAAGCGAAGTTCATTCCCAGCGGAGTCCCCGCCAGGGCCAACATGCGGCCCAACTGGCCGCCACCGATTACACCGATCTTCATCGTCAACAACCTCAGGCGACGCGCGGGTCTGGATTGTCCAGGACGCTGTCTGTCTGTTCAGCACGGAATTTTTTCAGCACCGCGTGGAACTGCGGGTGCTTGGCGCCCAGGATGCTCGCCGAGAGCAGGGCCGCGTTGATCGCGCCAGCCTTGCCGATGGCCAGGGTGGCCACGGGGATGCCGGCCGGCATCTGCACGATGGACAGCAGCGAATCCACGCCCGAGAGCATCGACGACTGCACTGGCACGCCCAGCACCGGCAGGTGGGTCTTGGCCGCACACATGCCCGGCAAGTGCGCCGCGCCGCCGGCACCGGCGATGATCACCTCGATGCCACGCGCCTCAGCCTCATCGGCGTACTGGAACAGCAGGTCCGGGGTGCGGTGTGCGGAAACCACCTTCACCTCGTAAGGGATGCCGAGCTTTTCCAGCATATCGGCGGTGTGGCTAAGGGTGGACCAATCGGACTTGGAGCCCATGATCACGCCAACCAGTGCACTCATCGTCGTGCCTCTTCTCTCTGGGCGCCCGCAGGCGCGTCAAAAACAACAAGCCACGCGAAAATGCGTGGCTTGACTGTACGAATTATGGCCGGACGAACCGGCCGAAGGCCGCGCAGTATACCGAAAAAGCCGCGCTAAACGCACTTTCGCCGACCATCTGTCGAACAAAGTATTTCCGGCGCAAAACCCCGGTTTTATTGACTCCCAGGTCAATCCCGTCCCCCTCGCAGGCGCTGGCTTGCCAGCGAAGAGACCCACCCTGCGATCACCACCCTCCCGGCCGACGCCTTCGCCGGCAAGCCGGCTCCTAGGTGGCCGCAGCTTGTGCGGCGGCGCCTTCCAGCTTGCGCCAGAGCAAGCGCACGTTGGCCTTGCGCACCAGGGCGCAGCGGTACAGGCGGATCTCCAGCGGCACATGCCATTGCGCGCCGCCGCAAACCACCAGTTCACCTCGGGCCAGTTCGGCACGCACGCTCAACTGCGGCACCCAGGCGATGCCCAGCCCTTCCAATGCCATGCTCTTGAGGCTGTCGGCCATGGCGGTCTCATAAACCGTGGTGAAACGCAGGTTGCGCTGGCGCAGCAGCAGATTCACCGAACGCCCGAGAAAGGCCCCGGCGCTGTACGCCAGCAGCGGCACGCTGGCCTCGCCTTCCAGGTCGAACAGCGGCTTGCCCTGGGGGTCGGCGGCACACACCGGGAGCATCTCGGTGTGCCCCAGGTGCAGCGAGGGGAAGATTTCCGAATCCATCTGCAAGGCGGCGTCCGGGTCGTAGAAGGCCAGCATCAGGTCGCAGCCGCCTTCGCGCAGGGCGTGCACCGCATCGCCGACGTTGGTGGCCACCAGCCGCGTGGCGATATTCAGTCCTTCATTGCGCAACTGGGCAATCCAGCGCGGGAAGAAGCCCAGCGCCAGGGAGTGGGCCGCCGCCACCTGCATCACCTCACCCTGCCCGCCTTCCAGATGGTGCAGGTGGCGTACCACCTCGCCGAGCTGTTCGACCACGGTGCGCGCGGTGACCAGGAACAACTGCCCCGCCGCCGTCAGTTCCACCGGCGTGCGCGAGCGGTTGACCAGGGTCAGGCCCAGGGCCGCTTCCAGGCTGCGGATGCGCCGACTGAACGCCGGCTGGGTCACGAAACGTCGCTCGGCAGCCTGGGAAAAGCTGCGGGTGGCGGCCAGGGCACTGAAGTCCTCGAGCCATTTGCTTTCCAGATTCATCACGTCCTCCCGGACACGCACCATTTTAGGTCACACGCTCGCCGACAACCCGGCGTCACACCGCCATTATGCCGAATATGCATAGCCCAGTGTTTAACAGCATTGGCCCAAAAATTCCCTTCGGCCTAGGATTCGCAGCGTTCCCGGCACAGACCGGGTCCCTACCGAGATGATCTTCGTCATGTCCTCCGCTGCATCATTCCGCACCGAAAAAGACCTGCTTGGCGTACTCGAAGTACCCGCTCAAGCGTATTACGGCATCCAGACCCTGCGAGCGGTGAACAACTTCCGCCTCTCCGGTGTTCCGATTTCGCATTACCCGAAATTGGTGGTCGGCCTGGCAATGGTCAAGCAGGCAGCTGCTGACGCCAACCGCGAGCTGGGTCAGCTCAGCGAAGCCAAGCACGCCGCCATCAGCGAAGCTTGTGCCCGTCTGATCCGCGGCGATTTCCACGATGAGTTCGTGGTGGACATGATTCAAGGCGGCGCTGGCACTTCAACCAACATGAATGCCAACGAAGTCATCGCCAACATCGCGCTGGAGGCCATGGGCCACAGCAAGGGCGAATACCAGTACCTGCACCCGAACAACGACGTGAACATGGCGCAGTCCACCAACGACGCCTACCCGACCGCGATCCGCCTGGGTCTGCTGCTGGGTCACGACGCCCTGCTGGCCAGCCTCGACAGCCTGATCCAGTCGTTCGCCGCCAAAGGCGTCGAGTTCAGCCACGTCTTGAAGATGGGCCGTACCCAGCTGCAAGACGCCGTGCCGATGACCCTCGGCCAGGAATTCCGCGCCTTCGCCACCACTCTGGGTGAAGACCTGGCGCGCCTGAAGACCCTGGCCCCCGAGCTGCTGACCGAAGTCAACCTGGGCGGCACCGCCATCGGCACCGGCATCAACGCCGACCCGCGTTACCAGGCCCTGGCCGTGCAACGCCTGGCCGTCATCAGCGGCCAGCCGGTTGTTCCAGCTGCCGACCTGATCGAAGCCACTTCCGACATGGGCGCCTTCGTGCTGTTCTCCGGCATGCTCAAGCGTACCGCCGTGAAGCTGTCGAAGATCTGCAACGACCTGCGCCTGCTGTCCAGCGGCCCACGCACCGGCATCAACGAAATCAACCTGCCAGCGCGCCAGCCAGGCAGCTCGATCATGCCCGGCAAGGTCAACCCGGTGATCCCGGAAGCCGTGAACCAGGTAGCGTTCCAAGTTATCGGCAACGACCTGGCCCTGACCATGGCGGCCGAAGGCGGCCAGCTGCAACTGAACGTGATGGAGCCGCTGATCGCCTTCAAGATCTTCGACTCGATCCGCCTGCTGCAACGCGCCATGGACATGCTGCGCGAGCACTGCATCACCGGCATCACCGCCAACGAAACCCGTTGCCGCGAACTGGTGGAACACTCCATCGGCCTGGTCACCGCGCTGAACCCGTACATCGGCTATGAAAACGCCACCCGTATCGCCCGCATCGCCCTGGAAAGTGGCCGTGGCGTACTGGAACTGGTGCGCGAAGAAGGCCTGCTGGACGACGCCATGCTCGACGACATCCTGCGTCCGGAAAACATGATTGCCCCGCGCCTGGTTCCGCTGAAAGCGTAACCGCCGCGACACCGAAACATGCAACACCGCTCACCAGGTTGAGGGACTAGACACCTCTCACCTTTTGAGGGCTTGGAGCTTCGTCTCCAGGCCCTTTTTTTTGCCTGGAGAAAAGCAGAGTTTGTAAGGGGATGCCGTCCAGCATCGAAGCAGATTCGCTTTGTTTTGTAGGGCAAATCCGAGAGAATCCCCCACGCCTTTGAGCGCCTTGTACCCCTTCGAACGATCAGGCAGTCTCCCGGTGCCGCTGCCAAATCAGCGGCCCGGATGTGGAAGTTCGGACCTGGGTAAGCATGAGCGCTTATGAGCATGCTCGACGCATTGTCGTCGGCATCGCTTTATGGCGGTTGTGCGCGGGACACCTTCGGGTGTGCTGGGTTACTCAGTCCCGGTCTTCCACACCCTCGCACAACTGCCACCCCTCATGTGGAAGTGAGCTCGGCAGTCCGTTAACTACTGAGTGAGTGACCGTCATGAAAAAGCTCGTCCCCGATCCACCCTTGTCTACCGATCATCCACGCCGTGACCCGGAGCTGGACCGCGCCAACGCCAACCTGCTGGCCGCCTTGCACGGCACCCGTCATCGCCCCTTCGGCCTGCGCGATGGCCAAGGCCACCCGCTGTTCGCCGTGCAACCCCAGGTGAATGCCGAAGACGCCCTGATGCACGTCTCCCTGCTGCTCAAATGCGCCGAAGAGGTGTCCGATGAAATCACCGAACGGGCCAGCGGCATCGAACGCGGACTGATCTGGTCCATGGTGCACTCGGTTGAAATGGCCCGCGCCGTGGTGGACGCCCTGCTCGACGGCGCCCGCCCCGGCCCCGCCTAAAACACCGCCCCGTAGGAGCTGGCTTGCCAGCGAAGAGGCCCGCCCTGCCTTCAGCGGCATTCCGGCTGACGCTTTCGCCGGCAAGCCGGCTCCTACAGGTCTTGCGAACATCGTGGGGCCCTTGTTTTAAACCAGCACAATCCATCGCCCAAGGTGGATAATCGCCCCTCCCAAACATCCGCCATCCCCGAGGCACCGCAGTCGATGGACCCGACGCACACCCAAGCCCTGCAACAGCTACGCAAGCTGATCCCCATCGGCCTGCGCCACGCCCAGGCCCTGCTGGAACGCTGCGCAGGCGATCCGCAGCAAGCCGCCGAGCTCTACAAAGCCGAGCTGTTGCAGGTGCTGGTAGACAAATCCGGCTTGCCCCCCGAACAAGCCCGGGAATACCTGCTCAACGCCGGCTACGACCTGAACCGCGCCCTGCACGCTATAGAAGAAGCGCGCTTCACCCTGACCCAGCGCATCCTGCGCAAGCATCACCGAGACAAAGGCCAGGCCCTGGACCTGATCGCTCAGGCCATCGAAACCGCCGAGCAACTGCCGCGCCAGTACTGGCTGGATTTCGAACGTCTGGAACAACTGCCCCCGGCACCGCGTTGCTTCATGGTGCTCCACGAGTGGCTGGCCTTCGAGGACTGGGAGGGTTTCGACAGCGCCCTGCACTTTCACCTGCCCCAGGCGATCGCTCAGTTCAGGCTCCTGCAACTGGACGCCCTGGCAGACACCCTGGAACAGGCCGATCAACGCCAGCAACAGTTGCGGTCCGCGCAGGGCGCAAGCGACAGCGCCACCGAGCTGGCGGCTCGGGTCAATCAGGACCCGCTCTTCAACCGTTGCCAGGACAGCTACCGCCAACATCGATCCCAGCTCGACGAGCGTCTGTTGGAGTGGGTGGTACTGCATCAGCAAGCATTTCCCGCCTGAGCGGCACGGTCGCCGCTCACGCCACTCCTCGTCACACCCCAGAAGCCGGTAGACTGCCGCCCTCACCGAACACGGACCTCGGATTCAGCCCCCATGGAATTGCACTACAGCATCACCCCCGCCCACACCGACGCCTGGATTGCCGAACCGCTGAAGCAGGAACTGCTCAAGGATGATCAGCAGCATGTCCGGGCCATGACCACATTTGCCCGGTGGCAAAGCCGCTTTATCGGTCCCGTGATGTTCACCCTGTGCCTGGTCGGCGGCTGCCTGTCGATCTACTTCCCCGAGCGCAACTTCACCCCGGAGAAGGTCATCGCCATGGTGGCCTTCGCGTTGATCTTCATCCCCCTGTGGTGGCGCTTTTCCGGGCGCTGGATCAAGCACCTGCAAGCCCGTATTGCCGCCACCCCGATCAAACCCCAAGCGCCGTTGCGCGGGTTGAGTCAGCGCCTGATCGAAACCCGGTTGCGGGCCGTCGAAGGCACCTATTACCTGAATTTCGACGATCAGGGCTTCACCCTGCTCAACGCCCGCGGAGGTCAGAGCAGCCTGGCCTGGAAGCAGATTGTGCATGTGCAGGAAATAACGGATTTCTACCTCGTGGCTGACGCCGATATGGCCCGCGAGGGCATGGCCTGTTTCATCGCCAAACACAGTGACCTGATGCCGGTCGAGGAATACCAGCAAAAGCTGCAGGGGTTTCTGAGCAAATGCCCAGTGGCGCCGTCAGCCCACTGAGCACACCTCGCAACGCCCCCTCGACGCCCCACAAACGGAATTTGCATGCACACATCAGCGTCCTCCCCCCGCCCTGCCCGCGCGCTGGCCATCCTCGGCACTGGCCACGCCCTGCCGCAGCAGGTGGTCACCAGTATTGAACTGGACAGCCAGCTCGGCCTGGAAACCGGCAGCGTAGCGCGCATCAGCGGAGTGCAGCAGCGCCACGTCGCCGGCCCCGCGGACACTGCCGCCAGCCTCGGCGCCAGCGCCGCGCTCCAGGCCCTGCACGCGGCGGGCCTGGAGCTGGATCAGCTGGACCTGATCGTCTGCGCCAGCGGCACCATGGACCAGGGCATGCCCTGCAATGCGGCGCTGCTGCAACGAGAGCTGGGCCTGGGGCAGTCGGGCATTCCGGCCATGGACATCAACGCCAGTTGCCTGGGCTTTATTGCCGCCCTGGACACCCTGTCCTGGCCGATCCAGGCCGGGCATTACCGGCGCGTACTGCTGGTGTGCGCCGACATCGCCTCCTGTGGCCTGGACTGGCAGCAGGTGGAAGTCTGCGGCATCTTCGGCGACGGTGCGGCAGCGGTGGTGCTGGAAGCGGGCGACGGCGGCCCGAAGATCCTCGCCTCGCGCCTCAAGACCTACGCCGAAGGCGCCGCGCTGTGCCAGATCCCCGCCGGCGGTTCGCGCTTTCATCCGCGGCGCATCCAGGTGCCGTTCGAGCCCCTGACCAGCTTCGCCATGCAGGGCAAAGGCGTGTTCCGCCTCGCGGCCAAGTACCTGCCCGAACTGATGGACGATTTGCTGCAGCAAGCCGCACTGCCCCTTGCGCAGATCGACTGGATCATCCCCCATCAAGCCAGCCAGCAAGCCATGCAGCACGCGGCCAAGCGCCTGAGCCTGGGGCCGGAGAAGGTCATCGATATCTTTGCCCAGCATGGCAATCAGGTGGCGGCGTCCCTGCCCACCGCTCTGGACATCGCAGTGCGCGACGGGCGCATTCAACGCGGGCAAACCCTGATGCTGATCGGCACCGGCGCGGGCCTGTCCCTCGGCGGCATGATCCTGGAGTTTTGATGAAGATCCTGGTCACCGGCGGCACCGGTTTTATCGGACGGCATCTGGTCTGGAAGCTAGCCGCCGAAGGCTGCGAGGTGCAGTTCAGTGGGCGCAACCCCGAGGCAGCGGCGCAAGTCATTGCCCACAGCCCGGCGCCCGTGCGCTGGCTACCCCTGGAGCACGGCAGCCCGTTGGCCAAACGCCTGCTGGCCGATGCCAGCCGCGAGCATGACGCCATCGTCCATTGCGCTGCGCTGTCTTCGCCCTGGGGTTCGCCCCAGGCGTTTGCCCGGGCCAACCTCGACTCCACCGCCGAGGTGATCCACGCCTGCAGCAAGAACCGCATTGCGCGGCTGGTGCATATCTCCACCCCGAGCCTGTACTTCAACTTCAGCGACCGCTTGGGTATCCGCGAAGACCAGCCGCTGCCAGCCCCGGTGAACGACTACGCCCGCAGCAAGGCCCAGGCCGAAACCCTGCTGGCAAACGCCAAGTTGCCCGAATGCGTGATCCTGCGGCCCCGGGCGGTGTTCGGCCCCTGGGACGCGACCCTGATGCCGCGCCTGCTGCGGGTGATGCAGCGCGGGGCGATTCCGCTGATGCGCGGCGGCCAGGCACAGCTGGACCTGACCTGCGTCGACAATCTGGTGCACGCCGTGTGGCTGGCGCTGACTCGGCCCCTGCCGCGCCCGCTGTGCGTCTACAACCTGAGCAACGGCACGCCCCTGGCCTTCAAGGACCTGCTGCAACAGATGGCCGAGCACTTCCGCCTGCCCCTGCGCACCCGTCGCCTGCCCTGGCCTCTGGTGCATGGCGTGGCGCGCCTGCTGGAGCTCAAGGCGCGCCTGGGCAACGGCGCCGAACCCTTGATTACCCGCTACGGCGCAGGCGTCCTGGCCTTCAGCCAGACCTTGGACATCAGCGCCATCCAGCGCGAGCTGGGCTACCGCCCGGTGATCAGCCAGGAACAGGGCATCGCCCAGCACGCCCAATGGTGGCTGGCCCAACAGAGGCAAAGACCATGAGCCGCCGCGTGAGCTTGAAGATCCTGCGGGCCGGCTGGTGCCAGCACCTGGAATGCATGGCCGACCGCGGCGGGCGCCTGGCGCCGGTGCAGTTTCCGGCGCTGTGCGGGCTGATCCAGCACCCGGACCACGGCTGGATTCTGTACGACACCGGCTACGCCGAGCACTTCTTCCAGGCCACCCGCGCCCTGCCCGAGCGCCTGTACCGCAGCGCGGTGCCGGTGCAGTTGCCGGTGGTCGAGCAGTTGGGCGCGCAGTTGCATGAGCTGGGCATCGGCCCGGGGGATATCCGCTACGTGATCATTTCCCACTTCCACGCCGACCATATCGCCGGCCTGCGGGATTTTGCCAATGCGCGCTTTATCGCCCTGGAGGCCGATTACCGACATATCGACAGCCTGCGCGGTCAGCGTTGGCGCGCCACCCTTGGCGGCCATCTGCCGGGCTTGCTGCCGGACGACTTCAGCGCCCGTCTACGCCTGGCTGAAGCCAGCCCCAGCTGTGCGCTGCCGGGCTGGATGGCGCCCTTCGAGCAGGGCCTGGACCTGTTCGGCGATGGCAGCCTGATCGGCGTGCCGCTGCCCGGGCACAGCGAAGGCCAGTTGGGCCTGTTCATCCCCGACGCCCAGGGCCGGCCGGTGTTCCTGGTGGCCGATGCTTGCTGGTCGGTGCCGGCTTGCCGCGCCGAGCGCCTGCCGGCTGCACCGGCACTGTGGTTTGCCAGCGCCGACCGCCAGCAATACGTACGCACCTACAGCGGCCTGGGCCAACTGATCCGCCGCGAACCGGCGGTGGCGGTGCTGCCGTCCCATTGCACCCAGGCCTGGGAGGCGTTCAGCAATGAACAGTGAGCGTCTTGTGGGCACCCTGCGCAGCATCGGCGCCTTCGTGTTCAGCCGCTACGCCCTGCGCTTTCGCCGTCGCGAGCGGCTGGAAGCCTGGCAGGCCCGGCGCCTGCGGCACTTCATGGCCCGGGTCATGCCCCGTGGCCAGCGCTTCAAGGGGCTGACCCACGACGACCTGCACCGCCTGCCGATCATGGACAAGACAGCGCTGATGAGCGACTTCGCCGGCTTCAACACCCGCGCCCTGAGCCTGGAACAAGTGTTGCCGGTGGCCCTGCAGGCGGAACGTTCCCGGGACTTCAGCCCGACCCTGGGGGACATCACCGTGGGCCTGTCCAGCGGCACCTCGGGGGCCCAGGGGGTGTTCCTGGTCAGCAGCGTGGAACGCCAACGCTGGGCCGGCATCCTGCTGGCGCGCACCCTGCCCCGGGCCCTGCTGCCACAGCTGCTGTGCCCCTGGCTGGCGCCACTGCGGATCGCCTTTTTCCTGCGGGCCAACAGCCGCCTGTACACCACCCTGGCCAGCCGCCGCATCGACTTCGCCTTTCATGACCTGACCCTGGGCCTGGCCGCCTCCCTGGAACGCCTCAACCAACAGAACCCGGACGTGCTGGTGGCCCCGGCCACAGTGCTGCGGGGGCTGGCCCAGGCGGCCCTGGCCGGGCAGCTGACGATCCGCCCACGGCACATCCTGTCGGTGGCCGAAGTGCTGGAAAGCACTGACGCCGAGCGGGTGCAGCAAGCCTTCGGGCGCAAGCCGCAGCAGATCTATCAGGCCAGCGAAGGCTTCCTCGGCTACACCTGCGAGGCCGGCACCCTGCACCTGAATGAAAGCCACCTGCACATCGAGCCGCAATGGCTGGACCCTGAGCACACGCGCTTCCAGCCGATCATCACCGACTTTTCCCGGCGTACGCAGCTGATCGTGCGTTATCGCCTCAACGACATTCTGCGGGTGGCCAGCGCGCCCTGCCCCTGTGGCCGTGCGGAGCGGGCCATCGCCGCCGTGGAAGGCCGCGCCGACGAAATCCTCTGGCTGCCGCGGCTCGACGGCCAGCAGTTGGCACCGCTCTACCCCGACGTATTGCGCCGGACCCTGCTGATGCTTGGGGCGGCGCTTGAGGAATACCAAATCCACCAGCGCGGGCTGCTCTGGCAGATCAACCTGCACACCCGCGGCGACTACCACGGGCTGTGCCAGCGCTTGAGCGAGGCCCTCGCCGAGCTCTGCGCGCAACAAGGTCTGCAGATGCCGGAGCTGAGCTTCGGCCACTGGCAGGCGCCGCCGCCACAGACGAAAAGACGCCGCCTGCTGATGCTGCAACTTCCCGAGGGACTGCCATGCGTGTATTGATTCTCGGCGCCCGGGCCCCGGCCTGCCTGGAGTGGGCCCGGGCCTTCAGCCAAGCCGGCTGGACGGTGACCGTGGCCGATTCCCTGGCCCAGCCCCTGAGCCGTTTCAGCCGCGCCGCCGAGCACTTCGTGCGCCTGCCGGAACCGCGCCACAACCCCGAAGCCTGGATCGAGGCCCTGGCCGCGGTCATCCGCCAACAGGCCATCGACCTGCTGCTGCCCACCTGCGAAGAGGTGTTCTACCTGGCCCACGGCCTGGAGCGCCTGCGCCCGCTGTGCCGGGTGTTCACCAGCGATTTCGACCTGCTGCACCGCCTGCATCACAAGGGCGATTTTGCTGCCATGACCCAGGGCTGGGACGTAGCCGCGCCGCCGACTCAGGTGCTGCATGACCCGGCCGCGTTGCAAGCACTGGCGGCAGAGCACGATGCCCTGGTGTTCAAGCCGGCCTATTCGCGCTTCGCCTCCCAGACCCTGATCCGCCCGAGCCCGGCGCAACTGGCGAAAGTCCGGCCCAGTAGCGATGCGCCCTGGGTGGCCCAGCGCTTTGTCCCCGGTCAGGAATACTGCAGCTTCAGCGTGCTGGTGGACGGCCAGTTGCGCGCCCACAGCAGCTACCAGCCGCGCTACCGGGTCGGGCGCGGCTCGGGGATCTACTTCCACAGCTGCGCCCCGGCGCCGATCCGTGCGTTCCTGGAACAGTTCGGCCAGGCCACCGGCTACACCGGGCAAGTGGGTTTTGACTTCATCGAGGACCCACAGGGCCGCTTCCATGTCCTGGAGTGCAACCCCAGGGCCACCAGTGGCGTGCACCTGTTCGACGATCAGCGCGTGCAACTGGTAGCGGCACTCGGCAGCCAGGCCGACGCAGCACTGCAGGCCACCCTGGAACCACGGATGATCGCCCTGGCCATGCTGCTTCTGGCCGCGCCGCAACGGGCCTTGAGCCGGGAGTTCTGGCGCGACTACCGACAAGCTCGGGACGTGATCGTCCAGGACGGCGATCGCGGCCCACTGACCGCCCAGCTGCTGAGCCTGACGGAAATCATCGGCCGCGCCCTGACCCGGCGCTGCGGGCTGCTGGCCGCCTCCACCGCCGACATCGAGTGGAACGGCCAGCCTCTGGGGGCGCCGCGCCCATGAAATTGTTGATGCCCGAGCAACTGGCCCTTGAGCCCCCGAGCACCGGCGAAAGCCACGCCCGGCAGTACGTGCGCACCTGCGCCGGCGGCGCGCTGATCGGCAACGTCAGCACCGCCCTGGCTCTGCTGGATACCGGCCGCCAGCAGTTCCCGGTGAGCATCAACCACGGCCACGACCCTGTGGATAACTGCTACGTGGTGTCGCCGCAAACCGCCTACAGCGGCTACGCCCGGGAAGAACTGCAGCGTCTGCAACGGCCCTGGCTGGCCTGGCCGCTGAAGCTGCTGACCCAGGGCGTGGACCGGCTGCTGAGCGCGGCCAAGGTCGACCGTTTGGTGCAGGTCAACAACTGGCTGCTGTCGACCAACCTCTACCCGGCCGACTGGGATGGCGCCGAGCTCCCGGCGATCACCGAACTGCTGCGCCGGGAATTTCCCGACCACGGCTTCGGCTTCCGCTCGCTCAACGACTTCAGCAACCTCGAACTGCGAAAGCGCCTGCAAGCCCTAGGCTACCTGGCCATTCCCAGCCGTCAGGTGTACCTGTTCGACGGCCGCGACGGCGAGGATTCAGCCTTCCTGCGCCACCACAACACCCGCCTGGACGCCACCCTGCTGCGCCGCAGCCCGTATATGGTGGTGCCCGGCAGCGAACTGAGCGAGGCCGACTTCCAGCGCATCGAGCAGCTGTACAACCTGCTCTACCTGGACAAATACAGCCGCCTGAACCCCCACTACAGCGCCCAATGGCTACAACGCGGGCAGGCCGAGGGCTGGCTGCAAGTGCGTGCCCTGCGCAACGCCGAAGGGCGCATCGACGGCGCCCTGGGCTGGTTCGCCAACAGCGCCCTGATCAGCACCCCCATCGTCGGCTACGACACCGCCCTGCCCCAGCGCACCGGCCTGTACCGGCAACTGACAAGGCTGTGCCTGCAAGAGGCGGCGAACCGTCGTCAGGTGCTCAACTTCAGCTCCGGCGCGGCGGCCTTCAAGCGCCTGCGCGGCGGCCAGCCCGAAATCGAATACAGCCTGATCCACGTCGCCCACCTGCCCTGGTCGCGGCGCCTGGTGTGGCAACTGATGGGCCTGCTGCTGCAACGGATCGGTGTACCGCTGATGAGGAAGCTCAAATTGTGAACAGTCACTCGGGCTGGTGGCCCGTCGCCCAGAGCCGGCAGCTGCAACGTAAACCCCTGGCCTGCACCCTGCACGGCGTACCGCTGGTGCTGTTTCGCGACGCCGACGGCGCCGCCGCCGTGCTGCCGGACCGTTGCCCTCATCGCTTCGCGCCGCTGAGCGCCGGCCGGGTGCGCGACGGGCAGATCCAGTGCCCCTACCACGGCTGGCGTTTCGATCCCCAGGGCCGTTGCACTCAGTTGCCCGGCCAAGAGCAGCAGCGTTGCAGCCAACCCTTGCTGCAACCCCTGCACAGCTGCGAAACCCAGGGGCTGGTGTGGGCCAGCCTCGCCAGCGAGCGGCCGAATCAGCCCCCGGTGGCCGCCGCCGAGCAGGCCCAGGCCCTGGATGTGTTCTGGATCAGCGACCGGGTGCAGTGCAGCTTGCAGGACGCCGCGGAGAACTTCCTCGACGGCTTCCACACCCACTTCGTACACGCCGGATGGATTCGCCACGACCGCCAGCGCCAGCGCATTCGCGCCTGGGTGCATCGTCTGGAAGACGGGGTCGAAGCGCAGTACAGCGAGGAAGGCACCCAATCCGGACTGATCTCCCGACTGTTCGAAGGCGAGCGCGGCCTCAGCATGGGCCGCTTTCGCCTGCCGGGGCTGGCGGAAATCGAATACCGCGACCGTCAGGGCCGGCTCAACCTGCTGGTGAGCGCCTGGCTGAGCCCGGCCGCCGAGGGCGAACTGCGCCTGTTCGCCCGCATCGCCACGGCCCGCGGCCGCCTGCCGGGCTGGCTCAAGCGCGCTGTGCTGCAGCCCTTGTTCAAGGTGATCCTGAAACAGGACCGGCAGATCCTGGAAAAAGTCAGCGCCAACCAGCATCGCTTTGCCCAGGTGCCGCTGCGCTGGCAGCGGCCCACCCCACTGGACAGCTCGCTGGATCTGCTGGGGCCGTGGATTCGCCAATTACTGGAACAAGGTGAACTGAACAACTTCCAAGAACGCCGAGAGGAATTCTGGCTGTAATCCCGTAGGAGCCAGCTTGCCGGCGAACCAGACCTCAAGACCGGTGCCGTTCAAACGGGCCCATTCGCTGGCAAGCCAGCGCCTACGGCGGGCAGCAGTATCGCGGGGGTTATGCGGGCCCCTTGGGGCCCCTGTTCGCGGGGTTTTGCGGGGCGTGACAAGAACCGATTCAGCCTCCCGCCCCGCCTGCCGTTCCTCGGCTCGACGCGCTACATGCAGACGGCGAGCCCGCGCACCGGTATAGTGCGCCCCCTCTTCACGTGGACAGCCGTCGGTAACAAGGCTCAAACCCACGGGAAACCCGAACTAATAACAACCCGCGAATAGAGAACCGGGACGAACAATCGCCCCACCGCTTTGCCGTGCGTGCAATCAGCGGTGTAACAGAATGTTTCCGTCCGCTCTGCTTTTGCCTACACAAAAAACAGCGAGGAATAATCCATGCTCGAAGTCATCAACGACTTCCTCTCAGGGAAAGTGCTGATCGTGCTCATTGTCGGGCTCGGCAGCTACTTCACGATCCGCTCGCGTTTCGTTCAATTGCGCCACTTCCTCCACATGTTCGCGGTGTTCCGCGACAGCCTGAAAAGCAGCGGCGGTCAGCTCAGCTCGTTCCAGGCGCTGATGCTCAGCCTCGCCGGCCGGGTGGGCGCAGGCAACATCGCCGGTGTCGGTATCGCCGTGACCCTGGGCGGCCCTGGCGCGGTGTTCTGGATGTGGGTGACCGCACTGGTCGGAATGTCCAGCAGCTTCTTCGAGTGCACCCTGGCCCAGGTCTACAAGCGCGCCGACGGCGACGGCCTGTACCGCGGCGGCCCGGCCTACTACATCCAGCACGGCCTGAAGCGCAAAGGCATGGCGGTGGTGTTCTCCATCCTGCTGCTGGTCACCTACGGCTTCGCCTTCATCGGCCTGCAGTCCTACACCGTGACGCACTCGCTGCAGGACGCCTTTGCCTTCGACCCAAGCCACACCGGCATCGTCCTGGCGGTGCTGCTGGCCATTACCTTCATCGGCGGCATCAAGCGCATCGCCGCAGTGTCCGACCTGTTGGTCCCGATCAAGACCCTGGCCTACATCGCCGTGACCCTGTACGTGATCGGCACCCAGATCGAACAAGTGCCGGCCATGCTGGAGACCATCATCAAGAGCGCCTTCGGTCTCGACCCGGCCTTCGGCGGCCTGCTCGGCAGCGCCATCGTCATGGGCGTGAAGCGTGGCGTGTTCGCCAACGAAGCGGGCCTGGGCAGTGCACCGAACGTCGCCGCCGTGGCCTCCGTGAAGCATCCGGGCGCCCAGGGCGTGGTCCAGGCTTTCAGCGTGTTCCTCGACACCTTCGTGATCTGCACCTGCACCGCGCTGCTGATCCTGCTGTCGGGCTTCTACACCCCGGGCTTCGAAGGCGACGGCATCGTCCTGACCCAGAACTCGCTGGCCGCCGTGGTCGGTGACTGGGGTCGCCTGTTCGTCAGCGTCGCGCTGTCGCTGTTCGTCTTCACCTGCATCCTCTACAACTACTACCTGGGCGAGAACAGCCTGCAGTTCCTCACCCGCAACCGCACCGTGCTGATGCTATTCCGCGGCCTGGTGCTGGCGCTGGTGGTATGGGGTTCGATGCAGGACCTTTCGACCGTGTTCGCCTTCGCCGACATCACCATGACCTGCCTGGCCTTCGTCAACCTGGTGGCCCTGGCCATGCTGTTCAAGGTCGGCCTGCGCGTGATGCGCGACTACGACGAGCAGCGCCGCGCCGGCGTCGACCAGCCAGTGTTCGACTCGCGCAAATTCGCCGATCTGGACCTGGACCTGAAGGCCTGGCCCGCCGAACCTTCGGCCCCCGCCCAGGCCGAGCCGCAAGGCGTGCCCGCAGCGCAACGCTGACGGGTGAACGACGGGCGCATCCTCTGCACCCGTCGGTTACAGTGCGATAAATGTCGGAGCGGGCTTGCCCGCTCCCACAGGAACTCACCGTTTCGGAGAATCCCATGAACCCTTCGACCTACCCTGCCGCCCAGCACGTCATGGTGCTCTACACCGGTGGCACCATCGGCATGCAGGCCAGCGCCGACGGCTTGGCCCCGGCCTCCGGCTTCGACGTGCGGATGCGCGCCTACCTCGACAGCCAGCCCGAGCTGGTGGTGCCGGCCTGGCGCTTTCGCGAGATGGCGCCACTGATCGACAGCGCCAACATGACCCCCGACTACTGGCAGCGCCTGCGTGAAGCGGTGGTCGAAGCCGTTGAGGTGCAGGGCTGCGACAGCGTGCTGATCCTCCACGGCACCGACACCCTGGCCTACAGCGCCGCCGCCATGAGCTTCCAATTGCTGGGCCTGCGCGCGCCTGTGGTGTTCACCGGTTCGATGCTGCCGGCCGGCGTGCCCGACAGCGACGCCTGGGAAAACCTCAGTGGCGCCCTGTTGGCCCTGGGCCAGGGCCTGGCACCGGGGGTGCACCTGTACTTCCACGGCGAACTGCTGGCACCGACCCGCTGCGCGAAGATCCGCAGCTTCGGCCGCCATCCGTTCGCCGCCCTGCAACGCAATGGCGGCGGCGCCAAGGCCGAAGCGATTCCGTCAGCGCTGGATTACCGCCAGGCCAAGCAACTGGCCAAGGTCGGCGTGCTGCCGCTGTTCCCCGGCATCGGCGCCGAGCTGCTGGACGGCGTGCTCGACAGCGGCATCCAGGCCCTGGTGCTGGAGTGTTTCGGCAGCGGCACCGGGCCCAGCGACAACCCGGCGTTTCTGGCCAGCCTCAAGCGCGCACAGGAGCAAGGCATCGTCGTAGTGGCGGTGACCCAGTGCCATGAAGGCGGCGTCGAGCTGGATATCTACGAAGCCGGCAGCCGCCTGCGCGGCGTGGGCGTGCTGTCCGGTGGCGGCATGACCCGGGAGGCGGCGTTCGGCAAGCTCAATGCGCTGCTCGGTGCCGGGCTGGAAAGCGCCGAAGTGCGGCGCCTGGTGGAACTCGATCTGTGTGGCGAGTTGAGCTAAAGCTCGCGCTCGGGAGCCGGTGGCTACTGCGGTAGCTGCCGGCTCGACGACGAGCAGAGGGTGGCTGTCAGGTTACTTTTTGACCGAGTAATCCTGGCCCCAGACCCGCACCGAACTCGAACTCTCGATCGGTCCTTCAAACACGAACTTCTGCCGCACTGCCGCCTTGGCCGGGATGGTGACTTCGTCCGGGTTGTCGAGGCTGACAGTCAGGTTGTTGGCGTAACCGTCCTGGTCGATCGCCAGCAGGGCGCCGGTCTGCTTGAGGTTGATCAGCCGCAACTGGCTGTCGCTGCTGTTCTTGAAGCCCAGGGTGACGTTGAAACTGTCGCCGGCGGCTTCGGTCTTCAACACCTGGACCTCGACGCGGCCTTTCATTTGCTCACGGGAGGAAATGATCGAGGCACCGTCGACGCCTTGCGCCGATTGGCGACCATCGAGCACGCCTTCGCTGACGCCGCCCAAGAGGTTCTTGCCTGCCGAAATGGCTGACGAGACGGCGGACTTGGCAGAGTCCTTGATGGTGCTTTCGCTGCTTGGCTCAGCCTCGGCCAGGCACAGCGAACTCAGGAGCAAGCCGGACACCAGAAGCAGGGAACGCGCAGGAGTAAGGGTCATACATAGTCCTTTATCGGGGTTGCTACACCGCCAACTCAGGCGGTGAATGGCAGGCAGGTTGCACCAATCAAAGCGCCAAGTCACTAGCTACACAACGCCCGGAATGCCACATGCCACCGGCCGGTAAACCGCGGTCTGATCGCGGGCGGCATGCAAATTGCTCCTGTTCCCGGTCTTTCCCAGGCTGGAATCTGCGCATGCTGCACTCGCACCTCACCACCCTCAATGCAGTTTCACTGGTCCTCAACACCTTCAAGGAGCAGGGCCAGGACAGCGACGCGCTACTGGCCGGCAGCGGTATAAACGCCGCCGACCTGAGCCGCGCCGACACCCGCATCACCACCAGCCAAGAGATGCTGGTGTGTGCCAACGCCGTGGCCCTGCAGCGGGATATCGGCCTGGAGCTGGGCCGGCGCATGCACGTTTCCTCTTACGGCATGCTCGGCTATGCGCTGCTCACCAGTGCCACCTTAGGTGACGCTTTGCGCCTGGCGCTGCGTTATCCGGCGCTGATGGGAACACTTTTCGAACTCAGCCTGGAAACCGACGGCTCGCGCATCTGGCTGACTGCCGCCGACTATCGCGAATGCCCGGCCCTGGCCGCGTTCAACACCGAGTTCTGCCTGGTGTCGATGAAGGTCATCTGCGACGACTTGCTGGGCCACGCCTTGCCCTTGCTGGGCGCGCGCTTCGACTATCCGGCGCCGGACTATCAACGGCGCTACCGCGAGTCCTTCAACTGCCCACTGCAATTCGACGCCGATCGCAATGCCTTCGCCTTCGACCGGCACTGGCTCGACCAGCCGCTGCCCCTGGCGGATGCAATCACCCACCAGGCCATGGCCGAGCGCTGCCGCAAGCAGAACACCGAGTTCACCGGGCGCCAGGCCTGGCTCGGACGCATCCGCCAGCTGCTGGCAGCGCAGCTGGATGCCGCGCCGGGGCTGGAGGGGCTGGCGGAACAGATGAACTGCTCGGCCCGGACCTTGCGCCGCCACCTGCGGGACCTGGGTTGCAGTTATCAGGAACTGCTGGACGAGCTGCGTTTCGAGCGGGCCAAACAGATGCTCTGCGAAGACCAGATGCCCATCTACCGGATTGCCGAAGCCCTGGGCTTCAGTGAAACCGCGAGTTTTCGCCATGCCTTCATCCGCTGGAGCGGTGTGGCGCCGAGCCAGTTCCGGCCCTGAGACAAACCCCGGCATAAAGCCGCCGATTGCATTACATTGCCGACCTTTGACACCAGCAAGGGACTGCAAGCTTGAACCTAATCACAGGCGCCATCGCCCGGCGCATCGGTATTCGCGGGGGGTGCCTGGCGCTGGTGCTGCTAGCCGGCATCCCCCTCGCCCAGGCCTTCGAGCTGTCCAAAATCCGCTGGTGGGAAATGCAGAGTGGCATCCTCCTGGACGATCCGGAAACCGCCACGCTGCAACTCGAACCCTTTCCCCTGCCCGGGCTGGCCCAGGCGCCGGCCCGAGTGATCCTCAGCCAATACCACGGCCTGTTCTATCTCAACGGCTATGCGGATGGGCAGTACCGGCAGCGGGTCTACAAGTCGCCGCCCATGCCGCTGTTCAACGCCCAGGAACTACAGGCCTGCGTGCCCGAGCAGCAACCCGTTGGGGCCACGGACAACTGGCCGTCGAGCAAGCAGCTGGAATCCGCCCTGAGCCTGACCAAACTGAGTTTCGACTGCCAGAGCCCAGGCTGGGAGTTGAGCAATCGCTATCTCCTGGTGGACAGCCGCGATCCCCAACGGCCATTGCTGGCCATCGGTCAGCGCCAGAGCGAGGCACAGATCGACTTCACCCCGCAGCAACCGATCAGCCCCGAACTGCAGCAGCAATGGCAACAGGCCCTGCACAAATACCCGAAGTTGCTGGAGCCCTTTGACGCCAGCAGCGGCCAGCTGCGCGTCAAGCCCTATGCGCCGCAACCCAGCGCGGAGCAGGTCTGGACAGAGTTTCGCCAGTTGCACGCGCAATTGCGCGATGCCAAAGACAAGGCTCCGGGCATCGTCCGGGTGGAGGCCTTCTTCACCCGTCATGACTTTCGCGCGATCGCCCCCGAGCGCAGCACCTACCCGGGCCTGCTCAACGACATCGCCTATTGGGCCACCGAGGCCGGCCAGTTGCAGAGCGCCCGGCCGTGGCTGGCGTACGTGCTGCGTCGCGACCCGGGGCGCATGCCGACCTACCTCAATCTGGCGGACCTGGATTGGCGCCTGTACCAACAGCAGCCCGCGGACACCCGGCACCGGGGCCGGGCTATGGAGAACTATCGGCTGTACTGCGGGCTGCGCCTGCAACGCCAGCTGGGGGTCCCCGCCAGGGTCACCCAGCGCCTGGGCCTTGAGGCACCCAGCGAATCGGCCTGCCAAAGCGCCTGGCCGCTGGTGACGGCGGTGGACCAGGGTGACGCGGGCGAAGTCCGGCGGCTGCTGGAGAACGGCCTGAGCGGCGACGTCATCGCCACCGATGGGCGCCCGGCGCTGTTGCACGCCCTGGATAAACCCGACCTCGACATCGCCCGGCTGTTGCTGGCCCATGGCGCCCGCCCCCAGGGTCAGTACAACGGCCGCACCCAGGTGTTCCTGGCCATGCGCCGCGACCTCAAGGACAACCCCGACCTGAGCCAGGCCAAGCGCCTGAACTTCCTCCTGCAGGCCGGCGCCGCCATCGATGAACAGGATGCACAGGGCGGCACCGCGCTGCAGGAAATGGCGAAAAACCGCGAGGACATCGAGCGCTTCAACTGGCTGCTGCAACACCCCCAGGACCTCGACAAGCGCAGCGGGCCAGACGGCGTGACCGCGCTGTTCCTGGCGCTCAAGGGCGGCAACTACGCCGCTGCCAGGCCACTGATAGAGGCCGGTGCCAACCTCAACCTGAGCTACGGCCGCGATATCTGCGCACAGCAGCCGATTCGCGAAAGCCTGCTGATGATCGTGGCCGAACAGGGTTCGCCCGAGGTCATCAAGCCCTGGGTCAGCCAGCAAGAGAGCCTGGACATGTTCACCCTGCTGCTACAACGTGGCGCCGACCCCAATGTCGGCCGCTACTGCAAGAACAACGGCTACACCTGGCTGCTGGAGATCATGGCCCGGCGCAAGCGCGACGACATGCTCAAGGTGCTGCAAGGTTTTGCGCCGCCACCGCCGGCGACGGCGTTTCGTCTTTGAGGCGTGGCGCCGAGCCTGAGACAAAGCCCGGCAGAAAGCCGCCGATTGCATTACATTGCCGACCTTTCTACCGGCAAGGGACTGCAACGTTGAACCTATTCTCAGGCGCCAACGCCCGGCGCATCGGCATTCGCGGGCTTGGCCTGGCGCTGGTGCTCCTGGCGGGCGCACCCGCCGCCCAAGCCTTCGACCTGGACCTGGGCGCGATCAAATGGTCGGGAATGGCTCGCCACTTCGTCATCGACTATCCGGAAACCGCCGCCCTGCAGATCAAGCCATTCCCCTTGCCGGGCCTGGCGAAGGTGCCAGCGCGGATCATCCTGACCCAGTACCGCGGGCTGTTCTATCTCAACGCCTATCAGGACCTGGAGTACCAGCATCGGGTCTACAAATCGCCGCCCATTACCCTGTTCAGCCCCGCCGAGCTGCGGGCCTGCGTGTCCCCGGAGAATCCGGTCCAGGTCGCCGACAACTGGCCCGCAACCAATACCCTGGACACCGGCATCACCCTGACCTCGCTCGACTTCAACTGCAAGGAGCCCAGTGACTGGCAGCTCAGCCAGCGCTACCTGCTGATCGACCAGCGCGACCCGCAGCACCCGCTGCTGGCGATCAGTCACCGCCTGGACCTGAGCCAGCTGGAGTTCACCCCGCTGCAACCCATCAGCGAGGAAACCGGGCAGCAATGGTTACAGGCGCTGCAGACATTCCCGCCGTGGTTCCGGCCCTTCACCCGCGGCACTGGGCCGATCACCCTCAACCCCCATGTACCAGAGCAGGCTCCGGACCCGGACAGCGTCTGGAAGCAGTTCCGCGCGCTGCACGAGCAACTGCGCACCGCCAAGGACAAGCAAGCGGGCATCAACCAGGTGGAGGACTTCTTCGTCACTCATGACTTTCGCGGCATCGCCAGCGACCGCCGTGAATACCCCGGCCTGCTCAACGACATCGCCTACTGGACCAGCGAAGCCGGGCGCCTGAGAACCGCCCGCCCCTGGCTCAAGGAAGTGCTGCGCCGCGACCCCGGGCGCATGCCGACCTACCTCAACCTGGCCGACCTGGACTGGGCGATCTACCAACAGCGAACCCTGGACAACATTCACCAGGGCCGGGCCATCGAGGGTTACCGGGTGTATTGCGGCCTGCGCCTGCAACGCCAGATGAGCATCCCGCCCCGGGTGCTGCAGCGCCTGGGCCTGAAAACCGCCAACCCGCAAGCCTGCCAGGCCTTCTGGCCCCTGGTGGACGCCGTGGATGCCGGCAACCTGGCCGAAGTGCAGCGCCTGCTGGCCACTGGCATCAGCGGCGAGGTCATGGCCGACGATGGCCGCAGCGCCCTGTTGCATGCCCTGGACACACCGCGCCTGGACATCGCCCGGTTGCTGCTGGCGCACGGCGCCCACACCAGCGGCCTGTACAACTGGACCACCCTGGCGACCCTGGCCATGCGCCGCGACCTGGGCGACAGCCCCGACCTGAGCCAGGGCGGGCGTTTGAAGTTTCTCATCGAGGCCGGGGTTGCCATCGACGAGCCCGACAGCCAGGGCCAGACGCCACTGATGCAGATGGCCGAGAACAAGCGCAGCCTGCAAGGCTTCAGCTGGTTGATGCAGTACCCGCAAAACCTCGACCTGCGCAAAACCAGTGATGGCGAAACCGCGCTGTACCGGGCTTTCTCCGGCAACAACTACGTGGCCATGAAGCAGCTGATAGAGGCCGGCGCCAACCTCAACCTGAGCTACGGCCGTGGCACCTGCTACAACCAGCCCGTCGGCGAGAGCCTGCTGACCCTGGTCGCCGACAAGACCTCCGCCGACGACAAGTCCCCCTACGTCAGCCAGCAGGACACCCTGGAGTTGTTCAGCCTGCTGCTGGAAAAAGGTGCCGATCCCAATGTCGGCCAGCACTGCGAGAAAAAGGGCTACGCGCTATTGCTGGAAGCCATCGCCCGGAAAAAACGCGAGGACATGCTCAAGGTGCTGCAGCGCTTCGTTCCCGCCCCGCCCGCCAGCTGAACAGGACGGCGCCCCGTAACGGGGCGTCATGCCTCTTTAAGGGGCGAATTTCGGTCAAACACTTTGGCCGCATAAATCCCCTTTTGGCCGCTCCTGCCGTTCTCCCAAACCCCGCGCCCCGCAAGACTGTGATCCACCGAATCAGCCTGCGGAGAACAAGAAAATGCTGACGATCTACTCGGACGATCACCACCTGCACCACGGCCGTTGTGAACTTATCGACGGGCAACTGATGCCCTGTTTCGAAATGCCTTCCCGGGCCGACCATGTGCTGGACCGGGTGAAATACCGCAACCTTGGCCCGGTAGAGGCGCCCAAGGACTTCGGCCTGGGGCCCATCGAGCGCGTCCACAGCCGGGCCTACCTGGACTTCTTCAAAGGCGCCTGGGAGCGCTGGGCGGCACAGGGCATCGACGGCGACCTGCTGCCCTACACCTGGCCCGCACGCACCCTGCGCAGCGTGATTCCCACCAGCCTCCATGGCCAGCTCGGCTACTACAGCTTCGACGGCGGCGCGCCGATCACCGCCGGCACCTGGCAGGCGGCCTATAGCGCGGCGCAAGTGGCCCTCACCGCCCAGGCGGTGATCCAGCGCGGTGCCCGCAGCGCCTTTGCCCTGTGCCGTCCACCGGGACACCACGCGGCCGGCGACCTGATGGGCGGCTACTGCTACCTGAACAACGCGGCCATCGCCGCCCAGGCGTTCCTCGATCAGGGCCACAGGAAAGTCGCGATCCTCGACGTCGACTACCACCACGGCAACGGCACCCAGTCGATCTTCTACGAACGCAGCGACGTGCTCTTCACCTCGATCCACGGCCACCCGGAAGCCGAGTTCCCATTCTTCCTGGGCTATGCCGACGAAGGCGGCGAAGGCGCCGGGGAAGGCTTCAACTTCAACTACCCGCTGGCCGCCGGTAGCGGCTGGGATGTGTGGAGCGCAGCCCTGGAGCAGGCCTGCAACGAGATCCACAGCTATGACGCCGACATCATCGTGGTGTCCCTGGGCGTGGACACCTTCAAGGACGATCCGATCTCGCAATTCAAACTCGACAGCCCGGATTACCTGGCGATGGGCAAGCGCATCGCCGCCCTCGGCAAGCCAACGCTGTTCGTCATGGAAGGCGGTTACGCGGTAGAGGAAATCGGCATCAACGCCGTGAACGTTCTCGAAGGTTTTCAAAGCGCCCATTGAGGGATTCGCATCATGAAAAGACTCCAACGCTTTATCGTTCCAGCCCTGTGCGCCAGCCTGCTGGGTACCGCCGCCCACGCCGAAGAACGCACGCTACGGGTGTACAACTGGTTCGACTACATCACCCCCAAGGCCCTGGAGGATTTCAAGGCTCAGAACAGCCAGGTGAAGCTGGTCTACGACATCTTCGACACCAACGAAGCCCTGGAAGCCAAGCTGCTGACCGGCAACTCCGGGTATGACGTGGTGGTGCCGTCCAACGTGTTCCTGGCCAAGCAGATCGAGGCCGGGGTGTTCCAGCCCCTGGACCGTAGCAAGCTACCCAACTGGAACCACCTGGACCCCAAGCTGATGAAGCTGATCGAGGCCAACGACCCGGGCAACCAGTTCGCCGTGCCCTACATGTACGGCACCATCCTGATCGGCTTCAACCCGGACAAGGTCAAGGCCGCCCTCGGCAACCAGGCGCCGGTGGACAGCTGGGACCTGATCTTCAAGGAAGAGAACATCAGCAAGCTCAAGCAGTGCGGCGTGGCCCTGCTGGATTCGCCATCGGAAATCCTGCCCCTGGCCCTGCAGCACCTGGGCCTGGACCCCAACAGCAAAAAGCCGGCGGACTACGAGAAGGCTGAAGCGCTGCTGATGAAGATCCGGCCGTACATCACCTACTTCCACTCGTCCAAGTACATGGCCGACATCGCCAATGGCGATATCTGCGTGGCGGTGGGCTATTCGGGAAGCTTCTCCCAGGCCGCCAACCGCGCCAAGGAAGCCAAGAACGGCGTGACCGTGGACATGCGCCTGCCCAAGGAAGGCGCGCCGATCTGGTTCGACATGCTGGCGATCCCCAAAGGCGCCAAGGACCAGGAAGATGCCTACACCTTCATCAACTACCTGCTGCAACCTCAGGTGATTGCCCCGGTCAGCGACTTTGTCGGTTACCCGAACCCGAACAAGGACGCCACCGAGCTGGTGGACCCTTCGATCCGCAACAACCCCAACTTGTATCCGACAGAAGCGGCGATGAGCACCCTGTATACCCTGCAGCCGCTGCCTCGTGATGCGGAACGGGCACGCACCCGGGCCTGGACCAAGATCAAGTCCGGGACCTGATTGGCCGGGAGCGCACGGGCGGTATTCGGGTGGGCGGCGGGACGCGGTGGATGATGGACCGCGTCGCCGCTGTTCGCCGGCAAGCCGGCTCCTACACAGTGGCAGTTAGCAGCCGGTGAGGCCTTGGGGGGTGCGCTCTTCGGTGAAGAACCACGGCCGCAGGCGCACGCCGACGCCATTGCCGATGAAGGCCGCCACCAGCCACAGCCAGCCATGCAGGCTGCCAGAGGCGATGCCGCTGAAGTAGGCGCCGATGTTGCAGCCGTAGGCCAGGCGCGAGCCGTAGCCCAGCAACAGCCCGCCAATCACCGCCGCCACCAGGGAGCGGGTGGGGATCTTCAGGCTCGGGGCAAAGCGCCCCGCCAGTCCCGCTGCCAGCAAGGCGCCCAGGACGATGCCGATGTCCATGACGCTGGTGATGTCCTGCCACACCGGGGCGGCCAGGGCCTTGGCGTTCGCTGCGCCCTGCCAGAACACCCAGCTGCTCACGTCCACACCCAGCCCGCTGGCGACTTTCGCGCCCCACAGGGCAAAGGCCGAGGTGATGCCCCATGGCCGCCCCGCCAGGGCCAGGGTGGCGAAGTTGAGCAACGCCAGGGCCACTGCGCCCCAGACCAGCGGCCAGGGACCGCGCAACAGTCGACGCCAGCCCTGGTGCTGGCTGGCCACCGGCGCTTCAAGGCTGCCATAGCGGCGCTTTTCCAGGGTCTGGGTGAGCAAGGCGATCAGCGCGAACAGGCACAGGCTCAAGCCCAGGGCCGGGCCGACGCCGAAGCTCTGGACGATGGAGATCGGTGGCAGCGACGGCAAGGCAAACCACCAGTCCACATGATGGGTGGCAATCAGCGAGCCGCAGATAAAGAACGCCAGGGTCACCAGCATCCGCGCATTGCCGCCACCGACGGTGAACAGGGTGCCCGAAGCGCAGCCGCCCCCCAGTTGCATGCCGATGCCGAAAATGAAGGCACCGAAGATCACCGAAACCCCGGCCGGCGCCACCAACCCCACCACCGGCTGACCGAACAGGCTGCCCGCCCCCAGCGCCGGGAAAAACAGCAGCACCGCCAGGGCCAGCATGACCATCTGTGCCCGCAGGCCGGCGCCGCGCCGATCGCGGATGAACACCCGCCAGGCCGAGGTGAAACCGAAGGCGGCGTGGTACAGGGTCAGCCCCAGGGCGGCGCCCAGCAGCAACAGCAGCACCTGTCGCGCCCCCACCTGGGTCTGCAGGAATAGGGCACCGCCCACCAGGAGCAACAGGGCGAACAGCGGAGCGCCGAACTTGCGTTCAGGCGCCAGGGAGAGGGTCTGGCTCATGAGGGCTCTCGGGCAGGAAAAGGCCCGCGAGTATACCCCGTCAGACCCGCCAGGCCTGATGCAGGCGGCCCAGGGCTGCCTGGATATCGGCCTCAGGCACCGCAGCGAAGCCCAGCACCAGCCCGGCCCGCTGGTCCTCGGGCAACCGGGTTTCCGGCAACCAGTAAGTGCTCAGGCCGTTGACCTCGACATCGACGCTGGCCGCCTGCGCCACCAGTTCCTGCTCGCGGGCCAGGCTGTCCACGCGCAATGTCAGGTGCAGCCCGGCTGCCACGGTGGGCAATGGCCCGACCCCTGCAATGGTCTGGGGCCAGCCGGCGAGCAAGGTGTTGCGCCGACTCAGAGCGGCCCGACGCATGCGGCGGATATGCCGCTGGAAATGCCCGGCCGCCATGAACTCGGCCATCACCGCCTGGGTGCTGACCTCGGAATGGCGCACATCCACCGCCCGGCGCTGGGCGAAGGCCTGTACCAGATTCGGCGGCAGCACCAGATAACCCAGGCGCAAGGCCGGGAACGCCACCTTGCCGAAGGTGCCGACGTAGATCACCCGCCCCTGCCGGTCCAGCGCCGCCAGCGGAGCCAGGGGCGCGCCGCTGTAGCGGTACTCGCCGTCGTAGTCGTCCTCGACGATCCAGCCCTGGCTGCGCTCGGCCCAGGCCAGCAGTTCCAGGCGCCGAGCCAGGCTCATGATCACCCCGGTGGGGTACTGGTGGGACGGGGTGACATAGGCCAGGCGGCAGTTGTGCAGTTGCTCCAGCTGACGGCAGTCGATGCCTTCCTGATCCACCGCCACGCCCTGCAACTGTGCCCCAGCCACGGCGAAGGCGTGACCGGCAGCCCGATAGCCGGGGTTTTCCACAGCCACGTTGTCGCCGGGCTCCACCAGCAACTGTGCACAAAGGCTGATGCCCTGCTGCGCGCCACTGGTGATCACAATTTGTTCAGCGCTGCATTGCAGTCCACGGGCACTGCGCAGGTAAGCGGCGATCAGGCTGCGTAGCCGCGAATCGCCAGCGGAATCGCCGTAGCACAGCTGACGCAGGTCCGGCCTGCGCCAGAAAGCCGCATTCAGCTTGGCCCAGACCTCGAACGGGAACAGATCGAAAGCCGGCACGCCGACCCGAAATGCCCGCGGCGGACCACTGGGCGGCGTGCTCAGATGGTGCTTTTGCAAGCGCTGCAAACCACTGCTGTGGATAACTTTACTGGATGTAACCCCAGGTAAATCCACTGATTTTGTGGATAAACCTGTGGGTAAGCCTGTTGAAAACCCTGTGGATACTTTTGTGGATAGTTTTTTGACCGGGAGCCGGGTTTCCGGCAATTGGGCCACATAGGTGCCATCGCCGACCCGGCCTTCGATAAAACCCTCGGCATACAGCTGGTCATAGGCACGTACCACGCTGTTGCGGGAAATCCCCAATGCCGCTGCCAGATCACGGCTGGCCGGCAAGCGCGTACCACTGGCCAGACGCCCGTCCAGCACCCGCATGCGCAGGGCCTGGTACAGCTGGCGACTGAGGCCCTGGCGACGATCCAGTTCGATACCGGCAGGGTTGAAAGACAGCGGAGGCAAAGCACTGTTCATCAGGGTATACCCAGGGAATTGGACCTATGAAATAGATCACAGATGGCTCTTACAACGAACCATTAGCCTGCCTAGGATGCAGCCACTCGCCAAGGATTTTTTCTATGTACCTACCTCGCGCTTTCGTCGATGAAGACCTCACCCGCCTGCACGGGCTGATGCAGCACAGCCGTCTGGCGACCCTGGTGACCTGGGGCGCCCTGGGCCTGCAGGCCAGTCACCTGCCACTGTTGCTGAGCCCCGAACAGGGCCCCAATGGCACCCTCTACGGGCACTTGGCCAAGGCCAACCCACAGTGCGCCGAGCTGGCCAGCGGCGCCGAGGCCCTGGTGATTTTCACCGGCGAAGACGCCTACGTCAGCCCGTCGTTCTATCCGAGCAAGGCCGAACACGGCAAAGTAGTGCCGACCTGGAACTACGTGGCGGTGCACGCCTACGGCCAGCCCGAAGTATTCACCGACCCGCAGCGGCTGCTGAAGGTGGTCGAGGGCCTGACCGAGCGTCACGAAGCCGGCCGGCCCCAGCCGTGGAAGGTGGCTGACGCCCCGGCCGACTACCTCGACAGCATGCTGCGGGCGATTGTCGGTTTTGCCCTGCCGATCCAGCGCCTGGAAGGCAAGCGCAAGCTCAGCCAGAACCGCAATGCCGAAGATATTGCCGGGGTACGCGAAGGCCTGGCGGCCAGCGCCGACCTGGGCGACCAGCAGCTGTCCCGGCTGATGGGTTAGAACATTTTGCGTACAGAACAATAAAGGAGCCTTCATGAGCCAGATCCAGATCCGCCCCGTCACCGCTGCCGACCATGGCGCCTGGCTGCCTTTGTGGCAGACCTACCTGCGCTTCTACGAAACCGAACTGCCGGACGCCGTGACTCAAAGTACCTGGCAGCGTTTTCTCGATGCCGGCGAGCCGACCCACGCGGCCCTGGCCTGGGACGGCGAGCGCGCCGTGGGCCTGGTGCATTTCATCTACCACCGCTCCAACTGGAGCATCGAGAATTCGTGCTACCTGCAGGATCTGCTGGTGACCCAGGACCAGCGCGGTACCGGCGTCGGCCGCCAGCTGATCGAGTTCGTCTACGCCCAGGCGAAACAGGACGGCTGCGCCAAGGTGCACTGGCTGACCCACGAAACCAATGCCACGGCCATCCAGCTGTATGAGCGCATTGCCGAGCGCCCCGGCTTCATCCAGTTCCGCAAACCCCTCTGAACCCGCAAGGAGCCACTGCATGTCGATTTCTCTCGCCGACTGGAAAGGCGTTCCCGCCCCTTCGGCCACCCTGCTTGAAGGGCGCTTCATCCGCTTGGAAAGGCTCGACCCGGCGCGCCATGGCGACGATCTGTTCCAGGTGCTGCAAGGCCCTGGCGCTGACCCCGTACTGTGGAACTACCTGCCTTATGGCCCCTTCCCCGAGCGCGCGACGTTCGATGCCTGGCTCGGTAACCACGCCGTCGCCAGCGACCCGTACTTCTTTACCGTGATCGACCGCGCCAGCGGCCAGGCCCAGGGCCTCATCAGCCTGATGTCCATCGTCCCGGCCCAGGGTCGTATCGAGATCGGCCACGTGACCTTCGGTGCACCGATGCAACGTTCGCCAAAGAGCACTGAAGCGGTGTATCTGCTGGCCAAGGAAGCCTTCGCCCTGGGTTACCGGCGCCTGGAATGGAAGTGCAACAACGCCAACGCCCGCTCGCGCTACGCCGCGGAACGTTTGGGTTTCAGCTTCGAGGGGGTGTTTCGCCAGCACATGGTAGCCAAGGGGCAGAACCGCGATACCGCGTGGTTCTCGATCCTGGATGGGGAATGGCCGGCCATCGCCAAGGGCTTCGAGCAATGGCTCAGCGATGAGAACCAGAGCGGCTCGGGGCAGCTCAAGTCCCTGGCGGAGTGTCGCGGCTAAGCGGGGGGTTTCGCCGGCAAGCCGTCTCCTACAGGCCTGTGTAGGAGCTGGCTTGCCAGCGAAGGACTCAACCGAGCTTCTGCGCCAACACCGCAATATGCTCCGGCCCGATGCCGCAGCAACCGCCCACATGGCTGGCACCGCGCTGGTGCCAGTCCGCCACCCAGTGCAGATAACCCGGCGGGTCCAGGTCTTCGCGCAGCGGGCACAAGCCATCGTTGGCGGTGGCATCCTCGGGCTGCGGCGGGAAGGCGTTGGCGTATACGCCGATATGGATCTGCACCCCCAGGCGCTCGAAGGTTTCACGGGCCGCATCCACCGCCGCACCAATCACTTCCGGCTGGCTGCAGTTGAACAGCAGGGTCTGCACGCCCAACTGCGCCGCCACTGCCGCCGCTTCTGCGACCGGCTCGCCGGAACGCAGGCGCGGTACTTCATCGACTTCTTCATCCTTCAGGGTGAAGGACAGCCAGAACGGCTTGCCGTCCTTGGGCAAGCCGGCGTGGATGGCCCGCGCCTCGGCAATCGAACTCTGGGTTTCCGCCAGCCACAGGTCCACGAAAGGCGCCAGCCCCTTGACCAGCGGGCTCAGCACTTCCTCGACCCGGGACGCATCGAACAGATCCGGGCGATAGGAGCCGAATAGCGGCGGCAACGAACCCGCCACCCGCACCGACTTGCCGGAGGCTTCTACCGCGCGGCGCGCCAACTCACCGGCCAGAGCCGCCAGGGCTTGGCCTTCAGCGGCAAAACGTTCCTCGCCGATATGAAACGGCACCACCGCGTAGCTGTTACTGGTGATTACGTTGGCACCGCTGTCGATATAGGCCGCGTGCACCGCCTCCACTGCCTGGGGCGCCTCGCTCAGGGCCAGGGCCGACCATTCAGGCTGCCGGAACGGCGCCCCGCGACGCTGCAGTTCACGCCCCATACCGCCATCGAGAATTACCGTATTGCCTGCGCCCATATGCTTTTTACTCATATGCTTATGAAAATAACTCACTACCGGAGTCGTTCTTATAACTATTAAATACGCACCATTCGGTTAATAACAACTCTTTTTCAGTCAGGATCCCGATGAATTTCCAACCGCTGCTGGCCCTCGGCCTGACCCTTCTCGCCGCCTCTTCCCAAGCCTTCGCCGGCGCCACCCTGGAGCGTATCGAGCAGAAAAAGGAGCTGGTGGGGGTGCTGATGGAAAGCTACCCGCCCTTCTCTTTCCTCAATGACCAGAACCAGCTGGACGGCTTCGACGTCGACGTGGCCAAGGCCGTGGCCGACAAGCTGGGCGTCAAGTTGCGCCTGGAAACCCCGTCCTGGGACGTGATCGCCGCCGGACGCTGGAGCGGACGCTACGACATCTGCATCTGCTCCATGACCCCGAGCAAGGCCCGCGCCGAAGTCTTCGACTTCCCGGTGCAGTACTACGCCTCGCCGGCGGTGATCGTGGTCAACGCCAAGGATGATCGTATCCACGGCGCCAAGGACTTGAGCGACAAGAAGGTCGGCCTGACTGCCGCCTCCAGCTACGAGAGCTACCTGAACAAGAATCTGGTGATCGAAGGCGCTGAAGACACCCACCTGCAATATCCCTTCGAGAACGTGCAAATCGCCCCCTACGATACCGACAACGTGGCCTTCCAGGACCTCGGTCTGGGCCCGGGCGTGCGCCTGGATGCGATTCTCACCAACCTGGTCACCGCGCAACCACGGCTGACTCAGGATTCGCGCTTCAAGCTGGCCGGCGAGGCGCTGTATGCCGAACCCAACTCGGTGGCCATCGAGAAAGGCGATGCCCAGTGGAACGCCAAGGTGCGTGAAGTCTTCGCCCAGTTGAAGCAGGACGGCACCCTGAGCAAGCTCTCGCAGAAATGGATCGGCGCCGATATCAGCCAATGACTGCCTACACGCCACCGCCTCAGCCACCCCAATCGGTGGCTGAACCGCTGCTCAAGCGCCTGCTGGGTTTTCGCAGCCGCCTGTACCTGACCTGGGCGACCCTGCTGGTGCTGTTCGCCAGCTTCTTCCTGAGCTTCGACCTGAAGTTCTCGATCATCCTCGACAAGTTGCCGAACCTGCTGGGTCTGCACCTGTCCCCCAGCGGCTTTCTCCAGGGCGCGGCGCTGACCCTGTTCCTCTGCGCCTGCTCCATCGTCGCTTCGTCGCTGCTGGGCTTCATCACCGCCCTGGCACGCCTGTCTTCAAGCGCCGTGGCTTTCGGGATTGCCAGCTTCTACGCCTCGTTCTTTCGCGGCACGCCGCTGCTGATCCAGATTCTGCTGATCTACCTCGGCCTGCCGCAACTGGGGGTGGTGCCGGGCGCCATTACCGCCGGGATCATCGCCCTGTCGCTGAACTACGGCGCCTACCTCAGCGAGATTTTCCGTGCCGGTATCCTTGGCGTACCCCACGGCCAACGCCAGGCCGCCTTGGCCCTGGGCATGAGCGACAGCGTGATCTTCTGGCAGGTGACTCTGCCCCAGGCCATGCGCACCATCATCCCGCCGGCCACCAACCAGTTCATCTCGATGCTCAAGGACTCGTCGCTGATCTCGGTGATGGGGGTCTGGGAAGTGATGTTCCTGGCCCAGTCCTACGGCCGCTCCAGCTACCGCTACATTGAAATGCTCAGCACCGCGGCGCTGATCTACTGGCTGCTGTCCATCGGCCTGGAACTGATCCAGGCACGGATGGAAAAGCATTACGGCAAGGGCTACGCCAAACGCGGTTGAGGTTCAAGCGAGGGCCCGGGGGCACCCGGGCTTCTTTCCGAACGCTCAAGCTCATCGAGCAGCGAACGGGCGCGGCTGGTTCTCTGCACTTTCACCACCCCCATCTGCAGGCCGAAAGGCTTGAACACCGCATTCAGTGACTTGAGGGTCGGGTTGCCGTCACCGTGTTCGATATGGATCAGGGTGCGCAGGGAAATCCGGCACATCCTGGCGAACTGGCTCTGATGCAGCCCCGTGACTTCGGTGCGCAGGCGCTTGACCGCATCGCCAATGGGCAAGCGACCGCCAGCCATTTCCTGCTGGATGTTGTCGATCAGGGCCCCGCGTTCTTCCAGCGTCATGTTCATCGCAATCCCCACTCCTGCAGGCGTCGGTCCAGGTGGCGCAAGTGAATACGCGGATGATTCAAGGTGGCTTCGGGCAAGCCGCCGGCACTCAGCAGGTCCGGCAGGGCCCGCAGTTGTTCGGCATCTGCGCGCAGGCGCGTCAAGGCCAACTCGGGATCGAGCAGCGGCTTGAGACTGGCGCACACCAGGCGCCAGTCGACGTCACCGGCCACTTCCATGCGCCCGGGCCACTTGGTGGTGCGGGCAATCCCCTGGTCATCCATGACCTTGGGCGCCAGGTCATGGATCGGGGCCAGATGCACCCCAGCATCAGTGCGAACCACCGAAAGCGTGCGGCCATGATTGTCGGTGTTGCCGAGGATCCTGTTGAGCAGATCGCGCCGCAGGTAGTCCGCCACTAACTCGGGGATAGACGCCTCCTGGCCGGTGGCGCGCCACAGTTCGGCGAGGATCCCCAGTACCTCGGTATGGCGCATGCCTTGGCCATGGCCCACCAGCCCGGCCAGGGAATAGATCGACTCCACCGCCAGACGCTCGACTCCAGCGGCCGTCCGCCGACGGTCAAAACGCTGCATCCACAGGCTTGGCCGACGCCCCTCTTCCAGAGCCAGCCCGTGAGCCGGCAAGGTCTCGATACCCAACTGCTGCAGCGCCCGGTAGTAATGAAACTCGCTCCTGAGGATGTCGCAGTCATTGGGCGAAGCCGGGTTACGGGGGAACTTGACCCACCAGTGACGCACTGCCGCGGCGTCATCGAGCAGCGCATCGGGGTACAACAAGCCCTCGCGGTTTTCTGTCAGCAACAGCTTGGGCGCTTCGTCGCCGATGCTCGCCGTGCCACCAAAAGCCGCCGCCTGCTCATGGGCGTATTCAAGAAAACGGTTATCCAGGGTCGCCACCTGCTCCCGGGTGAAGCCCAGGGTCGGACGCCTGTGCAGCCCTGCCAGGGATTCCTTGATCCGCAGATGGCCAATGGGCGCGGCGGTGCTTCGGGCCAGGAGGAACAACTCGCTGCCCATGCCATCGGGCCGCTCATGGCCGATCTGCCGGAGCAAAAAGCGCCGCGCCGCCGGCGTGGCGACCAGGTCATAAAGAAAGGCCGGAGCCCGGTCTTCTCGCCAGGGCTGCCAACCCAAAGGTATCTGTGCACTGACCGAACGACTCAGCGGGCTGGCAACAGCTTCCAGGTTGTCCACCAGATACTGCGGGACATAACCAAAGCTGCAAGGGCTGGCAAAGCCCTCTTCAGGGTTGTCGAAACTCAGGGTCATGGCATCGGCCCACGCCCCTGCACCGTAGAGCTGCAACGTCAGCCGGAGCATTGGGGTACCTGTAATTTGCTGCGCTTCAATAGAGGTTCCGCCTCAATAATCCACGCATTATATTGCAGCTATCCCAAGCCACTGAACCAATAAGTGCATCTAAATGCATTTCAATAAACTATCAGACCCAAAAAATGCATTAAATGACACTTCAAAAAAGCAAAAAAAAAGGGGAGCCGTAGCTCCCCCGAGGTAAACAGTTGCAGATGAGGGCCTGAACTCAGCCCTCGATCTCGATCAGGATTTCGCCCGGGTTGACCCGGTCGCCCTTGGCCACGTGAATCGCCACCACCTTGCCGGCCACCGCGGCCTGGACTTCGGTTTCCATTTTCATGGCTTCGGTGATCAGCACCGCCTGGCCGGCCTTGACCACGTCGCCTTCCTTGACCAGCACATCGACGATGTTGCCCGGCATGGTGGTGCTGACATGGCCCGGGGCACTGGCCTGCTTGCGCTTGCTGGTGCCGCCGCCAACGAACTCGTTGAGTGGCTCGAACACCACTTCTTCCGGCATGCCGTCGATGGACAGGTAGAAGTGACGCTTGCCTTCGGCCTTGACCCCGACGCCAGTGATGTCGACGCGGTAGGTCTCGCCGTGCACGTCGATGACGAACTCGGTGGGCACGCCTTCGCCGCCCGGCTTGCTGACGCCACCGGCTTCGGGGATCGGCAGCAGCACTTCTGGAACCAGGGTGCCGGCCTCACGCTCTTCGAGGAACTTGCGCCCGATGTCCGGGAACATGGCGTAGGTCAGCACGTCTTCTTCGGAATGCGCCAGGGCACCGATTTCGCCGCGCAGCTTGGTCATTTCCGGTTTCAGCAAGTCGGCCGGACGCACATCGATCACGTCCTCGCTGCCGATGGCCTGGCGCCGCAGGTTTTCGTCCACCTGACCCGGGGCCTTGCCGTAGCCGCCTTGCAGATAGAGCTTCACTTCGTTGGTGATGGTCTTGTAGCGCTCGCCGGCCAGGACGTTGAAAAACGCCTGGGTGCCAACGATCTGCGAGGTCGGGGTCACCAGCGGCGGGTAACCGAGGTCGTGACGCACCCGCGGGATCTCCGCCAGCACTTCGCCCATGCGGTTCAGGGCGCCCTGCTCTTTCAACTGGTTGGCCAGGTTGGAAATCATCCCGCCCGGCACCTGGTTGACCTGCACCCGGGTGTCGACCGCGGTGAATTCGCTTTCGAACTGGTGGTACTTCTTGCGCACGGCATAGAAGTACAGGCCGATTTCTTGCAGCAGCTCCAGGTCCAGGCCGGTGTCGAACTCGCTGCCTTTAAGGGCTGCGACCATGGACTCGGTGCCCGGGTGGCTGGTGCCCCAGGCGAAGCTGGAGATGGCGGTGTCGATATGGTCGGCGCCGTTCTCGATGGCCTTGAGCTGGCACATCGCAGCCAGGCCGGCGGTGTCGTGGGAGTGGATGAACACCGGCAACGACAGCTCGGCCTTCAGCGCCTTGACCAGCTCGCCAGTGGCATAAGGGGTCAACAGGCCGGCCATGTCCTTGATCGCGATGGAGTCGCAACCCATGGCTTCCATCTGCTTGCCCTGGGCGACGAAGGCCTCGATGGTGTGCACCGGGCTGGTGGTGTAGGCGATGGTGCCCTGGGCGTGCTTGCCGGCGGCCTTCACCGCTTCGATGGCCACCCGCAGGTTACGCACGTCGTTCATGGCGTCGAAGATGCGGAACACGTCGATGCCGTTGACCGCCGCCTTGGCCACGAACGCCCGGACCACGTCGTCGCTGTAGTGGCGGTAGCCCAGCAGGTTCTGGCCACGCAGGAGCATCTGCAGACGGGTGTTGGGCAGCGCGGCGCGCAGTTTGCGCAGGCGCTCCCAGGGGTCTTCCTTGAGAAAGCGCACGCAGGCGTCGAAGGTCGCGCCGCCCCAGACTTCCAGGGACCAGTAGCCGACTTTGTCGAGCTTGTCGCAGATCGGCAGCATGTCTTCGGTGCGCATGCGGGTCGCCAGCAGCGATTGGTGGGCGTCGCGCAGGATGGTGTCGGTTACATGAATCTTCTTGGACATTGTTTTATTCCTCACAGGCCTGCGTGGGCGGCGATGGCGGCGGCGATGGCCAGGGCCAGCTCTTCGGGTTTGCGCTTGATCGAGTAGTTGGTCAGTTCCGGATGGCTCTCAACGAAGCTGGTGTTGAACTGACCGCTACGGAATTCCGGGTTGCGCAGGATTTCCTGGTAGTAGGCGGCGGTGGTCTTGACCCCTTGCAGACGCATGTCGTCCAGGGCGCGCAGGCCACGGTCCATCGCCTCTTCCCAGGTCAGCGCCCAGACCACCAGTTTCAGGCACATGGAGTCGTAGAACGGCGGAATGGTGTAGCCGGTGTAGATCGCCGTGTCGGTGCGCACGCCGGGACCGCCGGGCGCGTAGTAACGGGTGATCTTGCCGAAGCTGGGGAGGAAGTTGTTCTTCGGGTCCTCGGCGTTGATCCGGAACTGCAGGGCAAAACCACGGTGATGGATGTCTTCCTGCTTCACCGACAGGGGCAGGCCCGAGGCGATGCGGATCTGCTCGCGAACGATGTCGATGCCGGTGATTTCCTCGGTGATGGTGTGTTCCACCTGCACCCGGGTGTTCATCTCCATGAAGTACACCTCGCCCTCGGCGAGCAGGAACTCCACGGTGCCGGCGTTCTCGTAGCCCACGGCCTTGGCCGCGCGCACCGACAGGTCGCCGATGTAGGCGCGCTGTTCCGGGGTCAGCTGCGGGCTCGGGGCGATCTCGATGAGTTTCTGGTTGCGGCGCTGGATCGAGCAGTCGCGCTCGAACAGGTGCACCACATTGCCAAAGCTGTCACCGAGGATCTGCGCTTCGATGTGCTTGGGATTGACGATGCATTTTTCCAGGAACACTTCCGCCGAACCGAAGGCCTTGGTGGCTTCGGAAATCACTCGGGGGAACGCCTGCTCCAGCTCTTCACGGCTGTTGCAGCGACGGATACCGCGGCCGCCGCCACCGGAGGTGGCCTTGAGCATCACCGGGTAGCCGATGCGGTCGCCTTCAGTCAGGGCTTCATGGATATCCGCAACGTTGCCTTCGGTGCCCGGGGTCACCGGCACGCCGGCCTTGATCATGCTGCGACGGGCTTCGGTCTTGTCGCCCATACGACGGATGACTTCCGCCGACGGGCCAATGAACTTGATTCCACGTTCGGCGCAGATGTCTGCCAGTTCGGCGTTTTCCGAAAGGAAGCCATAGCCGGGATGCAGGGCATCGCAGCCGGTTTCCACCGCCAGGTTCACCAGCTTGCGGGGGTTCAGGTAGCCGGCCAGCGGCTCGGCGCCAATGCTGTGGGCCTCATCCGCGCGCTTTACATGCAGGGCATGGCGATCGGCGTCGGAGAAGATCGCTACCGAACGGATGCCCATCTCGGCGCAGGCACGCACGATTCGTACGGCAATCTCACCACGGTTGGCGATCAGGATCTTTTTTATCACTTGGAGGTTCCCTTGAGCCGTTGGAACAAACGACCCGCTAGACCGAGTCGGCGCGTGACCAAATGTTTCAAGTCAGTCGCCGCGTCACACTAGCTCTGCAGAGGGATTAACAAAAATCAATAATTATTGGGTTGGGCATAAGTAAAGACTTATAGTCGTGCCACCAGCCCTTGGCGCGAGCACTCGAACAATGCGTAAGTCCTTGATGAGACTGACATTACGTCAGTTGCAGATTTTCAATGAAGTCTGCGATCTACGCTCCTACAGCCGCGCTGCCGATGAAATGAATCTCACCCAGCCCGCCGTCAGCCTGCAGATTCGCCAGCTGGAGGAGCTGATCGGCCAGCCACTGTTCGATTACGTGGGCAAGAAGCTCTACATGACCGAAGCCGCCGAAGCCCTGCAGCGGGCCAGCCGCGACATTTTCGGGCGCCTGGAAAACCTCGACATGCAGCTCTCCGACATGCAGGGCTCGCTGCAGGGCCAGCTCAAGCTGGCGGTGGAATCCAGCGCCAAGTACTTCGTCCCGCACCTGTTCGCCGCCTTCAAGCGCCAGCATCCGGAAGTCCACCTGCAATTGACCGTGGTCAACCGCTCCCAGGTGATCCGCCGCCTCTCGGACAACCGCGACGACCTGGTGATCATGTCCATGGTGCCCCAAGACATGGAGCTGGAGTTCCTGCCCTTCCTCAACAACCCCATCGTCGCCGTGGCGCCGCCGGACCACCCACTGAGCCATATGGGGGCGCTGCGCCTGCAGGATCTGGAGCCCTACACCCTGGTGCTGCGGGAACAGGGTTCGGGCACGCGCCTGGCCTGCGAGGAGTACTTCAAGGAGAAGCGTGTGCACTTCACCCAGATCCTCGAAGTGTCGTCGGCGGAAGCTCAGCGTGAGTGCGTGCGGGCGGGTCTGGGCGTGGCCTTGCTGACGCGCCACGCCCTGAACCTTGAGTTGGCGACCGGCGGCTTGATCGAGTTGCCGGTCGAAGAGCTGCCATTGCTTCGCAGCTGGTGCCTGGTGCAAGCCAAAGCCAAACGCCTGTCACCGGTAGCGCATGCGTTCCTGGGATTTATCCGCAGCGAACGCGTGCAGATCAGCGGGCTGGTTGAACGCTTCGACGGGAAGCCACGGGTGCCGCCTGCCAGTAATTGACGGCCTCAAGCTCGGGGTAATCGTTGATTTGCTGTTGCAACTGACGCAGCTCGAAGCGGTGTTCGATCGCACGACGAAATTCCATGCGGCGCTGGTCTTCCTGCTGACGACGGGTCTTGACTGCGCTGTTGCTCTCTTCGTAAGGCCGGGCCATTTCGAGTCTCCCAATGCGAGTACGGGAGCTTCACGATGGACGTCGGCGGTTACGGTTTGGCGGCGGGTCGGTTACAGGACGATGAACATTCACCTGGCAAACACCGCCCTGGGCGCTGGTGGGCTTGCCGGCGAAAGCGTCCGTCAAGGCAACGCACAACCCAGGCCCCCTCGCCAGCAAGCACAACCCCGCCCGAACGCCCCTAGCAGGAAGACTCAGTCGTCCAGAGCTTTCACCGACTTGGGCGACAGACGCAGGCTGCGAAGGCTGCGCTTGACGCTCTTGAGGTGATTCACCAGGCTCGGGCCGCGGGCCATGGCCACGCCCATCGCCAGCACGTCGATCACCACCAGGTGGGCGATACGCGAGGTCAACGGGGTGTAGATTTCGGTGTCTTCGTGCACGTCGATGGCCAGGTTGACCGTGGACAGCTCGGCCAACGGCGTCTGGCTCGGGCACAGGGTGATCAGCGAGGCGCCGCTTTCACGCACCAGATTGGCGGTGATCAGCAGGTCCTTGGAACGGCCGGACTGGGAAATGCAGATGGCCACGTCGGTAGGCTTCAAGGTCACCGCCGACATCGCCTGCATGTGCGGGTCGGAATAGGCCGCCGCGGTCAGCAGCAAGCGAAAGAACTTGTGCTGGGCATCCGCCGCCACCGCGCCCGACGCGCCAAAGCCGTAGAACTCCACGCGCTGGGCCTGGGACATGGCCGTCACCGCCTGCTGCAGGGCCACCGGATCGAGCTTCTCGCGAACTTCCATCAGGGTGTGCAGGGTGGTGTCGAAGATCTTCAGGCTGTAGTCAGCGACAGAATCGTCTTCATGGATCGCGAACTGGCCAAAGCTGGCACCGGCAGCAAGGCTCTGGGCCAACTTGAGCTTCAGATCCTGAAAGCCGGAGCAACCGATGGCACGGCAGAAGCGCACGATGGTCGGTTCGCTGATGCCCACGCTGTGGGCCAGGTCCGCCATGGAACTGTGCATCACGGCCGCAGGATCAAGGAGCACGTGATCGGCGACCTTGAGTTCCGATTTGCGTAACAAATGACGTGACTGGGCGATGTGCTGCAACAGGTTCAAAGGGCTGGACTCATTGTTATTGGCTGACGCCGGGGATGTAGCAAGCTTGTAGTTATACTACAGGAATCGTCTTTTTGCCTGTTCAATGCATCATGAAGTTGCCGGCCTGCCCCCCATTTTCAGCCGGGTACGACTTATGTAGCCGTTGTGGCAGGCGCCGCCGCCCATTAGCGAGTCTGGGCTTGCAACAGCTGCGCGAGCGCCTCGGCATTCACCGGGCGACTGATCAGGTAGCCCTGAACTTCATCGCAGTGTTCGGCCCGCAGGAAGGTCAGCTGGGCAGGATCCTCGACCCCCTCGGCCACCACTTTCAGCGACAGCCCGTGAGCCATGGCAATGATTGCCCGGGTAATCGCCGCATCCTCGCCACCGTCGGCAAGACCACGAATAAAGGCCTGGTCGATCTTCACGTAGTCCACCGGGATGCGCTTGAGGTAGCTCAGGGACGAGTACCCCGTGCCGAAGTCGTCGATGGCCAGCTTCACCCCCAGATCACGCAGTTGCTGGAAGGTCGCGATGATGTGCTCGACGCTGTCCAGGAGCTGGCTTTCAGTCAGTTCCAGCTCGAGGAAGTGCGGCTCCAGACCAGTTTCTTCCAATACCTGGCGCACCAGGCTCACCAGCTTGCCCTGGCGCAACTGATACACCGACAGATTGACCGACACCCGAATCGGCTCCAGCCCCTGGCGCTGCCATTCGCAGGCTTGGCGGCAGGCCTGGCGCAACACAAACTCGCCGATGGGGCCGATGAGCCCGGTCTCTTCCGCCAGACCAATAAAGTCTCCCGGCGGCACCCGCCCCATGGTCGGGTGATCCCAGCGCACCAGGGCTTCGGCGGCGTTCAGCCGGCCCGTGGCCAGGCACAGCTTGGGTTGGTAGAACACCATCAACTGGCCTTCTTCGATGGCCTTGCGCAGTTGGTTCTCCAGTTGCAGACGCTCCAGGGTGCTGGCCTGCAGGCTCTCGGTATAGAACTGGAAGTTGTTGCCTCCCAGGTGCTTGGCATGGGCCATGGCCATGTTCGCCTGACTGACCAGGGCGGCAATCTCCCGGGCGCTGTCCGGCAGCATGCTGATGCCCATGGAGGCGCTGACCACCAGTTCATGGCCATCGACGGTGATCGGCAGGCGCAGCTTGCTCAGCAGCCGGGTCGCCACCCGGGTCAGGCTCGACAGGCTGCCGTAGGCGTCGAACAGCACGGCGAACTCATCCCCGGACAACCGGGCGATGGTGTCGGCTTCCGGCAGGGCATTGACCAGTCGTCTGGCCATCTTCTGCAGCAACTGGTCGGCCACTTCATGGCCGAGGCTGTCGTTGAGCAACTTGAAGCGATCCAGATTGATGTGCAGCAAGGCCAGGCTGCGGCCGCCCTGGCGCACCCGTTGATGGGCCTCGGCCAGGCGCTCGCGAAACAGAGAGCGGTTGGCCAGCCCGGTGAGCTCGTCGTAGTGAGTGAGGTAGCGCATGCGCTCCTCGGATTCGCGCCGAGCCGATAGATCGGCGAAAAAGCCTACGATATGCCGGATTTTCCCCCGCTTATCCCGCACGACGTTCAATTGCAGCCACTGCGGATAGAGTTCGCCGTTCTTGCGGGTTTCCACCAACTCGCCCTGCCAACTGCCGTACTGCTCCAGAGCCTGATGAATCAATGGGTAATGCCGGCGGGCATCGCGGCTGCAGGACAGCTCCACCACATTGCGTCCGAGCATGTCCTCGATCTGGTAGCCCGTGACCTGGCTGAAGGCCTGATTGGCGGCGATCAGGGCGTACTCGGGGTCGAGGATGACGATGCCTTCACTGGCCGCCTCGAACACCGTCGCCGCCAGATTGCGCTGCACTTCCACTTCCTTGTCGGCACTGATATCCCGCCGCGTGCCCACCATGCGCAACACCCTCCCAGCAGGACTGCGCTCCACCGCCCTGCCCCGGTCCTCGATCCACACCCAGTGGCCATCGCCATGGCGCACCCGGTACTCCACCTGATAATCCTCGCTGCGGCCCTTGAGGTGCTCCACCAGGGCACGTTTGAGCAGCGGCAAATCCTCGGGGTGCAGACGCGGCTTGAGATGACTGAGCATCGCGGTGACATCTTCGGGCTCCAGGCCGAACAGCTCCTTGATCTGGGTGTGATGGATTTCGTCGGTCTGCAGGTTCCAGTCCCAGAGCCCCAGCTCGCTGGCGTTCAGGGCCAGGGCCAGACGCGCCTCGCTCTTGCTCAGGGCCTGGTTGGCCTCGTCCAGCTCCAGGCTGCGCTGGGCCACCCGGAGCTCCAGCCCGGCCTGGGCTTCACGCAATTGGTCTTCGGCCCGTCGGCGCTGTTCGATCTCACGGGCCAGCTCGCGGTTGAGCTGACTGCTGCGGCTCTGGGCGTCCTGCAGATGCTCGATCAGCGCCTGATTCTGAAAGCGCCGCAACAGTCCGCGCTGAATCAGGCGGTTGACCTGCCAGGCCACCACGCTCAGAGATACCAGGAGAATCAGCCCGAGCCAGCCCCAGCCTCGCTGCTGATCGTCTCCGCCCCAGAACAGATAGGCGATGGCCGGCAACAGGCAGGGCAAGGTGAAGGAGAGAAAGGCCTGCAGGCTGACCGCGTAAGCCACGCTAGCGGAAAGAATCGCCGCGCCGATCAGGCCGAAAACCCAGGCCTGCTGCAAAAAACTGTCGGTGGGCACCAGGGCGATGCCGGCACAGGCCAGGGTCAGGCCACTGACTGCCGACCCCAGAAGAAACATGCGCTGCCAGATGGGCTGCGCCTGACGACTGGGAATCGCCGAGTCGAACGCCGCCACCTGGATCACCCGCAAGGCCACCAGGGCCAGTAGCCAGACCATCCACACGCTGAGCAACAGATAGCGCGCCGGACTCCAGAGCAACCAGGTGCACACCAGGCCGTTGAGCAGCATGAAAAGGGTCGGCAGCAGCGAGCCCTGATACAGCAGGCGCGTGCGCTCCACTGCCATCTCGACGGCGTAATGCTGGCGGATGACCCGCGGCGCCATGAAGGGCCCGGACGGGTCGGGGTTAAGTGTCATAGGCAGTATTCTTATAATGGTTGAGCCCGAAACGTCGGCGGAGCATACACAAGCGCAAGCCCGAGCCAAACTGCTCCAGATCATAAAATCGATAAAACAAATCCCGCCGTATTCCGCCGTGAAAGTGTGCGGGCGAGAGACGTCAATGGCTGCGGCCTGTGACCAACCGGTCGTCCCCGGCCGTTGTTTTATCGGCTAATGCAATGCCGGGTTTGCCCGGGGTGACGCGGCCCCCTAGAATGCCCCGATGCGCGATGATCTCTCCCTCCTGTTGAACTCCCTCAACGATGCCCAACGCCAGGCCGTAGCTGCCTCCGTGGGTCGTCAGTTGGTCCTGGCCGGTGCTGGCTCCGGCAAAACCCGTGTGCTGGTGCACCGTATCGCCTGGTTGATCCAGGTCGAGAACGCCTCGCCCCACTCGATCCTGTCGGTGACCTTCACCAACAAGGCTGCCGCCGAGATGCGTCACCGCATCGAGCAATTGCTGGGTATCAACCCGGCGGGCATGTGGGTCGGCACCTTCCACGGCCTGGCACACCGCCTGCTGCGGGCCCACTGGCAGGAAGCCGGCCTGAGCCAGACCTTCCAGATTCTCGACAGCGACGACCAGCAACGCCTGGTCAAGCGGGTGATCCGCGAGTTGGGCCTGGACGAACAACGCTGGCCGGCCCGCCAGGCCCAGTGGTTCATCAACGGTCAGAAAGACGAAGGCCTGCGGCCGCAACATATCCAGGCCAGCGGCGATCTTTTCCTGGCCACCATGCGCGGCATCTATGAGGCCTACGAGGCCGCTTGCCAGCGCGCCGGAGTCATCGACTTCTCCGAACTGCTGCTGCGCGCCCTGGACCTGTGGCGCGACCACCCGGGCCTGCTGGCGCACTACCAGAAGCGTTTCCGCCACGTGCTGGTGGACGAGTTCCAGGACACCAACGCCGTGCAATACGCCTGGCTGCGGCTGCTGGCCCAGGGCGGTGACAGCCTGATGGTGGTAGGCGACGACGACCAGTCGATCTACGGCTGGCGCGGGGCGAAAATCGAGAACATCCATCAGTATTCCGCCGACTTCCCGGACACCGAAGTGATCCGCCTGGAGCAGAATTATCGCTCCACCGCCGGTATCCTCAAGGCTGCCAACGCCCTGATCGCCAACAACACCGGGCGCCTGGGCAAGGAGCTGTGGACCGATGGCGGCGAAGGCGAAGCCATCAACCTGTACGCCGCCTTCAACGAGCACGATGAAGCCCGCTATGTCGTGGAAACCATCGAGAGCGCGCTGAAGACCGGCATGGCCCGCAGCGACATCGCCATTCTCTACCGCTCCAACGCCCAGTCCCGGGTGCTGGAAGAAGCCCTGCTGCGCGAGCGCATTCCATACCGCATCTATGGCGGCCAGCGCTTCTTCGAGCGGGCCGAGATCAAGAACGCCATGGCTTACCTGCGCTTGCTGGAAGGCCGTGGCAACGACGCGGCCCTGGAACGGGTGATCAACGTTCCGGCCCGGGGCATCGGCGAAAAGACCGTCGAAGCCATCCGCGAGCACGCGCGCCACAGCGATGTATCGATGTGGGAAGCCATGCGCCAACTGGTGGCCAATAAAGGCCTGACCGGTCGTGCGGCCAGCGCCCTCGGCGCCTTCATCGAGCTGATCGAGAACCTGGCGGCCAAGACCCTGGAAATGCCCCTGCACCTGATGACCCAGACGGTGATCGAGCAGTCGGGGCTGATTGCCTACCACGAAGCGGAAAAAGGCGAGAAGGGCCAGGCCCGGGTGGAAAACCTTGAGGAACTGGTGAGCGCCGCGCGCAACTTCGAGAACAGCGAAGAAGACGAGGACCTGACGCCCCTGGCGGCCTTCCTCGGCCACGCATCCCTGGAAGCCGGCGATACCCAGGCCGACGAACATGAAGACAGTGTGCAACTGATGACCCTGCACAGCGCCAAGGGCCTGGAGTTCCCCTACGTGTTCCTGGTGGGCATGGAAGAAGGCCTGTTCCCCCACAAGATGAGCCTGGAAGAACCCGGTCGGCTTGAGGAAGAACGCCGCCTGGCGTACGTGGGCATTACCCGGGCCATGCAGAACCTGGTGATGACCTATGCAGAGACCCGTCGTCTATATGGCAGCGAAACCTACAACAAGGTGTCGCGCTTCGTACGTGAAGTGCCCAAGGGACTGATTCAGGAAGTGCGCCTGTCCAACAGCGTCAGCCGGCCTTTCGGTGGCGGCCAGTCGCAAAGCACCAGCAGCCTGTTCGGCGGCAGCGAGATTCCGGACACCGGCCTGAGCCTGGGTCAGGCCGTGCGCCACTCGGTCTTCGGCGATGGGGTGATCCTCAACTTCGAAGGTGCCGGCGCCCAGGCGCGGGTCCAGGTCAACTTCAGTGAAGGCAGCAAATGGCTGATGCTCGGCTACGCCAAGCTGGAAGCCATCTAACCACCCACGCTTGGCGTGTGTAGGAGCTGGCTTGCCAGCGAATCTCACTGGCGAAGACCGGCTCAAGGGCCTCTTCGCCGGCCAGCCGGCTCCTACAGGCCAGTGCAGAGAAGGCAGGGCGAACATGGGCACAGGCTTTTTTTCCTCGTGGACATTCTGGGCCCTGTTGTCGGCAGTTTTCGCTGCTTTAACGGCGATCTTCGCCAAAGTGGGGATAGAAAACCTCAATTCAGACTTCGCCACCCTGCTGCGCACCGTGGTGGTCCTGGTCAGTCTGGCCTTGATTTTGTACGCAACGGGCCAATATCAGTCCCTGGGATCAATTTCCCCCAAGAGCTACCTGTTCCTGCTGCTGTCCGGGCTGGCCACCGGGGCTTCCTGGCTGTGCTATTTCCGCGCCCTGAAACTCGGCCCCGCCTCGCTGGTGGCGCCGGTGGACAAGCTCAGCGTGGTGTTCGTCGCCCTCATCGGCGTGGCATTGCTGGGGGAGAAACTCGATCTGCGCCAATGGGGCGGAATCGGTCTGATCACCGCTGGCGTGGTGCTGCTGGCACTGCGTCGCTGAACGGTTTGGGGATTGAACCAAAGCCGCGTCCTTACAGACAAAAACCCTATCGGCGAGCATGATTGCGGGCAGAGCTGAATCAAGCCTGTCAGGCAAAAGCCCGAAACATTATGCCGCTCGCCACTGACACTTCACCTGTGCAATATGGCGCGCGTGCCATCCACAAATGGGAACCCCCTTTATGAAACGTTTTCTTAGCATCGCCATGGCGCTGTGCATCGGCCTGACGATGAGCCTCGACGCCAACGCCAAGCGCTTCGGTGGCGGCAAAAGCGCCGGCGCTGCCCCGACCCACCAAACTCGCCAGGCGGCGCCAACCGCTCCGGGCGCTCCTGCCGCTGCGGCCACCGCTGGTGCAGCCGGTGCTGCAGGTGCCGCGGCCAAGGCCGGTGGTGCTTCGCGCTGGCTCGGCCCTCTGGCCGGCATCGCAGCCGGTGGCCTGCTGGCCTCCATGTTCATGGGCGGCGGCTTCCAGGGCATGCAGATCTTCGACATCCTGATCATGGCAGTCATCGCCTTTGTGATCTTCCGCTTCATCGCCGCGCGCCGTCGCAAGCAGCAGGAGCAGTTCGCTCCAGCGGGCCACGCGCCAATGCAGCGTGAGGCTTTCGAGCCTCAGCAACCGGCTGGCGGTTCGATCTTCGGTGGCTCGGCAGCACCTGCCGCGCGTCCTGTGATCAACGCTCCGGCCTGGTTCAACGAAGAGCGCTTCATTGAAGCGGCGCGCAGCCACTTCCAGTCCCTGCAGCAACACTGGGACGCCAACGAAATGGACAAGATCGCCGAATTCGTCACCCCGCAGATGCTGCAGTTCCTGAAACAGGAACGTGCCGATCTGGGCGACGGCTTCCAGTCCACCTACATCGACAACCTGCAAGTGCAGCTTGAAGGCGTGGATGACCGTGCCGACAAGACCATCGCCACCCTGACCTTCAGCGGTGTATCGAAGACCTCGCGCTTCGACCAGGGCGAAGTGTTCAGCGAAAGCTGGAACATGGAACGCGCCCAGGGCGACAACCAGCCATGGCTGGTGGCAGGTATCCGCCAGAACGGTTGATTCATGCCGTTGTCACAGCAGTAAGGCAAAACCCCGACTCAAGTCGGGGTTTTGCATTTCACGATTGCACTTATAGCGAGCTACTGTATAAACCGCCGTCAAACAACCGCGCCATAGAGCTAAGAGGACCCAGGCCGTGGAAGAAGTCATCGAACAACTCCGAGAAGCCAACGAACCGGTACCCGTCCCCCTGGAACTGCCGGACGAAGACCAACTGGTGGAAATTGAAGAACAGCTGTTCATCAATATTCCGTTCGTCTTCAAAGAGTTCCTGTTGACGGTCAGCGACGTGGTTTACGGCAGCCTGGAACCGGTCACCGTCACCGACCCGCAATCCCACACCTACCTGCCGGAAGTGGCCGCGACCGCCTGGGACCTGGGCGTGCCTCGCGAGCTGATCCCGATCTGCCAGGACGGCGACGACTACTACTGCGTCGAGGAAGACGGCACCGTGGTGCTGTGGTCCGGCGAAGAAGAGCTGATCACCGAAGAGTCCTGGGAATCGGTGTGGCACTGGGCGCGGGACGTCTGGCTGGAAAGCTGAGCCAACTCCCGACGTTGCAACCGGCTCGCCAGCGCCCTGCTGGCGAGCGGCAAGGTCAATGCCCGCCGTTGTCCTTGCTGTGCTCGAAGGTTTCGATCAGCGCCACCTGCATCCGCGTGTGCACGCGGATGAACCAGCGCCACAACACCGCAGCCACCACAGCCGCCACCACGGCAATCAGCACCAGCAACTCCAGGGTCGGCAGGATGCTCGACGACAGCGCCGCCAACAGCAGAAAGATCACCAGTAGCGACAGGATCGGAATCACCTCGGCGATCACCCGACGTACCCGCTGGGTGTGGCGCCCGGCCATTTCCGCCTTGACCCCCATCTCCGCCAGCAGCATCGATAGCGCCTTGAGCTTGCGGTAGGCGGCAATCAGGAATGGCAGCGACAGCAGCAGCGCTCCACCCCAGATCAGTGCCTTCTGCCAGCTCGGATCACTGACCCAGTCCTCCAGATAAGCGCCGATGCGCTTGGCGAAATAGCCGCCGGAAAAGAAGATCGACGCCACCAGCGCCAGATTCACTCCCACCTGCAGCAGGATCTTGCGGATCATCGACGCCAGCAACGCACCCTCGCCCTGAGGCTGGATACTGCGCAACCACTCCCCATACATGCCCAGCACCCGGCTCAGACGTTGAGGCAAAACCCCGGCCAGCTTGTGCGACAAAGGATCGGCCGCGCGAATCAGATAGGGCGTGAGCAAAGTGGTGATCGCCGACACGGCAACCGCGACCGGATAGAGAAAATCGCTGGTGACCTGCAGGGTCATGCCCAGGGCGGCGATGATGAACGAAAACTCGCCAATCTGTGACAGGCCCATCCCGACTCGTAGAGAGGTCCGTCCATCGTTGCCGGCGATAAAGGCACCCATGCCGCAGGACAACATCTTGCCCAGCACCACTGCCACGGTGATCACAGCGATGGGCCAGGCGTATTGCAGAAGGATCTGCGGGTCGATCATCAGGCCGATGGCGACAAAGAAGATCGCACTGAACAGGTCACGAACCGGCTCGATCAGCCGCTCGATCTTCAGCAACTGACGGGACTCGGCCATGATCGCGCCGATCAGGAAGGCCCCCAGGACCATGCTGTACTCCAGCTTCACCACCAGCAGACAGAAGCCGAAACACAGCCCCAGCACAGTGATCAGCAGCATCTCGTTGCTGTCGAACCTGGCCACGTAGGCCAGCAGGCGCGGCACCAGCAGAATGCCGATCACCAGCGCCACGATCATGAACAGCGAAAGCTTGCCGACGGTGGAGAACACTTCGCCGGAACTCACGGTGCCACTGACCGCAATACTCGACAGCAAGGCGATGATGCCGATGCCGAGAATGTCCTCGACGATCAACACACCAAAGATCAGCTGGGCGAAGCGCTCGTTCTTCATCTTCAGGTCGTTGAGCGCCTTGACGATGATGGTGGTGGAAGAGATGGCCAGGATCGCCCCGAGGAACAGCGAATCCATGGTGTTCCAATCGAACCAGCGACCGATCTCGTAGCCGATCCAGATCATCAGGACGATTTCCAGGAAGGCCGCGATAAACGCCGTGGCACCCACCTTGAACAGCTTGCGCAGGCTGAATTCCAGCCCCAGGCAGAACATCAAGAAAATCACCCCAAGCTCGGCCAGGGTCTTGATGGTCTGTTCGTCGTGGATCAGGCCGAACGGCGGCGTGTGGGGGCCGATGATGAAGCCGGCGACGATGTAGCCCAGCACCACCGGCTGCTTGAGTCGGTGAAAGAGAATGGTCACGACGCCTGCGACCAGCATGATCACGGCCAGGTCCTGAATGAAACTGATGGCATGCATGGCCGGGGTTCTCCTTGAAAGCTGGGCGGCGCAGATCGCCTAAAAAGAAAAATCTGATCAGTACAAAGAAATATCCAAAAATAGGAGCGGAAAAAGCCCTGGAACGGGTGTTTTGCAGGTTAACACCGGGACTTCCGGCAGAAAGGCGGTGCAATATTAGGAAACAGATCCACCGGAGCGTGACGGCACGACGCGGCCCGGCGTCCCGTTATCGATGGTTTGAAAATCCTTGAAACCAGCACCCGCAGAGGTGCTCAAGCAACCCCTGCCTTGAACCGTGAGTGTGCTATGGAACCCGGAAACGCCCAGCTGTCGATGACGGTATTGATGACCCCTGACATGGCCAATTTCTCTGGCAATGTCCACGGCGGCACCCTGCTCAAGTACCTCGACGAAGTTGCCTATGCCTGCGCCAGCCGTTATGCCGGCCGCTACGTAGTGACCTTGTCGGTGGATCAGGTGATCTTCCGCGAGCCGGTGCATGTCGGCGAACTGGTGACCTTCCTGGCCTCGGTCAACTACACCGGCAACACCTCCATGGAGGTGGGCATCAAGGTGGTGACCGAGAACATCCGCGAGCGCTCGGTGCGCCACACCAACAGTTGCTTCTTCACCATGGTGGCGGTGGACGACCAGCGCAAACCGGCCCAGGTGCCGCCGCTGCAACCCGAGACTGCCGACGGCAAGCGCCGCTATATCCAAGCCCAGCAGCGCCGGCAGATCCGCCAGGAGCTGGAAAAGCGCTACCAGGAAATCAAGGCCGACGGCCCTTGATCCTCAGGCAGATACGCTGATTCAGCAGGACCACGGACGGTCCCCTCGCCACGCCCCGGCAGCGCCTTGCGCGCTCGACCAGCCTCTCCCCCCGCCGCTCCAGGCAGTCTTCTGCGGTCATCCCGATTGGCCGGATTCATCCCTTTTTGACCACATAGAGAGTTATGCCCAGGGGGCACCGCTGCCAGAATCATTGAGCAAGGCACAAACGCACTCCCCGTCCGGGGAGCCTTCGAGCCAACGAACGCGTGAGAACAATAACAATGCCCAGCGCCAATACTCTGTCCGACAGTCCCGCCCTCGCCTCCGGCGACTTCACCCACAGCGCCCAAGGCACCTCCCTGCGACGCATCCTCGGGCTGCCGGCCCTGGTGTTCTTCGGCCTGGTGTACATGGTGCCCCTGACCGTGTTCACCACCTACGGCGTGGTCACCCAGATCACCGGGGGGCGTACCGCCGCAGCCTATGTCGTGACCCTGCTGGCCATGATCTTCACAGCCCTGTCCTATAGCGTCATGGTCAGGAAGTACCCGATTGCCGGCTCGGCCTATTCCTACGCCAGCCTCAGTTTCGGACCGGGCATCGGCTTTCTCGCCGGCTGGTCGCTGCTGCTGGATTACCTGTTCCTGCCGATGATCAACTACCTGGTGATCGGCCTGTTTCTCAACCTGGCCTTTCCCGCCGTGCCGGCTTGGGTCTTCGTGGTGGCGACCATCAGCCTGGTGACGCTGCTGAACATTCGCGGCATCGGTTCGGTGTCGAGCATGAGCAACCTGATCGTCTGCGCGCAGATGGTGTTCGTGGTGGTGTTCGTAGCCCTGGTGATTCGCCAGCTGGCCGGGGCCGCAAGCCTGGACCTGAGTGCACCCTGGGTCGGCGACGGCAGCCAGAGCGGACTGTTGCCGTTGATGGCTGGGGCCGCGGTGCTGTGCCTGTCGTTCCTGGGCTTTGACGCGGTGTCGACCCTGGCCGAGGAAACCCGTGACCCGCGCCGGGACATCCCACGGGCCATTGTCATCACCACCCTGGGCGCAGGGCTGCTGTTCATCCTGCTGGCCATGACCAGCCAACTGGCCTTCCCCGGCAGCAGCTTCAAGGACGCCGACTCGGCAGCCAGCGAAGTGATGCTGCATGCCGGCGGGCGTTTCCTGGAGATGTTCTTCACCGCCACCTATGTCGCCGGCGCTGCGGGCTCGGCCCTGGCGTCACAGGCCTCGGTGTCGCGCATCCTGTTCAGCATGGGTCGCGACGGCATCCTGCCACGGCGAGTGTTCGGCACCCTGTCGGAGCGCTACAAAACCCCGGTGATCGCCATTGTCCTGGTGTCGCTGGTGTCCTTGCTGGCGGTGGTCATCGACCTCACCACCCTGGCCTCGATGATCAGTTTCGGCGCGCTGGTGGCGTTCTCGGTGGTCAACCTGGCGGTGATCAAGAGTCACTTGGGACAGGGCCAGCCGCGCACGAGTGCGCGACTGCTGCAGTACGGCCTGCTGCCGTTGATCGGCTTCGGCCTGATCGTCTGGCTGTGGACCAGCCTCTCGGCCCTGACCCTGGGGATTGGTCTGGCCTGGTTCGCCCTGGGCCTGGTGTACCTGGGCATACACACCCGGGGCTTTAGTCAGCAGGCGCCGACGGTGCAGTTCTCCGAGCAGGCCTGAGTCACTGCACGCCGGTCGCCCTCAGAAGCCGATCGGCGTGGCTTCGAACCGCACCCGTGGATGGGCAATGCGGTCCTGGGCCCGCACCAGCTCCAGCTCGTAGCTGGCGCAGGCCTGGGTTTCCAGCAGCACTTCATGCACTGCGGCGGCGGTGAACTCGAACGCCGCCACCAGGCTGTCGCCCAACAACACCCGCGCCAGGAACAGACCCGACGTCAGGTCGCCCACCCCCACCGGCTGCCGCGGGAACGCCAGCAACGGGCGGCGCAAGTGCCAACTGCCCTCGGCGGTCACCAGCAGCATCTCGAAGCCTTCCGCCAGTTTGCCCGGGTAGTCCAGGTGCTTGACCAGCACCGCCTTGGGGCCCTTCTCCAGCAGCGAGCGAGCCATGCCCAGGCAATCGAACAATGATTGCGGCTTGCGTCCGCAGAAGCTGTCCAGCTCCAGCTGGTTGGGGCACAGGAAGTCGGCCATGGCCACCGCCTCATCCAGCAGGAAGTCGCTGACCTCCGCCGGCACGCTGCAGCCCTTCTCCGGATGGCCCATCACCGGGTCGCACAGGTACAAGGCCTTGGGGTTGGTCGCCTTGATCCGCGCCACGCCACTGAGAATCGCCCGGCCCTGGGCCGCGCTGCCCAGGTAACCGGAGAGAATCGCGTCGCAGTTGCCCAGCTCGCCGATGGCGGCGATGCCTTCTACCAGCTCGGGAATCTGATGGGGCGCCAACACTTCTCCGGCCCACTGACCATACTGAGTGTGGTTGGAGAACTGTACGGTATTCAGGGGCCAGACATTCACCCCGACCCGCTGCATGGGAAACACCGCAGCACTGTTACCGGCGTGGCCGAAAACCACATGGGACTGGATCGCAAGCAGGTGGGGCGTACGTTTCATGCAGGATTTTCCATAAAACCGGTGGAATTCAAGCCGCGCAGTATGCGACTAAACGCAGCCTGTACGACAGACCGGAGACGCAGTTAAGCTGACGCCACTTCGTTGGAGCAAACCTTCATGCTGACCCTTGGAAACATCTTTGTGCTGATGCTGCTGGCGACCGGCGCCGCCTGGCTATGGCACAACCACGGCCTGCGGGAGCGGGCGCTGGAGCGGGTCAAGCAGCACTGCGCACGGCTCGACATCGAGCTGCTGGACGGCAACGTCGCACTCAAGCGCATCGGTTTGGTCAAGGACGCCAACGGTCGCCGGCGCCTGGCGCGAATCTACAACTTCGAATTCACCGTGACCGGTGAAACCCGCCACGCCGGGACCATCACTCAGTTTGGAGCCCACAGCGCGCACATCGAGCTGGCGCCCTACCCATTCGAAGTGAAAGAGCCGTTGCCCAGCGCCGAGGTGATCGAACTGAGTCAGTGGCGCGAAGAGCACCGCAAGTTCAAGCCGTGAAATGCGCAGGCAAGCCTGCGCCTACAGGCGGCAAGCGCTGAGGCTGGCTTGCAGGGCGGCCATGTCCTGAGGGGCACTGAAAATCAATTCCAGGCGCGAATCCCGTCGCCATTCGCTGGGCAGCCAGTTCAGCGGTGAATTATCCAAGCCATTGCCCGAGCGCCAGCCCTCATCGCTGTGGATCACCAGCTTGGCCCGACGCCAGTCGAGGTTCTGCAACCAGTGATCGACCCGGGCCAGGTCGAACTGCTGGCTCGGGTGCCAGCGCCAACCGATGCTCCAGCCCTCCTCCTGAGACTGACTGAGGCAGATCGGCAGCGCCGGATCGCTCCACACTGCCGGCAACTGTGCCAAGCCCTGGGGAACATCCAGTTGCTCCAGCGCCGCCCCGGCACTGGCCTCCAGACCCGGTAGCTCGGCCAAGGGCAAGGCGGCGTGGCGCGTCCAGAACAAGGGCAGGTCCGGCAACTGCTCCAGCACCCGCAGTCGATCGCTGTCGCTGAGCAGTTCGTCCTTGTTCAACACCAGCAAGCCGGCGCTGGACAGGGCATCCTGCTGGGCCTGGGGCAGCGGCTTGCCGGCCGCCAGGGCCTGGGCGTCGAGCACCAGTACGCAGGGCTGCAACGCCAGCACCCCCTGCCAGGGCGCAACGCTCAGTTGCTTGAGCAATTGCGCCGGGTGACCAAGGCCGGACGGCTCGATGAACAAACGATCCGGCTTGGCCTTACGCAGCAGACGCCCCAACCCCACCTGAAACGGTGCGCCGTTGACACAGCACAGGCAGCCGCCGGCCACTTCGCCGAAAGCGATGCCATCGTCATCCCGAGTCAGCAAGGCCGCGTCCAGGCCAATCTGGCCGAACTCATTGATCAACACCGCCCAGCGCTCATGGGCCGGGCGCTGGCTCAGCAGATGACGGATCAGGCTGGTCTTGCCGGCCCCCAGAGGGCCGGCGATCACATGGGTAGGAATGTTCTGCAGCATGGAAGGATTTCCGCAAGCTTGTGCGCTGATGCTACGCCCTTCCCCGTCGCGACGAAAATCCGCCGACCGCCGTAGAAGCGGGCTTGCCCGCGAACGCTCGCCGCTCACCCCAGCCAATCAAGAGTCAGTATCAAACGCCGCTCCCCCGGCGCCGGCTGCGGCGAACGATGAATCAGACCAAACCCCTCGTTGCCATGCCATTTCTCACCCTTGAACAGCGCCACTTCACCGCGGCCAATCTGCTGGATCAGCTCTGATTCCCGAGGTTCGGCCGCAGCCTGCCCCAACTGCCGACGGTCCATCGCCCCTTCCCGCAACCACTGGCTGCCAATCCCGGCATAGGTGGTGATCAGGCGCACCGGCACATGGTCGACGTGAAACCGCGGGCACATGGCCTTGTCCAGCACCCGTAAGCGCAAGCCCACGCGTTTGGCGCCCAACAGGCAGGCAAAGGCACTGACCAACCAGGAAACGTCGGCGATAAAGCCGTCATAACCCTGCAAGTCGCTGAAGCGCGCGGCCAAACCCCGCAGGTTCGGAGGGCAATCCTCATCCGGCAACTCCAGGGACAGGGACTCCGCCAAGGGCTCATTGAGGGACAACAGCAACTCGCCGAAGTCCTCGATGTGCGCCGGCAACTGGCGCTGCCAGAGACCGAGGTTGACCTCATCGTCCAGCACCTCGGCCAGCACTGCCGGGGCCTGGCCAATGGCCGCGCGCCGGGAAACCAGCGGCACCGCACAAGGCAGCAGCAAGCACTTGGCCGTCAATGGAATGCTCAGTGGAGTCACCGGGGAACTCAGGGTCAGCATCAGGCCGCCTCCTCTTCATGCCAGGAACCGAAAGGGTCGGTCATCAGGCTCCAGCCCTCGACACCGAGGGCCATTTCATCGTCATCCAGCAGGCACAGGTCGAGCTCGGCACTGAGCCGGGTAAAGTCGATGTTCTGGCCGATGAACACCAGTTCCTGACGACAGTCGCCCGTGGCCGGGGTCCAGTTGTGCAGAATCGCCGCCGTGCTTTCCTCGTCCTGGGGCCAGTGCTGCTTGGGCACGAAGCGCCACCAGCGCCCGGCAAAGCCATGGCGCATCAAACCGCCGGCCTGGGACCAACTGCCCGCCTCCTGGTACTTGCTGGCGAGCCAGAAGAAGCCTTTTGAGCGCAGCAGCTTGCCGTTGACCCAGGGCCGGTTGATGAAGTTGAAGAAACGCTGGGGATGAAAGGGGCGGCGCGCTCGATAGGCGGTCGAGGCGATTCCGTACTCCTGGGTTTCCGGCACGTGCTCGCCGCGCAACTCTTGCAGCCAGCCCGGCGCCTGGGCCGCGCGTTCAAAGTCGAAGCGTCCGGTGTTGAGGATCTTGGCCAAGGGCACCTGGCCCATGACCATGGGAACGATCTCTGCCTGGGCGTTGAGCCGCGCCAGGATCGCCATCAGCTCCTGGCGCTCGGCGCTGCTGATCAGGTCGATCTTGCTGATGAGGATAACGTCGGCAAACTCCACCTGTTCGATCAGCAGGTCGGTGATCGAACGTTCGTCCTCCTCGCCCAGGGTTTCACCCCGGGAGGCCAGGCTTTGCGCGGCCTGGTAGTCCAGCAGGAAGTTCATGCCGTCGACTACGGTGACCATGGTATCGAGGCGGGCGATGTCCGCCAGGCTCTGCCCGGCCTCATCGCGAAAGGTGAAGGTTTCCGCCACCGGCAGCGGCTCGGAGATGCCGGTGGACTCGATCAGCAGGTAATCGAAGCGCCCGTCGCGGGCCAGCTTGCCCACCTCCTCCAGAAGGTCTTCGCGCAGGGTGCAGCAGATGCAGCCGTTGCTCATCTCCACCAACTTCTCTTCGGCACGATTGAGGCTGACATCACGCTGCACCTCGCTGCCGTCGATGTTGATTTCGCTCATGTCGTTGACGATCACCGCTACCCGCAGGTTGTCGCGGTTGCGCAGGATGTGATTGAGCAGGGTGCTTTTGCCGGCGCCAAGAAATCCGGACAGCACGGTAACGGGAAGACGCTGGGTCATGGGGGGGCCTCATCAGGTTCGCGGCTGGGTCAAAGCGCCCGTTGGTGGCGTTCGCGCAGCTCTTGGCGTTCTTTGGCTTCGATACACAGGGTGGCGGTGGGCCGCAGCAGCAGGCGCTTGAGGCCGATGGCCTCGCCGGTGTCGCGGCACCAGCCGTACTCGCCCCGGGCCAGGCGCTCCAGGGCCTCGTCAATCTTGTCCAGGAGCTTCTTTTCCCGTTCCAGCAGGCGCAGTTGCCATTGCCGCTGTTCTTCGGCGCTACCAATGTCGGCGGGGTCGCTGTGGGGTTCCTGCTCGCGCAGTTGGTCGAACTCAGCGGCAATGCGCTCCTGCAATTCGCTGCGCTGGGCCAGCAGCAGATCGCGGAAGAAGCCCTGCTGGGCGTCGTTCATGTAATGCGCCGGGGGTTCGGCGAGGAGCTCTTGTTCAGTCATGGCGGGGTCACGGGTCAGGCTTTATTTGATGTTATATTATAACAATGCACATTAGCCAACACTCCCTTGCCGCCCACGACGAAGGGCGCGATGCTGCGCCCCTGTCGCCACGAGAACTGCCATGCGCCTTGTCCTGCCCACCCTGCTTTCAAGCCTGATGCTGCTGGCCGGCCACGCTACAGCCGGCGTGCCCAGCACCCTGGCCACCTGCACCCGCAGCGCCACCCTGCTGGCCTGTGTCGATCCCTTGGGCAACGCCTACAGCGTCGCCACGGCGGGCAGCACCACTTACTTGCGCGGGTTCGAGGTAATCGGCAAACGCTACTGGGCGCAGACCAACAGTCGCTACGGGCAACTGACCTTCTTCACCGGCCTGGCCTCCGACGGCGAAGCCTGGGTGGGCTACAGCCAGCGCGTGGGCTGGACCACCCGCAATCGCTTCTCCAGCTCCGGCGGCAGCAGCGCCAAGTTCACCTGCAGCCGTATCAGCGGCTGCTAGACGCGCCAACACCGCGCCCGGTGCAGGCGCCGGCGGCTACACAGCGCGGTTGTTCCTGGTTTCCTGGAGCCAGGCCATGTAGCTGTTGGCTGGCGGGTTCTTTTCGAAGTAGCGCTGCAAGCCTTTGAACAGGCCGTCGGCAATCGCCTGCTGATGCCGCGTCGTGACCAGCCGCTGACTGTCGCGGCTGTTGGAGATAAAGCCGGTTTCCACCAGGATCGATGGCACATCCGGCGACTTGAGCACCGCGAATCCGGCCTGTTCCACGCGCTTCTGGTGCAGGGTGGTAATCCCCGACAGGCTGTCCAGCACCGTGCCCCCTAGCTGCAGGCTGGCGGCAATGGTGGCGTTCATCGACATGTCGAGAATCACCCCCGCCAGCATCGGGTCCTTGTCCTTGAGATTGAGCAGGCTGCTGGCCCCCAGCAGGTCGGCATCGTTCTCCCGCTGGGCCATGAAGCGCGCGGTGGCCGAAGTCGCCCCGCCTTCGGACAAGGCATACACCGAGGCACCGGAGGCGGTAAGACGCGGCGCCGCATCGGCGTGCACCGAGATGAACATGTCGGCCTTGTGCTTGCGGGCGATCTCCACCCGCTTGCGCAGCGGCACGAAGAAGTCATCGTTGCGTACCAGCTTCACGTCAAACCCCTTCTCGCGCTTGAGCCGCTTGGCCAGCAACTGGGCGATGGACAGCACCACATCCTTCTCCCGTTCCCCCTTGGCCCCCACGGCGCCCGGGTCCTTGCCACCGTGGCCGGGGTCCACTACCACGATGATGTCGCGCTTGGGATGGGGCTTGCCCGGCGACGCCTCGGGCTTGGCCAGAGGCGCAGCGCCCCCGGCGATCTGCAGCGACGCCTTGCCGGCCTCGGACAGGTCCAGCACCAGTCGGTGGCCCTGTCCATCCTGGGGCGGCAGGAGAAAGCTGTTGAGCTGCACCGGCTTGTTCAGGTCGAGGACGATCCGCGTATCGCCCTGGCCAAAATGCCCGGAGCGGATCGCGCGGATCACCGTATGGGCCAGGGGCAACTGACTGAAATCGCCACTCAGGCGAGCGCCGTTCACATCGATGATCAAGCGCTCCGGCGCGCTCAGGGTGAAGGTCTTGTACTGCACCGGCCCACTCAGATCGAGCACCAGCCGCAGCTTGTCGGCGTCTTTCCACAGCCGCGCATTACGGATCTGCGCGGCGGAAACAGTCCAGGGCAACATCAGGGCCGTGCCGGCCAACAGCAGGTTGAGCAATTGACGTCTGTGCATGACAAATACCGCAGTGAAGGGAGTGTCCGTACTCACAAGAACAGGCCAGAGAACCGCCGAGGAAAAATGTTTCATCGGATGTATTGTTATAATATAACATGTCGGAATATTCCTAACGACGGACCTGTTCATGAACGCGCTGACTCTGCCGGATATTGCCGCGCAGGCCTCACGCCAAGCCTTGCCCCTGGAATGGGTGGGCATGTGCGGCATTGCCTTACCTGTAGTGATGGACAGCCAACGGATCGCTGCCAAAGCCGATGCCGGAGTCAGCCTCGACGATGGCGAAGCGCGAGGCATTCATATGTCGCGCTTGTATCTGGCCCTGGAAATGCTCGAACAGGACAACCTCACGCCTGCTCTGCTGCGCCAGGTGCTACAGCGCTTTCTCGACAGTCACGAGGGCCTGGCCCACAGCGCCTACCTACGGCTGCACTTCGATCTGCTGCTCAAACGTCCGGCCTTGGTCAGTCCTTTGGCCGGTTGGAAGAGCTATCCGTTGAGCATTGAAGCGCGGCTGAAAAACGCGATGTTCCACGTGGAACTAAAAATCGTCGTGCCTTATTCCTCAACCTGCCCTTGCTCGGCCGCCCTTTCCCGTCAACTGATCCAACAGCAATTCGTCAACGATTTCGCCAACCAACCACTGCAGCACGCCGACATTCTGGCTTGGCTGGGCTCGACCCAAGGCATAGTCGCCACGCCCCATAGCCAACGCAGCAACGCCGAACTGCACCTGCGCCTGGACGAATTCCTCGACGAGCTGCCGTTGATTGCCCTGATCAACGACGCTGAAAGTGCCCTGGGCACCGCCGTGCAAACGGCGGTCAAGCGCGCCGATGAGCAGGCCTTCGCTCTGGCCAACGGACAAAACCTGATGTTTTGCGAAGACGCCGCCCGCCGCCTGAACCTGGCGCTGCGCCGCTCTCCTGGCGTCAACGCCTTCCAGCTGCGGGTTGTGCATGCAGAAAGCCTGCACGCCCACGACGCCGTGGCGCAAAGCCGCTGGAACTGGGAGGCCTGATGATCCGTTGCCAAGGTTTACGCTGGGGCGCGCCGGGCCAACCCCTGACTCCGGCCCTGGATCTGCACCTGCCCAGCGGCAGCCTGAGCGCCGTCATCGGCGCCAACGGTTCGGGCAAAAGCAGCCTGCTGAAAGTCCTGGCCGGGCTGCAAAAGCCCCTGGCCGGCAAGGTCGATCTGACATTGCCCAAACGGGGCGGCTTTTCGTTCCTGCCGCAACAGCAACACCTCGATCGCCAGTTTCCCATCAGCCTGGAAGCGCTGGTGGCCGGTGGCTTCTGGGGCAAGTGCGAAACGGCCAGGGCCCGGGCAGAAAAACTGCAGGCGGTGCTCGAAGACTGGCATTTGAGTGGCTTGGAAAGTCGCCCGTTGATGGCCCTTTCCGGTGGAGAATTGCAGCGCGCGCTGCTGGCCCGACTGAGCCTGACCGAAGCACCGCTGCTGCTCCTGGACGAACCCCACGCCGCCCTCGACGAAGCAGGCCAGAGCCTGCTTTGGCAACACCTGCACAGCTGGCACGCCCAGGGCCGGACCCTGGTGGTGGTTTGCCATGACCTAGCCGCCGTGCACCAGCACATCCCCCAGACCTTGTGGATCAAAAGCAGCGGCTGTGTCCTGGGCCAGAGCCGGGAACTGATCGCCCCACCATCCCGGACGCAGGTGGCTTGATGCAGTTCGCCGCGCATTTCTGGCAACCCTTCAGCGAATTCGTGTTCATGCGTCGGGCCTTGCTCGGCGGTCTGGTACTGGCCTGCAGCACGGCTCCCCTGGGCGTATTCCTGATCCTGCGGCGCATGAGCCTGATCGGCGATGCGGTGGCCCACGGCATTCTCCCCGGCGCAGCCCTGGGCTTCTGGTTCGCCGGTCTCAGTTTGCCGGCCCTGACCTTCGGCGGTCTGGGCGCCGGCCTGGGCATGGCCGGTCTCGCGGCCTGGATCACCCGCCGCACCGGCCTGCGGGAAGACGCCAGCATCGCGGCGATCTACCCCATCTCCCTGGCCAGCGGCGTCCTGATCCTCGGGCTGGCGGGCAAACGCCTGGACCTGCTGCACCTGCTGTTCGGCTCGGCCCTGGCGGTGGACGGCCCGACCCTCAACGGCATGCTCCTGGTCTCGGGCTTCAGCCTGCTGGCCATGGCCCTGATCTACAAACCCCTGCTGCTGGACACCCTCGACCCCCTGTTCCTGCACAGCGTCAGCCGCCTGGGTCCCCTGGCCCACGGCCTGTTCCTGACCCTGGTGGTGCTCAATCTGGTGATCGGTTTCCAGGCCATCGGCGCCCTGATGGTGGTGGGGCTGATGATGCTGCCGGCCGCCGCCTCGCGCTTCTGGAGCCGTCGGCTGCCGCGGTTGATGGGCATCGCTGCGCTGCTGGGTTGTCTTTCGGTCTGGCTCGGCCTGTTGCTGTCGTTCCATTACTCGCTGCCCAGCGGACCGGCCATCGTGCTGGTGGCGGGCAGCCTGTACCTGCTCTCCGTGGTGTTCGGGCCGGTGCACGGCCTGTTGCACCGCCCGCCTTTGCTCACATCCCCATGAGGTGTTTCCCGATGCGCGTTCTACTCGTGCTGTTCAGCCTGCTGCTGCCCCTGTCGTGGTCCACCGCCCAGGCCGCGGACAAGCTGGCGGTGGTCACCAGCTTCAGCATCCTCGCCGACATGACCCGCCAGGTCGGCGGCGAGCATGTACAGATCACCAACCTGGTAGGCGCCGACGAAGACGCCCACACCTACGAACCCACACCGGACGATGCCAAAGCCCTGCTCAAAGCCCGGCTGATCATCAAGAACGGCCTGGGCTTCGAACCCTGGCTGGATCGTCTGGTTGCCAGCTCGGCCACCAAGACGCCAGTGATCACCGCCAGTCGCGGGGTGATTCCACGGACCCTGGACGAGGACGGCGAACAGGTGCCCGACCCGCATGCCTGGCACAACCTGGCCAACAGCGAACTCTATGTGAACAACATCACCAAGGCGCTGATTGCCGCCGACCCGGCTCACCAGGCCGACTACCAGCGCAACAGCCAGGCCTACCTGCAACAGATCTACCGCCTGCTGGCCGAGGCCAAGACCAAGCTCGGCGCCCTGCCTCCGGGCAACCGCAAGATCGTCACTTCTCACGACGCCTTCGGCTACCTGGGCCAGGCCTACGGCATCGACTTCATGGCACCCCAGGGCCTGTCCACCGAACGCGAGCCCTCAGCCGCCGAAGTCGCGGCGCTGATCACCCAGATCCGTAACACCAAGGTCAAGGCGGTGTTCATGGAAAATATCAAGGACGCCCGCCTGCTCAAGCAGATCGCCGAGGAAAGCGGCGCTCATATTGGCGGCACCCTGTACTCCGACGCCCTGTCGGCCACGGGCCCGGCCAGCACCTTCATCGGGCTGTTCGAATACAACCTCAACACCCTGTACGACGCCCTGAGCCGACCATGATCCAGCGCCCGCCGCTGTCGCTGCTGGACCTGGAAACCGCCGCCCTGGGCAGTCGTTGGCCGCTGACCGCCGTGCTCGACGCCCTGCCCTGGAACAGCGACGGACTGATCGCCGCCATTGCCCAGCAACACGACAGCGGCGAGGTGCTGATGCTGGCCTGGATGAACCGCCGGGCCCTGGCCGAAACCCTGGCCAGCGGCCAGGTCTGCTATTGGTCGCGCTCGCGCCAGTGCCTGTGGCGCAAGGGCGAAAGCTCCGGGCATCGCCAGCGTCTGATCGAAGCGCGCCTGGACTGCGATGGCGACGCGGTGTTGCTGCAAGTGGAGCAACAAGGCCCCGCCTGCCACACCGGTCGCCCCAACTGTTTCTACAACGCCATTCGCGATGGCGCGGTGGAAGTCATCAGTTCCCCCTTGAAGGACTCGCGCCATGATTCGTAAAAACCCCTCCGGCGATCTGCCGGTAATCGCCGAATCCGCCTACGTGGACAAGACCGCCATCATCTGCGGCAAGGTGGTGATCGGCGACAACGTGTTCGTCGGCCCCTACGCGGTGATCCGCGCCGACGAGGTCGACGCCAGCGGCCAGATGGAAGCCATCACCATCGGCGCCAATTCGAATATCCAGGACGGCGTGGTGATCCACTCCAAATCCGGTGCCGCCGTCACCATCGGCCAGCACACCTCCATCGCCCACCGCTCCATCGTCCACGGCCCCTGCGTGGTCGGCGACCGGGTGTTCATCGGTTTCAACAGCGTGCTGTTCAACTGCGTGGTGGGTGACGGCAGCGTGGTCCGACACAACTCAGTGGTGGACGGTCGTGACCTGCCACCAGGCTTCTACGTGCCCTCCACCACCCGCATCGGCCCCAAGACCGACCTGGCGCAGTTCCCTCCGGTGAGCATCAGCGCTTCGGAGTTTTCCGAAGACGTGGCCCGCACCAACGTCGATCTGGTCCGCGGCTACAAGGCCCTGCAGAACGAGTTTTGAGCATGAGCCGAATCCTTATCCGCAACGCCCGCCTGGTGAACGAAGGACGCGAGTTCGACGCCGACCTGCTGGTCAATCAGGGCCGAATCGAGACCATCGGCAGCCTCAACCACCTCAGCGCCGAACTGGAAATCGACGCCCAGGGCCAATGGCTGCTGCCGGGGATGATCGACGACCAGGTGCACTTTCGCGATCCCGGCGCCCCGGAAAAAGGCAGCATCCATAGCGAGTCCCGCGCCGCAGTGGCCGGTGGCATCACCAGCTTCATGGACATGCCCAACACCTCGCCGGCGACCTTGACCCTGGCCGCCCTGGCCGACAAGAAACGCCGCGCAGCCGTCGCCTCGGTGGCCAACTACGGCTTTCACTTCGGCGTCAGCAACGACAACCTCGACACCGTCGCCGCCCTCGATCCCAGCGAGGTCGCCGGGGTCAAGGTATTCATGGGCGCCTCCACCGGCAACATGCTGGTGGACGATCCCCAGGTGCTCGACCGGCTGTTTCGCCAGGTACCGACCATCCTCCTGGCCCACTGCGAACACACCCCGAGCATCCAGCTCAAGCAGCAACGCTGGCAGCAACTCTATGGCGATCAGATTCCCGCCGCGGCTCACCCGCGCATTCGCGATGCCGAGGCCTGCTACCGCTCCTCGTCCCTGGCGGTGGAACTGGCGAAGAAACACGGCACCCGCCTGCACGTCCTGCACCTGACCAGCGCCCGGGAACTGGCCCTGTTCGAGGACCGGCCCCTGGCCGAGAAACGCATCACCGCCGAAGTCTGCCTGCACCACCTGCTGTTCGATGACCGCGACTACCCGCGCCTCGGTCACTTGATCAAATGCAACCCGGCCATCAAGACCCAGGCCGATCGCGATGCCTTGCGTCAGGCTCTCAACAGCCAGCGCCTGGACATCATCGGCAGCGACCACGCACCCCACACCTGGGAGCAGAAACAGCAGCCTTACACCCGTGCGCCCGCCGGCCTGCCTCTGGTGCAGCACGCCTTGCCGGCCTTGCTGGAACTGGTGGCGGACCGGGTCCTGCCCCTGACCACCCTGGTGGCCAAGACCAGCCACCGGGTGGCCGACCTGTTCGCCATCCCCGACCGCGGCTACCTGCGCGAAGGCTACTGGGCCGATCTGGTGCTGATCCGTGCCGAGCCCGAAGGCCTGCCCGTGGACCGCCAGCCGATTCTTGCCCAATGCGGCTGGACCCCGTTTGCCGGCCAGCGCTTTCGCCATAGCGTCGCCACCACCCTGGTATCGGGCCAACTCGCCTGGCACCGGGGGCGTCTGTACGACCACTGTCAGGGCCTGCCCCTGCGCTTCAACCGCTAATCCCCAAGCCTGACCAAGGACCACCGAAGATGATCCGCATCACCCTGCCTGATGGCGCGTGCCGTGAGTACGACCAGCCGTTGTCCGTGTTCGAGGTGGCCGCCAGCATTGGCAGCGGCCTGGCCAAAGCCGCCGTGGCCGGGCGGGTCGATGGCCGGCTGGTGGACTGTGACTACCTGCTGGACAGCGACACCCGCCTGAGTATCGTCACCGCGACCGACCCCGATGGCCTGGAAATCCTGCGTCACTCCTGCGCCCACCTACTGGCCATGGCGGTGAAGCAGCTGTACCCCTCGGCCCAGGTCACCATTGGCCCGGTGATCGAGGACGGCTTCTTCTACGACTTCGCCTACGAGCGCCCTTTCACCCCCGAGGATCTGGAACTGATCGAGGCGCGCATGCACAGCCTTGCCGCCACCAACCACACCTTGCGCCGCCGCGAGCTGTCCCGGGAGCAGGCACTGGAACACTTTGCCGACCAGGGCGAGCACTACAAGGTCGAGCTGATCCGCGACCTGCCCCCGGAGGCTGTGCTGTCGCTGTACCGCCAGGGCGATTTCGAAGACCTGTGCCGCGGCCCCCACGTGCGTACCACTGGCCAATTGCGGGCCTTCAAGCTGACCAAGGTGGCCGGCGCCTATTGGCGCGGCGACGCCAGCAACGCACCGTTGCAACGGATCTACGGTACCTGCTGGGCCACCCGCCAGGATCTGGACGCTCATCTGCTTCGTCAGGAACAGGCCGCCAAGCGCGACCACCGCAAGCTGGGCCAGCAACTGGACCTGTTTCACTTCGACGATTGCGCGCCGGGGTCGGTGTTCTGGCATGCCAAGGGCTGGACCCTGTTCAAGCAGTTGATCGGCTATATGCGCCAGCGTCAGGAACAGGCGGGCTACCAGGAAGTGAACACCCCGGATGTGATGGACCGCAGCCTCTGGGAAACCTCCGGGCACTGGCAGAACTACCGCGACCACATGTTCACCACCAGCACCGAGGACCAGCGCACCTTCGCCCTCAAGCCCATGAACTGCCCCGGCGCGGTGGCGATCTTCGGCCACGGCTTGAAGAGCTACCGCGACCTGCCCCTGCGCATCGCCGAGTTCGGCAAGGTCCATCGCTACGAACCTTCAGGGGCACTGCACGGCTTGCTGCGGGTACGCCACTTCACCCAGGACGACGCCCACATCTTCTGCACCCCGGAACAGATGCAGGACGAATGCGCCCGCACCATCGCCCTGGTGTTCGACATCTATAAGGAGTTCGGTTTCGACGAGGTGGCGGTGAAGCTCTCCACGCGCCCGGCCAATCGCATCGGCAGCGACGAGGTCTGGGATCAGCTGGAAAGCGCCCTGGTCGGTGCCCTGCAGAGCATGCAGATCGACTATCGGCTCAACCCGGGAGAAGGCGCCTTCTACGGTCCGAAACTGGAGTTCGTGCTGCGCGACGCCATCGGCCGCGACTGGCAGTGCGGCACCCTGCAAGTGGATCTCAACCTCCCCGAGCGCTTCGCCATCAGCTACATCGCCGACAACGGCGAACGCCGGCAACCGGTGATGCTGCACCGCGCGCTGTTCGGTTCCCTGGAGCGCTTCATCGGCATCCTCATCGAGCACCATGGCGGCGCCCTGCCCTTGTGGCTGGCGCCGCAACAAGTGGTGGTGCTCAACATCAGCGAGGCTCAGGCGGACTATGCCTGGGAAATCAGCGAGCGCCTGCGCCGTCAGGGGCTGCGGTCCAGTGCCGACCTGCGCAACGAAAAGATCGGCTACAAGATCCGTGAGCACAGCCTGCAGAAAGTGCCCTACCTGCTGGTAATCGGGGACAAGGAGAAAGCGGGAGGCTACGTCAGCCTGCGCAGCAGAAATGGTGAGGATCTGGGACAGCTGACGCTGGAGCAGGCAGTGGAACGGATTGCCTAGCCGGTGCCCGGGCCTGGCGGCGAAAGCCCTGGTGTCTGCAGGGCCGCTTCGCCGACAAGCGCACAAGGTCGGTCAGGAGGCGCGGGGTTTGACCGTGCCGCAGTCCTGGCCCAGCCATACGGCGCGGGTGTCCATGCTGCCCTTCTGCTGCATGCCGGTGGCATTGAAGGTGCCGATCACGTTGGTGGTGAACTCGCGATCACTGATGAACTTGGCCACCCCGTTGCCCTGAGCCTTGGGGCAACTGAAGCGAAACTTCCATTGATTGCCGTTGCGCTCGGTGACCTGCTGCTGGCAACCCGATTGCGGGTCCTGCAGCGGAATGGTGTCGGATTTCACCTGGTCCGGCGTCAAGCACACGCGAATACCCTTGCCACCCATGGTCACGCCCTGTTTCTCCAGCATCGCCCGTTGTTCCGGGGTCATCTGTTGCTGCAACTGGCCAAGAATCAGCGACAGGTCCGGCAAGTTCTGGTCATCGACCTTCATGTTGCTGCTGGTCAGTTCCCACAAGCCCGGTTGCAGCATCTGCGCCTGCGCAGCCAGTGGCAGCGCCAATCCCACCGCCAAGGCACAACCCAGTAAACGAAGTTTCATCGAATGACTCCTAGACAATAGTGGCCGTTAGACTTCGGCCAAGGCACGGCGTTGCATGCAGAATAAAATAGCGACATTCGCTGTGGAACATGGTCTGTTAGGCATTGAATCTTCAGGAGCAAGGTTGCCCCATGGATTATTTTGGCCCGCACATCTTCGGCTATCTCATTGCGCTGTTGCATTTTCTCGGGCTGATCGCCGCGATCCACGCGGTGCTCACCGTCAGGACCGCTCAAGGCGCCATTGCCTGGGCCCTGTCGCTGATGTTCATGCCCTACCTGACCCTGATTCCCTATCTGGTATTCGGCCGCAGCACCTTCGATGCCTACATCCAGGCCCGGCGCCAGGCCAACGTGGAAATGCACAAGGCCATCAATGAGCTGAACTGGCGGCCCTGGGTCGAAGAGGCGCTCACCGCCCGCGCCTCCCAGGCCTATGCCTCGCTGCGGGCCATGCCCAAGCTGGGACGCATGCCATGCCTGGCCAACAATCAGGTGCGCCTGCTGGTCAACGGCGACGCCACCTTCGAAGCGATCTTCAATGCCATCCGCCGTTCCCACAAGGCGGTGCTGATCCAGTTCTTCATCATTCACGACGACGAGCTGGGCCGGCGCCTGCAACGCCTGCTGCTGGAAAAGGCCGCCGAAGGCGTCTCCATCCATCTGCTCTACGACCGCGTCGGCAGCCACTCCCTGCCCGCCGGTTATGTGCAGACCCTGCGTGACGCCGGGGTCCAGGTGCATGCCTTCGCCACTCGCAGCGGCTGGCTCAACCGCTTCCAGGTGAACTTCCGCAATCACCGCAAGATTGTGGTGGTGGACGGTTTGCTCGGTTTTGTCGGCGGGCACAACGTCGGTGACGAATACCTGGGCAAGAAACCGCCCCTGGCGCCGTGGCGCGATACCCACGTCCAGGTCAGCGGCCCGGTGGTGGCCTGCCTGCAGGAGTCCTTTGCCGAAGACTGGTTCTGGGCGGCCCGGGAACTGCCGCCGCTGATCCTTCCCGATACCTACCCGGATGACGGCGTGCTCTGCCAATTGCTGGCCAGCGGCCCCGCCGATGCCTACGAGACGTGCTCGCTGTTCTTCGTCGAGGCGATCCACGCCGCCACCGAACGGGTGTGGATCACCAGTCCGTATTTCATTCCCGATGAAGCGGTGTTCGCCGCCCTGCGCCTGGCCGTGTTGCGGGACGTGGACGTGCGCATCCTGCTGCCGTCGCGCCCGGACCATCGCATCGTCTACGCCGCCTCCAGCCTCTACGCCTTCGAGGCGGTGCGCGCCGGGGTCCGGGTCTTCCGTTATCAACCGGGGTTCCTGCATCAAAAGGTGGTGTTGATCGACAACGAGATCAGCGCCATTGGCAGCGCCAACCTGGACAACCGTTCGTTTCGCTTGAACTTCGAAGTGATGCTGCTGACCGTGGATGACGACTTCGCCACCGAGGTGGAACAGATGCTGGAAGCCGACTTCGCCAAGGCCCGGGAAATCGCCCGGGAAGAAAGCCGCCAGACCCACCGCCTGCAACAACTGGGCATGCGGGTCGCGCGGCTGATTTCACCGATTCTGTAGGGACCCACTCAAGGTCTGAAGGAAAACGCGCCGGGCCTAGGGGTGATAGAGGTCGTCCCGGGTCCAGGGCAACTCATGACTGCCATCGGCATGGGTCTTGACCGCGAGGATCTGGTGCAGATTGATCCAGCCCTTGGCAAACGCATAAGCGCAACCTGCCAGGTACAGCCGCCAGATCCGTAGTGCCTGCGGCGCAACCTGCTGACCGGCCGCCTCCAGGTTGTCCTCCAGGCGCTCGCTCCAGTGATCCAGGGTGCGGGCGTAATGCAGGCGCAGGCTTTCAACATCGACGATTTCCAGCCCCGCCTCGCTGATCTGCGCCGAAATCATCGCCAAGTGCGGCAACTCGCCATTGGGGAACACATAACGCTCGATGAAGTCCCCGGCGCCCCGGCCCACGGGCCGTCCATCGATGTGCTTGGCAGTAATGCCGTGGTTCATCACCAGGCCGCCCTCGCGCACCGCATTGAACAGGGTCCGGCAGTATTCGGGCAGATTGGCATGGCCCACATGCTCGAACATGCCGACGCTGACCACCTTGTCGAAGCGACCATCCTGGGGCAGGTCGCGATAATCCAGCAGCTGCAGCTCCACCAGATCGTCCAGGCCTTCGGCACTGACTCGTTCACGAGCCAGGGCCAGTTGTTCCTTGCTCAAGGTAATGCCCAATACCTTGGCGCCGAACTCGCGGGCGGCATAGCGGGCCAGCCCGCCCCAGCCGCAACCGACATCCAGCAGGTAATCCCCCGGTTGCAGGCGCAGCTTGCGGCACAGGTGACGAAACTTGGCTTGCTGGGCCTGTTCCAGTGATTCGCTGCCGGTCTCGAAGTAGGCGCAGGAATAGGCCATGTCACTGTCGAGCCAGAGCTGATAGAAGGCGTTGGAAAGGTCGTAATGGTAGGAAATGGCCGCCGCGTCCGTGGCCTTGTCGTGCTGCGTGCGCACCGGCTGATCGTCGTCATCTTCATCCAGCAAGGCCTGGCTCAGTTCATCGCACACCCGGATGACTTCACTGATGGAACCTTCAAGTTCCAGCTTGCCCTCGACAAAGGCGCCCCCCAGAGCGTCCAGGCTGGGACGGGTGAATTGCGCGACCAGTTGCGGGTCCTTGACCACAATGGTGACGCTGGGCTCCGGCCCAAGATTGAACTCATGGCCATCCCAGAGCCGCAGGCGCAAGGGTAATTGCAGATTCTGTAAGGCCGGTGGAAGTTGCGCGAGCATGGAAAATCCCCCCTGTTTCAGACGTCTGAAATGAGGGTAGACCATCTTGGAAAATTAGCTGGCTATCGAATTTCCAGCGGTTTTCCAGGACTCGCGGCGTACCACCAGGCCGTCTTCGACCCACTGTTTGAGCCAGGTAACGGCCTGCAACGGGGCCCCCTCAAAGTAAGTGACGGCCAGCTCGGCACAGAGTTCCGCGAAACTCCACTGCGCCTCGATCATGCCTTGCAGGCCTCGGGCTTCTGCTACCGACAGGCTGCGATAGCGGCAGACCCGATCCACCCGCCATACCAGGCAAGGTTGCTCTTGTTCGAGTAAAGCACTCTCGGGGAAGTCCGCCTGATCCTTGACCGCACGCCACTGGGCGACGCTGTTGTAACGGCAGTCCAGCCACTGCACACAAGGGGCCAGCTGCAATTGCAGCTGCGGCCACTCTTCGGCGTCCAGGCCCGCCATGTCCGGCACCGTCAGCACCTCGGCCTCGGCAGCGTCGAAGGCCAGGGTGAACGCCCACTCCAGGCGCGCCAGTTCCGCCAGGGGCTGGCCCTGCTCCGGCACCAGATGGCCCTGGATGAATTCAGCAAAGCCCTGCCCCAACCAGCGCAGGCTGAAATGCCGGGAGGGGGATTGGCGTATATAAGCAGCGGCCAGTGACGCGAACTCCTCATCGCCGAGCCAATGCAGGATCGTCGGAAAGTCCGCCACCATGACTTCCAGCAGCCGCGCCTGGTAGGCGTTGTGGTAAATCGCCAGACCGGTGGCGACATTCAGGGTCGGCCCGCCGATCAGGCTGTTGCCCAGCAGGCTATCGGCCTGGGGCTGCTCGGCCAGCAGGTAGCGCTCAAAGGCCAGCTGCCATTCGTTCAGGCGCATTGCAGCCTCCCGGACAGCGTCCGCTGCCCCAGTGCGCGAGCCTTGTGCAGTTCGCCGAGCAGTTCGCTCAACGGTGGAAAATGATCGTCACGTTCCAGCAAGGTCGCGACCGGCCCAAGGTGTTGCAGGGTGCGCTGGTACAGCTCCCAGACCGGATCGCACACCGGCTGGTCATGGGTATCGATCACATAGTCGCCATGATCCTGATGCCCGGCCAGGTGCAATTGCCGCACCCGTTGCGCCGGCAGCCCCTGGATGAACTGCCAGGGATCGAAACCGTGATTGCGCGAACTGACGTAGACGTTATTCACGTCCAGCAACAGCTCGCAGCCACTGAGCTGGCTCAAGGCGGCCAGAAACTCCCACTCGCTGAACTGATCCGCCGCAGCCCGTACATAGCTGGAGACGTTCTCCAGCACCAAGGGACGCTCCAGCACCTCCTGCACCTGGCGCACCCGGCCTGCCACGTATTCCAGGCTTTCCTCGGTGTAGGGCAAGGGCAGCAGATCGTGCAACTGATGAGCGTTGCCCCGGCTCCAGCACAGGTGATCGGAGACCCAGGCCGGACCGACCCGCCGGGCCAACTGTTTGAGTTGCTTGAGGTAGTCCAGGTCCAGGGCATGGGGGCCACCAATGGACAACGACACCCCGTGCATCACGATGGGGTAGCGCTCGGCAATGGCGTCCAGGTAATAGAGAGCCTTGCCGCCTTCGACCATGAAGTTCTCGGACACCACTTCAAACCAGTCGACGTCCGGCGCTTCATCGAGAATCTGCTGATAGTAGGCACTGCGCAAACCCAGGCCGTAGCCCAGACAGGAAGAATGGTCAGACATCGCGAACTCCTCGCAAAGTAGCCGCAGTGGTCGTCAGCCCCACTGCGGCAGCACGGATTCGCCGCTTACTCGCCGACTTTGCCGCCGGCCTTTTCGCACGCCGACTGGGTCATGGCCTTGAAGCCCTGGCCTTTGCAGGCGCCCATGCCCTTGCAGGCGTGGTCCTTGGTCTTGCAGTCGTTCTGGCCTTTGCAGCCGTTGACGCCGTAACAATGAACCTGGGCATCGGCCGCCGACACCTGAGTGGCAACACCGGCAAACAGCGTAGCGGCAGCGAAAGCCAGGGCAGCACCGGCAGCGGTTTTCTTCATGTTCATGTTTTGTTCCTCAATAGTCGCAGGGGGAGACGGGAGGCGTGTGCAATCCCGTCATAGCACTAGAGAGAGGAGCCATCCCGGCGTTACAGCCGGGATGAAAAATATCTGCGCAGCCGGGTTTTGCCGGCAAACCGGCGCCTACAGCTTCAACAGCGGTTCCTGGAACCGCAGCAGACGTCCGGCATTGCCCAGCACCAATAGCGTACTGAGGTTATGCAGCAGCGCCGCGATCATCGCCCCCGCCGCCCCCAGCCAGCCAAAGGCGGCAAAGGCGACGATGGCCAAAGTCCAGCCCAGGCCGATGATCACATTGACCTGCAACGTCCGCCGGCACTCGCGGCTCAAGCGCACACAGGTGCCCAGGCGCCGCAGGTCGCTGCCGATCAGCACCACATCCGCCGATGCCAGGGCGATGTCCGCACCACCGGCGCCCATGGCCACCCCCACGACCCCGGCTTTCAGTGCCAGGGAATCGTTGATGCCGTCCCCCACCACCATCGGCCGGAACCCCTTGTCGATCTCCCCCAGCACGCGCTTGAGCTTGTCTTCCGGCAAGGCCTGGGCCTCGACATCACTGATGCCCACCTCCAGAGCCAAGCTGTCCGCCACGCTCTGGCGGTCGCCGGTCAGCAGCAACTGACGACCCAGCCCCAGTTCGCGCAACTCCTCCAGCGCTTGATGGGCCTCGGGTTTGACGCTGTCCGCCAGCAGCAGCCAGCCGAGAAACTCGCCATTGAGCGCCAGGCCGGCAATCGGCCCGTCATGGCTGGGCACCGCGCCGGTAGTGATCCGCAACTGAGCGAACAGCTCCGGTCGGCCCAATGCCGCCTCACCTTCTGCGGTGCGCGCCACCACCCCCAGGCCCTGACGCTCATGGATGTCGCTCAACGGCCATTGCGCCTCCTGGGGCACCAGCCCCGCCAAAGCCCGGCTCACCGGGTGACTGCTGGCGGAGCCCAGGCTGGCGGCAAGACTGAGCATGCCCAGCTGATCGTCCAGGGGGCTGTCGATGGCCTGCAGGCGCAAGGTGCCGAAGGTCAGGGTGCCGGTCTTGTCCACCACCAGGGAGGTCAGGTCCGCCAGCTCTTCGAGGAACGCCGAGCTGCGGATCAGAATGCCGTGGCGTGCGGCCACGGCGATCCCGGCGATGGCGGTGGCCGGAGCCGACAGCACCAGAGCACAGGGACACGCCGCCACCAGCACCGCGAGCATGGCCTGGGCATCGTTGGTGATGAACCAGGTCACCGCCGCCAACAGCAGCACCAGCACCAGATAGCTGCCGGCATAACGCTCCAGCAAACGGGTGATGGGCGGCTTGGCCCGTTCGGCGCTTTGCATCAGGGCGATCACTTTGCCCAGGGTCGACTCTTCGCCCGTGCGGGTCACTTGCAACCGCAGCAAGCCATCGAGGTTGATCGCCCCGCCAAACACCTGCATGCCCACTGAAGCTTCCAAGGGCACCGACTCGCCAGTGATCGGCGCCGTGTCCAGGCTTGCCTGGCCGGAGATCACCAGGCCATCGGCGGGCACCCGATCACCGGCGCGCACCTCCACCCGATCCCCGGCCTTGAGGCTGGCGTTGTCCACCTCCAGCACGCTGCCATCGGCCTGGACCCGACGCGCCAGGCTGCGGGTCAATCGGCCCAGAGCATCGATGGCTTCCTGGGAGCCAATCACACTGCGCTCCTCCAGCACGTGGCCGAAGATCATGATGATCGGCAACAAGGCGGCGGTCAGCAGATCACCGGTGGCCCAGGCGCCGAGCATGGCCAGGGCGATCAATTGGTCGGTGATGCCGTGCAGGCTGGGGTAACGCAGGCTGAACCAGGCCGAACGCATCACCGGCACGGCCACCAGCAGCGAGGCCACGCCCAGCAGCAATTGGCTGACGCCCACCTGCTCCGGGGCCAGCCAGCGCCACACCAGGCCAAGACCCAGCAACCCCAGGGCCAGCATGGCCAGGGTCAGTTGGCGCGCGGCGCTGCGTTGCTCGGCGCTGGTCAGCATGCTCGCGGGGGCCGCAGCCGGGGTAGAAGCAGTCATTGTTCGGCTCCCTGAATGATCAGGCGGGAATCGTCTTTAGGGTTGACCGTGGTCACCGAGCCGGCCTGGCCGAGAATCTTCGGCAAGCGCTCGCGGTAGATGCGCAGGAGCATTTGCGGATCGGTGCCATCGCGTTGGGCTTGGGCGAGGCTCTGCACCGTGGCGGTCTGGGCTTGGGCCAGGGCCAGTCGTTCACTGGCTTGGGCATGGGCCACTTGCAGGCTGCGGTCAGCTTGCTCATTGGCGCCCTGGGTCAGTTTCTCCGCCTCGGTACGGGCATTGGCCACCGCCTTGTCGGCTTGCTGGCTGGCGGTCAACACCGCATTGAAGGCACTCACTGCCGGGCCGGGCAGGCTCGACTGCACATCCACCCGCGTCACTTCGACACCCATTCCCTGGCCACTGGCGGTGAGGTCCGCCAGGCGCTGATTGATGCCTTGCAGCAAATCGCCCCGCAGCCGTTCACGACGTTCAGCAGCTTGATTGTCACTGCCGATCAATTCCGGACGGGCCACCAGAATGGTGTCCAGATCCCGACCGGCAGTCAGGGCCAGGGCACTGCGGGTCACCAGGCGATCCAGGGCCGGCAGCACATGTTCGCCCTGTAACACATAGGCGTAAGGCTCGCTGACCTTGTAGAACACCCGCACATCCAACTGCACCACCCCGGCGTCACCGGTGAGCAGGTAACCCGATCCGGCCAGAGCATCGTTCAAGGGGGTGGCCAGCGTGGCCACCCGGTCCCCTTCCAGAGCGGCGTCGGAACGCAACAAGCCTTCAATCCGGCGCTCTAAAACCCGATCGGCTGCCGGCAGCAATACCACCTGTTCAAAAGGACGGGGCCAGGCCAGCAGCAACCCAGCGTCCTGCACGCGCTGCAACGCGCCAAAGTGCAGGACCAGTGCCCGATTCTGCGGATCGATTTGCCGCACGTTGGAGAATGCCCACACCACCGCAGCCACTACCGTAACCGCGTACAGAGCGATAAATGCCAGACGACCGGCCTGAATCCACGGGCTACTGAGTTCATTTGTTCCACGTGGAACCTTACTCATGGTTGCGATCCGGATGCTTTGTTCGGCAGGCTCGGCGGGCCATCCACCAGCACCCGGAACGGCGCCGCGTCGGTGCGCAGGATCAGTTTGGTGCCCGGAGTGACCACGGTTCCCAGGGTGTCCAGGGAACGCAGCAGGTTATACAGCTGGGGTGAACTGGCGTAGGCGCGACCGTAAATCTGCGCCGCTTCCACCCGGGATTGCGCTTCGATGTCCGCAGCCCTCACCGTGGCATCGGCTTGGACAATTCGCGCGTCGCGTTCAGCGGCAGAGCGGATCTGCGCCGCTTCGCGCTTGCCGATGGCGGTACGTTCAGTGGCGATGGTTTCCCGCTCGGCGCGCATGCGGTCCACGGTGGCGGTCAGTGTCACCGACGGCAGGGTCAGACGCTCGATGCCCACCTGCACCACTCGCACGCCGTAAGTGGCCAACAATTGCTGGTCGATCTGTTTGCGCAGTTGCGCTTCAAAATCGGCAATCCGCACCTTGCCGGCATCGGTGTTCACCAGATCGGCCAGATCGAAACTGCTGGCGGTGGTTTCCAGGGCCGAGCCGACAAAGGTGCGAATCTGCCGCGCCGCTTCGTCGGGCTGGTTCTGCACAGCGCGCATAAAGCGCTGCACGTTGTCCGGATCGCCCTGTACCCGCCACGCCACATACGCCTGGACGATGATGCGCAAACCGTCGCGGGTGCCCACATCCTGCAAACCGCTGGAGGTGGTGCGCAGGCGCAGATCCACCGCAATCGCCGCCTCGAAAGGCGCCGGCCAGCGCCAACTCAGGCCCGGCTCCAGCAGCACTCGCGCCGGGTTGCCAAAGCGGGTGATCACCGTGGCCTCGCCCGAGCGCACTTGCACCAGGCTGGCGGCTGCCACGGCAAACAGCACCAGCAGCAACGCCCAGCCCATGCGCCGCCAGGGAAAAGGCCCCGCCTCGGCCGGCGCACCCTGATGATGGTGGTGATGCCCGTGATGGTGATGATGGCCATGCCCATGGTCGTGAGCGGCGTGATCGTGAGAGTGAGAAGACTGGCTCAATGGACGGCTCCTGGCTGAGCGGCGTTACGCGGCGCCAACGGGTCGGCCGGCAAGGTAAATGTACGCAGGTCGAGGGTCGGCGCGCTGTCGCCCCCCAAACGGTGATCGAGGATCAGCAATCTGGCCCGGCTCAGGCCCTGGCTCAGTTGGCTCAAGTACTGCTCCAGGACGAAGGCCTGCCCTGCGCTGGCATAGGCTTTTTGCTCGGCAGCAAAACGCAGGTCGGCGGCCTCGGCGGTGGCCTGCACTTCCCGGGCAGCGGCCCGGGCCTTGTCGCTGACAACGCTGGCCTGCAACTGCGCCTGGTTGGTCTGTTCGGCGGCGGCGCCGCGCTCCCGGGAAATCAGCGCCTGGGCGCCAATCTGTGCCGCTTGCACGCTGTGGTAAGCGTTGGCGGCGCCGGCCGGCGGATGAATGGCCTCCACCACCGTGGCGAGAATCTCCACGCCACTGTCGAGCCTGGCCAGATCGGTCTGCACGGCCCTGCCGATGTCGTCCGCCAACGCCGTGCGATCCGCGCCCAGCAAACCGTCGAGGGTGCGCGAAGCAAAGTCGTGCACCAGTACCCGGCTGGCGGTGCTGCGAATCAGGGTCGGCACATCGCTGCTGTTATAGGTGGCGGCCAATGCCGCCTGATCGTCCAGGCCGATGCGATAGACGAAGCGCACGTCCATGTTGACGATCTGGAAGCTCTGTTGCTGGGCGCTACCACTGGCAATCACCTGGGATTTGTCATTCACATGGCTGGCGTCCCACAGGCGATTGGCAATCGAGGGGGCGGGGCCTTCGGCCGAGGCCGGCTGCAGCGGTTGCGGGCTCTCGGCAACGCTGGTGGCCAGCTCGTGAACCACCCCGTTTTCCACACTCAAGACCCGCCCCAAAGGCCAGGGCAGCCCCACATGCAAGCCGGGACCGAAGACTTCGACCGGCTTGCCAAAGCGCTCGTAAATGCCGCGATTTTGCATCGATAACTCATGAACACCGGTCAACAGCCAACCCACCAGCAGCACCAGGGCCAATACCGGGGCGAAGGCCCGGCGCATATAGGCAAAGGCCCAGATCTGCCGCAAGTCGATGCCGAACCGGTTGTGCAATTCGTGTTGCAGGCTGAGCAGGGGCTGGGGCGGCCAACGCAACATATCGGCGATAAAACTGTGGGCCAGCAAGCGCGGCTCAAGCTGTTCCCGCTGGGGGCTGAACAGCGACAACAGTGCGCGCAACAGCAGTTCACCCGCCACCAGCGCCGGCAGCACGCCGATCAATACCGCCAGGCGCGCCGGCCACAGCGCCGTCTCACTGCTGAACAACAGGCACAGGGCACTGACCAGCAAACACACAATGGCCACCCGCAGCAGTTGCGCCAGGGCCGCGGCTTCCGGCCACGCCCCTGAGTGTTCCTGAGCCAACTGACGCTCCAGCACCAGCAGGGCGAAGGCCAGCAGCAACCCCAGCACCGCCGCGACACTGGCACTCAAACCCAGGCCCGCGGCCGGCAACGCCAGGTTGAACACCTGCACCACGCTGAAGAGGATCAGCAGCGACCAGCCGGCGAGCCACAAGGTCGGTGCACCGATCTGCTGCAACACGCGGCGCCAGCGCACAGCCAGGGCTGCCGAGAGTCCTTCGTGCGGCGGCTCTGTAGTCGGTGGCGCCAGCGCCGGTGAAGGGTTGATCGCCTCTTCCCGCCAGCGACTGACCCAGCAGGCCGATTGCAGGCCTGCCACCGCCACCAGCAAGGCACAGGACAGGTTCACCAACACCGCCGGCCAGATCGTCAGCGCCGCGAACAGGTCGACAAACACCGCCGACACCAGCCCCAGCACCGCCAGCCCGAGCAAGACCGTCCCCCAGCGCTGTAGTCGACCGGCGTGGAACGCCGCCCGCTGAAACCGTGGCAAGGTCGCCACTTCGGCCCCTTGCGTCTCAAGATCGACTTGCATACCACCCCGCCGCTCTAGTCCGGCCCTGTGGATAAATCCGCGGCCGAAGAAAATCGAAATAATTCGTTACTTTATAACGCAGCAGGTGAAATTTTTGTCGCACTCCATGCCTTTTCATCCGGTGCGTGCGTCGTAGACACAGAGACAGCTGTTTGATCTGTGCAAAAACTTCTGATGTCAGCCCCCTGGCATTTAAGGCAATAATCCAGCCCTGCTCACCGCGTGCGACAAGGAACCGTCCCATCATGCTCTCGATTTACCAGCTCAAACCGCGCTTTCAGAACTTGCTGCGGCCGTTGGTGCAGCGCTTGTACGACAACGGCACCACGGCCAACCAGATCACCGTGCTGGCCGCCGTCATCTCGTTGCTGGTGGGCGCCCTGATCGCCCTGTTCGCCAGCCACACCTGGCTCTTCGTCCTGATCCCCCTGTGGATGATCCTGCGCATGGCGCTGAACGCCATCGACGGCATGCTGGCCCGGGAATTCGGCCAGCAATCGCGCCTGGGCGCCTACCTCAATGAACTCTGCGACGTGATCGCCGACAGCGCCCTGATCCTGCCTTTCGCCCTGCTCCCCGGCGTCAGCCTGCTGCTGGTGCTGGCGGTGACCCTGCTGGCGCTGTTCAGCGAATACGCCGGAGTGCTCGGGCCGATGGTTGGGGCCTCGCGGCGCTACGACGGCCCCATGGGCAAAAGCGACCGGGCCTTCATCCTCGGCGTGCTGGCCACCGGCATCGCCCTGGGCTGGCTCAGCGCCCTGTGGATAAACGGCGTGCTGGCGCTGGTCGCCGCACTGCTGGTCTACACCCTGATCAATCGGGTCCGCCAGGGCCTCAAAGAAGAAGTTCAGCACAACGCTCCCTCTGCATAAGGAAATGGTAATGCGCGACGCTCAACACCAGACGTTCCGGACCCATGACGGCGTCGAACTGTTTTACCGCCACTGGCCGGCCACTGAAGTGGTCCCTGGCGAACCGCGTCAGGCGGTGATGCTGTTCCATCGCGGTCACGAACACTCCGGGCGCATTGCCCATCTGGTGGACGAGCTGAACCTGCCGCAGTTCGACTTCTTCGCCTGGGACGCTCGCGGCCACGGCCAATCGCCGGGCGCCCGGGGCGACAGCCCGAGCTTCGCCACCAGCGTGCGTGACGTGCAGACCTTCTGCGACCACCTGGGCAGCGCTCACCAGATCGACGAAGAAAACATCGCCGTGGTGGCCCAGAGCGTTGGCGCGGTGATCGCCTCCACCTGGGTCCACGACTACGCCCCAAGGATTCGCTCCCTGGTGCTGGCGTCCCCGGCGTTCAAGGTCAAGCTGTACGTACCTTTCGCCCGCCCCGGCCTGGCCCTGATGCGGCGTTTTCGCGGCAACTTCTTCGTCAACAGCTACGTCAAGGCGCGCTTCTTGAGCCACGACCCGGAACGGGTCCACAGCTACGACGCCGACCCGCTGATCACCAAGGCCATCTCGGTCAACGTGCTGCTGGGCCTGTATGAAGCCGCCGACCGGGTAGTGGCCGACGCCCAGGCCATCCAGGTGCCGACCCAATTGCTGATCTCCGGCTCGGACTTCGTGGTGCACCGCAAGCCCCAGGAGCAGTTCTTCGAACGCCTGGGCAGCCTGCACAAGGAAAAACACATCCTTCCTGGCTTCTTCCACGACACCCTGGGGGAAAAGAACCGGGCGCCGGCCATGGCCAGCATCCGCCGCTTCATCCTGCAGAACTTCGCACGCCCGCTGAACCGCCCTGCCCTGCTGGATGCCGACCGCCTGGGCGTGACATGCGCCGAATCCGAGGCCCTGGCCGCGCCACTGCCCCACAACTCCCTGCGCGACCTGTACTGGCGCGCCACCCGCGCCAGCATGCGCCTGGGCAGCCAGCTGTCGGCGGGGGTCAAGCTGGGCTTCGACACCGGCTTCGACTCCGGCAGCACCCTGGACTACGTCTACCGCAACCAGCCCACCGGGCACTCCGCCCTGGGTCGGATGATCGACCAGAACTACCTGAACTCCATCGGCTGGCGCGGCATTCGCCAGCGCAAGCTGCACGTGGAAGAGCTGCTGCGCCAGGCCATGGAAAAGCTCCGTGAGCAGGACAGCGCAGTACGCATCGTCGACATCGCCGCCGGCCATGGCCGCTATATCCTCGAAGCCCTGCAGGGGGTCAGCCCGCTGCCGGAGTCGATCCTGCTGCGCGACTACAGCGACATCAACGTGCGCGACGGCAGTGCCCTGATCCAGGAGAAAGGCCTGGGTGACATTGCCCGCTTCGTCAAAGGCAACGCCTTCGACCGCGAGGACCTCGCCGCCCTTGATCCCAAGCCGACCCTGGCGGTGGTCTCCGGGCTCTATGAACTGTTCGCCGACAACCAGATGGTCGGCGGCTCCCTGGCCGGCCTGGCCAGCGCCGTGGAACCCGGCGGCTACCTGGTGTACACCGGCCAGCCGTGGCACCCGCAACTGGAACTGATCGCTCGCGCCCTGACCAGCCACCGCGAAGGCCAGGCCTGGGTCATGCGCCGCCGGACTCAGGCGGAAATGGATCAGTTAGTGGAGGCCGCAGGCTTTCGCAAGATCACCATGCGGGTGGATGAATGGGGGATCTTCAGCGTGTCCCTGGCGCAACGGGTGCAATGATGGCCGCTGGCGCCTTGCCGGCGCGGGAGTCGGGCCTGCTCAAGCCCGCGGTGCTCTGGCTGCTGTTGCTGGCACCGTTGTTCTTCAGCACCTACGGCTTCGCCACCTGGGTCACTGCCCAGCGCGACGACGTCGGCAGCCTGGTCTTCGACTGGGAGCGGCACATGCCGTTCTGGGCCTGGACCATCGTGCCCTACTGGTCCATCGACCTGCTCTACGGCTTCTCCCTGCTGCTGCCCCGCAGCCGGGACGAGCTCAAGCGCCACGCCCTGCGCCTGCTCACCGCCCAGGTGATCGCGGTCAGTTGCTTCCTGCTCTGGCCGCTGCGCTTCACCTTCCCCCGGCCGGAGCTGGACGGGGTTTTCGGCTGGCTGTTCGAGGTGCTGGCCGGCTTCGACAAACCCTTCAACCAGGCCCCTTCCCTGCACATCGCCCTGCTGGTGGTGCTCTGGGTCTGCTACGCACGGCATAGCCAGGGCTTCTGGCGCTGGCTGGTGCATGGCTGGTTCGGGTTGATCGGGGTTTCGGTACTCACCACTTATCAACACCACTTTGTCGATGTGCCCACCGGCGCCCTGGCCGGTTGGCTGTGCGTCTGGCTGTGGCCGCTGGATCGCCCCAGCCCGCTGTTCAGCGCACAACGAGCCCAAGACCCGCGGCGCCGTCAGCTGGCCTGGCGCTACGGCCTGGGAGCGGCGCTGTTGGCGCTGGCCGCCTTCAGCTGGGGCGGCACCGGGCTGTGGCTGATCTGGCCTGCGGTGGCCCTGCTGCTGGTGGCCCTGAACTACGGGCTGCTGGGCGCCGCAGGGTTCCAGAAGCGCGAGGACGGACGCCTGAGCCCGGCCGCCCGCTGGTTGCTGGCGCCCTATCTGGCGGCGGCCTGGATCAACTCACGGCTGTGGACAAAAAAACATCCACAACCGGATCAGGTTGTGGATAACGTCTGGCTCGGCCGCCTGCCAACCCCGGCACAGCTCAAGGACAGCCCGTTTGTCGCGGTGCTCGACCTGTGCGCCGAACTGTCCCTAGACAGCCGTGGCCTGCAGGGCTACCAGAGCCTGCCGGTGCTGGATCTGTGCGCTCCGAGCCCGGAGCAGTGCCTGGCCGCGGCGCAAGCCGTTGAACGCCTGCGCCAGCAAGGCCCGCTGCTGGTGTGCTGCGCCCTCGGCTATTCCCGCAGTGCCACGGCCATTGCCGCCTGGCTGCTGCACAGCGGCCGCGCCGCCACGGTGGACGCGGCCGTGGTGCAGATCCAGCGGGCACGCCCGCAGATCGTCCTGCAAGCGGCCCATCGGCAGGCACTGGAAACCCTGATCCGCGCCAAGAGGCCGGCCCATGTCCAGTGAGATGCAGCTGTACAGCGTCGCCAGTCTGCTGCGTCGGGGCCGGGCCCTGGATCAGTTATCCACAGGCCTGACCCTGCTGGGTGCCCTGTATGGCCTGGGCCAGTACCTGCTGGCCAGTGTCAGCCTGGGGGGCCTGATCGTCAGCCTCGCCCTGGTGCTGCTGGGGCTGGTGGAAAAGTACCTGGCGCTGCGGGTGGCCTTCGACGCTGACCTGTTTCAACGAGTGGCCGATGCGCCTGTGCCCCTTGAACACAGCACCCAGGCCCTGGATCAGGCCCTGAGTGCGCTCGGCCTGCAGCCTGCGCAGCGTGGCGGCCGGCCCTGGAACGAACGCAGCCGCGGTGCCCTTGGCCTGCTGCGCCGCCAGGCGTTGCTGCTGGCGGCACAAGTGCTGGTGCTGTTGAGCTTGATCCTGGCCAGCCCCTGGCTGACCTTCGCCGGATAAGGAATGCCCATGTTCGAACCCCTGGTTGCCAATCTCATCACCTCCGCCGCCCGTAGCATCACTGGCGCCCGTAGCCTGTGGCTCGGCTCGACACCCCAGCCGGTGCAACGGATGTACTTCGCCAACCACAGCAGCCACGGCGACTTCGTGCTGCTCTGGGCCTCGTTGCCACCGGCCCTGCGCAAGCTGACCCGGCCCGTGGCCGGTGCCGACTACTGGCAGAAAAGCGGCCTGCGCCGCTACATCATCAACCGGGTGTTCCATGGGGTGCTGATCGACCGCGAGCGCAAGGAGGCTGTGGATAACAATCCCTTGCAGCCGATGCTCGATGCCCTGGAGAACGGCGACTCGCTGATCATCTTCCCGGAGGGCACGCGCAATCCGGAGGACGGCCTGCTGCCGTTCAAGAGCGGGATCTATCACCTGGCCAAACGTTATCCACAGGTGGAAGTGATTCCCGTGTGGATCGACAACCTCAATCGGGTCATGCCCAAGGGTCGCTTCCTGCCCCTGCCGCTGCTGTGCACCACACGCTTTGGTGCACCGCTGACCCTGGAAGAGGATGAAAGCAAGGAACACTTCCTCGAACGCAGCCGCGCCGCGCTGCTGGCCATGGCTCCGGAGCACAGCTGAAATGGATAAGCAGACCCTGATGTTGTTCGGCGGCATCGGCGCCATTCTGGTGCTGGCCTCGCTGATCGGTTTCATCCTCAAGTGGCGCACCCGCGGCGCGCCCAACCCGGTGATCGACAACCTCAATGCGCGAATCAATGCCTGGTGGGTGATGGTGCTGGTGATCGGCATCGCCTTCTGGCTCGGCACGGCAGCGGTGATCCTGCTGTTCTACGCGGTGTCGTTCTACGCCCTGCGCGAGTTCCTCACCCTGACCCCGACCCGGCGCAGCGACTACCCGGCCCTGGTGGCAGCCTTCTACCTGGCCCTGCCCCTGCAGTACCTGCTGATCTACTCCGACTGGTACGGACTGTTCTCGATCTTCATCCCGGTCTATGTATTCCTCCTGCTGCCGATCCTGGCGTCCCTGGGGGGCGACAGCACGCACTTTCTGGAACGGGCCTCCAAGGTCCAGTGGGGGCTGATGATCGCGGTGTTCTGCGTGTCTTTCGTGCCGGCCCTGCTGACCCTGGACATCGCCGGCTACGAAGGCCGCAACCTGCTGCTGATCGCCTATCTGGTGATCGTGGTGCAGCTCTCGGATGTGCTGCAGTACGTCTGTGGAAAACTCTTCGGCAAACGCAAGATCGCCCCCAACCTGTCGCCGTCCAAGACTGTCGAGGGCTTTGTCGGCGGCATCCTCCTGGCGTCCTTGATCGGCGGCGCGCTGTTCTGGATCACCCCGTTCAACATCTGGCAGTCGTTCCTGATCGCCCTGCTGATCAACCTCCTGGGTTTTGCCGGCGGCATCGTCATGTCGGCGATCAAGCGCGATCGCGGGGTCAAGGACTGGGGGCACATGATCGAGGGCCACGGCGGCATGCTCGATCGCCTGGACTCGGTGTGCTTCGCCGCGCCGATCTTCTTCCACCTCGTGCGCTACTGGTGGACCTGACCCACCGTGGCGAGCGAGCTTGCTCGCGCTGGGCTGCAACGCAGCCCCAAAACCTGCCAGCACTGAGTGCCTGACACACTGCGTAGCCTGGTTCTGCGCCCGCTGCGCGCCGGCCGACCGAGCGGGAAAGCTCCCTCGCCACAACAGCCCCTCAGTTGGGCAGGTGCCCCAATGGCAGGGGGCCCGGGGTTTTCACCGTGTGAATCGCGAAGTTGCTGCGGATATCGCTGACCCCGGGGATCTTCAGCAAGTGGCCGGTCAGGAAGCGGTCGTAACCGCGCAGGTCCGGGACCACCACCTGCAGCAGGAAATCCGATTCGCCGGACACCAGGAACGCCGAGATCACCTCCGGCAACTGCAACACCGCCTGGCGGAAGGCTTCGGCCTCGGCGTCGTTGTGCCGCTCCACCTTGACCCCGACGAACACCGTCAGCCCCAACCCCACTTCATCCCGGTCCAGGGTCGCCTGATAGCCACGGATCACCCCGGCCTCCTCCAGCATCCGCACCCGGCGCAAACAGGGTGACGGCGACAGACCGATTTCCTCCGCCAACTGCACATTGCTCAGGCGGCCGTCGCGCTGCAGGGCGGCGAGGATCTTGCGGTCGTAGGCATCGAGTTTCATGTTTGGCATATCTGCAGGGTCAGTCCATTGAAAGTTGGAAGATTATGCCAATTTCCACTGTCTTGCTGGTTGATTACGCAAGCACCTGCTCGCCCCTGCGGCTCTAAACTGGGCGCACCGACTCGACAACGAATGGGGTGCAAGGTGGCGCAACTGTGGATGTATTTCCTGGCTCTGGCGGTGGTCTACCTGCTGCCCGGGCCCGACATGATCCTGCTGCTGCAGACCGGAGCCCGCCAGGGCAAGGCCCAGGCGCTGGCCACGGCCCTGGGGCTGGCTGTCTCCCGCGGCTGCCATGTGGCCCTGGCCGCCCTGGGCCTGGCGGCGCTGTTCAAGGCCGCGCCCTGGACCTTCGATGTGGTGCGCCTGGCGGGCGCCGCCTACCTGCTGTGGATCGGTATCCAGTGCCTGCGGGCCAACCTGTTGCCCAACCTCGACAGCGCCAGCACGGCGGCCACGCCCCTGCGCTGGCGCCAGGCGATCCAGCGCGGCCTGCTGACCAACCTGCTGAACCCCAAGGCGCTGCTGTTCTGCTCGGTGCTGCTGCCGCAATTCATCGATCCCCTGGCCGGCGCGGTAGTCCCCCAATTCGTCACTCTGGGTGTGCTGCTGGTGGCGGTGGGCGGACTGTTCGACTGCTGCTACGCCCTGGCCGGTGCCGGGCTGGGCCGCTGGATGCAGCGCAGCCCCTCGGCCCAGCGCTTGCAGCAATGGCTGTTCGGCAGCCTGCTGATCGGCTTTGCCTTGCGCCTGACCTTCGTCCAGCAGGCCTGAGCCCAGCCCCACCTCAGTGGCGCGCGCGCCACTGAAAGCTCCCGAGGCACCATCAGGCCGTTCGGCGTCGGCGCCACAGCAGGTAGGCGCCAGCCAGCAGGACGCCAGCGCCACCGGCCGCTGCCAGCTTGTGCTGCACCAGGGCCGAACGGGATGCGTCCAGCCACTGGGTCAGGTAGCGCTTGTTGGCGCTGGCGAAGTCCGGCTCCTGGCAATTCATACCAAAGTTGCCGGCCCATTCCACAAAGGGACCGTTTTTCACGTAGCGCTGGTAGTAGGCGATCTCGGCATCGCTGCCACGGGTCCAGCGCGCCGCCTTGCACAGCACCGCGGCATAGGCCTGGCTGGTGTGAGGCAGGAAGTCCGCAGCCTGGTTGCCCAGTTCTCCGGCCAGGTAGCGGTAGTGGTAACGCACGTCGGGCTCGGCGCTGGTGGCTTGCTGACGCTGCACTTCGTCGGCACTGATAAAGGGCCCGACCTGCACCGGTGGGACCTCCAGGCTGTAAGCGCCCCAGAGGCTGTGGTAGTCCGGGCCCATTTCGTAACCCAGGATCTCCATCCCCGAGGCACGGGCCAGCTTGCCGGCCTGGTAATAGGCCTCCGCCCGGCGTGTGGGCAGCCAGGCCGACTCGGCACTGCGCCGGTATTCGCCGTAAGCCTTGGCGATGGCCTTGCGCTCCGGGCTGTCGAAGTAGCCCCAACCCTCTTCGTAGCGGCCTTCGCGCAGCAGGCGGCGACCCAGCACTTCACGCAGCTGGGCGGCGAGCGGCAGGCTCTCGTAGTAGGAGTATTCCGGCTTGGGCGTCGGCGGCGGCGCCGGTACCTGGGTATCGATGAATTGCTTGAGTTCATCCAGGGTCAGCACCCGCTCCGCCACCGTGGCCGCGTCGTGCCAGTAGATCTCGCCACTGCGGTAGAGCAGCTCGAACGCCTGCACATAGTCGCCCCGATCCAGGGCCAGCAGGGCGCTTTCGCCTTCTACCCGGCAACCGGGCTTGAGGTCTTCATAGTTACCGTCATAGTCGCCGCGAAAGCCCCAGCTCTCGTCTCGGGGAAAGGCGCCGGCAGCCTTGGCATAAGCCGCGGCGGCGGCGACCTTGTCGCCATCACGCAGGGCCATCTTGGCCCGCAGCCACCAGGCCAGGCCGCCATCGTCGGCATGCTCGAGCAACTGCTTGGCGGTGGTGAAATCGCCATTCTGGTAATTCAGTGCCGCCAGCCGGTCGGCGTTGTCGAAGCTGCCCGCAGTGCCCTGGCTCAGCAGCTTGATCAGTTTCACCTCGGACTCGGGCCGCTCGCCAAAGGACCAGGCCTGGTGCGAGATCAACGAGGCGGTGAGCAAGCGGGCTACGGAAGGATGCTTGAGCTGCTCCAGCAATTGCGCGGCTGGCAGGCCACTCAGTTCGCCCACCACCTGCTTCAGTGAGCTGTAGCCGACGTCCGAACCCAGCTGGTTCTGGATGGCATACAGATCGATGGCCTGGCTCCAGTCGTTCTGATCCTTGAGGATGCGGGCCTCCTCTCCCAGGCTGGCGACGCCCAGGCTCAGGGGGTCGCTGAAGGCGTCGATGCTCAGCTGACGGGTCTGGGCGAATGCTTGGCGCGCCGCCTGTCGCATGTCGCTCCGACCCTGGTCGTCCAGCTCGTTGGCTTGCTCGCTGATAAAGGACAGAGCCCGCCCCAGGGAATAGGCAGCCCAGGTGCTGCGCAAGGCACGCTGCTCGGCGGGCAGCGCCAGCACCTTGCGGAAATACTCCGCCGCCAGCTCATGATCCCCGGCGCTGAAAGCCACGGCGCCCGCGGTGTAGAGGTTGATTTCCAGCGGCAAGCTGGCCCCTTGTTGCTCCGCCACGCGTGCGTCGTTGAGCTTGCGCAACTGGCCGACCAGGGTTTGCTGAGCCTGATCCAGCCCTTGCTGTTCGGCCCAGTTACGCTCTTGCACCGAGTAGCTGTCAGGCAGGCTGTAATCGGCACTGAAGCCGTTGTCGGCGACCGGCATGAGCCCGGCGATGGGCTGACCCAGGCGGCTGATTTCGAACTGGAAACTGCCTTCGGGCAACTGCGCAAGAGTCTGTGGACGGTCGTTCAGCAGGCGCATGGGGAAAGACGGTCCGCAGGCCAGGGCCGGAGCCAGGGGCAGGCACAGGCTCAGGCACAGCAGGTGACGGGATCTAGGGACGAACATGCGCAGCTCCTTGGTCAATTTTTGTACAGCGGGCCCAGCCCACGGCGCGGCTGGCGCCTGCGGCCAGGCGGCCGGTCTGTTGGCGGGTCAACAGCAGTTGGCCGTCGCGCAGCTGTGCGGAATAACCGCCCAGCCCGTCGAATCCGTCGCATTGGGCAACGGCCAGGGTCAGTTGTTCAGGCAGGGGCCGATCGAGGTTGCCCGCGTTGCTCAAGCGGATATCCACGAGGCCGTCCTGCTCCTCCAGGCGGATGTCCAGCCGGCCGGCCAGGACGTCTCCCCGGGCCACCGCCCGCAGGGTGTCCAGGCTCCAGGCCCGCAGATCGCCCTTGAGAGGCAGGCGAAACCAGATCAGGCCGGCCAGATGCGGCGGCGGGTCGTTGCGCAAGGTCCTGGCCAACTGGCTCAGTTGCTCGGGGGCGGCCATCAGCTCCTGGCGCTGACCGCTTCGTCGCAGCGGCGCCTCGCTTTCCACCAGGGGCGCGCCTTCGGTACCGGGGAGCAAGGCGACGCCATAGGCGGGCAAGGCCAGATAGAAGGGTTTGTCGCTGACGCGCGCCCAACGCCTGGCCCATTGCTCGGCTTGTTGCGGATCGAACAGGCCGTGCCGAGGATCACTCACGGCGTGCACCTGCAGCACGCTGCTATCGACCTTGGCCAGCAGGCCCGGCAACTCGCGACTGTCGAGCCAGGCCGGCAAGGCGGTGATGCTCAGGGCCAGTTGGCTCGGTAGCACAGCCCGCAAGCGCTCAAGCAGCGTGGCGTAGGCGGGCAATCGCGCGGTGCCGGCATCGTGGTCGATCTCGATCCCGGCCAGGGTCAGGCCCTGCTCCTGCCAGTGCGCCAGCAGTTGCTGGACCTGACGGATGATCTCGTCCTGATCCAGGGACGGCAGTTGCCCATCGAGGCGGATCACCGCAATCAGCGGACGAGCATCCTGCTTGAGCAAGGCGGCGTCGATCCGCGCGCGGCTCCAGCCGGCCTGTGGAAAAGCCTGCAGGGCCAGGACCCGGACGGTGGAAAAGTCGGCCCGCGAGCCTGCCAGGGCGTCGGCGTGGGCCGGAGTCCACTGGCGTTGCCAGATGTAGAGTTGTTGATCCAGGGGGGGAGCGTCTTGGTTGCGGCAGGCGCTGAGCAGCACCGGGCAGAGCAATAACGCGAAGAGGCGGAGCAAGACCCGGGGCAGCATGAATCGTTGATTCCCTTTAACGCAACACAGCCCTGGCATGCCGGGCGCTCTGCAGATGATCAGCCTTGAGATCGCGCCAGCCTACGCAGGGCCGAGGCTGGCGGCAATCGCTGGCGAGCGATTTTTTCTGCAGGCGCCCAAGGCCCGTTACAAGCCCCGCAGGGACAGGGCAGCCGGCCGCCGCACCAGCCGCTCCACGGTAAAGCGCCACACGCGCTCGGCCCCCTGGAAGGTGTGGACCAGCGGGCCGTCGAAGATGATCTCGGTGCGCCCACTGAGTTGCAGCAACTCGCCACTGTGAAAGTCGATGAACAGCAAACCCGCCCGGGGATTGAGCAGCAGGTTGCCCAGGGTATTGAAGTGCAGGTTGCCGGCGAAATCCGGGATGATCAGGCAGTTGCCTTCGACCCGAACGAACCCGGCCGGGCCGCCACGATGGGAGACATCCACCGCACGCTGGCCTTGCACATCGACATAGCTGGCGACGAAGAAGGTATCGACGGCGCCGATCAGGGCCCGGGCCGCCGGGTCCAGATCCTGCCGGTGCTGAGCCGGGCGGCTGGCCGGATCGCTCAAGGGCACCCGCTGCAGATCGCGCAACTGGATGTAGCGCGGGCAGTTGCCGAACGACTGCTGCACCCTGACGCCAAAGCCCCGGCTATCGAGCCCGCCGATGCGGCCGTTGAGACGATTGCGTCGCCGGGTATGCAGCTCGATCCCCAACAGGCCCACAGCCGCGCCTTCCTGCAACTGCAGCGGATCATCGGCGGCCGGCAGGCTGTCGAGGCGCAACAGGGTGGCTTGCGGGGCCCAGGCAAAACCGGGCGGACCTTCAAGCAGGCTCGCCCAGGGATCGCCCTGGGCATCCACCGCGCCCACCAGGATGAACGGCAGTTGCCCGTAGAACTGCTGGTGCTGCTCGGGCATGGCCGGGCGAATGACTTTGGCGCCGAAGGCCTCCATGCGCTCGGCCACCCCTGCCTGGATCTGCAGTTGCCGTTCCCCGGCATGCCAAGGTGAATGGGTGCTCATGTGGCGGCCTCCGCTGAGTGGTTCTTCAGGCGCTTTTCAAACCCGCCGCCGTGGATGGCATGGGGACAAAGCCGGGCAAGGCTTCGATACGCTCCAGCCAGGCCCGTACATGGGGGTAATCGGCCAGGGACACATTGCCCTCCGGAGCGTGGGCGATGTAGCTGTAGCCCGCGACATCGGCGATGGTCGCCTGCTGCCCCACCAGGAAGGGCCGGCTGGCCAGCTCCTGGTCCATGACTTTGAGCAGCACATGGGAACGGGCGATGACTTCCTCGGCATTAAAGGAGGCACCAAACACCGTGATCAGCCGCGCAGCTGCCGGCCCGAAGGCAATCGGCCCCGCCGCCACCGACAGCCAGCGCTGTACCTGGGCTGCCCCCTCCGGGTCGGTGGGCAACCAGCGGCCACGACCGTAGCGTTGCGCCAGATACACCAGGATCGCATTGGAGTCCGCCACCACCACGCCCTGGTCATCGATCACCGGCACCTGGCCAAAGGGGTTGAGGGCCAGGAAATCCGCCTGCTTGTGAGCGCCCTTGGCCAGGTCGACAAAGATGGTTTCGCTGGGCAGGTCCAGCAGGGACAGCATCAGCTCGACCCGATGGGCATGCCCGGAACGGGGAAAGTTGTAGAACTTGATGGGCAGCAGGGACATGGTGGACTCCGCGAGCAGGAGCGCGGTCGAAGTGCCGCGCTGGGAGCCCCATCTTGATCCCTGGGGAAAAACAACAGAATCACCAGAAATCGCAATCCATCATTTCATCCAACGCAATAACGCTGATCAAGGATTGAGCGATGGATGCTCACGCAGGGCCTGCACGGCGAAGTCGACGAAGCTACGCACCCGCGCCGGTGCCTTGCGCCCGCCCTGGTACACCACATGGATCGGCAAGGGCGCCAGCTCGAAGGCCTGGAGGACAATTTCCAACTGCCCGGCCGCGACCTGGTCGGCGACCTGATAGGACAGCACCCGGGTCAGGCCCAACCCCAGACAGGCAGCGCTGATGGCCGCCTGGTTGGCACTCACCAGCAAGCGCGGCTCGGGACGAATGCTCAAGGGCCGACCGCCATCGTTGAACTGCCAGTTACGCGCCTGGCCGACGGACGACGGTGCGATCACTGGCGCCTGGCGCAGGTCATCGGGATGCTGGGGACGTCCATGGACGGCAAGAAACTCCGGCGCGGCGCAGACGACGCGGCGCACCTCGCCGACTCGGACGCTGTGCTGGCCGCTGTCGGGCAACTCGCCAATGCGTATCGCCACGTCGATCCCCTCCTCCACCATGCTCGCCACCCGGTCCAGCAGCAGCGCGTTGACGCTGACCTGTGGATAACGTTGCAGGTAGCGCACCAGCAGCGGGGTGACGAAAAGGTCACCGAACAACAGCGGCGCGGTCAGGGTCAGTTGGCCCCGGGGCTGGGCATGGATGCCGGCGGCCGAAGCCTCGGCGTCCTGGACCTCGGCCAAAATGCGCCGGCAATCCTCCAGGTAGCCTTGCCCGGCTTCACTCAAGTGCACGCTGCGGGTGGTACGGATCAACAACTGAGTGCCGATGCGCTGCTCCAGCGCGGCGACGGCTCGGGTCACGCTGGCGGCCGACAGGCTCAGGCGCCGGGCGGCAGCAGCGAAGCCCTGCTCCTGAGCGACGCAAACGAACACCTGCATTTCCTGGAACCTGTCCATGCCCTACCTCAGCTGCCGGCGCCTGCCCGGTGAGCGCCGCGAGCCAGCAGCATAATCCAGGGGCCTGGCTTCAGGGGATACACCAGGTGCCGACGTCATGCCGATCGAATCCCGGGCACGGGTTGTTCTTGGCAATCAGCCGGTAGGGCTGATCTTCGGCGTAGGAAAAATAGAAGTAGTAATGCCGATCTTCCCCGTACAACCAATAGGAAGAAGAACCCTGATTAATCAGGGTCGGTTCAAAGGTCCAGATGGAGGATTCGGCGGGAATGAAGTTGGCCCGGTCCTTCAGCAGCAACAGGCTGTTGGACAGCACCGGGGTCAGCCCGCCCAGCAGCAGGACAAGCAGCATCAGGACAATCGTCCATCCATGAATCAAGCGCAGCTTCATAGGTTTTCCACAGCTCAATAAAAAAGCCCCGGCCTGTGCACAAGCCGGGACTTTCTGGGGGATGGGTTCACAGCCGCCCGGCGGACCGCTGTGGATAACTCACTCCACCGTCACCGACTTGGCCAGGTTGCGCGGCTGGTCGACGTCGGTGCCCTTGAGCACGGCGACGTAGTAGGACAGCAACTGCAGCGGGATGGTGTAGAGGATCGGCGAGAGGATGTCGTGGATGTGCGGCATCTGGATCACGTGGGTGCCTTCGCCATTGGTCATGCCGGCTTGTTCGTCGGCAAACACGATCAGCTCGCCGCCACGGGCACGCACTTCCTGAAGGTTGGATTTGAGTTTTTCCAACAGCTCGTTGTTCGGCGCCACGGTGACCACCGGCATGTCGTTATCCACAAGCGCCAGCGGACCGTGCTTGAGCTCACCAGCCGGGTAGGCTTCGGCGTGGATGTAGGAGATCTCCTTGAGCTTGAGCGAGCCTTCCATTGCCACCGGGTACTGGGCGCCACGGCCGAGGAACAGGGTGTGGTGCTTGTCGGCAAACAGCTCGGCGGTCTTCTCCACCACACCGTCCATGGCCAGGGCTTCGCCCAGGCGGATCGGCAGGCGGCGCAGTTCTTCCACCAGCTCGGCTTCGACGCCGGCGGCCAGGGTGCCACGTACCTGACCCAGGGACAGGGTCAGCAACAGCAGGCCCACCAGTTGGGTGGTGAAGGCCTTGGTGGAGGCCACGCCGATTTCGCGACCGGCCTGGGTCAGCAGGGTCAGGTCGGACTCACGCACCAGGGAGCTGATGCCGACGTTGCAGATGGCCAGGCTGGCGAGGAAGCCCAATTCCTTGGCATTGCGCAGGGCGGCCAGGGTGTCGGCGGTTTCGCCGGACTGGGAGATGGTCACGAACAGGGTGTCGGGCTGCACCACCACCTTGCGGTAGCGGAACTCACTGGCCACTTCCACCTGGCACGGAATACCGGCCAGTTCTTCCAGCCAGTAACGGGCGACCATGCCGGCGTGATAGCTGGTGCCACAGGCGACGATCTGTACATTGCGCACCTTGGCGAACAGCTCGGCGGCTTGTGGACCGAAGGCCTGGACCAACACCTGATTGGCGCTCAGGCGACCTTCCAGGGTGCGCTGTACCACGGAAGGTTGTTCGTGGATTTCCTTGAGCATGAAGTGACGGAACTCGCCCTTCTCCGCTGCTTCGGCGCCGTCGCGGTACTGCACCGCTTCACGCTCGACGGCCTGGCCGTCGATGTCCCAGATCTGCACGCTGTCGCGGCGGATCTCGGCGATGTCGCCCTCTTCCAGGTACATGAAGCGGTCGGTGACCTGGCGCAGGGCCAGTTGGTCGGAGGCGAGGAAGTTTTCCCCCAGGCCCAGACCGATCACCAGCGGGCTGCCGCTGCGGGCTGCCACCAGGCGATCCGGCTGGCTGGCGCTGATCACGGCCAGGCCATAGGCGCCGTGCAGTTCCTTGACCGTGGCCTTGAGAGCCACTGTGAGGTCGCCCAGGTCCTTGAGTTTGTGGTTCAGCAGGTGGGCGATGACTTCGGTGTCGGTGTCCGAGGTGAACGCGTAGCCCAGGGCGCTGAGCTGCGCGCGCAGGGCTTCGTGGTTCTCGATGATGCCGTTGTGCACGATCGCCAGGTCGCCGGAGAAATGCGGGTGGGCGTTACGCTCGCACGGGGCGCCGTGGGTGGCCCAGCGGGTGTGGGCGATGCCCAGACGGCCGACCAGCGGCTCGCTGGCCAGGGCCTGTTCCAGTTCGCTGACCTTGCCCGGGCGCCGCATGCGCTCAAGCTTGCCGGCGTTGGTGTAGACCGCTACACCGGCGCTGTCGTAGCCGCGGTATTCGAGGCGCTTGAGGCCTTCCAGCAAAATGGCGGTGATATTGCGTTCAGCAACGGCGCCAACAATTCCACACATGGTTTCTCTCCTAGCTGACAGCCGCGCAAATCAGAGTTATGCCGCGGGCCTGGATTTGGTCGCGGACCTCAAAGGGCAGGCGATCATCGGTAATAAGGGTATGGACGCTGCTCCATGGCAGCTCCAGGTTGGGAATCTTGCGGCCGATCTTGTCGGATTCGACCATCACCACCACTTCACGAGCCACTTCGGCCATGACCCGGCTCAACCCCAGCAATTCGTTGAAGGTGGTGGTGCCGCGGGCCAGATCGATACCGTCGGCACCGATAAACAGCTGGTCGAAGTCGTATGAGCGTAGAACCTGTTCAGCCACCTGGCCCTGGAAGGACTCGGAATGGGGGTCCCAGGTGCCGCCGGTCATCAACAGCACCGGCTCATGCTCCAGCTCGCTCAGGGCGTTGGCCACATTCAGGGAGTTGGTCATGACCACCAGGCCCGGTTGCTGGCCCAGTTCGGGAATCATGGCGGCGGTGGTGCTGCCACTGTCGATGATGATCCGTGCGTGTTCACGGATGCGCTGTACTGCGGCCCGGGCAATCGCCTGCTTGTAGAGGGACACAGGCTGGCCAAGATCGCTCACCAGTTCCTGGGGCATGGTGATGGCGCCGCCGTAACGCCGCAGCAGCAGGCCATTGCTCTCCAGTGCGGCCAAGTCCTTTCGAATCGTAACTTCAGAGGTTTCGAAACGCTTGGCCAAGGCATCAACGCTCACTTCGCCCTGTTCATTGAGCAAGGCAAGGATGTTGTGGCGACGTTGGGGGGTGTTGCGCTTCGACATGGCGGCTTAAGTTTCGATTCGAAAGATAACAGGCGCAATAAAAACCTATGATCGAAACTTCGTCAAGCGGGGGAAGTGAAAAAAATCGCCGGCACGCCGGCTCCTACCGATGGGTGTAGGAGCCGGCTTGCCGACGAACAGGGTTCCACGGTTGTGGATAACCTCAGTCCTTCTTGATCTTTTCTGGCCGCTTCCAGCCGTCGATGTTCTTCTGCCGGGCCCGACCTACCGCCAGTTGGGCGGGCGCCACGTTCTGGGTGATGGTGGAACCGGCGGCCGTGGTGGCACCGGACAAGATATCCACAGGGGCCACCAGGGAGTTGTTGGAACCAATGAACACGTCTTCACCCATGACCGTCTTGTGCTTGTTCACCCCGTCGTAATTGCAGGTGATGGTCCCGGCGCCGATGTTGGTGCGGGCGCCGATCACAGCGTCGCCCAGGTAAGTCAGGTGACCGGCCTTGGCGCCCTGCCCCAGGTGGGCATTCTTCAGTTCGACAAAGTTACCCACATGGGCCTTGGCTTCCAGCACCGTGCCGGGACGCAGGCGGGCGAACGGGCCGGCATCGCTGCCCTCACCCATTACCGCGCCGTCGAGGTGACTGTTGGCCTTGATCACCACGCCCTTGCGCAGGGTGCTGTCCTTGATCACGCAGTTGGGGCCGATGATCACGTCGTCCTCGATCACCACTCGGCCTTCGAGAATCACATTGATGTCGATCAGCACGTCGCGACCGGCGGTGACCTCACCGCGCACGTCGAAGCGTGCCGGGTCGCGCAGGGTCACGCCCTGGGCCATCAGCCGGCGCGCCGCGCGCAGCTGGTAGTGACGCTCCAGTTCCGCCAACTGCTTGCGGTCGTTGGCGCCCTGCACTTCCATGGCGTCATGGGGCTGCTCGGTGGCGACGATCAGGCCGTCGCTGACCGCCATGGCGATCACGTCGGTCAGGTAATACTCGCCCTGGGCGTTGTTGTTGGACAGACGGCCGGTCCAGTCGCCCAGGCGCTTGCCGGGCACCGCGAGGATTCCGGTGTTGCCTTCGGTAATGGCGCGCTGGGCTTCATTGGCATCTTTCTGCTCGACGATAGCGCTCACCTTGCCGGCTGCGTCGCGGACGATGCGACCGTAACCGGTGGGGTCGTCCAGCTCGACGGTCAACAGACCCAGTTGTTCCGGTCCCACCTGCTTGAGCAGGCGCTGCAGGGTCTCGACTTCGATCAGTGGTACATCGCCGTAGAGGATCAGCACTGTGTCAGCCGTGATAAAAGGTACGGCCTGGGCCACCGCGTGGCCGGTGCCCAGTTGCTTGTCCTGCAACACGAAATTCAGGTCATCGGCCGCCAAACGCTCACGCACCGCATCCGCACCGTGGCCGATCACCACGTGGATGCGCTGTGGATCAAGTTGCCGGGCGCTGTGGATAACATGCCCGAGCATGGAATTGCCGGCGACCGGATGAAGCACCTTCGGCAGCGCCGAGCGCATGCGAGTCCCTTGACCCGCGGCGAGGATAACGATTTCGAGAGACATGACTGGCTACCAATCCTGGGTGGTCGGCGACTGCGACCAGAGGGGGTGAATGGCGGAAAATAAAAAGGGTAGCCGAGGCTACCCTTTTTAATCAATCACACAGAAAGCCTGCGGCTTAGCCGCCGAACTTCTTGCGGATCTGCTGGACGGTACGCAGCTGAGCTGCGGCCTCGGCCAGACGTGCAGCAGCAGAACCGTAGTCGAAATCTGCGCCTTTTTCATTCAGGGCCTTCTCAGCAGCCTTGACGGCTTCCTGAGCGGAGGCTTCGTCCAGGTCGGCAGCACGTTGCACGGTGTCGGCAAGAACCTTGACCATGTTCGGCTGAACCTCGAGGAAACCACCGGAGATGTAGAACACCTCGGCTTCCCCGCCCTGCTTGATCAAGCGGATCGGACCTGGCTTCAGGTTGGTGATCAGCGGTGCGTGACCCAGAGCGATACCAAGATCACCCAGTTCACCGTGCGCAACCACCATCTCCACCAGACCGGAGAAGATTTCCCCTTCCGCGCTGACGATATCGCAATGGACTGTCATAGCCATCTGCTTGCCTCAACCTAAATTAGCGCCCGTTGCCGGGCGCCGGGATTACAGTTTCTTGGCTTTCTCGATCGCTTCGTCGATGCCGCCGACCATGTAGAACGCTTGTTCTGGCAGGTGGTCGTAGTCACCGTTGAGGATGCCTTTGAAGCCAGCGATGGTGTCTTTCAGGGAAACGTATTTGCCTGGAGAACCAGTGAAGACTTCAGCCACGAAGAACGGCTGCGACAAGAAGCGCTGGATCTTACGAGCGCGGGATACCAACTGCTTGTCGGTTTCCGACAGCTCGTCCATACCCAGGATCGCGATGATGTCCTTCAGCTCTTTGTAACGCTGCAGTACGTACTGAACGCCGCGAGCGGTCTCGTAGTGTTCGTTGCCGATCACGTTCGGGTCCAGCTGGCGGGAAGTCGAGTCCAGTGGGTCTACCGCTGGGTAGATACCCAGGGAAGCGATGTCACGGGACAGAACGACGGTGGCGTCCAAGTGGGCGAAGGTGGTCGCTGGCGACGGGTCGGTCAAGTCGTCCGCAGGTACGTATACCGCTTGGATCGAGGTGATCGAGCCTTGCTTGGTCGAAGTGATACGTTCTTGCAGAACGCCCATCTCTTCAGCCAGGGTCGGCTGGTAGCCTACTGCGGAAGGCATACGGCCCAGCAGTGCGGATACTTCGGTACCGGCCAGGGTGTAACGGTAGATGTTGTCGACGAACAGCAGAACGTCGTTACCTTCGTCACGGAACTTCTCGGCCATGGTCAGGCCGGTCAGGGCTACGCGCAGACGGTTTCCCGGCGGCTCGTTCATTTGGCCGTAGACCAGTGCCACTTTGTCCAGAACGTTGGAATCCTTCATCTCGTGGTAGAAGTCGTTACCCTCACGAGTACGCTCACCCACACCGGCGAACACGGAATAACCGCTGTGCTCGATGGCGATGTTACGGATCAGTTCCATCATGTTTACGGTCTTGCCTACACCGGCACCACCGAACAGACCGACTTTACCGCCCTTGGCGAACGGGCAAACCAGGTCAATTACCTTGATCCCGGTTTCCAGCAGGTCGTTGCCGCCTGCCTGTTCTGCGAAGGAAGGCGCTGGACGGTGAATGCCCCAACGCTCTTCTTCACCGATAGGACCGGCTTCGTCGATTGGGTTGCCCAGTACGTCCATGATCCGGCCCAGGGTCGCTTTACCGACCGGTACGGAGATGGCTGCGCCAGTGTTGTTGACGTCCAGACCGCGCTTCAAGCCTTCGGTGGAGCCCATCGCAATGGTACGCACCACGCCGTCGCCCAGCTGTTGCTGAACTTCCAGAGTGGTTTCGGCGCCTTGAACCTTCAAGGCGTCGTAGATGCTCGGTACGCTGTCGCGTGGAAATTCCACGTCGATAACGGCGCCGATGATTTGAACGATACGTCCGCTACTCATAGCTGGATCCTCTGAATATTTGAACCGTTAAACCGCGGCAGCGCCGCCGACGATTTCCGAGATCTCTTGGGTGATCGCAGCCTGACGCGCCTTGTTGTAGATCAGCTGCAAATCGCTGATCAAATCACCGGCGTTGTCGGTAGCGTTCTTCATTGCGATCATCCGCGCCGCTTGTTCAGCTGCGTTGTTCTCGACCACCGCCTGGTAGACCTGCGACTCCACGTAACGGACCATCAAGCCGTCCAGCAGCTCCTTGGCATCCGGTTCGTAGAGATAGTCCCAGTGGTGCTTGAGTTCTTGATCCGGGGTTGCCTCCAGTGGAATCAACTGCTCCACGGTCGGCTGCTGGGTCATGGTGTTGATGAACTTGTTGGATACCACGGACAGGCGGTCAATCCGGCCTTCCAGGTACGCATCCAGCATCACCTTGACGCTGCCGATCAGATCGTTGATCGACGGCTCTTCACCCAGATGGCTGATAGCTGCAACGACGTTACCGCCGAAGTTGCGGAAGAAGGCCGCACCCTTGCTACCGACCACACACAGATCGATCTCGACGCCTTGTTCGCGGTTTACCGCCATGTCCTTGACCAGGGCCTTGAACAGGTTGGTGTTCAAGCCACCACACAGACCACGGTCACTGCTCACCACAACGTAACCGACGCGCTTGATAGCACGGTCGATCATGAACGGGTGACGATATTCCGGGTTGGCGTTGGCCAGATGACCAATAACCTGGCGGATGCGCTCCGCATAAGGACGGCTAGCAGCCATGCGCATTTGTGCCTTGCGCATTTTGCTGACCGCCACTTTTTCCATGGCGCTGGTAATTTTTTGCGTGCTTTTGATGCTCGCAATCTTACTGCGAATCTCTTTTGCGCCTGCCATGTAACACCTATCAGGTTAGCAAGCGGGAGCCTTGCGGCTCCCGCTGCGGCTTACCAGGTTTGGGTGGCTTTGAACTTCTCGATACCGGCTTTCAGGCCAGCGTCGATTTCGTCATTGAAGTCACCCTTCACGTTGATCTTCGCCATCAGGTCGGCGTGATCGCGGTTGAAGTAAGCAATCATGGCCTGTTCGAAGCTACCAACTTTGGCAATCTCGACGTCCGTCAGGAAGCCACGTTCAGCGGCGTACAGGGACAAGGACATGTCGGCGATGGACATCGGCGCATATTGCTTCTGCTTCATCAGCTCGGTAACGCGCTGACCATGCTCAAGTTGCTTACGGGTCGCTTCGTCCAGGTCAGAAGCGAACTGGGCGAATGCCGCCAGTTCACGGTACTGAGCCAGAGCGGTACGGATACCACCGGACAGCTTCTTGATGATCTTGGTCTGAGCGGCACCACCCACACGGGATACCGAAACACCGGCGTTCACAGCCGGACGGATGCCGGAGTTGAACATGGCCGATTCCAGGAAGATCTGACCGTCGGTGATGGAAATCACGTTGGTCGGAACGAACGCGGAAACGTCGCCAGCCTGGGTTTCGATGATCGGCAGAGCGGTCAGGGAACCGGTCTTGCCAGTCACTGCGCCGTTGGTGAACTTCTCTACGTACTCTTCGGAGACGCGGGAAGCGCGCTCCAGCAGACGGGAGTGGAGATAGAACACGTCACCTGGGTAGGCTTCACGGCCTGGTGGACGGCGCAGCAGCAGGGAAATCTGGCGGTAAGCCACTGCTTGCTTGGACAGATCGTCATAAACGATCAGCGCGTCTTCACCGCGGTCGCGGAAGTATTCGCCCATGGTGCAACCGGAGTACGGAGCCAGGAATTGCAGTGCTGCAGATTCCGAAGCGCTCGCTGCAACGATGATGGTGTTAGCCAGTGCACCGTTTTCTTCCAGCTTGCGAACCACGTTGGCGATGGTCGATTGCTTCTGACCGATCGCTACGTAGACGCAGAAAATGCCGCTGTCTTTCTGGTTGATGATCGCGTCGATCGCCAGAGCGGTCTTACCGATCTGACGGTCACCGATGATCAGCTCACGCTGGCCACGGCCGACTGGGATCATGGCATCGACAGCCTTGTAGCCAGTCTGTACAGGCTGGTCTACCGACTTACGCCAGATCACGCCTGGAGCAACTTTCTCGACCGCGTCGGTCTCGGTGTTGTTCAGCGGACCTTTGCCGTCAACTGGGTTACCCAGTGCGTCGACTACGCGACCCAGCAGTTCCTTACCAACAGGAACTTCGAGGATGCGGCCAGTGCACTTGGCGCTCATGCCTTCAGCCAGACTGGTGTACGCGCCCAATACAACGGCACCTACGGAGTCTTGCTCCAGGTTGAGGGCCATACCGTAGACGCCGCCCGGAAACTCGATCATCTCGCCGTACATGACGTCGGCCAGACCGTGAATCCGCACGATGCCGTCAGATACGCTGACGACAGTGCCTTCGTTACGGGCTTGGGAGGTCACATCGAGCTTGTCGATGCGGCCCTTGATAATTTCACTTATTTCGGAAGGATTGAGTTGCTGCATTGCTCTGCTGCCCCTTCAAACTCAAGATTTCAATGCTTCGGCAAGGCTCGCGAGTTTGCCGCGAATCGAGCCATCGATAACCAGGTCGCCGGCGCGGATTACGACGCCACCAATAAGGCTGGCATCCTCCGCAGCGTGCAGTCGCACTTCCCGGCCGAGCCGTGCACTGAGAACCTTGGCGAGTTTGTCTTGCTGTTCTTGGTTCAATGCGAACGCACTGGTTACATCCACATCCACCGATTTCTCTTGCTCGGCCTTGTACAGGTCGAACTGAGCGGAGATCTCCGGCAACAGCAGGAGACGGTCGTTTTCGGCGGCAACGTGAATGAAATTCTGTGCCTGTGCATCAAACTTGTCGCCACACACTTCGATAAAAGTGCTGGCCTTTTCTGCGCTCGTCAGTCGCGGGGCCTTAAGCACGCGCTGCATGGTGTCATCTTGTGACACCGCTGCAGCCAGGCCGAGCATGGCTGACCAAGAGGCCAGCTGCTGGTGGGCCTGAGCGTGCTCGAAGGCCGCCTTAGCGTAAGGTCGGGCCAACGTGGTCAGTTCTGCCATGATCGCCCTCGCTTAAATTTCAGCAGCCAGTTTGTTAACCAGCTCTGCGTGCGCGTTTTGATCGATTGTGGCACCCAGGATCTTCTCTGCGCCGTTGACTGCCAGGCTACCCAGTTGGGCACGCAGCGCGTCTTTGACACCGTTCAGTTCCTGTTCGATCTCGGCCTGAGCCTGAGCCTTCACACGTTCAGCTTCGACACGAGCCTGTTCACGGGCTTCGTCGACGATCTGAGAACCGCGCTTCTTGGCTTGCTCAATGATTTCAGCTGCCTGAGCTTTAGCTTCGCGCAGTTGCTGACCCGCTTTATCTTGGGCCAGTTCCAGGTCACGAGCTGCTCGGCTGGCAGCGTCCAGTCCATCCGCGATCTTCTTTTGACGTTCGTGCAAAGCAGCAATGACCGGAGGCCAAATGAACTTCATGCAGAACAATACAAAAATTAAGAACGCAACGGACTGGCCAATCAGGGTTGCATTAATGTTCACGCCAACACCTCGCTCGTTCGTTGTCCGTCACACCAATCAACTCGAATACTCGAGTGATTAGCCAGCGAGTTGACCAACGAAGGGGTTTGCGAAGGTGAAGAACAGAGCGATACCAACACCGATCATGGTTACGGCGTCGAGCAGACCGGCAACGATGAACATTTTAACTTGCAGCATTGGAACCATTTCTGGTTGACGCGCAGCGCCTTCCAGGAACTTGCCGCCCAGCAGGCCGAAACCAATTGCGGTACCCAGTGCGCCCAGGCCGATCAACAGTGCAACAGCGATAGCGGTTAGACCAACTACAGTTTCCATCTTTCCTCCCGACTTTTACGTCGTATGGTTTAGGTTTTTTAGATTAAAGCGGTAAAACAAATCGTTTCATCGAGCCCGAGACGGGCTCCCTCTCGCCGCAACGAGAGGGACATCAGACTAGTCGAGACTGGTCTTAATGGTTCTCTTCGTGCGCCATCGACAGGTAGACGATGGTCAGCATCATGAAGATAAAGGCCTGCAGGGTGATGATCAGGATGTGGAACACAGCCCACGCCCATTGCAGAACCACACCCATGCCGCTGAGCCACAGCAGACCGCTGCCGAACATCACAGCGATCAGGATGAACACCAGTTCGCCGGCATACATGTTGCCGAACAGACGCAGTGCCAGAGAGATCGGCTTGGCAATCAGGGTCACGAACTCCAGCAGGAAGTTCACCGGAATCAGCAGCGCTTGAACGAAGATGTTCTTGCTGCCGAACGGATGCAGGGTCAGTTCGCCGATGAAGCCGCCGATGCCCTTGATCTTGATGCTGTAGAAAATGATCAGCGCGAACACCGACAGGGCCATGCCCAGGGTGGCGTTCGGGTCAGTGGTGGAAACGGCACGGAATGGAATGTGCGGATCGCCCGAGATCAACATGGCCAGTTGCGGAATCCAATCCACCGGTACCAGGTCGATGGCGTTCATCAGGAACACCCAGACGAAAATGGTCAGCGCCAGCGGTGCGATCACCGGGCTGCGGCCGTGGAAGCTGTCCTTCACGCTGCCATCGACGAAGCCAACCATGACTTCAACGAAGTTCTGCAAAGCGCCCGGCACGCCGGAAGTCGCCTTCTTGGCCGCCATGCGGAACAGAAGAATGAAGATCACACCCAGTGCGACAGACCAGCCGAGGGTATCGACGTGGAATGCCCAGAAGCCCATTTCCTTGGCTTCTGCTGCGGAGTGGGCAAAGCCCCAGCTCCCATTGGGTAGCTGACCGAAGGTCAGGTTCTGCAAGTGGTGCTGGATATAGCCCGAAGCGGTTGTTTCTGCTGACATGGTTGCCTCAAACGCCCTAAGGTCTCGAAAGTCTTGTTCTCATTAGCAGGGGAGCGAACCAGCTGACCAGTTGGGTCAGCACGAAGACGCCGAATACAGCCAGCGGCGCCAATGGCTTCACACCTGCAAACGTCAGTGCAAACAGCACCGCCGTCAAAATCAGTTTGCCCGCCTCGCCGGCATAAAAAGACCGGACGATGGCTTGGGCCGCTCGGGCGCCGGAAAACCGAAATGCCCTGTGAGCGAAATACACATTGGGTAGCAAGGCTATCAGTCCTCCGCAAAGGCCTGAGTATCCGGCAACGACTCCACGCCATTGCCAAAGCGCCAGAGCGGCTATCAGTAGAATGACCAACTGAGCCAGTAAAACCGGAAAAACCGCCAAGCGATGAAACGGCAAGCGGTTTGGCGTGCGGGTTTCCATCGCTCTTGCTCCTCAAGGGTCGGCTGCCAGAATTCAATAACTTGGCATAATTTGTGCCGACAAAATGCGCGCAGAGTATAGGGGCGGTTCAGCCCCTATTCAACTGCCGGGTAGTGATTTCCGACTGCGCGCTACATAAGGAAATGTTTCAGCGGATGTGAGCGAGGACGCCTTGCAGCTCATCCAGGGAGTTATAGCCGATCACCAGCTGTCCCTTGCCCTTCTTCCCGTGGCGAATCTGCACCGCAGAGCCCAGGCGCTCAGCCAGGCGCTGCTCGAGACGGGCGATATCCGGGTCCGGCTTGACCGGTTCAGCAGGCTCCTGTTTGCCGCTCAGCCACTGGCGAACCAGTGCCTCGGTCTGACGCACAGTGAGACCTCGTGCGACAACGTGTCGCGCCCCTTCAACCTGTTGATTTTCCGGCAATCCGAGCAAAGCACGGGCATGACCCATTTCCAGGTCGCCGTGGGACAACATGGTCTTGATCACCTCAGGCAAGGCAATCAGGCGCAGCAGGTTGGCCACGCTGACACGGGACTTGCCCACTGCTTCGGCGACCTGTTGCTGAGTCAACTGGAATTCCTGCTGCAGGCGCTGCAGAGCCACCGCTTCCTCGATGGGATTGAGGTCTTCGCGCTGGATGTTCTCGATCAGCGCCATGGCGATGGCGGTTTCATCCGGCACATCGCGGACCATCGCCGGGATGGTCTCCTGGCCAGCCTGCTGGCTGGCACGCCAGCGGCGTTCACCGGCGATGATTTCAAAGCGCCCACCACCAATGGGGCGCACCACGATCGGCTGCATCACGCCCTGGGTCCTGATGGAGTTCGCCAACTCTTCCAGCGCCTGTGGGTCCATATCCCGGCGCGGCTGGTACTTGCCGCGCTGGATCAGGTCCAGGGGCAAGTGCTGCAGCTCACGCTGGTCGGCCTGCACCGCTTGTTCTTCCAGGGCACTGACAGTCGGACCACTCAACAGTGCATCCAGTCCACGTCCGAGACCTCGTTTCTTGACGGCCATGGGGATTCCTTAAGTTGGCTGGGCGGCTGCGACGCGGGATTGTTTACGTTGCCGGCGAACCATCTCGCCCGCCAGGGCCAGATAGGCCAGCGCGCCACGGGATTGTTTGTCGTACGCCAATGCCGGCATGCCGTAGCTCGGCGCCTCGGCCAAACGGATGTTGCGCGGAATCACGGTGTCGTAAAGCTGCTCACCGAAGTGTTCCTTGAGCTGGGCGGAAACATCGTTCATCAGGCTCAACCGCGGGTCGAACATGGTGCGCAACAAGCCTTCGATCTTGAGCTGCGGATTGAGCAGTTCAGCGATGCGCTTGATGTTATCCACAAGGTCGCTCAAGCCTTCCAATGCGTAGTACTCGCACTGCATGGGGATAATCACCCCATCGGCGGCCACCAGGGCATTGAGTGTGAGCATCGACAACGACGGCGGGCAGTCGATCAGAATGTAGTCGTAGTTTTCACGGATCGGTGCCAGGGCGCTGCGCAGACGGCTTTCCTTCATCTGCATTTCCAGCAGCACCACTTCCGCGGCCGTCAGGTCGCGGTTGGCCGGCAGCAATTGATAACCGCCGTGCTCGGAGAAGTGCATGGCCTGGGCCAGGTCGCATTCGCCGATCAGCAGGTCGTAGACCGAGTTTTCCAAACCGTGTTTATCCACACCGCTACCCATGGTGGCGTTGCCCTGTGGATCGAGATCGATCAACAGCACCCGGCGCTTGGTCGCTACCAGGGATGCTGCGAGGTTGATGCAGGTGGTGGTCTTGCCCACGCCACCTTTCTGGTTCGCTATCGCGAATACCTTAGCCATTCTTGCTTGTGTTCCCAATCATGCCGTGCGGCGCAGTATCAGCAGATGGCGTTGGCCTTGGCAACCGGGTACGGCCAAGGCGTGTTCGCTATCGAGGTGGAAGTCTGCCGGCAATGCTAACAGCTCATCAGAGGGATGGACGCCCTTCATTGCCAGCCAGCGTGTATCGCGGTCGCCCAGGTGGCGGGTCCAACTGGTGAAGTTCTCCATGCTGCTGAACGCCCGGGAAATGATCCCATTGAATGGCAGCTCAGGGGTGAAGGCTTCGACCCGGTTGTGGATAACTTGCAGGTTATCCAGCTTGAGTTCGAGTTTTACCTGGGTCAGGAAACGGGTTTTCTTGCCATTGCTGTCCAGACAAGTGACTTGCGACTCGGGAAACAGGATCGCCAGGGGAATCCCCGGCATCCCGCCACCGCTGCCGACATCCAGCCAGCGGCCGTTTTCGATGAACGACATTACGCTCAAGCTATCGAGCAGATGGCGGGAGACCATTTCATTCGGGTCGCGCACCGCCGTCAGGTTGTAAGCCTTGTTCCACTTGATCAACAGGGCCAGGTAACCCAGCAGCAATTCGTGCTGGGTTGCGCTCAGATTGACACCGAGCTGGCGAGCGCCTGTGGATAACTCATCCGCGTGTTGTGGGGTGACCATAGAACTCAAGCGCTTTGCTCCAACTGACGGCCCGCGCCGCGTTTTTTCAAGTGAATCATCAACAGGGAAATTGCCGCGGGGGTCACGCCGGGAATTCGCGATGCCTGGCCCAGGGTTTCCGGACGAGTCGCGCCAAGCTTGCTCTGGATTTCCTTCGACAACCCGGAAATGCCGGTGTAATCGATATCCACAGGCAACTTGGTGTCTTCGCTGGCCCGCAGACGAGCAATTTCGTCCTGCTGGCGATCGATATAGCCTGCGTACTTGGTCTTGATCTCGACCTGTTCCGCGACTTGTGGATCTTCAGCGCCATGCCCGGTCACTTCGACCAGACCAGCGTAGTCGATTTCTGGACGGCTCAGCAGGTTCAGCAGGTTGTACTCGTGAGTCAGCGGGGTGCCGAATTTCTGAGCAATCGCATCGCCCTGCTCGGTTCCAGGCCGAACCCAAGTCGACTTCAAGCGCTGTTCTTCCTGGGCAATACCTTCGCGTTTCTTGCAGAAGGCGGCCCAGCGCACGTCATCCACCAGACCCAGCTCGCGACCTTTTTCGGTCAGACGCAGATCGGCGTTGTCTTCACGCAGGATCAAGCGATATTCCGCCCGGGAAGTGAACATCCGGTACGGTTCCTGGGTGCCAAGAGTAATCAGGTCATCGACCAGCACACCGATATAGGCTTCATCGCGGCGCGGGCACCAGCTGTCTTTGCCCTGGGCACGCAGTGCGGCGTTGGCACCGGCCAGCAAACCTTGGGCACCGGCTTCTTCGTACCCGGTGGTGCCGTTGATCTGACCGGCGAAAAACAAGCCGCCGATGACTTTGGTTTCCAGGCTGTATTTCAAGTCCCGCGGATCGAAGTAGTCGTACTCGATGGCATAACCCGGGCGCACGATATGGGCGTTTTCCATGCCGCGGATCGATTGCACGATCTGCAACTGCACGTCGAACGGCAAGGATGTGGATATCCCGTTCGGATACAGCTCGTGAGTGGTCAGGCCTTCGGGTTCGATAAACACCTGATGGCTTTCCTTGTCGGCGAAGCGGTGGATCTTGTCTTCGATCGACGGGCAGTAACGCGGGCCAATGCCTTCGATTACCCCGGAATACATCGGCGAACGATCGAGGTTCGAGGCGATGATCTCGTGGGTGCGGGCGTTGGTGTGGGTAATCCAGCAACTGACCTGTTGTGGATGCTGTTCTTTCGAGCCCAGGAACGACATCACCGGAATAGGTGTATCTCCTGGCTGCTCGGTCATCACCGAGAAATCCACAGAACGGCCATCGATACGCGGTGGAGTACCGGTTTTCAACCGACCAACGCGCAGCGGCAGCTCCCGTAGACGTTGGGCCAGGGCGATCGAAGGTGGATCGCCGGCTCGACCACCGGAATAGTTCTGCATCCCGATGTGGATAAGTCCGCCGAGAAAGGTCCCTGTCGTCAGGACCACGGATTCAGCGAAGAACCGCAGACCCATTTGAGTCACCACGCCTCGCACCTGATCCTGCTCGACGATCAGGTCATCGGCTGCTTGCTGAAATATCCACAGGTTGGGCTGATTCTCGAGAATCTCGCGAACAGCGGCCTTATACAGAACGCGGTCGGCCTGGGCGCGAGTAGCGCGCACGGCTGGGCCTTTACGACTGTTCAAGACACGAAACTGAATACCACCTTTATCGGTAGCCATGGCCATCGCGCCGCCCAGGGCATCGATTTCCTTGACCAGGTGGCTCTTGCCGATCCCACCAATCGCGGGGTTGCAGCTCATTGCTCCGAGGGTTTCCACGTTATGCGTCAGCAACAGGGTTTTTGCCCCCATGCGTGCTGATGCAAGTGCTGCCTCGGTACCGGCATGACCGCCGCCGATGACGATCACTTCAAAACGGGAAGGGAAATCCACCACGCACCTCGTGCCTGCTTCAAGTAGGAGTAATTAGGAGTAGTTGTCGGGTTGGTTTTTGGACCAAGGCGGCAAGTATAGGGACTTCGACCTTTCTAAAGAACCCTTTGCACAAAATTTAACCAGCTGTGGATGACTGACAGACAATAGAAATTAAAAGAGAGAAATTTATTAAATCTTTGTTTTTATGTTTATTCTTATGCAGCACCACTTCTGTGGATAGATTGCTACAGGCCTTTATATTCAATATGTACAGAGGTTTTAAACTCTGTGGTTAGGTGCCCGTGAGGCCCTTGGATAAGCGCTTTAAACCTGTGGATGAATGAGGTGGTTATCCACAGGCGTGGTTTTCCTCAGCTTTGAAGCCCGGTTATCAACTGAGCTGAGGGCCAGTTATTCACAGGGCTTAATCCACAGAAATCCGTAGCCTTGGCTAAAAGACGCCCACGCAGAAGCTCTTCGCTGAAGCCGATTCCGGCAAAGGTGCAATCAAAAAATGTCTGATAAGCGAAACAGACAGGCCTCAGCAGACCTGTCTTTGGATAATCGAGCGGACTTAAGCGGGTTTATGAGGCGATGCGTGTCAGCCGTCCCTGAATCCACCAGCTCAGTCCCAGTAGCAACACTGCCAGGGCGATCCAGTACCTTTTCAACAATGCGATACCGGTCTCCGGCAGGCTGCGTTGGGTGTACTCAAAGGCATTGGCCAGCGCTTGAGCATTGAGCCGGCCGGAATCATTGCCGGCAGCCGTTGCTGTAACGCTCAACGCGAAAGGCCTGTCGACCGAGCTGTCACCCTGTAGCAGAGCCACTATGGGATTTCTCGCTTCAGCGCCGGACTCATTTATCCAATGTGATGATTGAAGAGGTGTAAAACCCAATTCCTGGGCATTGCTGGCCTGGACATGACCAGCGTTGTAGGCGGTTCCCTGTGGATCATGGGCATCCACCGAAACGAACCACTGCTGGGAATGATCTTTGGGAAACACCAGGCCCAGGACTTCGGAGGCTAGCGCACTGGAGTCGAACGTCTGCAGAATCCGAAAGGCTTCCGGCGGTCCGACGAAAACATAGTCCTGGGCCAGTTCCAGAGTCGCCTTGCCCAGCAGCTCGATGCTCGCCGGGCCAACGACTGCGGAGCGGCTGGCCTGCTCGAAGACATTGCCGCGCTCCGTCATCGACACCTGTTCGGGCGAGGTTTGGGCCAGGGCGCCTTGCCATACAAGGACCAGACCAAAGGTTGCGACACAACGACTGAAGCGCATAAACACCTTCCACACAGTTGGTTCATACACTGGCCGGCGACAGATTCATCCGGGCACTACTTCCGGATGAGCGCGGGTCCATCCAAATACAGCAACCGGCAATGGTGGTCTGCTTTTCAGGGAAGGCATATCGGATACGTCTGATTTTCAAGCCTGAAACACGATGGATACTCCTGCGACTGGGCTGTTTGTCCACAGTGGTCCGAGAGCCCCGAACCGAACTGTGGATAACCTTTGCTCAGGTCCGTTGCCGAGGCCAGAGCTGTGGAAACAACTCATGTTGCAAAGGCGCACCGGCCGGAAGTTGCTCGCTCAAGCCGGGGAACTCGGGAGATGTTCGCCAGGGCCTTGGTGCATGTCGCATGTCTTCCCCCAGAAAGCGCAGGGAAAAGGCCCGCCGCCGCCGATCTCCGCTGACGCCACCGGCGGCGTGCAAGGTCAGCATGTGGAAAAAAACGGCATCGCCGGGCTGCAGCTCCCAGCCAAGAATGCTCCACTCCTCGCGATCGGCCTCGATGTCCGGAAGATCCGCCAGGCTGCCTTCCGGAAACCACTTGGCCTGGTTATCCAGAAAGGTGCGGGGCATCAACCAGGGCCCCAGGTGTGACCCGGCGACGAACTCCAGGGTCGACTCCCGGGCAACCGGGTCCACGGGCATCCACATGCTGCAGTTCTGCCGCCCCTCAACGTTGTAGTAAGGCTGATCCTGATGCCAGGGTGTGCGCTGCCGGGTATTGGGCTCCTTGACCAGCAGATGGTCGTGATAAAGCTGCGCTTGCGCACTACCCATCAGTTGCGCGGCGACATGGCCGACTCGGCTTTCAAAGATGAACCGTCGATAGTCGGGATTCTCACGCCAGTTGCAGAAGTCCTCGAAGAACCAACCCGGATCATCAGGGCCACTGGCGACCTTGGCCCGTTCACTGGGTTGCGCCAGGTTGCGTTCGATGCCCTGCTCCAGCAAGGCAACTTCAGCAGCACTGAACAATTGGCGAATGCACACCGCGCCATCGCGCTGGAAGGCTTCGACGGTAGATAACGGCAACTCGAACGATCCCATGGGCTTATCCTTTTTCATGAGCTTCAATACCGGGCTCGATCCCTGCCTTGCTGAAGGAACCTGGTCTGATCCATATCCAATAGGCCAACGACAACAACGCTAGCCAACCCAACCCCACATACAATGCCAGGCGAGTATCGGGAAATGCGCCCAGTACACCGAAGATGAACAACATGAAGACTGCCGCGCAGAGCTGGCCTCCATTCCCCAGGGGAACCGGAAAGTGCAGCGCCTGGATCTCTTCGGCTGTCATGGCCCAACGCATGGCCATCTGCGACAACAGGATCATCAGCCAGACCCAGACCACCGAAAAGGTCACCAGAGAGGCAAAGATCAGGAACAGCTCTTCCGGTACCCAGTAGTTGAGAAGCACCCCGAGCAGCAATGCCACAGACATCACCAGCACCGTCATCCAGGGCACGCCGAATCGCGAGGTGCTGGCAAAAATGGCCGGCGCCTGACCGATGGCGGCCATGCCATACATCATGCGGCCGGCACTGAAGATATCGCTGTTGATCGCCGAAACCACCGCTGATATCACCACGATATTCAGCACTGTGGCCGCCGAACCTATCCCCAGGCTGCTGAAAATCTGCACAAATGGACTGCCCTGGTTACCGACGCTCGACCAGGGAAGCAACATCAGTAGGATCAGCAAGGTGAGGACATAGAAGATCAGGATCCGCAGCGGCACCGAGTTGATGGCCTTGGGAATCATGCGCTGCGGGTCCCTGGCCTCGCCGGCGGTGATGCCGATCACCTCGATGCCGCCGAAAGCGAACATGACGATGGTGAAGGAGGCGATCATTCCCTCCAGGCCATTGGGGAAGAAGCCGCCGTACTCCCAGAGGTTGCTCGGCCCCATGCTGGCCTGGCCCTCTCCCAGTTGGATACCGAAGAACAACAGAGTAAAGCCGCCAACGATCATGGCGAGGATGGCGCAGACCTTGAGCAGCGACAGCCAGAACTCCATCTCGCCAAATACCCGCACGCTGCACAGATTCAAGGCGCCGATGCCGAGGACAATGCTCAGTACCCAGATCCACCTCGGTGTATCGGGAAACCAAAGGCCCATGTAGACACCAAAGGCGGTGACGTCCGCCAGGCACACCATGAGCATTGAAAAGGCGTAGCTCCAACCGGTGAGAAACCCGGCGTAGCGCCCCAGATAGTGGCTGGCGTAATACCCGAAGGAGCCGGAAACCGGGGTTCTGACAGCCATTTCACCCAAGGCGCGCATGGTCAGGTAGATTGCCGCGCCGCCAATCAGGTAAGCCAGCAGGACCGAGGGGCCAGCCTTCTGGATAGCGGCCGCCGAGCCGTAGAACAACCCGGTGCCTATGGCTGAACCCAGAGCAATGAAGCGGATGTGCCGAGTGCTCAAGCCACGGTGTAAAGCAGAGCCCGCGTTTGCCATGTCTGTTCCTTGAATGCAGATTCATCGGGATCAGCCGGCGTCCGTCAGCCGGCCCAGGCCGCACATCAAGGTCAGTTTTCCCAGATGTACGAACCTGTACAGAATCATCGATGCAAATCAGGAACCACTTTTCGAATTCGGTTAACTTCGGCGATCTAGCCGCTATCTATCGCTTTGATAACGATAAATTGACGATCTGCAACTTGAAGCTGTTACCCAAGGTCGCAGATCCATGGCGGGGGGGATAAAGGTAACGGCTGAAAGCCCTGCGTTGACAGGAGTTACCCACAGGCCAATCGCCCCGGCGCCGAGCACCGGGGTCGATCGTCAGCTACTTGCCGATGCAGAAGCTGGAAAAGATCCGTCCCAACAGGTCATCGGAGCTGAATGCCCCGGTAATTTCTCCCAGGGACTGCTGTGCCTGGCGCAGATCCTCGGCCAGCAGCTCTCCGGCACCGGCCAGGGTCAGCTGGGCCCGGCCGTGTTCCAGTGCGGCACTGGCATAGCGCAGGGCCTCCAAGTGCCGGCGGCGAGCACTGAAGCTGCTTTCGGAAGTCTGTTCATAACCCATGCAAGCCTTGAGATGCTCACGCAACAAGTCCAGGCCAACACCCGCGGACATGGCACTGAGGCTGATGGTGACGTGACCATCGTCACAGGTTTCCAGAGCGATGGGCTCGCCAGTCAGATCGGCCTTGTTGCGGATCAAGGTCACCTTGGCCGGGTCCGGACGCTGCTCAAGAAATTCTGGCCACAGGGCGAAGGGGTCAGCCGCCTCTGCTGCAGTGGCGTCCACCACCAGCAGTACCCGGTCGGCTTCACTGATGGCTTTTAGCGCACGTTCGACGCCGATCTTTTCCACTTGATCCTCGGTGTCCCGCAGGCCGGCGGTGTCCACCACGTGCAACGGCATGCCGTCGATGTGGATATGTTCCTTGAGTATGTCTCGAGTGGTGCCGGCGATATCGGTGACGATGGCCGCCTCGCGCCCGGCCAGGGCATTGAGCAGACTGGACTTGCCGGCGTTCGGGCGGCCAGCGATCACCACCGTCATGCCGTCACGGAGCAAGGCGCCCTGCCCGGCTTCCCTCAGTACTGTGGATAACTCGTCGCGTACCGCATCGAGCATGCTCAACACGTGGCCATCGGCGAGGAAGTCGATTTCCTCCTCGGGAAAATCGATCGCCGCTTCGACATAGATCCGCAGGGCAATCAGCTGTTCGGTCAAGTTATGCACACGCTGGGAGAATGCCCCCTGCAACGAGCGCAAGGCATTGCGCGCTGCCTGTGCGGAACTGGCTTCGATCAAGTCGGCAATGGCTTCGGCCTGGGCCAGGTCGAGCTTGTCATTGAGAAAGGCGCGCTCGCTGAACTCTCCAGGTCGGGCCAGGCGGCAGCCCAGCTCCAGGCAACGCTGCAACAACATGTCGAGAACGATGGGGCCGCCATGGCCCTGGAGCTCCAGCACATCTTCGCCGGTGAAGGAGTTCGGCCCAGGGAAATACAGGGCGATGCCTTCATCCAGCACATCTCCCTGTTCACTGAGAAAGGGGCCGTAATGCGCGAATCGCGGTTTCAATTCGCGGCCGCTGATGGCCTTGGCGGCCAGGCTCGCCAGGGGCCCGGAAATCCGTACGATGCCCACGCCACCGCGACCTTGGGCAGTGGCGACAGCGGCGATGGTTTCACGAGGGACATTCATAACCCGACATCCAGACAAAAGTGACAGATAGCAAAACGCCCCACTAGGGGGCGTCTTGTGTGGTTATCCACAGCGTAGGTCAGGCAGCTGCTTTCTTGGTAGCCGCTTCGATCTTACGAGTGATGTACCACTGTTGTGCGATCGACAGGCAGTTGTTCACTACCCAGTACAGCACCAGACCTGCAGGGAACCACAGGAAGAAGAAGGTGAAGATGATCGGCATCATTTTCATCACCTTGGCCTGCATCGGATCCGGAGGAGTCGGGTTCAACTGCTGCTGGATGAACATGGTGGCGCCCATGATGATCGGCAGGATGAAGAACGGATCCTTGATCGACAGGTCGGTAATCCACAGCATGAACGGTGCCTGGCGCATTTCCACGCTTTCCAGGAGTACCCAGTACAGGGACAGGAAGACCGGCATCTGCACCAGGATCGGCAAGCAGCCACCCAGCGGATTGATCTTCTCTTTCTTGTACAGCTCCATCATCGCCTGGGACATTTTCTGACGATCGTCGCCGAATTTTTCCTTCAGCGCGGCCAGTTTAGGTGCCACTGCACGCATACGTGCCATGGACTTGTAGCTGGCGGCCGACAGAGGGAAGAAGATCCCTTTGATCAGCATGGTCAGGAAAATGATCGACCAGCCCCAGTTACCCACCAGGCTGTGGATATGTTGCAGCAGCCAGAAGATGGGTTGGGCGATGAACCACAGGAAACCGTAGTCCACAGTCAGTTCAAGACCTGGGGACAACTCTTTCAGCACGGCCTGGCTTTTCGGACCGGCGTACAGAATGGCGCTGGTTTCAGCCTTGGCACCTGGAGCAACAGTCATCGAAGGGCCGGTGTAGCCAATGATGTAGTTGCCTTTGCTGTCTTTACGCGCCAGGACCTGGTTATTTTCGCCTTTTGGCGGAATCCAGGCCGTCACGAAGTAGTGTTGCAGCCAAGCTACCCAGCCACCCTGAACGTTTTCAGTGATTGGGGCCTTGGATTTATCCTCGTTCACCTTGTCCATGTCTTTCATGGACACTTTTTTGTACGGCTCGGAACTTGTCCACAGGGCTGCGCCCAGGTAAGTCGCGGTGCCGGTGGCGGTGCTGGAGGACGGATCGGAACTGGCGTCGCGCTTGAGCTGGGCGAACATCGCACCGGTCCAAGGTTGCGCGCTTTCGTTATCGATCAGGTAGGAAACGGTGATGTCATACAGGCCACGCTTCAGGGTGAAGCGCTTGATGTAGTTGACGCCGTCCTTGCTGAACTTCAGGTCGACGACCAATTGGTCCTGACCTTCAGCCAGTTGATAACTTTTCTTCTCTGCCGAGTAGATCGGGCGACCGGCCGGGTTGGCGTCCGGGCCGTTGCTGCCAATCAAGCCACTTTGTGCCAGATAAGTTCGCTCGTTGCCGTTATCGAACAGCTGGAAAGGAATTTCCGGGTGGTCCTGACGACGTGGATACAGTGGCAAACGCAGTTGCGCGATATCCCCACCTTGTGGATCGACAGCCAGGTCGAGCACATCCGTTTTGATCTGAATGAGATCTTTGCTTGCAGCAACCGGCGCTTCTGCGGGTGCAGTGGTATCGCTTGCGGCGCGTGGAATGTCGTCGTTGGCAGCGGGAGTGCCAGTTGGCGTATCCGGCAAGCCCGGAGCGGTCGTGCTGGAAGCAACATTCTGAGTCGGCAGGGCAGCCTGGCCATAATCCTGGTTCCATTTAAGAACCATGACATAGGACACGATTGCCAGGGCGACGATCAGGATCGTGCGTTTGATATCCATGATTACTCGGCCATCGAAGAAGAACGGGAGGTAGGGATAGGTGGAACCGGGTCATAACCACCGGGATTCCACGGATGACAGCGACCTAAACGACGAAAGGTCAGCCAGCCACCGCGTAGAAGGCCATGATTTTCGATGGCTTCCAACGCGTAGCAGGAACAACTGGGGTAGAAACGACAGTGATTGGCCATCAGAGGACTAATGGCATAGCGGTAAAACTGGATCGGAACGAGGGCCAGTTTACGCATCGGGACTGTCTACCCCTACAGTTTCGGATTTGACTGCTGGTTCCGGCTTGTTGCGCGCCAGACGTTTCCAGAGTTTGCCGAAATGCTGAATCAATTCGGGGTTTTCTACATCGCCCAAACCTTTACGCGCGACGATAACGATATCCCATCCGACCAGTGAGTCCTGGTGGAGACGAAACGATTCGCGCATCAGACGCTTGAGGCGATTGCGCTCAACGGAGAGTTTTACGCTCTTTTTCCCGATCACGAGCCCCAAACGGGGATGATCAAGATCGTTGTTGCGCGCAAGGAGCAGGAGATTTTTCCCCGGAACCTTGCCGGTAGGGGAGTCAAAGACCGCCTTGAAGTGCCGGGGGGTAAGCAGACGCTTTTCCCGACTGAAGTCCTGACTCACCTCCAGTGCCGGATTATCAAACTGCCAGACGCGCACGACCTTTGGCGCGACGACGCGACAGGACGGCACGACCGTTCTTGGTAGCCATGCGAGCACGGAAACCGTGGGTACGAGCGCGTTTGATAGTGCTTGGTTGGAAAGTACGTTTCATGTCGTGTTACCTGGTTCGTCCACAACGGGCCGGAATGGCCCCCGTTTTAAGAGACCGGCGATTCTAGAGAAAGCAAGCCTCTAGGTCAATTTCCAACCAGCTTTTCCTTTATCTATGTATGTCCGGGTCCAGGGTTGTGACTCAGGGTTGGCTAGATATAAAAATAAAGAAGGAAAGTATTTAAAGCTTTTCTGTAAAGCTTATAAAGGCTAGGGACGCTACCTTCTGTGGATAACTGCCTTTAGCCCTTATATTCCGTGCTGTACAGAGAATGACAACACGGTTGAGAAGCCGTGCTCTGCCTGTGCTGCGCTATCGGAAAAGCTGTGTGTGGAAAGGTAGGTTATCCACAGGCGAGTTATCCACTGAGTTTCACCCCGAGTTGTACAACGACCTCAAGTGGGGTTATCCACAGAGCTTATGCACATACCATTGGTCGTGTTTATTCGGGGTAAGGCGTTGATTCTTAGTGTCCTCAGGGCACGCTACATGTGGATAAGTGGACGGCTGATCGCTACAATGGCCGCTTGTTTTTGCCTCACCGGCTTTCAACTTAGGGGATATCCGTGTCAGTGGAACTTTGGCAGCAGTGCGTGGAGCTTCTGCGTGATGAGCTGCCTGCCCAGCAATTCAACACTTGGATCCGTCCGCTACAGGTCGAAGCCGAAGGCGACGAGTTGCGTGTTTACGCACCGAATCGTTTTGTTCTCGATTGGGTCAACGAAAAGTACCTGGGCCGCGTGCTCGAGCTGCTGGATGAACACGGCAACGGCACGGCGCCGGTTCTTTCCTTATTAATAGGCAGCAAACGCAGTTCGGCGCCGCGAGCCGCGCCTAATGCGCCGCTGGCCGCAGCCGCCTCCCAGGCGTTGCAGGCAGCGGCCGCCAATGCAGTCCCGGCCGCTCCCGCGCCGACTCAGGCCACCAGCTCTGCCCCGGCCAAGAAAGCCGCGGCGCAGAAGGCAGCCGAAGTCAGTGAAGAACCCTCTCGTGACAGCTTCGACCCGATGGCGGGCGCCAGCTCGCAGCAGGCACCGGTACGCGCCGAGCAGCGTACCGTCCAGGTAGAAGGTGCGCTCAAGCACACCAGCTACCTGAACCGCACCTTCACCTTTGAAAACTTCGTTGAGGGTAAGTCCAACCAACTGGCCCGGGCTGCGGCCTGGCAGGTGGCGGACAACCCCAAGCATGGCTACAACCCGCTCTTCCTTTATGGCGGCGTCGGTCTGGGTAAGACCCACTTGATGCACGCCGTGGGTAACCACCTATTAAAGAAGAACCCGAATGCCAAGGTCGTGTACCTGCATTCCGAGCGTTTTGTTGCGGACATGGTCAAGGCGCTGCAGCTCAATGCCATCAACGAATTCAAGCGTTTCTATCGTTCGGTCGACGCATTGCTGATCGACGACATCCAGTTCTTCGCCCGCAAGGAGCGTTCCCAGGAAGAGTTCTTCCATACGTTCAACGCCCTCCTCGAAGGCGGCCAGCAGGTGATTCTCACCAGCGACCGTTATCCGAAAGAAATCGAAGGCCTGGAAGAACGCCTCAAGTCCCGCTTCGGCTGGGGCCTGACGGTGGCGGTAGAACCTCCGGAACTGGAAACCCGGGTGGCGATCCTGATGAAAAAGGCCGACCAGGCCAAGGTCGAACTGCCCCACGATGCGGCGTTCTTCATTGCTCAACGGATTCGTTCCAACGTCCGTGAACTGGAAGGCGCACTCAAGCGGGTCATCGCCCACTCGCACTTCATGGGGCGCGACATCACCATCGAGCTGATTCGCGAATCCCTGAAGGACCTGCTGGCCCTGCAGGACAAACTGGTGTCTGTGGATAACATCCAGCGCACCGTCGCCGAGTACTACAAGATCAAGATTTCCGATCTGCTGTCCAAGCGACGTTCGCGTTCGGTGGCTCGTCCACGTCAGGTGGCTATGGCCCTGTCCAAGGAGCTGACCAACCACAGCCTGCCGGAAATCGGCGATGTGTTCGGCGGTCGCGACCACACCACGGTTCTGCACGCCTGCCGCAAGATCAATGAACTTAAGGAATCCGACGCGGACATCCGCGAGGACTACAAGAACCTGCTGCGTACTCTGACCACTTGATGACTCCAACGCAGCTTATTAAGGCAAGGGACTAGACCATGCATTTCACCATTCAACGCGAAGCCCTGTTGAAACCCCTGCAACTGGTCGCCGGCGTCGTCGAACGCCGTCAGACCTTGCCGGTACTTTCCAACGTGCTGCTGGTTGTCGAAGGCCAGCAACTGTCGCTGACCGGTACCGACCTGGAAGTCGAGCTGGTCGGTCGTGTGCAACTTGAAGAGCCCGCAGAGCCGGGGGAAATCACCGTTCCCGCGCGCAAGCTGATGGACATCTGCAAGAGCCTGCCCAACGACGCGCTGATCGATATCAAGGTCGACGAGCAGAAACTGGTGGTGAAGGCCGGGCGTAGCCGCTTCACCCTGTCGACCCTGCCAGCCAACGACTTCCCTACCGTGGAAGAAGGCCCTGGCTCGCTGACCTGCCAGCTGGAGCAAAGCCGTCTGCGTCGCTTGATCGAACGCACCAGCTTCGCCATGGCCCAGCAGGACGTGCGCTACTACCTCAACGGCATGCTGCTGGAAGTGTCCGCCGGTATCATCCGCGCCGTGGCCACCGATGGTCACCGTCTGGCCATGTGCTCGATGCAGGCGGATATCGGCCAGCCGGATCGCCACCAGGTGATCGTGCCGCGTAAAGGCATCCTGGAGCTGGCCCGTCTGCTCACCGAGCCGGATGGCAACGTCAGCATCGTCCTGGGTCAGCACCACATTCGCGCCACTACCGGCGAGTTCACCTTCACCTCCAAGCTGGTGGACGGCAAGTTCCCTGACTACGAGCGCGTGCTGCCAAAAGGCGGTGACAAGCTGGTACTGGGTGACCGTCAGGCCCTGCGTGAAGCCTTCAGCCGTACCGCGATCCTGTCCAACGAGAAGTACCGCGGCATCCGTCTGCAACTGGCCAATGGTCAGTTGAAGATCCAGGCCAACAACCCGGAGCAGGAAGAAGCGGAAGAAGAAGTGGGCGTGGAGTACAACGGCGGCTCGCTGGAAATCGGCTTCAACGTCAGCTACCTGCTGGACGTGCTGGGGGTGATGACCACCGAACAGGTGCGCCTGATTCTTTCCGACTCCAACAGCAGTGCGCTGGTGCAGGAATCCGACAACGACGACTCGGCTTACGTTGTCATGCCGATGCGCCTGTAATCATGCTCAGCAGAAGCTAGATGTCCCTCAGTCGCGTCTCGGTCACCGCGGTGCGCAATCTGCACCCGGTGACCTTCTCCCCCTCTCCCCGCATCAACCTTCTCTATGGCGCCAACGGCAGTGGCAAAACCAGCGTGCTGGAAGCCATCCATCTGCTGGGGCTTGCCCGCTCGTTTCGCAGTGCCCGCCTGTTGCCGGTGATCCAGTATGAGCAGCTGGCCTGTACGGTCTTCGGCCAGGTGGAGTTGGCTCAGGGTGGGCACAGTAGCCTGGGGATATCTCGGGATCGTCAGGGGGAGTTCCAGATCCGTATCGACGGTCAGAATGCCCGCAGCGCGGCGCAGCTGGCAGAGATCCTGCCGCTGCAACTGATCAACCCGGACAGCTTTCGCCTGCTGGAAGGCGCTCCAAAGATCCGCCGGCAGTTCCTGGACTGGGGAGTGTTCCATGTGGAACCTCGCTTCATGTCCACCTGGCAGCGCTTGCAGAAGGCCCTGCGGCAGCGGAACTCATGGCTGCGGCATGGTACACTTGACGCCGCTTCGCAAGCGGCCTGGGACCGGGAACTGTGTCAGGCCAGCGCTGAAATCGATGAATACCGCCGCGCATACATCAAAGCCTTGAAACCAGTCTTTGAGCGGACCTTAGGCGAGTTGTTGCAGCTCGAGGGCCTGACGCTTAGCTATTACCGCGGTTGGGACAAGGAACGAGAGCTCAGTGAAGTCCTCGCGACCGCCCTGCACCGCGATCAGCAAATGGGTCATACCCAGGCCGGTCCACAACGTGCTGATTTGCGTCTGCGCTTAGGCGGACACAACGCCGCGGACATCTTGTCCCGTGGCCAGCAGAAGTTGGTGGTCTGTGCCTTGCGCATTGCCCAGGGGCACTTGGTGAGCCAGGCCCGTCGCGGTCAGTGTATTTATCTGGTGGATGACTTGCCGTCCGAGTTGGACGAGCAGCATCGCCGCGCACTTTGTCGCTTGTTGGAAGACTTACGCTGCCAGGTGTTTATCACCTGTGTAGACCACGAATTATTGAGGGAAGGCTGGCAGACGGAAACGCCAGTCGCTTTGTTCCACGTGGAACAAGGCCGTATCACCCAGACCCACGACCATCGGGAGTGAAGGCATGAGCGAAGAAAATACGTACGACTCGACCAGCATCAAGGTGCTGAAAGGTTTGGATGCCGTACGCAAACGTCCCGGTATGTACATTGGCGACACCGATGACGGCAGCGGTCTGCACCACATGGTGTTCGAGGTGGTCGATAACTCCATCGACGAAGCGCTGGCCGGCCACTGCGACGACATCAGCATCATCATCCACCCGGACGAATCCATCACCGTTCGCGACAATGGTCGCGGTATCCCGGTCGATGTGCATAAAGAAGAAGGCGTCTCGGCGGCAGAGGTCATCATGACCGTGCTCCACGCTGGCGGTAAGTTCGACGATAACTCCTACAAGGTCTCCGGCGGTCTGCACGGCGTAGGTGTGTCGGTAGTGAACGCCCTGTCCGAAGAGCTGATCCTCACTGTGCGCCGCAGCGGCAAGATCTGGGAACAGACCTATGTCCACGGTGTTCCGCAAGAGCGGATGAAGATCGTTGGCGACAGCGAAACCACCGGTACCCAGATCCACTTCAAGCCTTCGGCTGAAACCTTCAAGAACATCCACTTCAGCTGGGACGTCCTGGCCAAGCGGATTCGTGAACTGTCCTTCCTCAACTCCGGCGTCGGCATCATCCTCAAGGATGAGCGCAGCGGCAAGGAAGAGCTGTTCAAGTACGAAGGTGGCCTGCGGGCGTTTGTTGAATACCTGAACACCAACAAGACAGCGGTCAACCAGGTGTTCCACTTCAACATCCAGCGTGAAGACGGCATTGGCGTGGAAATCGCCCTGCAGTGGAACGACAGCTTCAACGAGAACCTGTTGTGCTTCACCAACAACATTCCACAGCGCGATGGTGGCACCCACTTGGTGGGCTTCCGTTCTGCTCTGACTCGTAACCTGAACACCTACATCGAAGCCGAAGGCCTAGCCAAGAAGCACAAGGTTGCCACCACCGGTGACGACGCTCGTGAAGGCCTGACCGCGATCATCTCGGTGAAGGTGCCGGACCCTAAGTTCAGCTCCCAGACCAAGGACAAGCTGGTCTCTTCCGAAGTGAAGACCGCTGTTGAACAGGAGATGGGCAAGTACTTCTCCGACTTCCTGCTGGAAAACCCCAACGAAGCCAAGTTGGTGGTGGGCAAGATGATCGACGCTGCTCGTGCTCGTGAAGCGGCGCGTAAAGCCCGTGAAATGACCCGTCGTAAAGGCGCGCTGGATATCGCCGGCCTGCCGGGCAAACTGGCGGATTGCCAGGAAAAAGACCCTGCCCTGTCCGAACTCTACCTGGTGGAAGGTGACTCTGCTGGCGGCTCCGCCAAGCAGGGACGCAACCGCAAGACCCAGGCGATCCTGCCGCTCAAGGGCAAGATCCTCAACGTAGAGAAAGCCCGCTTCGACAAGATGATCTCCTCGCAAGAGGTCGGCACCTTGATCACCGCACTGGGCTGCGGCATCGGCCGCGAAGAGTACAACATCGACAAGCTGCGTTATCACAACATCATCATCATGACCGATGCTGACGTCGACGGTTCGCACATCCGTACCTTGCTGCTGACCTTCTTCTTCCGTCAGCTGCCGGAGCTGATCGAGCGCGGCTACATCTACATCGCCCAGCCTCCGCTGTACAAGGTCAAGAAAGGCAAGCAAGAGCAATACATCAAAGACGACGAGGCCATGGAAGACTACATGACCCAGTCGGCTCTGGAAGATGCCAGCCTGCACCTGAACGACGAAGCTCCGGGGATCTCCGGCGAGGCGCTGGAGCGTCTGGTCAACGATTTCCGCATGGTGATGAAAACCCTCAAACGCCTGTCGCGCCTGTACCCGCAGGAACTGACCGAGCACTTCATCTACCTGCCGGCCGTGACCATGGAGCAACTGTCCGATCACGCCGCCATGCAGGATTGGCTGGCCAAGTACGACGCCCGCCTGCGCACCTCCGAGAAGTCGGGCCTGGTCTACAAGGCCAGCCTGCGGGAAGACCGTGAGCGTAATGTCTGGCTGCCAGAGGTCGAGCTGATCTCCCACGGCCTGTCCAACTACGTCACCTTCAACCGCGACTTCTTCGGCAGCAACGACTACAAGACCGTGGTCTCCCTGGGCGCTCAATTGAGCACCCTGCTGGACGAGGGTGCGTATGTTCAGCGCGGCGAGCGCAAGAAGGCCGTGACCGAGTTCAAGGAAGCCCTGGACTGGCTGATGGCGGAAAGCACCAAGCGTCACACCATCCAGCGATACAAAGGTCTGGGCGAGATGAACCCTGACCAGCTGTGGGAAACCACCATGGACCCAAGCATGCGCCGCATGCTCAAGGTGACCATCGAAGACGCCATCGGCGCCGACCAGATCTTCAACACCCTTATGGGGGATGCGGTCGAGCCACGTCGCGACTTCATCGAAAGCAATGCCCTGGCGGTGTCCAACCTGGACTTCTGATCCAGGGACACAGCTGAAAATAAAAAGGCCGACGCTTGCGTTGGCCTTTTTTATTGGCAGATTGTTCAATCCCTCATCCATAACGATTTACGTTTTTATCCGGACAAGGCAGTCATGGCGAATGCTCAAGAAAATCATTGAAGATGAACATGCCGGTAATCGTTGCCACACTCATGAGTGGTTGAACCCCGATTCGACGCAGGTGCTGTCCGCGCTCAACCGCCTGGATGGAAAGGCTTTCAGCTCGACGGTTTTTTTCTTCAGCGACGAGACCCTGATGCATATCGGGGGCGGTGCGGCCGATCAGTATGTGGTCTTTATCGCCCAGGACGTCGACCAATCGTTGCAGACCCTGCTCAGCGCAGACAGTCCTGACGATCAGCGGGTTGAATTGGTCGCAGGCGGCCAGTCCGGCAGTTACCCTCGGTATCAGTGTGTGGTTAAAGAGCGAGCGAGACAGGCCCTGGCTTATTTCTCGGCCTACGGCTCGGCTGATCCCGATCTGGCCTGGGAAGTGGAAAGCTAACTGGACAATAAGGACGTTGACCTTGGCAGGTACAAGCAGCCACCTATTCGATGAAGCACGCTTCCCCATCGCCTGGCGGTTCAATGCCGCAGATTGTGGTCTGAGTGCTGACGACAAACAGCGCGTTGTGCTGTTTGATCAGGCAGAGTCACAGGTGCTGTGGGACCGGTTCATTCCTGTGCCCAGTCTGATCACTGGGCTGCCCAGCCTGTTTCAATGCCATGAAAAAACCACGCTGGATTTTGCCCAGCGCGGTGAGTCGTCATTGTTCTTCGAGCGGCGGCTAAGCCCGGAGGCAGGCCTGTTCTGGCTGTTCTGGGGCAGGTGCTGCGCAGCACAGGTGCCCAGGGATATTTTTATAAAATGCTGGGACGACTTTTTCTATCCGTCCGATGAGAATACGGCCCTGGTCATGCCGGGCAGTGCAGAGGTCATGTTTTCCTTCGAGGAAAACCTCTTTTACGGACAGTTTGTGAGGCCCATGGCGGCGCCTTTGTGAGATGGGATGGAGACTCGACAGCAGCACATGCTTCGAGACGTGTTTGTCGGGCCGTTGACCCCGCTACGCGGCTGAACTCGGCTCTTTTCACCCTTGGTAAAAACAGCAATCGCTCGGAAATTTGTTATGGATGATGAAAACCAGGAAATATCGATCCGGGTTGTTGCGGGGCAGAACAGCCACGGCCCGGTCTATGAGCCGCTGCATGTACGGCGGATCGATGAAGACAGTTACGAGATTCTCTATTCACCGGGGCTGACGCTGAACCTGGCCAAGGGCGACATTATCTCGATCAAGGACCCGCAGGCCCCCGCCGTGGTGCTCAAGCGTGGCGGCAACTTCTGCATCCATATTTATGCGGATCACATCCCTGAGGAATACATTGTTGCCCTGGCGGCGGATGTGGCGAGCGAATTGGGCGGCATGCTCGACGGGCGCCATAAGGGCAATCTGACATTGTCGGTGCCGGCGCGAAACGGCATGGACAACATCGCCCTGTTCTTCAACCGCTTCCGCGAGACCACGGGCATCGAGTGGTACTACGCCAACATCTACAAAAACCTCGATGACACCGATGACGAGACCTTGCTCAATTGGTGGCTGGCCCAATGAACGAAACACAGCAGCTTATCTGTGAACGCTACGACCTTGCTCCCCAGGCACCGGAGCCGATGATTGCACTGGCCACCCGCTCCCTTGCGCAGTCGCCCATCTATGGCACCCGGATCGAGTTGCCGGAGAACGGCACGGTCAGTTGGTTTATCCACTGCGGCGAACATTCCACAGCCGTGGATTTCTACCAGCCTCTGTGCGCCGAGCATCTGCTCGAGCTGTTGCCGGAGGTGATCGATTACCTGTATCTGCCGAGCGGGACGCGTTTCATCATCGACCGCGCCGGCTATGAAGATGTCTGGCAGGACCCGCAATGATATCAAGCCGCTTTTGACGGCAAGCAGTCAGTTACCCTGCTCGTCAGGCGACGTGACACTTTCCAGCCGGTAGCCGTAGCCGTAGATCGTCAGCAACTGCCAGCCACGATCCGCGGTCAGTCCGAGCTTGTTGCGCAGACGGTAGATGTGGGTATCCAGGGGCCGTGAGGAGACGATTTCCTCGTGGGTCCAGAAACGCTCGTACAGGTACTCCCGTGACAGCGGGCGACCCAGGTTGGCGAACAGGCAGCGGGCCAGGCGGTATTCGCGCTCGGTCAGGCTGATGGGGGCACCGGCACGAGTGACGGTCAGTTCGGCGTCATCGAAACTCAGGTCATTGAAGGTCAGGACCTCCTCGCTGTTGCTGCGCTGCAGGCCGTGGCGGCGCAGCACCGCATTGACCCGGGCCTTGAGTTCGTTGGGACGAAAAGGCTTGCTCAGGTAGTCATCGGCGCCGGTGTTCAGGGCCTGGACGATATCGCTCTCGGCATCACGGCTGGTGAGCATGATGGCCGCCGGAGGCGAGTCCATGTGCTCCCGGGTCCAGCGCAGCAACGACAGGCCGCTGAGGTCCGGCACTTGCCAGTCGAGAATCAGCAAGTCGAAGGTTTCCCGCCGCAGTTGGCGTAACAGGTCCTCCCCCCGTTCGAAACTGTGCAGGGTCCAGGACTGTTCGCCCGGGCCGGGAATTTCTCGCAGTGTCTGTTCCACCCGTGCCAGTTCTGCGGGTTCGTCATCCAGTATTGCGACACGCATGCGAGGCTGTTCCTTATGGTTCGAGAGTGCCCGAAGCAGCCGCTTGTGCGCTTCAGGCAGAGGGGAAGTTTAGGCGCCTTGCCTGATTCTGAACAATTGTGGCGAATTGCTCTTGAGCCCCTGGTCCCTCGGTACGCTGATATCAAATAGCCGGTAAGGCACCCGGAGCACGGGTGCCTGCGGGCTACTGCAACAGCACGATACCGGCTCGCACAAGCAAGGAAAAGAACCATGGGGAACATGCTCAGGAAAGGCCAGGTCGCGCTTGTCAGAATGTTCAGTGGCGACGACCCGGTGCGCCTCTTCAGCTTGATGCTGGCTGCTTATCTGGGGATAAGTGCCAGTGCATTGCCTTCGTTGACCAATGCTCGCTATCAGGCACCGAGCGTCGAGGGCTACCACCCGACGACAGTCTTGCCCATCAGCAGTGAATCGACCCTGACCCTGGACGCCGAACCGGTTATAGGACGGATAGCGCTACCTTCGGGTCAGCAGCAACCCGCGCCGCGGTGGGTCTTCTAAGAGGGCACGGCGATGATTCTGAACAAATATTGCAAATCCGTCGCAGCCTCCCGGCCAGCGTTACATTGCCTCCCGCTGAGTGGCACACGGGGGCACCTGGAAGTGCTCCGACACAGGGAGTGTCAACCGCCAGGCTGGCGGCACAACGCGCGCTTGCGTGCGTCGTTGAAGGGGAATACAGGGAGTGCCTCCTCAGGACTTTGGGCCGGGCGACCTGTCGCCTCGGTTCCGACACAGGGACGTGTCACTTTCTTCTGTCCCTGTGTTCTTCCCTCCCGGTTCCGACTCGCCCCCTCTCCTTGGGCGACGCCCCGCAGCGTCCGGCTTTCTGCCCATGCGCTGCCTCAGGTATGGTGCGTAGGATTTCGCCGTGGTTTCCCCAAAGGCTCAAAGCATATTCATGAATGACCTCTGCCCTTCTCCGTCCGTTGGCCGGTTGCAGGTGGCGTGCGCCGCATTGCTGCTAGTGGGCCTGAGCCTGCCACTGAGTGCCGTGCAGGCCGCCCCGCAACGCCTTCCCTATATAGATGACAACCAGCAATGCCGTGGCCAGCCCTTGCCGGCTACCGTCGAGCACCTGACCGGTGACGCCTGGAAACTGGATGCCAAGGGCCGCGAGGTGGCCCTGGAAGAAGGCATGAGCATCGATGAGAAAGAAGGGGTGAAAACCTCGCCATCGGCTTTCGTCAGCCTGTCCCTCGGCGATGGTTCGCGAGTGGTGTTGCCCTCCAGTTCCCAGGTCACCCTGCAACTGAATACGCAATACAGCATTCCTCAGGTGGTCCTGGAACAAGGCCAGATCGAATCCTATGTGATCAAGCGCAACAGCGACCACGACCGCTTCCAGATTGTGACCCCCGTAGGCGTGTTGGGGGTACGGGGTACGCACTTCCGGGTGCGTAATGATGATCAGCAATCCCTGGTGGAGGTGCTCAACGGTCAGGTGGCGGTGAGCCGCGAAGACGAGCCGCCGAGCAAGGCAGCTCGGCGTTCCGGCAAGCGCGCTGTGGATAAACCGGCAGGTCCGCTGCCGGGGGAAGTCCAGGTCATGGCACGCCAGGGATTGCGCATTCAGAAGCAGGGCGACCTCAAACCGGTGGAACTGCTAGCCGCGCCCCGGCTGCTGGGACAGGCCGGACAAACCGGCGCCCTGCCCGTCTGGCAACTGATCCTGCAACCTTTGCCGGGTGCCCGTCGCTATCGGGCACAGGTGGCCACGGACAAGGATTTCCTGAACATCAAGCAGGAACAGTTCTCCAGCACCCCGGAAGTGAACTTCACTGGCCTGAAGGCGTTTTTCTATCATGTACGGCTCTCGGCATTCGACGAGCATGGCCTGGAAGGAGAAACCGGGGTCTATGACATCTTCTACTACCCCAGGACCACCCGTGTTCAATAACCCGTCGGCGGGCCGTCGATGAGTCTCTGGAAGCAACGGGCCAACGGCCGTGAACCGACCCAGGCCCAGCGCCTGTTTCGCCGCCTGGTACGTGAATGGTTGTGGGTTGGCCTGATTCTTCTGCCCCTGACCGCTGTACTGTCCCTGAGCCACGGCCTGGCTTTGAACAACCTGTTCTATGACAACCTGCGACGCTTTACCCCGCTGCCGGTAGACCCGCGCATTCTGTTGGTGACCATCGACGACTACAGCCTGCAGCAATTGGGGCGCTGGCCCTGGCCGCGGGCGATCCATGGACAGTTGCTGGACCGGCTGACGGACGCCAAGGTCAAAGGCGTGCTGTTCGATGTAATCCTCAGCGAGCCCGGCAGCACTGTGGAAAACGACACGCGGCTGGCCGCCGCCCTGTGTCGCGCCGGCACGGTGTTCCTGCCGGTGCTGCGCGAGGGTGCCGCTCGTTACGGCCAGGACCTGGAGGAGATCCCTCCGGTGCCGGTGCTGCGCCACTGTGCTCGGGGCCTGGGGCACATCAACGCTGAAGCGGATGCCGACGGTACGGTGCGCAGTGTCTACCTGCGGGAAGGTCCGCAGCAGGCGCCGCGAGCGCAGCTGACCTGGTTGCTCTACCAGCTCACCGAAGCCGACCCGCTGTCGCCGCTGATGCCGGGCCCCGGAACTGCGCAGATCGCCAGGGGCTGGCTGCGAGCCAACCCGGTACGTATTGGCTTTATCGACAAGGCGGCGGGTTTTCCCAGCGTGCCCTATGTCAGCGTGCTGCGTGGCGAAGTGCCGGCCGAGTTGCTGCGTGACCGGTTGATCCTGGTGGGGTCCACCGCACCGGGGCTGGGCGACCGTTACGTCACCCCGCAATCCGGCAGTCAGGGCACCACCCCGGGCGTGGAGATCCAGGCCAACCTGCTCAATGGCCTGTTGCAGCATCGCAGCATCGTCGCCCTGGGCCAGTGGTCGGGGATGCTGTGGTCCATGGCCCTGACCGCAGCCTTGCTCGGATTGTTGCTGTGGCGTCCGCGCCACGCCTTGTGGATAACCCTGGGTTGCATGGGCCTGGCCCTGTTGGGATCGGTGCTGATGCTGCGTTTGGGCTACTGGTGGTCGCCGGTGGCTAGCCTGCTGGGCATGCTGCTGGCGTACCTGATCTGGAACTGGCGTCGGCTCAGCGTGATCCTGGCCTATTTCGGTTGGGAGCTGGAGCGCCTGGACAGCGAGCCCAAGGTGTTGCCGGAGCGCCGTCGTAGCCAGACCCCTGTCGGTGATGTGCTGCAAGGGCAGATCGTTGCTCTGGAACAGGCCCTGAGCCGGACCCGGGATACCCGGCGCTTTATCGCCGATGGCTTGGAATACCTGCCGGTGGCGACCCTGATCAGCGATCCGGACGGCAAGATTCTGCTGGCCAACCGCAATGCCCGGGAAGTGTTCGCCCACTCACTGGTCGGGCAGCCCTTGATCGCGCAATTGGCCGCCCTGGGCTATCCAGGCCTGACCGAACCTGCGCTGTATCCCAGTCTTGAGCAACTGACGGCGTTGGAGTTTCGCGACATCCAGCAACGTAGCCTGCGCATGGAACTGGCGCCGCTGTTGCCGGTGGACAGTGACAACGCCATCGGTTGGTTATTGAGCTTCACCGACCTCAGCGTCGAGCGGGACGCCGAACAGCAACGTGGCGTACTGCTGCGATTTCTATCCCATGATCTGCGCGCGCCCCATTCGGCGATCCTCGCGCTGCTGGACGTGCAGAGCCGCCAGCCTTCGCCGCCCAGGCAGGTCTACAGCCAGATCGAGCAACAGGTGCGTCGAGCCCTGGGGCTGACCGAGGCATTCGTGCAATTGGCCAAGGCCGAGTCGGAGGCCTATCAGTTTGCACCGAGCATGTTTGCCATGCTGGTCCTGGATGCCTTCGACCAGGCCACGACCCTGGCCCAGTTGAAGAATATCCACCTGGTGCACGATCTCGATGAGGAAGGCGAGAGCATGATCCTGGCGGATCAGTCGCTGCTGACCCGGGCCCTGTTCAATCTGCTGGAAAACGCCATCAAGTACAGCCCGGCGAATTCCACCGTCAATGTTCAGGTGAGTTGTGCCGAGGGCTGGCTGCGTTGCGAAATCATCGACCAGGGCCGGGGCATTGCGGCCCAGGACCTGCCCCTGCTATTCGGTCAGTACCAGCGGTTTGCCTCAGCCAAGGGCATCGATGGCCTGGGCCTGGGACTGTCCATGGTCAAGGCGGTGGTGGACCGGCATCAAGGGCGGATCAGTTGCCGCAGCGAGGTGGGCCAGGGCTCATGTTTCATCCTTGAGCTGCCCTTGTTGGAGGAATAAGAGCGCGGGGATATTCCAGGCGAAAAAAAACCGGCATCAAGGCCGGTTTTTTGGGTAGCGGTAAAACTTATGCACGTTTTTCCACATTTTATTAGCTTAGGAAATATACATATAAATCAGTGATTTATACGTCGATTTCAGCTGTTGTACGAATAGTCGTACACAGGTTATCCACAGAAGCTCATACAGCAATCTTATCCGTGGAAGTCGCCAATGGTGGCAATGAGCCCATATCCCGCTGGGCCTGTTCGTTCCAGGCGGCTACCCGGTCGTTAAGCTCGGCGATGGCTCGCGGGCCGCTGCCTTCGGCGTACATGGGGGCGCCAATGGTCACGGTGATGGTACCGGGCCGCTTGGCCCAGCCGGTCTTCGGCCAGAACTTGCCGGCGTTGTGGGCCACTGGCAGCACCGGCAGGTCGGCGTTCACCGCCAGGGCGCTGCCACTGCGGGAGAACTTGCCGACGGTGCCATAGGGCACGCGGGTGCCTTCCGGAAAGATCAGCACCCAGACATTGTCCTTGAGCAGCTCGTCGCCCTTGCTTGCCACCTGCTTGAGGGCCGCCTTGGGGTTGTCCCGGTCGATGGCGATGGGGCGCAGCATGGCCATGGCCCAGCCGAAGAACGGCACATACAGCAACTCACGCTTGAGGACCTGGCTCAGCGGCTCGAAGTAGGCCGAGAGGAAGAAGGTCTCCCAGGTGCTCTGGTGATTGGAGACGATCACGCATGGCCGCTCGGGGACGTTTTCAGCGCCCTTCACTTCCACGCGAATGTTCAAAAATACCTTGGTCAGCCACAGCGCGCAGCGACACCAGTAGACGTTGATAAAGCGGTAGCGCGCCTTGAATGGCAGGAACGGCGCGATAAAAAAGCTCAGGGAGCACCACAGCAAGGAACTGGTGCCCAACAGCAGGTAAAAGAAGAAGGTTCTGATGGCCTGCAGGATCGACATAGCGGCATTTACCATTGCGGGCTTGCCCGCCTGTTAAAAAGCGCTCTCCCGAACAGTCCTTGGTCAGGATGCCAGAAGGGGCCTAATTGTGGATAAGTTCAGCGGCAACGGCCGCCAGGTCGTCAAAAATCAAGGTGCCTACCGGCAGGGTTTTCCCCAGGGTCTTTTCGCCTTTCCCGGTCTTTACCAATACTGGCTGAGAGTCGACGGCTTTTGCGGCCTCCAGGTCACCGAGACTGTCACCGACAAACCATAGACCTGTCAGATCTGCCTGGTAATGCTCGGCAATGGTTCGCAGCATGCCCGGTTTCGGTTTGCGGCAGGCGCACCCTTCGTCGGGGCCATGGGGGCAATAGACGATCAGCCCGACCTCGCCGCCCTGCTCCGCCACTAGCTCGCGCAGGCGCGCGTGCATGGCGTCGAGGGTGGCCAGGTCGTAGTAGCCGCGAGCGATGCCGGACTGGTTGGTGGCGATCGCCACCGTCCAGCCGGCCTTGCTCAACTGCGCAATGGCTTCGATCGAGCCGGGGAGTGGAATCCACTCCTGCACCGATTTGATGTAGGCATCGGAGTCGTGATTGATCACGCCGTCACGGTCGAGTATCAGCAGTTTCACAGCAGTTCCTTACCTGATCAGCTCAGTACCGAAATGTCCGCCACACCCAGGAACAGGCCCCGCAGACGCGCCAGCAGCGCATAGCGGTTGGCCCGCACCTTGGCGTCCTCGGCATTGACCATCACCGCTTCGAAGAAGGCGTCCACCGGTTCGCGCAGGGCGGCCAGGCGGGCCAGGGTCTCGCTGTATTGACGAGCTGCGGCCATGGGCTGTACCGCCTGGTCCGCCTGCTGGATCGCCGAGTACAGGGAGAACTCGTTGGCGTTGTCGAAGTACTTGGCTTCGACGGTGGTCGGCACATTGCCTTCGATCTTGCTCAGCAGGTTCGACACGCGTTTGTTCACGGCGGCCAGGGCGGCGGCTTCCGGCAACTTGCGGAAGGCCTGCACGGCTTGCACGCGCTGGTCGAAGTCCAGGGCCGAGCCCGGCTTCAGGGCACGTACCGACAGGTAGGTGGCCACATCCACGCCTTCGTCTTCGTAGCGGGCACGCAGACGATCGAAGATGAACTCCAGCACCTGGTCGGCCAGGCCGGCGGCCTTGACCTTGCTGCCGAAGGCGCTGACGGCGAAGGCCACGGCGTCGTTCAGGTCGAGGTCGAACTTCTTCTCGATGAGGATACGCAGCACGCCCAGGGCCGCGCGACGCAGGGCGTAGGGGTCCTTGCTGCCGGTGGGCAGCATGCCGATGCCGAAGATCCCCACCAGGGTGTCGAGCTTGTCGGCGATGGCCACGGCGGCACCGGTCACGGTGCTTGGCAGCTCGGCGCCAGCGCCACGTGGCATGTACTGCTCGTTGAGGGCCAGGGCCACATCTTCCGGCTCGCCGTCATTGAGGGCGTAGTAGTAGCCGGCGATGCCTTGCATCTCCGGGAACTCGCCGACCATCTCGGTGGCCAGGTCGCACTTGGACAGCAGGCCGGCACGGGCTGCGCGCTGAGCGTCGCCGCCAATGCGCGGCGCGATGAAGGCGGCCAGCTTGGAAATCCGCTCGGCCTTGTCGTAGACGCTGCCGAGTTTTTCCTGGAACACCACGTTCTGCAGGCGCAGGTTGAAGTCTTCGAGCTTCTGCTTCTTGTCCTGCTTGAAGAAGAACTCGGCGTCGGTCAGGCGTGGGCGCACGACTTTCTCGTTGCCCTCGATGATCTGGCGCGGGTCCTTGCTCTCGATGTTGGCCACGGTGATGAAACGCGGCAGCAGCTTGCCGTCCACGTCCAGCAGGCAGAAGTACTTCTGGTTGTCCTGCATGGTGGTGATCAGGGCTTCTTGCGGCACTTCGAGGAAGCGTTCCTCGAACGAGCACACCAGCGGCACCGGCCATTCCACCAGAGCAGTGACTTCGTCCAGCAGGTCTGCCGGGACGATCGCCGTGCCTTCTTGCAGGGTTGCCAGTTCCGCGGTGCGCTTGCTGATCAGCTCGCGGCGCTCGTTGGCGTCGGCCAGCACGTAGGCGGCACGCAGGTCGTTGAGGTAGTTGGCTGGCGAAGTGATGCGCACGCTGTCCGGGTGGTGGAAGCGGTGACCACGGGAGTCGCGGCCGGCCTTCTGGGCAAGGATGGTGCAGTCGATGACGTCGTCACCCAGCAGCATCACCAGCCATTGGGTCGGACGCACGAACTCTTCCTTGCGCGCGGCCCAGCGCATGCGCTTGGGAATCGGCAGGTCGTTCAGGGAGTCTTCGACGATGGTCGGCAGCAGGCTGGCGGTCGGCTTGCCCTTGATGCTCTGGCTGTAGCGCAGTTTCGGGCCGCTCTGGTCGATCTCGCTGAGTTCGACGCCGCACTTCTTGGCAAAGCCCAGGGCTGCCTGGGTCGGGTTGCCTTCAGCGTCGAAGGCCGCCTGGCGTGGCGGGCCGTCGAGGTTGATGCTGCGATCCGGCTGCTGGGTGTCCAGCTGGGTGATCAGCACCGCCAGGCGCCGTGGCGCGGCGTAGACATGCTTGGCCTGAAAGCTCAGGCCGGCGCTCTGCAGGCCTTTCTCGATGCCGGCCAGGAAGGCTTCGGCCAGGGTGTTCAGGGCTTTGGGTGGCAGTTCTTCAGTGCCCAGTTCAACCAGAAAATCTTGCGCACTCATTGTGCCGCCTCCAGCTTAGCCAACACTTCATCACGCAGATCCGGGGTCGCCATCGGGAAGCCCAGCTTGGCACGGGCCAGCAGGTAGGCTTGCGCAACGGAACGCGCCAGGGTGCGGACACGCAGAATGTATTGCTGGCGCGCGGTAACCGAGATGGCACGGCGGGCATCCAGCAGGTTGAAGGTATGGGAGGCCTTCAACACCATTTCATAGCTCGGCAACGGCAGCGGCTGATCCAGTTCGATCAGGCGCTTGGCTTCGCTTTCGTAGAAATCGAACAGTTCGAACAGCTTCTCGACGTTGGCGTGTTCGAAGTTGTAGGTCGACTGCTCCACTTCGTTCTGGTGGAACACATCGCCATAGGTGACCTTGCCGAACGGGCCGTCGGCCCAGACCAGGTCGTACACCGAATCCACGCCCTGCAGGTACATGGCCAGGCGTTCCAGGCCGTAGGTGATCTCGCCGGTCACCGGGTAGCACTCGATACCACCGGCTTGCTGGAAGTAGGTGAACTGAGTCACTTCCATGCCGTTGAGCCAGACTTCCCAGCCCAGGCCCCAGGCGCCCAGGGTCGGCGATTCCCAGTTGTCCTCGACGAAGCGAATGTCGTGCACCAGCGGGTCCAGGCCCACGTGCTTCAGGGAACCCAGGTACAGCTCCTGGAAGTTCTCCGGGTTGGGTTTCAAGACCACCTGGAACTGGTAGTAGTGCTGCAGGCGGTTGGGGTTTTCGCCGTAGCGGCCGTCAGTCGGGCGACGACTGGGCTGCACATAAGCGGCGTTCCAGGTTTCCGGGCCGATGGCCCGCAGGAAGGTTGCGGTGTGGAAAGTGCCGGCGCCTACTTCCATATCGTAGGGCTGAAGTACCACACAACCTTGCTCGGCCCAGTATTGCTGGAGGGCGAGGATCAAGTCTTGGAAGGTACGCACGGCTGGCGTAGGCTGGCTCACGAAATTCACCTGTTACTTGGGCTGCGATTTAAGGAGCGGGAGTATACCCGATTCAGTCCTGCGCACGCCCCCTGGAGCCTTATGCCACGCTGCTTTTGGTGTTCCGAAGATCCGCTGTACATGGCTTATCACGATCAGGAGTGGGGCGTGCCGCTGCGCGATGGGCAGCGTCTGTTCGAGTTGTTATTGCTCGAAGGGTTCCAGGCCGGCCTGTCCTGGATCACCGTACTGAAGAAACGCGAGCGTTATCGCCAGGTGCTGTTTGGCTTCGATGTGCAGCGCGTGGCGCAGATGAGCGATGCCGAGATCGAGGACCTGATGCAGGACCCGGGCATCATCCGCAACCGCCTCAAGCTCAACGCCGCCCGGCGCAATGCCCAGGCCTGGCTGGAGCTGGAAGACCCGGTGGCCTTTCTCTGGTCCTTCGTCGGCGGCGTGCCCAAGATCAATCATTTCCGCGACCGCAGCGAAGTCCCGGCGGTGACCCCGGAGGCCGAAGCCATGAGCCGCGGCCTGCAGAAAGCCGGTTTCACCTTCGTTGGCCCGACCATCTGCTACGCGCTGATGCAAGCCTCGGGCATGGTCATGGATCACACGCAGGATTGTGATCGCTACGCCATCCTCGCCAACGCGCGGTTAGAATAGCCGGCTGCGACTAGGTCATGACCGACAGATCAGGAGTCATTTGTGGATAAGTTCAAAGGCGCCCTGCTGGTGGGTGCTCTGCGGTTGTTTGCCCTGCTGCCCTGGCGCGCGGTGCAGGCGGTCGGCGCGGCCATCGGCTGGATCATGTGGAAGACCCCCAACCGTTCCCGCGACGTAGTGCGCATCAACCTGGCCAAGTGTTTTCCACAGATGGACCCCGCCGAGCGCGAGCGTCTGGTGGGCCAGAGCCTGAAAGACATCGGCAAGTCCCTGACCGAAAGCGCCTGCGCCTGGATCTGGCCGGCGGAGCGCTCCATCGCCCTGGTGCGCGAGGTCGAGGGCCTGGACGTACTCAAGGATGCCCTGGCCTCGGGCAAGGGCGTGGTCGGCATCACCAGCCACCTGGGCAACTGGGAAGTGCTCAACCACTTCTATTGCAGCCAGTGCAAACCGATCATTTTCTATCGTCCGCCCAAGCTCAAGGCGGTGGACGAGTTGCTGCGCAAGCAGCGGGTCCAACTGGGCAACCGCGTGGCGGCCTCCACCAAGGAAGGCATCCTCAGCGTCATCAAGGAAGTGCGCAAAGGCGGTGCGGTGGGCATTCCCGCCGACCCGGAACCGGCCGAATCCGCGGGGATCTTCGTCCCCTTCTTCGCCACCCAGGCGCTCACCAGCAAGTTCGTGCCGAACATGCTGGCCGGCGGCAAGGCGGTGGGGGTTTTCCTTCACGCCCTGCGCCTGCCGGACGGTTCGGGCTACAAGGTGATCCTCGAAGCGGCCCCGGAAGACATGTACAGCACCGACACCGAAACCTCCTGTGCGGCCATGAGCAAGGTGGTCGAACGCTATGTCGGGGCGTACCCGAGCCAGTACATGTGGAGCATGAAACGCTTCAAGAAGCGCCCGCCGGGTGAGGCGCGCTGGTACTGACTGAGCTGGCACGATCTGTGGATAACCTCGCGTAGGGCGTTATCCACAGCACACAGAACAAGGGCGCAGATGATGTCCGAGCACCGCAAGTCGTTCCGTATCAAGATTTCCCACGAGAGCATCGGCGAATGCCTGGGGCAGACCCGCAACCTGTCTGCCAGCGGCGTCTATGTGCAAAGCCCGGCCCTGGCAACACTGCCCAAGGGCGCGGTGGTCTATGGCCAGGTGCAAGGCCTGCCGGTGATCGCACCACGGGTGCGCATGGAAGTGGTGCAAGTGGATGCGGAAGGGATCGCCCTGCGCTATCTCTGAGCAGGAGCGACTGGTGCTCAGGCCCCGGCTTGGCGCTCGAGCTTCTTGATGAACACGGTCATTTCCTTTTCCGCCTGCTTGTCGCCATGGCCGCGGGCGGCCTCCAGCCCCTGCTCCCAGGCCTGGCGCGCCCCTTGAAGGTCGCCCTGCCCCTGGCAAGCCTTGCCCAGCAGCTTCCAGGCCGCTGAATACTTGGGATCGAAGGCCACACAGCGTTGCAGGTGCTCAACAGCCTTGGCGTACTCGGCCTGATCCAGATAGCCCTTGCCCAGACCAAAGCGCAGCAGGGCGTTATCCACACCCTTGGCGAGCATTTTTTCCAGCGATTCAAGCATCAGCGATTCCTCATCGTTGGCTGGCGCAGCGCGTCAGAAGAAGCTCAGGCCGACGTGGAACAGTTTCTCCACGTCGCGAATGTGTTTTTTATCCACAAGGAACAGGATCACGTGGTCGCCGGCTTCGATCACCGTGTCGTCGTGGGCGATCAGCACTTCTTCATCGCGAATGATCGCGCCGATGGTGGTCCCTGGTGGCAAGCCGATGTTCTCGATGGCGCGGCCGATCACCTTGCTCGACTTGGCGTCGCCGTGGGCGATGGCCTCGATGGCTTCCGCCGCACCGCGCCGCAGGGAGTGCACGCTGACGATATCGCCGCGGCGCACGTGGGCCAGCAGGGTGCCGATGGTGGCCAGCTGCGGGCTGATGGCAATGTCGATATCGCCACCCTGGATCAGGTCGACATAGGCCGGGTTGTTGATGATGGTCATGACCTTCTTCGCCCCCAGGCGCTTGGCCAGCAGCGAGGACATGATGTTGGCCTCGTCGTCGTTGGTCAGCGCCAGGAAGATGTCGGCGTCGGCGATGTTCTCTTCCAGCAGCAGATCGCGGTCCGAGGCGCTGCCCTGCAGCACCACGGTGCTGTCCAGGGTGTCGGACAGGTAGCGGCAGCGGGCCGGGTTCATCTCGATGATCTTCACCTGATAGCGGCTTTCGATGGCCTCGGCCAGGCGCTCGCCGATCTGCCCGCCACCGGCGATGACGATGCGTTTGTAGGACTCTTCGAGACGGCGCATCTCGCTCATCACCGCGCGGATGTGGGCCTTGGCGGCGATGAAGAACACTTCGTCGTCGGCCTCGATCACCGTATCGCCCTTGGGCATGATCGGCCGGTCGCGACGGAAGATCGCCGCCACTCGGGTATCGACATTGGGCATGTGCTCGCGCAACTGGCGCAATTGCTGGCCCACCAGCGGGCCGCCGTAGTAGGCCTTGACCGCCACCAGTTGCGCCTTGCCCTCGGCGAAGTCGATCACCTGCAGGGCGCCGGGATGTTCGATCAGGCGCTTGATGTAGTTGGTCACCACCTGTTCGGGGCTGATCAGCACGTCCACCGGGATCGCGTCGTTGTCGAACAGCCCGGCGCGGGTCAGGTAGGCGGCCTCGCGTACCCGGGCGATTTTGGTCGGGGTGTGGAACAGGGTGTGGGCAACCTGGCAGGCGACCATGTTGGTTTCGTCGCTGTTGGTGACCGCCACCAGCATGTCGGCGTCGTCGGCGCCGGCCTGGCGCAGCACCGTCGGGAATGAGGCGCGGCCCTGCACGGTGCGGATGTCCAGGCGATCGCCGAGGTCGCGCAGGCGTTCGCCGTCGGTGTCCACCACGGTGATGTCATTGGCTTCGCTGGCCAGGTGTTCCGCCAGCGTGCCGCCCACTTGCCCGGCGCCGAGGATGATGATTTTCATCCAGTCACTCCCTTAAAACCGTTTAGCCGCGAGCCGCGGCGATCTTGATCAGCTTGGCGTAGTAGAAGCCATCGTGGCCGCCTTCTTGCGCCAGCAACTGGCGCCCGTGAGGCTGCTTGAGGCCGGCCGCAGGCTGCCCCAGTTGGCCGCCGATGTCCAATTCACGAGCACCCGGGGTGCGGGCCAGGAAGGCCTCGATCACTTCGGTGTTCTCGGTGGGCAGGGTCGAGCAGGTGGCGTAGAGCAGGATGCCGCCCACTTCCAGGGCTTGCCACATGGCGTCCAGCAGTTCGCCTTGCAATTGCGCCAGGGCGGCGATGTCTTCGGCTTGGCGAGTCAGCTTGATATCCGGATGGCGACGAATCACCCCGGTGGCCGAGCAGGGAGCGTCCAGCAGGATGCGCTGGAACGGCTTGCCGTCCCACCAGGCCTGGGTATCCCGGCCGTCGGCGGCGATCAGTTGGGCATCGAGCCCCAGGCGGTCGAGGTTTTCCCGCACCCGCACCAGGCGCTTGGCTTCCAGGTCCACTGCCACCACAGCGGCCAGCTCCGGCTGCACTTCAAGGATGTGACAGGTCTTGCCGCCCGGAGCGCAGCAGGCGTCCAGCACCCGTTGCCCCGGGGCCAGCTCCAGCAGATCGGCAGCCAGTTGTGCGGCTTCGTCCTGGACGCTGACCCAGCCTTCGGCAAAGCCTGGCAGGCTGCGCACATCACCGGCTTCGTCGAGGACGATACCGTCCTGGCTGTAGACGCAGGCCTTGGCCGCAACCCCGGCTTCGCTCAACAGCTTCAGGTAGGCATCCCGGGAGTGGTGACGGCGATTGACCCGCAGGATCATCGGCGGGTGGGCGTTGTTGGCGGCGCAGATGGCCTCCCACTGCTCGGGCCAGAAGGCCTTGAGGGATTTCTGCAGCCAGCGTGGGTGGGCGGTGCGCACCACCGGATCATGTTCCAGCTCGGCCAACAGGGACTCGCTTTCACGCTGGGCACGGCGCAGCACGGCGTTGAGCAGGGCCTTGGCCCAGGGTTTTTTCAATTTGTCGGCGCAGCCCACGGTTTCGCCGATGGCGGCGTGGGCCGGCACTCGGGTGTAGAGCAACTGATAGAGCCCCACCAGCAGCAGCGCCTCGACATCGGCGTCGGCGGCCTTGAACGGCTTCTGCAGCAGCTTGGTCGCCAGCGCCGACAGCCGGGGCTGCCAGCGTGCGGTGCCGAACGCCAGGTCCTGGGTGAAGCCGCGATCACGGACCTCGACCTTGTCCAGCTGGATCGGCAGCGAGCTGTTGAGCGAGGCCTTGCCGTTGAGGACCGCAGTCAGTGCCTTGGCGGCGGCCAGGCGCGGGTTCATTGGGCGTCCGCCGTCTGGCCGAGGACGGTGCCGATGGCGAATTTCTCGCGGCGGCTGTTGAACAGGTCGCTGAAGTTCAGCGCCTTGCCCCCGGGCAGTTGCAGACGGGTCAGGCACAGCGCCTGTTCACCGCAGGCGACGATCAGGCCGTCCTTGCTGGCGCCGAGGATTTCCCCCGGGACGCCTGTGCCTTCGCTCAGAGTGGCGGCCAGGACTTTCAGGGCTTCGCCATTCAGCATGCTGTGGCAGATCGGCCAGGGATTGAAGGCCCGGACCAGACGCTCCAGCTCTACGGCTGGACGGTTCCAGTCAATGCGCGCTTCGTCCTTGTTCAACTTGTGGGCGTAGGTGGCCAGGCTGTCGTCCTGGACTTCGCCTTCCAGGGTGCCGGCGGCCAGGCCTTCGATGGCTTGCAGCACCGCGGGCGGGCCCAGTTCGGCCAGACGGTCGTGCAGGCTGCCGCCGGTGTCCTGGGCACTGATCGGGGTGCTGACCTTGAGCAGCATCGGCCCGGTGTCCAGGCCGGCTTCCATGCGCATCACGGTCACCCCGCTTTGCGCGTCACCGGCTTCTACGGCGCGCTGGATCGGCGCGGCACCGCGCCAGCGCGGCAGCAGGGAGGCGTGGCTGTTGATGCAGCCAAGGTGCGGAATATCCAGCACCACTTGAGGCAGGATCAGGCCGTAGGCCACCACCACCATCAGGTCCGGCTTGAGCGCCGCCAGTTCGGCCTGGGCCTCGGCATTGCGCAGGGTGGGCGGTTGCAGCACCGGGATCTGGTGCTCCAGGGCCAGCTGTTTGACCGGGCTTGGCATCAGCTTCTGCCCGCGCCCCGCCGGACGGTCCGGCTGGGTGTAGACCGCGACAATCTGGTAAGGGCTGTCGAGCAGGGCCTTGAGGTGTTCGGCGGCGAATTCGGGGGTGCCGGCAAAGACGATGCGCAGTGGCTCAGTCATGGGAATTCTCGATGTTAAACATGCGGAAAAGAAAAAGGCTTGCCGTAGCAAGCCTTTGCAAGACGGTCATCAAGCCTGCTGGCGATGCTGCTTTTCCAGCTTCTTCTTGATCCGGTCACGCTTGAGCGTGGACAGGTAGTCGACGAACAGCTTGCCGTTCAGGTGGTCGCATTCGTGCTGGATGCACACCGCCAGCAAACCTTCGGCGATCAGCTCATAGGGCTGGCCGTCGCGGTCCAGAGCCTTGATCTTGACCCGCTGCGGACGGTCGACGTTCTCGTAGAAGCCCGGTACCGAAAGGCAGCCTTCCTGGTACTGGTCCATCTCGTCGGTCAGGGCTTCGAACTCGGGGTTGATGAACACCCGGGGCTCGCTGCGATCTTCGGACAGGTCCATGACCACGACGCGTTTGTGCACGTTGACCTGGGTCGCCGCCAGACCAATGCCTGGGGCCTCATACATTGTTTCAAACATGTCATCGACCAACTGACGCACTTCGTCGTCCACTACGGCCACTGGTTTGGCGATAGTGCGCAGGCGCGAATCGGGGAATTCGAGGATGTTTAAAATGGCCATAAGCGTAATTGCTACACGTGTGAAGTAAGGGCGGAGTCGGCGTCCTGGCAGGTCCTGGACCTGGGCCGCCGATGCAAAACGTGCTCTGCAAAGGAGCGAGCCGTGCAGGCTCTGGCGTTTTACGCGAACGCACATAATAAAGGGATTCAGCCCCTGAGGAAATGTCTGTTCGCCTTGCTGCTCTTGGGCTGGACCGCCATCGGTCGGACCTGCAAGCGGCTGCGTCAGGCCTGATTGGCGGGCTTGCGGTTGGCTGCACGGGTTGCCGGGCAGAGCATGGCCGAGGTTGATAGATCGCGCCCACGGTGCAGCAACACACCTTTCCTCAACAAGTTACCAACAGACTTATCCACAGCTTGTTCCGGCTTTCGCCGGACCGATGACGATCAAGGATGATCCATGTCGCACTCGATCAGTGCTGCCATTTCCCCCGCGGAACTGGAAGCCCGTTTACGTTTGCATGGCCTGCCCGCCCTAGGGGCCATGCGCTTTGGGCGTTTGCTCCAGGCCTTCGGTTCAGCCTCCAAGGCCCTCAGTGCTCCGGCCCGCGCCTGGCACTCCCTGGGTTTGCCGACGGCCTGTAGCGATGCCCGGCGCAGCGTCGAAGTCCGGGAGGGCGCCCGCCGAGCACTGGCCTGGATAGACAACCAGGCCCAGCATTTGCTGATGTGGGACCAGCCCGACTATCCCCCGCTGCTGGCGCAACTGGAGGATGCGCCACCGCTGTTGTTCGTGGCCGGCGATCCGTCGATTCTTCAACGGCCGCAGCTGGCGCTGGTGGGCAGCCGTCGGGCTTCGCGTCCGGGACTGGACACGGCCGCAGCGTTTTCCCGGAGTCTGGCCGCCGCCGGATTCGTAATCACCAGCGGCCTGGCCCTGGGAATCGATGGCGCTGCGCACCAGGCGGCCCTGGACGTTGGGGGGCGTACTGTGGGCGTGTTGGGCACGGGCCTGGAAAATTGTTATCCACAGCGGCATCGGGCCCTCGCCAGGGCGATGATCGACCAGGGCAGCGCAGTGATTTCCGAGTTCCCCCTGGACACCGGGCCACGTCCGGAGCACTTCCCCAGGCGCAATCGGATCATCAGTGGCCTGTCCCTGGGGGTACTGGTGGTGGAAGCCAGTGTCGCCAGTGGCTCGCTGATCACCGCCCGTCTGGCGGCCGAGCAGGGCCGCGAGGTGTACGCGATCCCCGGTTCGATTCATCACCCCGGTGCCCGAGGCTGTCACCAACTGATCCGTGACGGCGCGGTGCTGGTGGAAAGCGTGCAGCACATCCTGGAAACCCTGCGAGGCTGGCAACACCTGCCGCCGCCCGCTGCGGTGCCGGTGGAGGTCAGTGAACATCCGCTACTGGCCCTGCTCCAGGCGGCCCCCCACAGCAGCGAGGCCCTGGCGCTTGCCAGCGGCTGGTCCCTGCCCCGGGTGTTGGCGGCGCTGACCGAGCTTGAAATCGAGGCTCGGGCAGTCAATGAAAACGGCCGCTGGTTTGCGCGTCTGAGCTAGGTTTTATAGGCAGGATCGGTAAACTGCGCACAGCTTTTATCTGGAGATTCGGCAATGGTCAGCAGTTGGCGTGTGCAGCAAGCCGCACGAGAGATTCGCGCAGGGGCGGTGATTGCCTATCCAACCGAAGCGGTCTGGGGCCTGGGGTGCGATCCGTGGAATGAAGAGGCGGTGGATCGCCTGCTGGCAATCAAGTCACGGTCGGTGGACAAGGGCCTGATCCTGATCGCCGACAACATCCACCAGTTCGATTTCCTCTTCGAGGATTTCCCGGATACCTGGATCGAGCGCATGGCCAGCACCTGGCCGGGGCCCAATACCTGGCTGGTGCCCCATCAGAACCTGCTGCCGGAGTGGGTGACCGGGGTCCATGACACGGTAGCGCTGCGGGTCAGCGACCATCCGCTGGTACGTGAACTGTGCGCCTTGGTGGGGCCGTTGATTTCCACGTCGGCCAATCCCCAGGGACGGCCGGCGGCGCGTACGCGGCTTCGTATCGAGCAGTACTTCCGTGGGCAACTGGATCTGGTGCTCACCGGCAGCCTGGGCGGGCGCAAGAACCCGAGCCTGATTCGGGATCTGGCCACCGGCAAGGTGGTGCGGCCTTCCTGAACCGCTTCGCCGGCAAGCCCTCTCCCACGATGATCTGTAGGAGCCGGCTTGCCGGCGAAAGCGTTTAAGGCAACAACACGGTCGAGCCGGTCGTACGCCGTGCCGACAACTCGATATGGGCCTTGGCCGCGTCCGCCAGGGCGAAGCGCTGGCCAATATCGATCTTCAGCTTGCCGCTGGCAATCATGCCGAACAGATCGTCGGCCATGAGCTGCAGGTTTTCGGCATTGTTGGCGTAGCTGGCGAGGGTCGGCCGGGTCACGTACAGCGAGCCCTTGGCCGAGAGAATCCCCAGGTTCACCCCGTCCACCGCTCCCGAGGCGTTGCCGAAGCTGACCATCAGCCCGCGCGGTGCTAGGCAATCCAGGGAGGTCAGCCAGGTGTCTTTGCCGACACCGTCGTAAACCACCGGGCACTTCTTGCCATCCGTCAGTTCCAGCACGCGCTTGGCTACGTCTTCGTGGCTGTAGTCGATGGTTTCCCAGGCGCCGAGGGCTTTGGCGATGGCGGCCTTTTCCGGTGAACTGACGGTACCGATCAGTTTTACCCCAAGGGCCTTGGCCCACTGGCAGGCCAGGGAACCGACGCCCCCCGCTGCGGCGTGGAACAGTACGGTTTCGCCACCCTTGAGTTCATAGGTCTGGCGCAGCAGGTACTGCACGGTCAGGCCCTTGAGCATCACCCCGGCCGCCTGCTCGAAGCTGATGGCCTCCGGCAGGTGCACCAGGTTGGCTTCCGGCAGTACATGCACATCGCTGTAGGCGCCCAGTGGGCCGCTGCCATAGGCCACGCGATCACCCACCTTGAAGCGCGTCACCGCGCTGCCCACGGCCTCCACCACCCCGGCGCCTTCGGCGCCCAGGCCGGACGGCAGCGCCGGCGGGGCATACAGGCCGCTGCGGAAATAGGTGTCGATGAAGTTCAGGCCGATGGCCTTGTTGCTGACGCGAACCTGTTGTGGTCCAGGTTCGCCGGGCTGGTAATCCACATACTCGAGTACTTCGGGGCCGCCATGGGCGCGGAACTGGATACGTTTGGCCATCTGCACTCTCTCCTTGGTCGTGTCGTGAAAGTGCTCTATCGGACTCCTGTGCTTGACCTTCGTCAACTGCGGAGCGCCCCGACGCGGTGTTATGCTACGCGCCCATTTGCGCGCGTCCCCTGCTCCATCCCTAGCGCCGCGTAGCTTTGCCCGATTCAAGGTGATGCCATGACTACCCGCACCGAGGCCGTAAAAGCCTACCTGCTCGACCTGCAAGACCGCATTTGCGCTGCACTGGAAACCGAAGACGGCGGCGCACGCTTTATCGAGGACGCCTGGACCCGCCCTGCCGGCGGTGGCGGACGCACCCGGGTGATCGGCGACGGTGCAGTGATCGAAAAGGGCGGGGTCAACTTTTCCCATGTGTTCGGCAGCGGCCTGCCACCTTCGGCCAGTGCCCACCGTCCGGAACTGGCCGGCCGGGGTTTCGAGGCCCTGGGTGTGTCCCTGGTGATCCACCCCCACAACCCCCATGTGCCGACGTCCCACGCCAACGTGCGTTTCTTCATCGCCGAGAAGGAAGGTGAAGAGCCGGTCTGGTGGTTCGGTGGCGGTTTCGACCTGACCCCCTACTACGGCAACATCGATGACTGCGTGCACTGGCACCGGGTTGCCGAGCGCGCCTGTGCGCCGTTCGGCGCCGACGTCTATCCACGCTACAAGGCCTGGTGCGACAGCTATTTCCATATCAAGCACCGCAACGAACCGCGGGGCATCGGCGGCCTGTTCTTCGACGACCTCAACGAATGGGACTTCGACACCAGCTTCGCCTTCATGCGCGCCATCGGCGATGCCTACATCGAGGCCTATCTGCCCATCGTCCAGCGCCGCAAGGCTGCCGCCTACACCGAGCAGCAGCGCGAGTTCCAGGAGTTCCGCCGCGGTCGCTACGTCGAGTTCAACCTGGTCTACGACCGTGGCACCCTGTTCGGCCTGCAATCGGGCGGTCGCACCGAATCGATCCTCATGTCGCTGCCGCCGCAAGTGCGCTGGGGCTACGACTGGAAGGCCGAGCCGGGCACAGAAGAGGCGCGCCTGACCGAGTACTTCCTGCAAGACCGCGACTGGCTGGCGGCCAGCAACTAAACCGCACCCGCTGTGCAGGAGCCGGCTTGCCGGCGAAGAGGCCTTCAAGGCGGACGCGGCTCCTGGCAGTGTGTGTTGAGCAAATGGGATGAGAGATGGATCAGTACGTTGTCTTTGGTAATCCGATCGGCCACAGCAAGTCGCCGCTGATTCATCGGCTGTTCGCCCAGCAGACCGGCCAGCAGCTGGAATACAACACCCTGCTGGCGCCCCTGGACGACTTCGCCGGCGCTGCCCGCAGTTTCTTCGTCCAGGGCCGTGGTGCCAACGTCACAGTGCCGTTCAAGGAAGACGCCTATCGCCTGTGCGACAGCCTGACCGAGCGTGCGCAGCGGGCTGGTGCGGTGAACACCCTGAGCAAGCAGGCCGACGGCCGCCTGTTGGGGGACAACACCGACGGTGCCGGTCTGGTACGCGACCTGACGGTGAACGCCGGGGTCAGCCTCAAAGGCAAGCGCATCCTTCTGCTGGGAGCCGGTGGCGCCGTGCGTGGAGCTTTGGAGCCCCTGTTGGCGCAGCGGCCAGCGTCGGTGGTGATTGCCAACCGCACCGTGGAAAAAGCCGAGTTGCTGGCGGAACTGTTCGCCGATTTGGGGCCGGTGTCGGCCAGCGGCTTTGACTGGCTGGAGGAGTCGGTGGACCTGATCATCAATGCCACTTCCGCCAGCCTGTCGGGGGACTTGCCGCCGATTGCCAGCAGCCTGATCGAACCGGGCAAGACGGTGTGCTACGACATGATGTACGCCAAGGAGCCGACGCCGTTCTGCCGTTGGGCCAGTGAACATGGCGCGGCGTTGGTGCTGGATGGCTTGGGCATGCTGGCCGAACAGGCGGCGGAAGCCTTCTACCTATGGCGTGGCGTGCGCCCGGACAGCGCCCCGGTGCTGGCCGAACTGCGTCGCCAGTTGGCGCAGTAACCCCCGCGTAGGAACTGGCTTGCCAGCGAAAGCGGCTTCAGGGCTGGCGCCAGGCTCAAGGTCCTCTTTGCCGGCAAGCCGGCTCCTACGTCGACTGTGGGCAAGGCGCCTGCGGATTCAGTCTTCGAAGTGGATCGGGCAGTGCTCCGGCCCTTCGAGTTTGATCAGTTCCTCTTTCACCGTCTGCCGCGCCCGGCGCAGGGTCAGGCTGCGGTCCTGGCGTTTCAGCCGGCGCGCCTCTTGGTGCAGCATCTCCACCCCTGAATAGTCGATGAAGTTGATCTGCCGGGCGTCGATCACCAGTCTCGGTGCGTGGCAGCGTTGCATGCGCACCTGCAGGTAATGGCTGGCGCCAAAGAAGATCGAGCCGCCCACCCGCAGGATGTCTTCATCGCCCTCGCTGGAATGCTGCACCCGGGGTTGGGAGGTGCGCTTGAGGTAGAAGAACAGCGACGCCAGGACCCCGGCATAGATCGCCGTCTGCAACTCCAGGAGCAAGGTGGCGATGCAGGTCAGGCTCATTACCACGAATTCGGCGCGGCTGACCCGGAACAGCGCGCGAATGCCCCGATGATCCACCAGGCCCCAGCAGATCAGCAGGATGCTCCCGGCCATGGCCGGAATCGGGATATGGGCGATCAGCCCGGCGCCGGCCACCGCGAACAGCGCCACCCACAGCGCCGAGAACACCCCGGCCAGGGGCGAGCGGGCACCGGCTTCATAACTCAAGCCCGAGCGGGTGAAGGAGCCGGAGGACAGGTAGCCGGAGAAAAACGCCCCCAGCATGTTCGACAGGCCCTGGGCGCGGACTTCCTGGTTGGCGTCCAGCAGTTGTTCCGAACGTGCCGACAGTGAGCGGGCAATCGACAGGCTGGTCACCAGCCCCAGCATCCCCACCGCCACGGCACTGGGCAGCAGCCGCAGGATCAGTTCCAGGTCCAGTGGCAACGGGCTCAAGGGCGGTAGCCGGCCCACGAAGGCGCTGACCAGCTTGACGTGGCCGAACACCCCCGGCAGCAGCCAGACCACCAGTGCACTGAGGACCAGGCTGAGCAACAGGCTTGGCCAGCGTGGCGCCAGCAGCTTCAGGCCGAGGCCGACGATCAGCGTGCCCAGCCCCAGCAACAGCGAAGGCTTGTCCACAGCGTCCAGGTGTTCCAGCAGCGAGGTCAGGCTATTGAGGGCGGTGGCCTGGTTCGGCAGGTCCAGGCCCAGGAGGTTGGGCAATTGCCCCAGGGCGATCACCGCCGCTGCGCCGAGGGTGAAGCCCAGCACCACCGAATGCGAAACGAAGTTCACCAGGGCGCCGAAGCGCAGCAGCCCCAACAGCCACTGGAAGATCCCCGCCAGCAGGGTCAGCAGCAGGATCAGGGTGATGTAGTCCTCGGATGCCGGCACCGCCAGAGGGCTGACGCTGGCATACAGAACAATGGAGATCGCTGCCGTGGGCCCGCAGATCAGGTGCCAGGACGAGCCCCAGAGGCAGGCGATCAGCACCGGGACTATGGCCGCGTACAGCCCGTACTCCGGCGGCAGGCCGGCGATCAGCGCATAGGCGATGGATTGCGGCAGGGCGAGAATCGCGCCGCTCAGGCCCACCAGCAGATCCCGGCCCACGCTGGCCCGGGTCTGCCGTGGCAGCCAGCTCAGAAAAGGCAGGAGTGAATGGCGGTTGGGCCAGGCCATGGTTACTCGCGGGTGGTTAGATTCAGGGGGGCCAGGGTAAAGCATTGTCCGGCCTTGGGCATGTGGCGAGGCCGGCCCCTCATCCCGTAGGAGCCGGCTTGCCGGCGAATGGCCGGTGCACCTCGGGCTACAACTTGCCCTTCACCGCCGCCAGGGCCTCTTTGTCATCGATGGTCCGGACCCCTTCCAGCCATTGCTCCAGCACCGCCGGATTGGCCTTGATCCAGGCCTTGGCGGCGTCGGCGTTGCTGACCTTCTTGTTCACCACCTCGGCCATGATGGCGTTCTCCATGTCCTGGGTGAACCGCAGATTGGTCAGGAGCTTGCCGACGTTCGGGCAGGCCTGTGCATAACCCTTGCGGGTCAGGGTGTAGACGCTGCCGCTGGCGCCGAAGTACTTCTCGCCCCCGGTCAGGTAATGCATTTTCAGCTGCACGTTCATCGGGTGCGGGGTCCAGCCGAGGAAGGTCACGAAGCGCTGTTTTTTCGTGGCCCGGGACACTTCGGCGAGCATCGCCTGCTCGCTGGATTCGATCAGCTTCCACTGGCCGAGGCTGAACTCGTTGTGCTTGATGATCTCCTGCAGCGACAGGTTGGCCGGAGCACCGGAGCCGATGCCGTAGATCTTCTTGTCGAACTTGTCGGCGAACTTGCTCAGGTCGGCAAAGTCATGCACCCCGGCGTCCCACACGTAGTCCGGAACCGCCAGGGTGAACTCGGTGCCTTCCAGGTTCTTCGCCAGCTGGATCACCTCGCCATTGGCCACGAACTTGTCGTAGAAGCCCTGCTGCGCCGGCATCCAGTTGCCCAGGAACACATCCACCTGGCCGTCCTTGAGGCCGCCGTAGGTGATCGGCACCGCCAGGGTGTCGATCTTGGCTTTGTAGCCCATGCCGTCCAGCAGAAAGCTGGCGATGGCGTTGGTGGCGGCGATGTCGCTCCAGCCCGGATCGGCCATCTTCACGGTTGCGCACGAGTCGGCCCAGACGGTTGTGCTGCCCAGAGCCAGGAACCCGACTGCCAGCGCTGTGGATAACTTTTGCATGCTCTTCCCCTTGGATTATTGGTTTTGGCAGGGTTGTGGATAACGAGCCTTGCGCTCCAGATCGTCGAGGTCGATGTGGTTGCGCATGTATTGCGCACTGGCATCTACCAGCGGCTGGTGATCCCAGCTCTTGCGCGTGCCCCGGCCCAGTGCGTCGGCCACCAGGCGGCGCCGGCGCTGGCTGGCCAGGACCTGTTGGTGAAGGGTGGGGATGTTCCACTTGGCCCGGGCTTCGGCGAGGAAAGCGTCGAACAGCGCTCGATGCTCGGCCGACTGGCTGAGGTCGCGGTGCTCCTGCGGGTCGTTGGCTATATCGAAGAGTAGGCAGGGGTCGTCTTCGCTGTAGATGAATTTGTAGGCGCCCCGACGAATCATCATCAGCGGGCTGATGGTGCCTTCGGCCATGTATTCGCCGAACACCTCATCGTGGCCGCCCTGCCCCAGCAGATGGGGGACCAGGGAGCGGCCGTCCAGGGGCAGGTCCGCCTCTACGCGGCCGCCGGCCAGTTCCACCAGGGTCGGCAGCAGGTCGGCGGTGGAGACGGCCGCGCTGACTCGCCCGGCGGCGAACTGCCCCGGTGCGCAGATCAACAGCGGCACCCGAGCGGCCATTTCGAACCAGTGCATTTTGTACCAGAGGCCACGCTCCCCGAGCATGTCACCGTGGTCGCCGGAAAACACGATCAGGGTGTCGTCCGCCAGCCCGGTGTCTTCCAGGGTCTGCAGCAGTTTGCCGACGTTGCTGTCGATGTAGCTGCAGGCGCCGAAGTAGGCTCGTCGCGCATCGCGGATCTTATCCACAGGCAGAGGCTTGCCCCACAGGTCGTAGACCTTGAGCAGGCGCTGGGAATGTGGGTCCAGTTCGCTTTGCGGTGGGGTCTGGGGCAGTGGGATTTCGTCGTCGCGGTACAGGTCCCAGAAGGCCTTGGGAATGGTGTAGGGATCGTGGGGGTGGGTCATGGACACCGTCAGGCAGAACGGCTGGTCGCCGTCCTCGCGAACATGGTCGAACAGGTACTGCTGGGCCTTGAACACCACCTCTTCATCGAAATCCAGCTGGTTGGTGCGCACGCAGGGCCCGGCCTGCAGCACCGAGGACATGTTGTGGTACCAGCTGGGACGCACTTGGGGCTCATCCCAGTTCACTGCCCAGCCGTAGTCGGCGGGGTAGATATCGGTGGTCAGGCGCTCTTCATAACCGTGCAACTGATCCGGGCCGCAGAAGTGCATCTTGCCCGACAGCGCGGTGCGGTAGCCCAGGCGCCGCAGGTAGTGGGCGTAGGTGGGCACGTCGGCGGGAAAGTCCGCGGCGTTGTCATAGGCGCCGATCCTGCTCGGCAACTGCCCGCTGACCAGGGTAAAGCGCGACGGTGCGCACAGCGGGCTGTTGCAGTAGGCGGCATCGAACACCACGCCCTGGGCGGCCAGGCGGCTGAGGTGCGGCAGCTTGATCGGCGATGAACCGTAGAACGGCAGCAAGGGCGCGGCCATCTGGTCGGCCATGATGAAAAGAATGTTCTTGCGCTTCATGGATTCGCGGCATTCCATAGTCGATGGTTATGCGAAAGTGCTGCAATCGAGCATGGATTCCATGTCTTTGGCGGTAAAGCCCATGCACGGCAATGACTAGGATAAGCACAGCTTATGTATGAAGCCCTTGGTGACCTGTCCCTGGACCTGCTCCGGGTGTTTGAAGCAGCGGCCCGTTTGCGCAGCTTCACCGCTGCAGCGGTGGAACTGGGTACGACCCAGCCGGCCATCAGCCAGCAGATCAAACGGTTGGAGGAGCGGTTGAACGTGCGCCTGTTCGACCGGATCTACCGCGGTATCGAACTGACCGAGTCCGGCGCCTTGCTACTGGAACAGGTGCAGCTTGGTTTGCAGAGCATCGATGCCGGCCTCAGTGCCCTCAGCCAGCAGCATCAGCACGAGGTGCTGCAGGTGGCCACGGACTTCGCCTTTGCCGCCTATTGGCTGATGCCGCGCCTGCATCACTTTCATCAGGCCAACCCCCAGGTGGACGTCAGCCTGGTGACCAGTGAACGCAGTCACAGCATGCTGCGCAGCGATATCGACGTGGCGGTGCTGTTCGGCGATGGGCGTTTCAAGCACGGCGAAAGTCGCTGGCTGTTCAGCGAAGAAGTGTTTCCGGTGTGCAGCCCGTTGCTGCTCAAGGACCGCGCCGCGCCCTTGTCTGTGCATTCCCTGCCGGAGTTGCCACTGCTGCACCTGCGGGGCGAGAACAGCAGCCACTGGTTCGACTGGAGCGGGGTGTTTCGCGAGCTGGGCCTGGCCAGCGCCCCGGCCCCCGGGCAATTGCGTTTCGACAACTACACCTTGCTGATACAGGCGGCCATCGGCGGCCAGGGCGTGGCCATCGGCTGGCGTCATCTGGTGGACAACCTGCTGGAGCAGGGCCTGCTGTGCCGGCCCATCGCCGAGACCCTGATCTCCCGCTATGGCTACTACGTGGTGCTGCCCCAGCGTAAGCGCCGTGGCCCGTTGATCCAGCGTTTCGTCGACTGGCTGATGAGCGAGCAGGCCGGCAGCGCCCAATCCCTCAAGGGGCTGTCGTTGCCGTCCATTGCCTTGTAGGCGGCCTTGGCGCAACCGATCCTGGAGGAGTCGTGGCACCATGGCGCCTTCGCTCGATCAGCGGTTTAGGGTGTTTTCATGGCGCTCGGTCTTTCTGGCACAGGCAGCGCTGGTCATTGGCAGGGAACCTTCAGGGTTCGTCTTTTATCGCGAGGGTTTGCATGCAACGGATCAAGGGCTATCACGCCCACGTCTACTTTGACGCCAGCACCATCGACCAGGCGCGGGCCTTGTGCGAGCAGGCCGCGCAGCTGTTTGACCTGAAAATGGGCCGGGTCCACGAGCGGCCGGTGGGGCCCCATCCAGACTGGAGTTGCCAGTTGGCGTTCGCCCCCGAGGTGTTTGCCCAGGTAGTGCCGTGGCTGGCCCTCAATCGCCAGGGGCTGGTGGTGTTCCTGCACCCGGATACCGGGGACGATTTGCTGGATCACACCGATCATGCGATCTGGATGGGGGCCATGCGGTCGCTGGATCTGACGGGGTTCTAAGGGGCCGGTGATTCCTCGTGCACACAATGCAAAAAGGGGGCGCAACCTTGGTTGCGCCCCCCCTGATCTTGCGGTTTGGTCTTTACCTTCAGCTGACCCGAGCCTGACGTACGCCTTCGGAGAGGGCTGCGCACAGGCTCAGGACGCCATCCACCGCTTGCTCGGAAGACTCGGCATTGGCGATGTGGTCGATCAGCGCCGAGCCCACGACCACGCCGTCTGCCAGACGGGCGATGGCGGCGGCCTGCTCCGGGGTGCGGATGCCGAAACCGATGCTGATCGGCAGGTCGGTGTGGCGACGCAGGCGGGTCACGGCCTCTTCCACATGCTCCAGGGTGGCGGCACCGGCACCGGTGACCCCGGCTACCGAGACGTAGTAGACAAAACCGGAGCTGCCGGCGAGCACCTTCGGCAGGCGCGCATCGTCGGTGGTCGGGGTGGTCAGGCGGATGAAGTCGATGCCGGCGGCCTGGGCCGGGTCGCACAGCTCGCTGTTATGTTCCGGCGGCATGTCCACCACGATCAGGCCATCGACACCGGCTGCCTTGGCGTCGGCGATGAAGCGCGGCACGCCGTAGTGGTGGATTGGATTGAAGTAGCCCATCAGCACCAGCGGCGTGTCGCGGTTGCCTTCGCGGAACTCGCGGACCATCTGCAGGGTTTTCGCCAGGTTTTGCTTGGCCCCCAGGGCCCGGATGTTGGCCAGCTGGATCGCCGGGCCGTCGGCCATCGGATCGGTGAAGGGCATGCCCAGTTCGATCACGTCGGCACCCGCTGCGGGCAGGCCCTTGAGGATCGCCAGGGAGGTGTCGTAGTTCGGGTCACCCGCGGTGACGAAGGTCACCAGGGCGGCGCGGTTCTGTTGTTTCAGCTCGGCAAAGCGGGTTTGCAGGCGGCTCATCAGTGTTTCTCCTGCTGGGACTGTTGCATGTGGTGCATGACGGTCTGCATGTCTTTGTCGCCACGGCCCGAGAGGTTGACCACCATCAGGTGATCCTTGGGCAGGGTCGGCGCGCGCTTGAAGACTTCGGCCAGGGCGTGGGCGCTTTCCAGGGCCGGGATGATGCCCTCCAGGCGGCAGCACTGGTGGAATGCGGCCAGGGCTTCGTCGTCGGTCACCGAGGTGTATTCGACGCGGCCGATGTCGTGCAACCAGGCGTGTTCCGGGCCGATGCCGGGGTAGTCGAGGCCGGCGGAAATCGAGTGGGCGTCGATGATCTGGCCGTCGTCGTCCTGCAGCAGGAAGGTGCGGTTGCCGTGCAGCACGCCCGGTACGCCGCCGTTCAGGCTGGCGGCGTGCTTGCCGGTCTCGATGCCGTAGCCGGCGGCTTCAACGCCAATGATCTGCACGCTTTTGTCGTCGAGGAACGGATGGAACAGGCCCATGGCGTTGGAGCCGCCGCCGATGCACGCCACCAGGCTGTCCGGCAGGCGGCCTTCCTGGGCTTGCATCTGCTCGCGGGTTTCCTTGCCGATCACGGCCTGGAAGTCGCGGACCATGGCCGGGTACGGGTGCGGGCCGGCCACGGTGCCGATCAGGTAGAAGGTGCTGTCGACGTTGGTCACCCAGTCACGCAGGGCTTCGTTCATCGCGTCTTTCAGGGTGCCGGTGCCGGCCACGACCGGGATCACTTCGGCGCCCAGCAGCTTCATGCGGAACACGTTGGCCTGTTGGCGCTCGATGTCGGTGGTGCCCATGTAGATCACGCAATCCAGGCCAAAACGCGCGGCCACGGTGGCGGTGGCCACGCCGTGCATGCCGGCGCCGGTCTCGGCGATGATGCGTTTCTTGCCCATGCGCCGGGCCAGGAGGATCTGGCCGATGCAGTTGTTGATCTTGTGCGCGCCGGTGTGGTTCAGCTCTTCGCGCTTGAGGTAGATCTTCGCGCCGCCGCAGTGTTCGGTCAGGCGTTCGGCGAAGTACAGCGGGCTCGGGCGGCCGACGTAGTCGCGCTGGAAGTAGGCCAGTTCCTTGAGAAATTCGGGATCTTGCTTGGCCTTTTCGTATTCACGGGCCAGGTCGAGGATCAGCGGCATCAGGGTTTCTGCCACATAACGGCCGCCGAACGCGCCAAACAGGCCGTTGTCGTCAGGACCATTACGCAATTGGGACTGGGTCATTGGAGCGCTCCCGGGGAAGTGTGTGGAATGACAAAATCGTGGAAGGACAATGGAGCCCACTCTACCCCTGACACTGGACCCTGAAAACCGATAAGATCGCCGCAACCTGTCAGGAAAACTCACCTATTCCATGAGCCGCGACCTGCCCCCCCTGAATGCCCTGCGGGCCTTCGAAGCCACTGCCCGGTTCAACAGTGTCAGCCAGGCTGCCGAACAACTGCACGTGACCCACGGCGCGGTCAGCCGGCAGTTGAAGGTGCTGGAAGAGCACCTGGGCCTGAGCCTTTTCGTCAAGGATGGCCGTGGCATTAAACTCACAGATGCTGGGATTCGCCTGCGCGATGCCAGCAGCGAGGCCTTCGAGCGTCTGCGGGACGTCTGTGGCGAACTGACACGGGGCAGTGCCGATGCCCCCTTCGTTCTCGGCTGCTCCGGCAGCCTGCTGGCGCGCTGGCTGATTCCGCGCCTGGGGCGCCTGAACGCCGACTTGCCAGACCTGCGCCTGCACCTCTCCGCCGGTGAAGGAGACCTGGACCCCCGGCGCCCGGGCCTGGATGCCTTGCTGGTGTTTGCCGAGCCCCCCTGGCCGGCGGACATGCAGGTCTATGAGCTGGCCAGCGAGCGAATCGGGCCGGTGCTCAGCCCGCGCTATGCCGGTTATTCGCGCTTGCGCGAAGCGCCGGCGGCGGCCCTGGCGGCAGAATCGTTGCTGCACACCACCTCGCGCCCACAGGCCTGGCCCAGTTGGGCACGGCACAACGGAATCAGCGCCGAGGGGCTGAAGTACGGGCAGGGTTTCGAGCACTTGTATTACTTGCTGGAAGCGGCCGTGGCCGGGCTGGGCGTGGCAATCGCTCCAGAGCCGTTGGTGGCTGAAGACTTGCTGGCGGGCAGGCTGGTTGCCCCGTGGGGGTTTTCCGACACCCCGGGGCAACTGGCGCTGTGGTTACCCAAGCGCGCCGCCGATGGGCGCGCCCGGCAATTGGCGCAGTGGTTGAAAAACGAACTGCGCCAGGCGCTTTAGTTGCCGCGCTTGCACAGCAGGTAGGCAGCCAACAGGCCAATGGCGCCGACGGCCACACCTGCGGTGGTCCAGGGATGTTCCTGGGCGTAGTCGCGGGTGGCGATCCCAGTTTCACGGGTTTTGACTTTGACTTCTTCATAGGCATCGCTGAGCAGGCTGCGCGAGTGCTTCAGCGCGCTCTCGGCGTTGCCCTTGAGGGCCTTGAGGGTTTTGCGCGACTCGTCAGTCGCATCGTCCTTGAGGCTTTCCAGGGATTTGAGCAGGCTTTCGATCTCGGCTTCCATACTTTCCAGTGAGGCTTTGCGTAACGAGGTGTTGGCCATGTCGGCTCTCCTGCGGGGTGATGAATAGGCTGTGTAGGTTCCGACTGCGGCCTGTTGGGAAAGTGCAGAAAATCTGAACTTACCCCTTGGCATTGGCGCCCCAAGTAATAAGAAAAATCACTGCTAGGCTGTATTTCACAGCTAAAAAGGAGAGCGCCATGACCGATCATCACACCTACAAGAAAGTCGAACTGGTGGGTTCGTCGCCGAACAGCATCGAAGAGGCAATCAACAACGCGCTGGCCGAGGCGCACAAGAGCATCAAGCACCTGGAGTGGTTCGAAGTGACCGAAACCCGGGGTCATATCAAGGACGGTAAAGCGGCGCATTTCCAGGTCACCCTCAAGGTAGGTTTCCGGATTGCCAATAGTTGAAAGCTTGGGCTAGGCTCTGGAACTTGTGCGCTGGCCGAGTGCCATAGGAAGTGGCAAAGCGCTACAACTGTCTTGAGCCTCTGTCAGGCTGGCTTCAACGCCGCCTCTTTTGATCCGACCAGGGAATGTGACCGATGAAAAAACTAGTATTAGCTGCTGCTTTGTTGAGTCTTGCGGGAACTGCCCTTGCCGCCGGCAAGCCGTGCGAAGAGCTGAAAAGCGAGATCGCCGCGAAGATCGATGCCAAGGGCGCCACCCATTATTCGCTGGAAGTGGTCGACAAAGGCGCGGCGGCTGACGGCAAAGTGGTTGGCTCCTGCGAAGCCGGCACCAAGGAGATTGTCTACAAGCGCGGTTGAGCCTTTGTAGAAGCCCATTGAAAAGCCGACGCATCAGCGTCGGCTTTTTTGTGCCCGAAAGCCGCCTTAGCCCTTCATCACCTGTGCCAGCAACTCATAGGAGTGCAGGCGATCGGCGTGTTCGTACAGGTCACAGGTAAAGATCAGTTCATCGGCACCGGTCTGCTCGATCAGCACCTCCAGTTTGGCGCGGATCTTCGCTGGGCTGCCGATCATCGCCAACCCGAGGAAACTCGACACCGCCTCCTTCTCATGGGGCAGCCACAGGCCGTCCATGCTGTTGACCGGTTTGCGCTGGACCAGGCTCTGGCCGCGCATCAGGGCGAGAATCCGCTGGAACACCGAGGTGGCCAGGTAATCCGCGTGTTCATCGGTATCCGCCGCTACCAGAGGCACACCCAGCATCACGTAAGGCTTGTCGAGCACCGCGGAAGGCTTGAAGTGATTGCGATAGACGCGAATCGCCTCATGCATGTAGCGCGGTGCGAAATGCGAGGCGAAGGCGTAGGGCAAACCGCGCTCTCCGGCCAATTGCGCACTGAACAGGCTGGAGCCCAGCAGCCACACCGGTACGTTGGTGCCGGTGCCCGGCACCGCGATCACCCGTTGCTCCGGAGTACGCGGGCCCAGGTAGGCCATCAGTTCCGCCACGTCCTCGGGGAAATCGTCGGCGCTGCCGGAGCGTTCCCGGCGCAAGGCTCGGGCGGTCATCTGGTCGGAGCCCGGGGCGCGACCCAGGCCCAGGTCAATGCGTCCCGGGTACAGGCTTTCCAGGGTGCCGAACTGTTCGGCGATCACCAGCGGTGCGTGGTTGGGCAGCATGACCCCGCCGGAGCCGACGCGAATGCTCGATGTCCCGCCGGCCAGATAACCCAGCAACACTGAGGTGGCGGAGCTGGCGATGCCATCCATGTTGTGGTGTTCGGCGACCCAGAAGCGGGTGTAGCCGAACTTTTCCACGTGCTGCGCCAGGTCCAGGGAATTGCGCAGGGATTGCGCCGGGCTGCCGTCTTCACGGACGGGCACCAGATCGAGGGTCGAGAATTTAACAGCGGACAGCGGTTTCATAGGCCTGCTTCTCCATAGGGGTGCAGGCCTTTGTCATGAGCCAAAACCTGCCGAAGTCTGTAAGTCAGACTCATGCAATGTGGGCATATACCCGAGTTTCAATAGTCAGAGTGAATTTGTCGGGTAAATAGACGTCGCGCACACCGGCTGAACTTTGCCGTCGGATCTATCCTCAGAACCCTTAGGCAACAGAAACAAGCGCGGTGCGACCCTTCGCACCGGTTCTTGAGGAGAAAGAGATGAGTATCAAAAAGAAAGCCTCGGCTCATTGGGAAGGTGATCTGAAAACCGGCATCGGCTCGATCTCGACCGAAACCGGGGTATTGCGCGAGGCGCCCTATGGCTTCAAGGCACGTTTTGAAGGTGGCAAGGGCACCAATCCGGAAGAGTTGATCGGCGCGGCCCATGCAGGCTGCTTCTCCATGGCGTTTTCGATGATTCTCGGTGATGCCGGGCTCAAGGCGGACAGCATCGATACCCAGGCAGAAGTGACCCTGGACCAGGTCGATGGCGGCTTCGCCATCACGGCGGTGCACTTGATCCTCAAGGCGAAGATCCCCGGTGCCAGCCAGCAGCAGTTCGAGGAGCTGAGCAACAAGGCCAAGGAGGGTTGCCCGGTGTCCAAGGTGCTCAACGCCAAGATCAGCCTGGAAGCGACGCTGCTGGGTTGATCGTTGCGCCGGCAAGCCGGCTCCTGCTTCAGTTGGTAGGAGCCGGCTTGCCGGCGAATGCGTCTGTGCGGCGGACAAGAACCTGTGGTCGAATACGCGACTGCGGCTTCAGCGCACGCTCGTGCGCGCCGTAGCAAGGGAGCTTGAGATCATGAAACGTTTTGCCTTGGCGGTTGTTTGTTGTGCGCTGGCCACATCGGCCTTCGCCGCCCCCAAGCCCTGCGAGGAACTCAAGGCCGAGATCGAAGCCAAGATCCAGGCCCAGGGCGTTGCCTCCTACACGCTGGAAATCGTCACCAATGACGAGGTCCATGACAACAACATGGTGGTCGGCAGCTGTGAAAACGGCACGAAGAAGATCATCTATCAAAAGAATGATCGCTGAGCCCTGTCAGGGCACGCAGTTGACCATGCGCTCCTCGGCGACGATCTCGCGCCTGGCGTTGTACAGCCGGGCGCTGGGGGTGAACGCCAGGTTGCGCGCTTCCAGACGATAGCGCTGGCCGGCTTCAAAATGGTCGTAGCGCAGGCTCAGGTAGCACAGTCGCTCCTGGGGATCGGTGGTCATGCCCATGCCGCCGCCGAACACTTCGAAGTCGAAACGCACCATCAGCTCGTGGCTGCCGGGGCTGACCTGGAAGAAACGACCGTCTTGCAGGCGCTGGTTGTCCAGGCGCTCGGCCATGACCAGCTTGCCCCCCGGCGTCGGCGTGGCCAGGTCGATCCAGGCCTGTTGCGGATCGACGCTGGGCAGGGGCGTGCTGCAGGCACTGAGGGTGGCAAGGGCAAGGATCAGCAGAAGTGGGCGCATGAGGGAGGCCGAATCAGCGAAAGGCCCTCAGCATAACGCCGATCAACTGCGCTGGCAGCCCGTCTGCTGGGCTTTGCCCGGCAGGGTGTGCTGCTCATCAGCTTGCAGGTGGCTGTCCTGGGACGGCGTGAGGTTGATCCAGGCTTGCGCCGGCTCCGGCAGTGAGCAGCAACACGCGCATGGCGAAACTCCAGGCTGGCGAGATAGTCTTGCGGGCAGACTCTCTGTGGATGATTCCAATTGAATAGGCCGCGTTCAAGCCATGGGTTACTTGATCCTCTTTTGCGCTTTTTGTTTTCGGCCCTGACGCTTTTGCTGCTCAACGGTTGCAGCAGCGTTGCCTATTACAGCCAGTTGGCCAGTGGCCAGATGCAGCTGTTGCGGGCTCGCACCCCGGTGGCCCAGGTGGTCGCCGACCCCACCCGCGACCCGACCCTGCGGGCCCATCTGGCCCAGTCGCAACAGGCCCGTACCTTTGCCAGCCAGCATCTGCACCTGCCGGATAACAACAGCTACCGGCTGTACGTCGACATCGGCCGGCCCTATGTGGTGTGGAACGTGTTCGCTACCCCGGAGTTTTCCCTGAGCCCGCAAACCCATTGCTTCCCCATTGCCGGGTGCGTGGCCTATCGCGGCTACTACAGCCAGGGCGCCGCTCGGGGCGAGGCGGCGTTGCAGCAGCAAAAAGGCATGGATGTGGCGATCGGCGGTGTGGAGGCCTATTCGACCCTGGGCTGGTTCGATGACCCGATCATCAGCTCGATGATGCATTGGGGCGATGAGCGTCTGGCGACCCTGATCTTTCATGAGCTGGCGCACCAGCGCTTCTATGTGAAGGACGACACCGAGTTCAATGAGTCCTTCGCTACCTTCGTCGAGCAGGAAGGCACCCGACAGTGGCGGGCCTATCGTGGGCTGCCGCCCCAGGACGACGCCGATGTTCGTCAACGGGATCAGTTCATCCAGCTGTTACTGGAGGCTCGCAAACGCCTGGAGCAGCTGTATGCCCAACCCTTGTCCGCCGAGCAGATGCGCCAGCGCAAGGCCCAGGAATTCGAGGTACTGCGCCGGGATTATCGGCAGTTGCGGGACCGCGAGTGGGCCGGCTCCAAGCGCTATGACGCCTGGATCAACGCACCGTTGAACAACGCCCGGCTGCTGCCCTTCGGTCTGTACGACCAATGGGTGCCGGCGTTTGCCACGCTGTTCAAGGCGGTGAATGGCGACTGGCCGGCGTTCTTCCTTGCAGTGGAGAAGCTGGGGCGCCTGCCGGCCGCGCAGCGCAAGGCTGATTTGCTGAAGCTGCAGAGCGCCTTCGCCGGCAAGCCGGCACCCACACCGGAGCTGTAGCAGTCGGCTTGCCGGCGAACAGCGGTTCTAACGCCGCAAAAACGCCTGATGCAACTCGGCCAGCGTCTCAAAATGATAGGCCGGAGCTTCTGCACTCAGCTCCTCACGGCTGCCGAATCCATACCCCACCGCCGCCGCATCCAGGCCATTGCGTTTGGCGCCGATCAGGTCGTGCTTGCGATCGCCGATCATCAGGGTGCTGGCGGGGTCCAGTTGTTCCTGCTCCAGCAAATGGGCGATCAGCTCCACTTTGTCGGTGCGGGTACCGTCCAGTTCGCTGCCGTAGATCACTTTGAAGTGGCGGGCGAAGTCGAAGTGGCGGGCGATTTCCCGGGCGAACACCCAGGGCTTGGAGGTGGCGATGTACAGCTGGCGCCCTTGCCCGCCGAGGGTTTCCAGCAGCGGCGCGACCCCGTCGAAGACCCGGTTTTCATACAGGCCGGTGACCTTGAAGCGTTCGCGATAGAAGTTCACCGCCTCCCAGGCCCGGGCTTCGTCGAAACCATAGAACTGCATGAAGGCCTGCAACAGTGGCGGGCCGATGAAGTGCTCGAGCTTGGTCAGGTCCGGCTCGTCGATCCCCAGCTTGCCCAGGGCGAACTGGATCGAGCGGGTAATGCCCTCGCGGGGATCGGTCAGGGTGCCGTCGAGGTCGAACAGGACGGTTTGGTAATGCATGGCAATTCCTCGGCAGTCAGTAGCAGATCAGGGACGGTCGTAGCCTTCGGCCAGGTGCAGGTCCTTGAGTTTCACGTAGTTGGCGGCGCTGTAGGTGAAGAAGGCGCGCTCCTTGTCGGTCAGCGGACGCGCCTGCTTCACCGGGCTGCCGACGTAGAGAAAGCCGCTTTCCAGGCGCTTGCCCGGCGGTACCAGGCTGCCAGCGCCGACGATGACATCGTCTTCCACCACCGCGCCGTCCATGACGATGCTGCCCATGCCGATCAGCACCCGGCTGCCGATGCTGCAACCGTGGAGCATGACTTTGTGGGCGATGGTCACGTCATCGCCGATCAGCAGCGGGAAACCCTCGGGGTTGAAGGGGCCGGCGTGGGTGATGTGCAGCACGCTGGCATCCTGCACGCTGGTGCGCGCGCCGATGCGGATGCGGTGCATGTCGCCGCGGATCACGGTCAGGGGCCAGACCGAGCTGTCGGCGCCGATCTCGACATCGCCGATGACCACGGCCGAGTGGTCGACAAAGGCCCGTTCGCCCAGGTTCGGGGTGTGGTTCTGGTAGCTGCGAATGGCCAAGTGCAAATGCCTCTCTGAGATTTATTAATGGGGGCTATAGCTGCGGTGGCTGTCGATTGTAATTAAGATGGCTCAATGTTTCTTCCAGCCAAGGTGCCCACCGTGAGTGTGAACAACCCTCTTCTGCAGCCCTACGACCTGCCGCCGTTCTCGGCGATCCGCGCCGAGCATGTGCAGCCTGCCATCGAACAGATCCTGGCTGACAACCGCGCCGCTATCGCTGAGATCCTCAAGACCCAGGCTACCCAGCCCACCTGGGCCGGCCTGGTGCTGGCCATGGACGAACTCAATGATCGCCTGGGTGCTGCCTGGAGCCCGGTCAGCCACCTCAACGCGGTGTGCAACAGCGCCGAACTGCGTGAAGCCTACGAGGCCTGCCTGCCGGCTCTGAGCGCCTATTCCACGGAAATGGGCCAGAACCGCGAGCTGTTCCAGGCCTTTGACGCCTTGGCCAAGAGCCCGGAAGCTGCCGGTTTCGACGTGGCTCAGAAGACCATCCTCGAACACTCCCTGCGGGATTTCCGCCTGTCGGGCATCGACCTGCCGCCCGAGCAGCAAAAGCGTTATGCCGAGGTGCAGAGCAAGCTGTCGGAGCTGGCCAGCCGTTTCTCCAACCAGTTGCTGGACGCTACCCAGGCCTGGACCAAGCACATCACCGACGTAGCGGCCCTGTCCGGGCTGACCGATTCGGCCAAGGCGCAGATGGCCGCCGCGGCCCAGGCCAAAGGCCTGGATGGCTGGCTGATCACCCTGGAATTCCCCAGCTACTACGCGGTGATGACTTACGCCCAGGACCGTGCCCTGCGCGAAGAAGTCTATGCCGCCTACTGCACCCGAGCGTCGGACCAAGGCCCTAATGCCGGTCAGAACGATAACGGCCCGGTGATGGAAGAGATCCTCGACCTGCGTCAGGAATTGGCCAAACTCCTGGGTTTTGCCAGCTTCTCCGAGCTGAGCCTGGCCACCAAGATGGCCGAGTCCAGCGATCAGGTGCTGAGTTTCCTGCGGGACCTGGCCAAGCGCAGCAAGCCGTTTGCCGCCCAGGACCTGGAACAGCTGCGGGCTTATGCCGCCGAACAGGGCTGCGCTGACCTGCAAAGCTGGGACAGTGGCTTCTACGGCGAGAAGCTGCGGGAACAACGTTACAGCGTGTCCCAGGAAGCCCTGCGGGCCTACTTCCCTATCGACAAGGTGCTCGGCGGCCTGTTCGCCATTGTCCAGCGCCTGTACGGCATCGAGATTGCCGAGCAGCAAGGCTTCGACAGCTGGCACCCGGATGTACGGCTGTTCGAAATCAAGGAAAACGGCCAGCACGTCGGCCGCTTCTTCTTCGACCTCTATGCCCGCTCCAACAAGCGTGGCGGTGCCTGGATGGACGGTGCCCGCGACCGTCGCCGCACGGTTGACGGTGTGTTGCAGAGCCCGGTGGCCAACCTGGTGTGCAACTTCACCCCGGCCGATAGCGGCAAGCCTGCACTCTTGACCCACGACGAAGTCACCACCCTGTTCCACGAGTTCGGTCACGGCCTGCACCACCTGCTGACCCGGGTCGAGCATGCCGGTGTCTCCGGGATCAACGGCGTGGCCTGGGACGCGGTAGAACTGCCGAGCCAGTTCATGGAGAACTGGTGCTGGGAGCCGGAAGGCCTGGCACTGATTTCCGGCCACTACGAAAGCGGCGAACCGCTGCCCCAAGACCTGCTGCAGAAGATGCTCGCGGCGAAGAACTTCCAGTCCGGGCTGATGATGGTGCGCCAGTTGGAGTTCTCCCTGTTCGACTTCGAACTGCACGCCACCCACGGCGACGGCCGCAGCGTGCTGCAAGTGCTGGAAACCGTGCGCGACGAGGTTTCGGTTATGCGTCCGCCGGCCTACAACCGCTTTCCCAACAGCTTCGCCCACATCTTCGCTGGCGGTTATGCCGCGGGTTACTACAGCTACAAGTGGGCGGAAGTGCTGTCGGCCGATGCCTTCTCCAAGTTCGAGGAAGACGGTGTGCTCAACCCGGCCACCGGGCGAGCGTTCCGTGAGGCGATCCTTGCCCGTGGCGGCTCCCAGGAGCCGATGGTGCTGTTCGTCGATTTCCGCGGACGGGCGCCGTCGATTGACGCACTCTTGCGCCACAGCGGCCTCAGCGAGGACGCGGCAGCATGAGTGACGCACCCGTGAAGACCAAGAAACGCTTTATCGCCGGGGCGGTGTGCCCGGCGTGCAGTGAGCAGGACAAGCTGATGATGTGGAGTGAGGACGACGTACCCCATCGCGAGTGCGTGGCCTGTGGCTACTCCGACACCCTCAACGAGCAGGGCCTGTCGGTGCCCAAGGAACTCGGGACCCGGGTCAATAGCGCGACGCCCAAAGTGGCTGACACCAAGGTGCAATCGGTGCAGTTCTTCCCCAACCCCAAGTTGAAGAAAAAAACCGACTGACCACGCAAGAAAAAGCCGGCTCCCCTGCAGGAGCCGGCTTGCCGGCGAATCGACTCGCCCCCTTCCCTCGTCCCCTGCGCTTTCGCGAGCACGCTCGCTCCTACACAGGCTGTTGTGCTCAGTGGCTCAGCGGTTTGCTGACCCCCACCGTCTCGAACCAGCTCTTCACCGAACAGGTGGCGAACACGCTGGTGCTGCAATCGCCGTTGGCCAGCGCGGTGCGCAGTTTGTCGACATCGGCCTGCATCATGTAGCGAATGCCGTCCTTGAAGTGGGAACTGTCGCCAAACCCGCCTTGGGTCATCTCATTCAGCGCTTCCTCTTTGCTCCAGCCCTGGACCACCACTCGATACATGGCGGACATCAGGCCGGTGCGGTCCGAACCATGTTTGCAGTGCATCAGCACCGGGCCTTGGGCTTCGGCGCTCTGGATCGCGCGCAGGGCCTTGAGCACGTCGGCGTCATCCACATGGTTGGTGCGATAAGGCAACTGCACTTGATGGATGCCGGGGGCTGACAGCCAGCTGGCGTCGGACTCCGGCAGGAAGTTGATCACGGTCCCTACCTTGAGTTGTTCCAGCAGCGGCACGGCATCTTTGTCCGGCAGGGCGCTGCGGTACAGGGTCGGTGACATCTGGTACAGGTTGTACTGCTTCTCCACGGGCTGGGCCCACTGCCCCGGGCGGCTGGACGGGGCATCGGCGGCCTGCGCCTGTGGGCCGGCCAGCAGCGCCAGCAACGACAGACAAAGTGCAGGAATGAAGCGGGTTCTCGACATGTGCGGGGGTCACTGATGAGGGGGGACGATGCCCTGCAGTGTCGTGTCCGTCCGGTCAAAGCCCCGTGAGCCCACTGTCAAAGAAACGTGAAGCTGATACGTGATTTTCCGCCGCTTCTGATCTTTTTTTCGCCTGAAACGATTTATCCGAATGCTTAGCCTGCTACCATTTGTAACCAAATTTTGCTGATGTGTTGATAAAAACCGGGTCTTGCCCGGCTTTCTGCGTTGCCAAAACACAAAGTCGCGCCATGACGCGGCTGACCATTCCATCAATGCCTGATGAGGTGCACCCATGTCTGATCAAGATCGAGACAACCCGCGGCGTGAGTTTTTGCGTAAATCCTTGACCTTGATCCCTGTGGTCACTGTCGCCAGTACCGGCCTGGGCAGTTCCATGCTGGCGGCCGCCCCCGAGACTGCCGCCCCTGCCAGGCCGGTGGCGTCGGGCAAGCTGCCCAGCGGCAGCCAGAACTATGAGCCCAGTTACTTCAGTGCCGAAGAGTGGGCCTTCATCAAGGCGGCGGTGGAACGCCTGATCCCGGCGGACGAAATGGGGCCAGGTGCCCTGGAAGCCGGGGTGCCGGAGTACATCGACCGACAAATGAACACGCCCTACGCCGCCGGCGCCCTGTGGTACATGCAAGGCCCGTTCAAGGCCGACGCCGCGCCGGAGATGGGTTGGCAGAGCAAGCTGGTGCCCAAGGAGATCTATCGCCTGGGCATTGCCGCTGTGGATGCATGGTGCAAAGACCTCAAAGGTCATGTTTTTGCTGCGCAAGACAGCGCTACCCGAGACGCTTTGCTCAAGCAGCTGGAGGCCGGAACCCCGCAGTTCGATGCGCTCCCGGCCAAGCTTTTCTTCAATCTGCTGCTGCAGAACACCAAGGAAGGTTTCTTCAGCGATCCGATCCACGGTGGCAATAAAGGCCTGGTGGGCTGGACCCTGATCGGCTTTCCCGGCGCTCGCGCCGATTTCATGGATTGGGTGGAACGCAACGAGCAATACCCCTTCCCGGCAGTATCGATTCGCGGCGAGAGGGCTTGAGCATGGCAACAGTGATGAAGAAGGTCGACGCAGTGATCGTCGGTTTTGGCTGGACCGGCGCGATCATGGCCAAGGAGCTGACCGAAGCCGGGCTCAACGTGCTGGCGCTGGAGCGCGGGCCGATGCAGGACACCTACCCCGACGGCAGTTATCCCCAGGTGATCGACGAACTCACCTACAGCGTGCGCAAGAAACTCTTCCAGGACATTTCCAAAGAGACGGTGACCATCCGCCACAGCGTCAATGACGTGGCCCTGCCCAACCGGCAACTTGGCGCCTTCCTGCCGGGCAATGGTGTGGGCGGCGCCGGCCTGCACTGGTCCGGCGTGCACTTTCGGGTCGACCCCATCGAGCTGCGCATGCGCAGCCACTACGAAGAACGCTACGGTAAGAACTTCATTCCCAAGGACATGACCATCCAGGACTTCGGCGTCAGCTATGAAGAGCTGGAGCCGTTCTTCGACTATGCGGAAAAGGTCTTCGGCACTTCGGGTCAGGCCTGGACAGTGAAGGGCCAATTGGTGGGCGACGGCAAGGGCGGCAACCCTTATGCGCCGGATCGCTCGGACCACTTCCCCCTGGAGTCGCAGAAGAACACCTATTCCGCACAGCTGTTTCAGAAAGCAGCCAATGAGGTGGGTTACAAACCCTACAACCTGCCGTCGGCCAATACCTCGGGGCCTTACACCAACCCCTATGGCGCGCAGATGGGACCGTGCAACTTCTGCGGTTTCTGCAGTGGCTATGTCTGCTACATGTATTCCAAGGCATCGCCCAACGTGAACATTCTGCCGGCCCTCAAACCGCTGCCGAACTTCGAGTTGCGTGCCAATTCCCACGTGCTCAAGGTCAATCTCGACAGCAGCAAGACCCTCGCCACTGGCGTGACCTACGTCGATGGCCAGGGCCGGGAGATCGAACAGCCGGCGGATCTGGTGATCCTCGGCGCCTTCCAGTTTCACAACGTGCGCCTGATGCTGCTGTCGGGCATCGGCAAGCCCTACGACCCGATCACCGGTGAAGGTGTGGTGGGCAAGAACTTCGCCTACCAGAACATGGCCACCATCAAGGCCTACTTCGACAAGGACGTGCACACCAACAACTTCATCGGCGCCGGCGGCAACGGTGTGGCGGTGGACGACTTCAACGCCGACAACTTCGACCACGGTCCCCATGGTTTCGTCGGTGGTTCGCCGTTCTGGGTCAACCAGGCCGGCAGCCGGCCCATCGCCGGGACTTCCAACCCGCCGGGCACCCCGACCTGGGGCAGCGCCTGGAAGAAGGCCACCGCCGATTACTACACCCATCAGGTATCCATGGACGCTCACGGAGCGCATCAGTCCTACCGTGGCAACTACCTGGATCTGGACCCGGTGTACCGCGATGCCTACGGTTTGCCTCTGCTGCGGATGACGTTCGACTGGCAGGAAAACGACATCAAGATGAACCGTTTCATGGTCGAGAAGATGGGCAAGATCGCCGAGGCGATGAACCCCAAGGCCATTGCCTTGCTGGGCAAGAAGGTCGGTGAGCACTTCAACACCGCGTCCTACCAGACCACCCACTTGAACGGTGGCGCGATCATGGGCACCGACCCCAAGACCAGCGCCCTGAACCGCTATCTGCAAAGCTGGGACGTGCACAACGTCTTCGTTCCCGGGGCTTCGGCCTTTCCTCAGGGCCTGGGTTACAACCCTACCGGCCTGGTGGCGGCGCTGACCTACTGGTCGGCCCGGGCGATCCGCGAGCAGTACCTGAAAAACCCCGGCCCGCTGGTTCAGGCATAAGGAGCGATGACCATGAAAGCACTCGTTATCGCTACCCTGGCGCTGCTGGGCAGCGTCTCTGTCAACGCCGCCGAAGTGGATCAGCAAGCGCTGGTGCAGCAGGGCGAATACCTGGCCCGTGCCGGTGACTGCGTGGCCTGCCACACCGCCAAGGACGGCAAGCCGTTCGCCGGCGGGCTACCGATGGAAACCCCCATCGGGGTGATCTATTCCACCAATATCACCCCCGACAAGACCGGCATCGGTGACTACAGCTTCGAGGACTTCGACCAGGCCGTGCGCCATGGCGTGGCCAAGAACGGCAGCACCCTGTATCCGGCCATGCCCTTCCCGTCCTATGCCCGGGTCAGCGACGCCGACATGCAGGCGCTGTACGCCTACTTCATGAAAGGTGTGGCGCCAGTGGTCAGGGACAACCAGGACAGCGACATTCCCTGGCCCCTGAGCATGCGCTGGCCGCTGTCGATCTGGCGCTGGATGTTCGCCCCAAGTGTGGAGACCCCGGCGCTCGCGACCGGCAGCGATCCGGTGATCAGCCGCGGTGCCTACCTGGTGGAGGGCCTGGGCCACTGCGGCGCCTGCCATACACCACGGGCCCTGACCATGCAGGAGAAGGCCCTGAGCGCCAGCGAGGGCAGCGCCTTCCTCTCCGGCAGCGCACCGTTGGAGGGCTGGATCGCCAAGAGCCTGCGCGGTGACCACAAGGATGGCCTGGGCAGCTGGAGCGAAGAGCAGTTGGTGCAGTTCCTCAAGACCGGCCGCAGTGATCGCAGTGCGGTGTTTGGCGGCATGAGCGATGTGGTGGTGCACAGCATGCAGTACATGAGCGAGAACGATCTGACGGCAATCGCCCGCTACCTCAAGTCCCTGCCGGCCAATGATCCCCAGGACCAGCCGCACCCGTACGACAAGCAGGTGGCCGAGGCCCTGTGGAAAGGTGACGACAGCCAGCCGGGCGCGGCGGTGTACATCGACAACTGCGCAGCCTGCCACCGTACCGACGGCCAGGGTTACACCCGGGTGTTCCCGGCGCTGGCGGGCAACCCGGTGCTGCAATCGGCGGATGCCACCTCGCTGATCCACATCGTGCTCAAGGGCGGCACCTTGCCGGCTACCCACAGCGCGCCTTCGACCTTCACCATGCCGCCCTTTGCCTGGCGCCTGTCGGACCAGGAGGTGGCCGATGTGGTCAATTTCATTCGCGGCAGCTGGGGCAACCAGGGTTCGGCGGTGAAGCCCGGGGATGTGGCGGCGCTGCGCAATGGCGACCTGCAGAGCACCTCCAATGATGATCTGGGGCAGGTCACCCGCCACTAGCCCCAAGGCCGGCGCTCGCTGCGGGCGCCGGTCCGGGGTGGCTGTTCAGCCCTGGGTGAAGCGCTGGATGCCCAAGCGGCTTTCCAGCTGATAGCCGGCGATGCAGTCCGCCAGACCTGCATTCGTCAGGTCCTCCCAGCTTGCGGGGAGCAGGCCGATGCCGTCGTGGTAGGGGCTCCAGCACACCTCGGCGAACTTCGGGTCCGCTTCATCGAAGGGGTGCTGGCCGCTCACCGCGGCCTTTTCGATGTCCTGGGTGCACAGCTCGAATTCACAGGCCAGGCCCCAGAGCTGGCCATCGGGCGCCCTGACGATGATCAGGTCGGCGCCTTGTTCGTAGCTGGGGAGGTAGGCATCCGCCGCGTAGAAGATCTTTTCCAGCCTGCCAAGTGTCCTGGGCATGTTTGCGCTCCTGTTCTTTGAGCCTGCCTTATACCCCAACGCCACAAAACTGTAGGAGCCGGCTTGCTGGCGAAGGTGCGGCCAGCGTCGCGCTGGGGAGCGTTCACTTGCGGGGGTGGGTTTCGGTCCGGCGGTGCTGGCCAGATAAATCCGACTCCATTACTGTATGTTCATACAGTAATGGAGCGCTCCCATGTCCACCCCCTTGCCTCCCCGTGGTCGCGGTACCGCGAGCAACCCGCACAATCGTTTCGCGCCCAATCGTTCGGTGGCCGAGGATGACGGCTGGTACCAGGAGGTACCGCTGACCCAGGGCACCGAGGTGCGTTTTGAAACGGCGAAATCCATCATTACCCGCAACAGTTCGCCGGACCTGCCCTTCGATCGCTCGATCAACCCCTATCGCGGTTGTGAGCACGGCTGCATCTATTGCTATGCGCGGCCCAGCCATGCCTATTGGGATATGTCTCCCGGGCTGGACTTTGAAACCAAGCTGATCGCCAAGAGCAACACCGCGGCCTTGCTGGAGCAGCAACTGTCCAAGCCCGGCTATCGTTGCGCACCGATCAACCTGGGGTCCAATACCGACCCCTACCAACCCATCGAGCGCGAGCAGCAACTGACCCGACGTACCCTGGAAGTGCTGCTGCGCTATCGGCACCCGGTGACCATCGTCACCAAGGGCTCGCTGATCCTGCGGGACCTGGACCTGCTGGTCGAGCTGGCCCGGCAGCGGCTGGTGGCGGTGATGATCAGCCTGACCACCCTGGACGATGAGTTGAAGCGCATTCTCGAACCCCGGGCCGCGGCGCCCAAGGCGCGTTTGCGGGCGATCCGGGTGATGCGCGCAGCGGGCATCCCGGTGGGGGTGCTGTGCTCGCCGATGATTCCGATGATCAACGACAGCGAGTTGGAAAGCCTGCTCAGTGAGGCCCATGCCGCCGGGGCGCAAAGCGCGGCCTACATGATGCTGCGGTTACCCCTGGAGGTGGCGCCGCTGTTCGAGGAGTGGCTGGCGGCCCATTACCCGCAGCGGGCCGCCCATGTGCTCAGCCTGATCCGCCAGAGCCGGGGTGGTGAGCTCTACGACAGCCGTTTTGGCAGCCGCATGCGCGGTGAAGGGCCCTTCGCCGATCTGCTGGCCCAGCGTTTCGCCAAGGCGCTCAAGCGCCTGGGGCTCGATCGGCGCGAAGGCTTCGATCTGGATTGCTCGGCCTTTTGTCCGCCGGGTGGGCAGATGTCGTTGCTGTGAGAAACATTGGCCTATGGTTGACTAGCGGATGTTGCTGGCGCAGGTACGCTGGTCACCTTTTGACATCGACCATAGTGGCGTTCTAGAGCGTTCCATTCAGTTTGAGTTAAGTTTTTACCGCTACCTTGTCCATCAAGTGACCGATGGGTCGCGGTTGGCGGCCCGGTTATTTTTTAATCGATTACTGGCGTCGTGCCGGATAATTCTGGAAAATTCACCAAATCCGACAGAGAGGCTGAATCATGAGTGACAAGGATAAACAGCCGTTGGCTGCGTCGGCTCCCGCACCCACCGAGGTTGCCGAAACTGCCGATGCAGCGCTGCAGCATATCGTTGACGGCTTTTTGCATTTTCATCATGAAGTCTTCCCGCAGCAGGAAGAATTGTTCAAGAAACTCGCCACCGCCCAGCGGCCACGGGCGATGTTCATTGCTTGCGCGGATTCGCGCATCGTTCCCGAACTCATCACCCAGAGCTCTCCCGGCGACCTGTTCGTGACCCGCAACGTGGGCAACGTGGTGCCGCCCTATGGGCAGATGAACGGCGGCGTTTCCACCGCGATCGAATACGCGGTGCTGGCCCTTGGGGTGCACCACATCATCGTTTGCGGGCACTCGGACTGCGGCGCCATGCGTGCGGTGCTCAATCCGCAAAGCCTGGAGAAGATGCCCACGGTCAAGGCCTGGCTGCGGCATGCCGAAGTGGCGCGGACCATGGTCCACGAGAACTGCGACTGCGCCGACGAATCCTCCAGCATGCATGTGCTGACCGAGGAGAACGTCATCGCCCAGTTGCAGCACCTGCGCACCCACCCTTCCGTGGCTTCGCGCATGGCCAACGGCCAATTGTTCATCCATGGCTGGGTCTATGACATCGAGACCAGTTCGATCAAGGCCTACGACGCGGACAAGGGCTGTTTCCTGCCGCTCGATGGCACTCATCCGATCCCCGTGGCGACGCCCAAAGCGCGCTTCTGAATCCTCCTAAACCCCTGTGAGGTTGTGGTCAGGGCCGCCGTTCGCGCGGCCCGGCTTTGCCACGCCTGAAGAAAATGTCGGGAGAAAAGTCATGCGTGCAGCACAGCTGAAAAATGTCCTGCCCCGGGAGCTGTTGGCCTCCGTGGTGGTGTTCCTGGTGGCCCTGCCCCTGTGCATGGGGATTGCCATCGCCTCGGGCCTGCCGCCGGCCAAGGGCCTGATCACCGGGATCATCGGCGGCCTGGTGGTGGGCTGGCTGGCGGGCTCGCCGTTGCAGGTCAGCGGTCCGGCCGCGGGGCTGGCGGTGCTGGTGTTCGAACTGGTGCGCCAGCACGGTGTGGCCATGCTCGGGCCGATCCTGCTGTTGGCGGGGCTGCTGCAATTGCTGGCCGGGCGTCTGCGCCTGGGGTGCTGGTTCCGGGTCACGGCGCCGGCGGTGGTCTACGGCATGCTGGCCGGGATTGGTGTGTTGATCGTGCTGTCCCAGATGCATGTGATGCTCGATGCCGCGCCCCAGGCCTCGGGGCTGGCTAACCTTGTCGGTTTCCCTCAGGCGCTGGCCCAGGCCTTGCCGAGCCTGGGTTGGCAGGCGGGTTTGCTGGGGTTGTCGACCATCGCGGTGATGTGGGGTTGGGACAAGTGGCGGCCGCAATCGCTGCGCTTCATTCCCGGGGCTTTGCTGGGGGTGGGCTTGGCGACCCTGGCCAGCCTGTTCCTGGCCCTGGAGGTGAAGCGGGTCGAGGTGCCGGCCAACCTGAGCGAGGCCATCGACTGGCTGCGCCCCGCCGATCTGCTCAATCTGGCGGACCCCAATCTGCTGATCGCGGCCTTCGCCGTGGCCTTTATTGCCAGCGCCGAGACCTTGCTGTCGGCCGCCGCGGTGGATCGCATGCACAGCGGGGTGCGTTCGGACTTCGATCGTGAACTGTCGGCCCAGGGCGTGGGCAATATGCTCTGCGGCCTGCTTGGGGCCTTGCCGATGACCGGGGTCATTGTGCGCAGCTCGGCCAATGTCCAGGCCGGGGCCCAGACCCGCTATTCGACGATCTTCCATGGTGTTTGGCTGCTGGGTTTTGTCCTGCTGCTGTCCAGCGTGCTACAGAGCATTCCGGTGGCGAGCCTGGCCGGCGTGCTGGTCTATACCGGCTTCAAGCTGGTGGACCTGAAAGTCTTTCGCGGCCTCGGGCGCTACGGGCGGATGCCGATGCTGACCTACGCGGTGACTGCCCTGGCGATTGTCTTCAGCGATCTGCTGACCGGGGTGCTGATTGGCTTTGCCCTGACGCTGGCCAAGCTGGCGTTCAAGGCCTCGCGCTTGAAGATCAGCCTGATCGACCTTCCCGCGGCCGGCGAGATGGAGTTGCGTCTGATGGGGGCGGCGACCTTTCTCAAGGTGCCGGCTCTGACTCGGGTTCTGGCGAGCATTCCACCGGCGACGACGGTGCATGTGCCTCTCAACCACCTCAGTTACATCGATCACGCCTGCCTGGAACTGCTGGAGGAATGGACTCGGGCCAATCAGGCCAAGGGTTCGCGGTTGGTGATCGAGGCGCGGGGCTTGAAGCGTCGCCTGGAGGGGCGTTTGAGTAGCGGTGGCGGGGTTGGAGTGGCGTCGGCAAGAGTCTGATATCGGGGGCGGGGCTTGGCCCCTTCGCCACAAGGCTCGTTGCGAGCCTTGCTGGCGAGGAGTGGGGTCAGGCGGCGGGCTGGTCGAGCTCCAGTTCCACGCCCAGCTGGCGGGACAGGCAGGGCCAGCGTTTCCAGGCGGCCTCGGTGTCCGGGCTGTTGAGTTTGTCGCGGTAGGCTTCTACCGATTCCAGAGCGAAGCTTTCTTCGTCGAGCATGGCGTCGACCGCGTGGTGCACCGCTTCGTCCAGCTGGTTGGCGAAGGTTTCGCCGATCAGTTGGTGGGCGATGAGATTGGCAACCGTCATGTCCAGGGGGATCAGCGGACGGCCGAAGTGCTTGATGTACAGGTCGTTGACCTCTTCCACCAGGCGCAGTGCCAGGTAGGCTTCGTCCAGCAGGCTGTCGAGACCGATGTGGCCGTCCATGATGGCCGGTGGCTGGAGGAAAAATTGCTCGGCGATCTTCAGTACCGGTTTGATCTGCGATTCGATGCCGGCTTCACGGGCCACCGCATTGGCGGCGTCCAGCAGGTCCGGAACCTGGTCAATGTAGGCGCTGACGAAACGGGTCATGACGCCCTTGGCGTCGACTTCGGGCAGCTGGATGGCGGGGTGCAGGTGAGGCAGTTGCGTTTCCAACTGACGGGTCAGAAGGCCTGTGCTGGCTTCGTGTTGCCGGGCCAGTTGGATCTGCTCGCGCAATGCGGCGGTGTTCATGAAAACTCCAGGGAACAAGGGCAGTTGAATAGGGAGAACATAAGTTAGCCTGCTTACGAAAATGCTTAAGACGCATTTGTCATAATTATTTCATGCTTAGTCACCACGGTTATATCGTTTCGCCATCCAGCGCACTCGATCCCTTTTGTGCCGTGGCCTGCAAACCTCCTTTCCAGTGTTTCAGCTGATTTACGCCCTCGCGTTGCGAGGTGAGAGTCGCTGTCTATACTCGCCATTGTATGAAGTTAGCTGATGACGCCCGACTGCAAATGCAGCGAGGCCCGGCCGGTTTAAGTTCGTAGTCTAGGCAGCCGCTCCCTTGCCGCAGGTGTTAAGCCGGCGGGATAACAAGAACGATAAGGGGAACCCGCAATGATGCGACATCCACATGTCTGGATGGGCCTCCTGTTGTGGTCGATATTCAGCCAGGCGCAAGCCGCCTGGACGGTGAATATGACGCCTGGGGCTACCGAGATAAGCCACGCGGTATTCGACCTGCACATGACCATCTTCTGGATCTGTGTGGTGATCGGCGTCATCGTCTTCGGCGCGATGTTCTGGTCAATGATCGTTCACCGCCGCTCCACCGGCCAGGTCCCGGCCAAGTTCCACGAAAGCACCACCGTGGAAATCCTCTGGACCATCATCCCCTTCCTGATCCTGGTGGCCATGGCCGTACCGGCGACAGCGACCCTGATCAAGATGTACGACACCAGCGAGCCGGATGTGGACATCCAGATCACCGGCTACCAGTGGAAGTGGCACTACAAATACCTCGGCCAGGATGTGGAGTTTTTCAGCAACCTGGCCACCCCCGCCGAGCAGATCCACAACAAGAGCGTCAAGGGCGAGCACTACCTGCTGGAAGTCGACCAGCCCCTGGTGCTGCCGGTGGGGGCCAAGGTGCGGTTCCTGGTGACCGCTGCCGATGTCATCCACTCCTGGTGGGTGCCGGCCTTTGCGGTCAAGCGTGATGCCATCCCGGGTTTCGTCAACGAAGCCTGGACCCGGGTCGACAAGCCCGGCATCTACCGCGGCCAGTGCGCTGAGCTGTGCGGCAAGGACCACGGCTTCATGCCGATCGTGGTGGAGGTCAAGAGTCAGGCCGACTACGACACCTGGATGGGCGAGCGCAAGGCCGAGGCCGCCAAGCTCAAGGAGCTCACCAGCAAGGAATGGACCCTCGATGAACTGGTGGCCCGTGGCGACAAGATCTACCACACCACCTGTGTCGCCTGTCACCAGGCGGAAGGCCAGGGCCTGCCGCCGATGTTCCCGGCCCTCAAGGGCTCGAAGATCGCCACCGGACCCAAGGAGGCTCACCTGAGCCTGGTGTTCCACGGCAAGCCGGGTACCGCCATGGCCGCCTTCGGCAAGCAGCTGTCGGAAGTCGACATCGCTGCGGTCGTCACTTACGAGCGCAACGCTTGGGGCAACAACAAGGGCGACATGGTCACGCCAAAAGAAGTGCTGGCGCTGAAACAGGCGGAAAGCAAATGAGCCGGCTTATTGGGTATTTCCGCAACCGCTCGGGGTGCAGTGTCCCTGAGCGTCCAGCCCACCCGTTTGCAGGAGACAGGGCATGAGTGCAGTGATCGATGACCACGGCCACGCCGGCCATGATGACCACGCCCATGGCCCGGCCAAGGGCCTGATGCGCTGGGTGCTGACCACCAACCACAAGGACATCGGGACCCTGTACCTGTGGTTCAGCTTCTGCATGTTCCTGCTCGGTGGTTCGTTCGCCATGGTGATCCGCGCCGAGCTGTTCCAGCCCGGGCTGCAGATCGTCGAGCCGGCGTTCTTCAACCAGATGACTACCATGCACGGCCTGGTGATGGTCTTCGGCGCGGTGATGCCGGCCTTTGTCGGCCTGGCCAACTGGATGATCCCGCTGATGATCGGCGCGCCGGACATGGCCCTGCCGCGGATGAACAACTTCAGTTTCTGGTTGCTGCCGGCGGCCTTCCTGCTGCTGGTCTCGACCCTGTTCATGCCAGGTGGCGGGCCAAACTTCGGCTGGACCTTCTACGCCCCGCTGTCCACAACCTACGCCCCGGAAAGCGTGACCTTCTTCATCTTCGCCATCCACCTGATGGGCATCAGTTCGATCATGGGGGCGATCAACGTGATCGCCACCATCCTCAACCTGCGTGCCCCGGGCATGACCCTGATGAAGATGCCGCTGTTCGTCTGGACCTGGCTGATCACCGCCTTCCTGCTGATCGCGGTGATGCCGGTGCTGGCCGGTTGCGTGACCATGATGCTGATGGACATCCACTTCGGCACCAGCTTCTTCAGCGCCGCCGGCGGTGGTGACCCGGTCCTGTTCCAGCACGTGTTCTGGTTCTTCGGTCACCCCGAGGTGTACATCATGATCCTGCCGGCCTTCGGCGCCGTCAGCTCGATCATCCCCACCTTCAGCCGCAAGCCACTGTTCGGCTACACCTCGATGGTCTATGCCACCGGGGCCATTGCCTTCCTGTCGTTCATCGTCTGGGCGCACCACATGTTCGTGGTGGGCATCCCGCTGGTGGGCGAACTGTTCTTCATGTACGCCACGCTGCTGATTGCCGTGCCCACCGGGGTCAAGGTGTTCAACTGGGTCAGCACCATGTGGCAGGGCGCGCTGACGTTCGAGACGCCGATGCTGTTCGCCGTGGCCTTTGTCATTCTGTTCACCATTGGCGGCTTTTCCGGGTTGATGCTGGCCATCGCCCCGGCGGACTTCCAGTACCAGGACACCTACTTCGTGGTGGCGCATTTCCACTACGTGCTGGTGCCGGGGGCGATCTTCGGGATCTTCGCCTCGGCCTATTACTGGTTGCCCAAGTGGACCGGTCACATGTACGACGAAACCCTGGGCAAGCTGCACTTCTGGCTGTCCTTCGTTGGCATGAACATGGCCTTCTTCCCCATGCACTTCGTCGGGCTGGCGGGCATGCCGCGACGGATTCCGGACTACAACCTGCAGTTCGCCGACTTCAACATGGTGTCCTCCATCGGTGCCTTCACCTTTGGCGCGACGCAGATCTTTTTCCTGTTCATCGTCATCAAGTGCATTCGCGGCGGCAAACCGGCCCCGGCCAAACCGTGGGAAGGGGCCGAGGGGCTGGAGTGGAGCATTCCATCGCCGGCGCCGTACCACACCTTCGTCACGCCACCGGAAGTGAAATGAACATCTGTGTTGTAGGAGCGAGCTTGCTCGCGAAGGCGCCAGAAGGTGGTGTCCGGTTCGCCGGCAAACCGGCTCCTACAGGTTCGGGAGGACGTTGAGATGGCCGATGTCTCGCTGAAGAAGCTGGTCACCCGCCTGTTGCTGGTGGTGGTGGCGATGTTCGTCTTCGGCTTTGCTCTGGTGCCGATCTACGACGTGATGTGCAAGGCCCTGGGCATCAATGGCAAGACCGGCGGGCAGTACGCGGACCAGGGGCAGCAGATCGATGCTTCGCGCCAGGTGCGGGTGCAGTTCCTGTCCACCAATGCCATCGACATGGTCTGGGAGTTCTACCCCAAGTCCGATGACATCGTGGTCCACCCGGGGGCGGTTAACGAGATGGTCTTCATCGCCCGCAACCCCAGCGACCACCCGATGAGCGCCCAGGCCATTCCGAGCATTTCCCCCAGCAGCGCGGCCATGTACTTCCACAAGACCGAGTGCTTCTGCTTTACCCAGCAGGTGCTGCAGCCCGGGGAGAAGATCGAGATGCCGGTGCGTTTCATCGTTGACCGCGACATGCCCAAGGATGTGAAGCACCTGACGCTGGCTTACACGCTGTTCGATATCACCGCGCGTCATCCACCGGTGGCGGCTACCGCCAAGACCGGGGGATAGACGATCTGGCGTGCCCGATAAGGAGAACAACCCATGGCGACTCATGAGCACTATTACGTTCCTGCCCAGAGCAAGTGGCCGATCATTGCGACGGTGGGCATGTTCGTCACCGTGTTCGGCCTGGCGACCTGGTTCAACGACCTCAAGGCGGCGCGCCCGGAATCCCATGGCCCGCTGATCTTTTTCGTCGGCGGCCTGCTGCTGGCCTACATGCTGTTCGGCTGGTTTGGCGCGGTGATCAAGGAAAGCCGCGCCGGCTTGTACAGCGCTCAGCTCGACCGCTCGTTCCGCTGGGGCATGAGCTGGTTCATCTTTTCCGAAGTGATGTTCTTCCTGGCCTTCTTCGGCGCGCTGTTCTATGTGCGGCACCTGTCCGGACCCTGGCTCGGTGGTGAGGGGCACAAGGGCATCGCCCATATGCTCTGGCCGAACTTCGAGTTCGTCTGGCCCCTGCTCAACAACCCCGATCCAAAACTCTTTCCATCGCCCAAGGGCACCATCAGCCCCTGGGGCTTGCCGCTGCTCAACACCGTGCTGCTGGTGAGTTCCAGTGTCACCGTGACCATCGCCCACCATGCCTTGAAGAAAGGCCATCGTGGTGCGCTGAAGATCTGGCTGGCGCTGACCGTGCTGCTGGGGTGCGCCTTCCTCGGCTTCCAGGCCGAAGAGTACATCCACGCCTATCACGAGCTGGGCCTGACCCTGGGCTCGGGGATCTACGGCGCCACCTTCTTCATGCTCACCGGTTTCCACGGGGCCCACGTGACCATCGGCACCTTGATCCTGTTCGTGATGCTGATGCGCATCATGCGTGGGCATTTCGACGCCGAACATCAGTTCGGCTTTGAAGCGGCCAGCTGGTACTGGCACTTCGTCGATGTGGTGTGGATCGGTCTGTTCGTTTTTGTCTACGTGCTCTGATGACCTGCTGCGCCCTACCAGGGCGCGTGGGACACCAGCTGGCCGCTGAAGAAACCCCAGGCGATCAAGCCCACGGTGATCGCGGCCAGGCACACCCGAATACTCAGGGCGGTCACCAGGCGTTTGGATTGGCTGTCGTCCTTGACCAGAAAGAACAGGCCGCTGAACAGGCTGATAACCGTGGCAATCAGCGTCAGGACGATGGCTGCTTTGAGCATGGTGGGACTCCGGGGGAAACGCGATGTACAGCAGTATAGCGAGTGGATTTCTCAGCCTGGCGGGCCGGTCATGAAAGGCTTCCGGCCAGGAGTCGTACCGACCCTGGTGGTGCTGTTGCTGCTGCCTGTGCTGGTTTCCCTGGGCTGCTGGCAACTGAGCCGTGGCGAGCAGAAGCGCCAACTGCTGGCCAGTTACGCCGAGCGCCGCGTAGCCGAGCCGGTGCCTTTGTTCGAGTTGCTGGCGGTCGAGGACCCTTCCTTTCGCCGGGTGCGCCTGCACGGTCATTTCGATGCCGATCACAGCCTGTTGCTGGACAACCGCCTGCACGACGGCAAGGTCGGGGTCGAGCTGTTGCAACCCTTCCTCGATCAGGCCAGCGGGCGCTGGTTGCTGGTCAATCGCGGTTGGCTGCCCTGGCCCGATCGGCGCACGCCGCCGGCATTCAGCACCCCGGAGCAGAGCCTCAGCCTGGATGCCTGGGTCTACGTTTCTCCGGGCGCGGCGTTCCAGCTGCATGCCGACCCGGCCGGTGCTCGCTGGCCACGATTGATCACCGCGGTGGCCCCGGAGGCACTCTGGGCCGAGCTTGGCCGCAGCGGCTTCAACCATGAAGTGCGCCAGGAGTCCGGTGCTGGCGCCTACCTCACCGCGTGGCCGGTGGTGGCCATGGGGCCGGAAAAACACTTGGGCTATGCCGTGCAGTGGTTCGCCATGGCCCTGGCCCTGCTGCTCCTCTATTTCTATTTCGGCTGGCATAACGCACGGGAGAAACGCCATGGGAACGGCCATGAATCCACCCAACATCTCTGACGCCCAGGTGCCCAACCGGCGTCGCGGCCGCTGGCAACTGATCCTGATCCTGCTGATGGTGATCGGTCCGATGATCCTTGCCACGGGCATGTACAAGCTGCAGTTCTGGGTGCCGGAAAGCCGTAGTTATCACGGTGAGCTGATCGGCAACGGCCAGACCCGGGCGCAGATCGGTGTGCAGTCCGAGGAGGATCGCTGGCAGATCCTGGTCACGGCCCCCAAGGCGTGCGATGCCGATTGCCAGCAACTGGTGTACCTGGCGCGGCAGATCCAAGTGGCCCTGGGCCGCGATGCTTCGCGGGCCAGCCATGCCTTGGCCAGCGCCCAGCCGCTGAGCGCCGAATACGAAGCCAGGCTGCAGCGCGAGTACCCGCAGTTGCAACGCTACCCCCTGGACCTGGGGACCTTTGTCAAAGGCGCCAACGACAAGGATGCGCCGCAGCTGTGGATAGTCGACCCCCACAGCAATCTGGTGCTGCGCTACGACGCTCGGGTCAAGGGCAAGGATCTGCTCAACGATCTGCGGCACCTGCTGAAACTGTCGAACATCGGATAAGGGCATCGTCATGGCCAAACCTGGATTTCGCCTCGCGTTGTTTGCCACCTTGCTGGCACTGATCGTGGTGCTGCTGGGCGCTTACACCCGGTTGACCCACGCCGGCCTCGGCTGCCCGGACTGGCCCGGCTGCTACGGTTTTATCAGCGTGCCGAAAAGCGAAGCCCAACTGGCCCATGCCGAACTGCATTTTCCCGACACCCCGGTGGAAGCCCACAAGGGCTGGAACGAAATGATCCACCGCTATTTCGCCGGCACTCTGGGGCTGTTGATCGTGCTGCTGGCGGCCCGAGCCTGGACCCATCGGCGGCATCCCGGGCAGCCCCTGAAGCTGCCGCTGTTCCTGATGGCGGTGGTGTTTGCCCAGGCGGCCTTCGGCATGTGGACGGTCACCCTCAAGCTCTGGCCGCAAGTGGTTACGGCGCACCTGCTGGGGGGCTTCGCCACCTTGAGCCTGCTGTTCCTGCTGACCTTGCGCCTGTCCGGCGTGCTGCCGGCGCTGATCGTGCCGCGCCGCCTGCAATACTGGGCCACGGCCGGGCTGGTACTGGTGATCGGGCAGATCGCCCTGGGCGGCTGGGTCAGCTCCAATTACGCCGCCGTGGCCTGCATCGACCTGCCCACCTGCCATGGCCAGTGGTGGCCGAACATGGATTTCGCCAACGGCTTTCACCTGACTCAGCACATCGGCCCCAACTACCTGGGTGGGCAACTGGACAGTGACGCCCGCACCGCCATCCACATGACCCACCGGGTGGGCGCGGTGCTGGTGACCCTGGTATTGCTGGGGCTGGCCTGGCAGTTGCGGCAAACCGGCATGACCCGTCTGGCCGGCCTGGTGCTGGTGGCACTGGCGGCGCAGATCAGCCTGGGCCTGAGCAACGTGCTGTTCCATTTGCCCCTGCCGGTGGCGGTGGCGCATAACGCCGGGGGGGCGGCGCTGCTGCTGACCCTGGTGCTGGTCAACTATCACGCCCGTACCAGCCTGGTACAGGCCCGGGATCGCCTGCCCCTGGGCTGGCGCCTCAGCCCGCGCAAACAGATGGCGGGTCCCATCACCATCAAAGGAGAGATGCCATGGCGACTCTGATTGGCGAACGTCAGCATCCCCAGGCCATCTGGCGCGATTACCTGGAGCTGACCAAACCCAAGGTGGTGGTGCTGATGCTGATCACCTCCCTGGTGGGCATGTTCCTCGCCACCCGCGCCGGGGTTCCGTGGACGGTGCTGGTGTTTGGCAACCTGGGCATTGCCCTGTGCGCGGGTGGAGCGGCAGCGGTGAACCATGTGGTGGACCGCCGCATCGACGCGCTGATGGCCCGTACCCACAAACGGCCCCTGGCCGAAGGCCGGGTTTCGCCCCGGGCGGCCTTGGTGTTCGCCCTGTTGCTTGCGTTGGCTGGGCAAGCGTTACTGCTGGCTTTCACCAATCCGCTCACGGCCTGGCTGACCCTGGCCTCCCTGCTGGGCTACGCGGTGGTCTATACCGGCTTTCTGAAACGCGCGACGCCGCAGAACATCGTGATCGGCGGGTTGGCGGGTGCGGCGCCGCCCCTGCTGGGCTGGGTTGCTGCTACCGGGCACTTGAGCGCCGAGCCGCTGCTGCTGGTACTGATCATTTTCGCCTGGACTCCGCCGCACTTCTGGGCCCTGGCCATCCATCGCAAGGAGGAGTACGCCAAGGCCGATATCCCAATGCTGCCGGTGACCCACGGCGAGCACTACACCAAGGTGCATATCCTGCTCTACACCTTTGCCTTGCTGGCGGTGAGCCTGCTGCCTTATGCCATCCACATGAGCGGCGTGCTGTATCTGGTGTGCGCCCTGGCCCTGGGCGGGCGCTTCCTGCAATGGGCCTGGGTGCTGTACCGTGGCACTCGGCCGCACGCGGCGATCAACACCTTCAAGTACTCTATTTATTACTTGTTCCTGCTGTTCATCGCCCTGCTCGTAGACCACTACCTATTGTTGAACCTATGACTCGAACTCAGAAAACCGTCTTTATTCTCGTTGCGCTGGTAGCCCTGGTCCTGGGGCTGACCGTCAACAAAGTACTGTCCGGCAAGGGTCAGGGCGATCCCACCGCATTGATCGACGCCGGCATCATCCTCCTGCCCCAGAGCCGCACCCTGCCCGCGGTGAAGATGCTCGATCAGGACGGCCAGCCCGTGGTGATCGACGAGTTGAAGGGCAAATGGTCCCTGCTGTTCTTCGGCTACACCTTCTGCCCGGACATCTGCCCCACCACTCTGGCGCAACTGCGGCAGATCAAGAGCGAGCTGCCCAAGGAGGCGGTGGACAAGCTGCAGGTGATCCTGGTCAGCGTCGATCCCAACCGCGACACGCCGCAGCAGCTCAAGCAATACCTGGGCTACTTCGACAAGGACTTCAAGGGCCTGACCGCCGCCTCGGTGGAAGACCTGCAGAAACTCGCCAACGCCGTGAGCATCCCCTTCATTCCGGCAGACACCAGCAAGCCCAACTACACCGTGGATCACAGCGGCAACCTCGCAGTGATCGGTCCGGATGGCAGCCAGCGTGGCTTTATCCGAGCACCGCTGAACAACCAGAAACTGGTGGCCCAGCTGCCGCTGATGTTGCAGCGTCCGTAAGGACGGGGCGGGTTGTGGTTCTTCGCCGGCAAGCCGGCTCCTACGGTGTGTTGTAGGAGCATCTGAAACGAAACGGGGCGCCCAAAGGCGCCCCGTTTGCATTTCTGCAGTCGATCAGAACGCTGGCAGCACGGCGCCTTTGTACTTCTCGAGAATGAATTGCTTCACTTGCGGGCTGTGCAGGGCGGCGACCAGTTTCTTCATGGCGTCCGAATCCTTGTCGTCAGGACGGGCTACCAGGATGTTCACGTAAGGCGAATCCTTGCCTTCGATCACCAGGGCATCCTTGGAAGGGTCGAGCTTGGCCTGCAGGGCGTAGTTGGTGTTGATCAGGGCCAGGTCGACCTGAGTCAGCACGCGGGGGATGGTGGCGGCTTCCAGTTCACGGAACTTCAGGTCCTTGGAGTTCTCGGTGATGTCCTTGATGGTGGCCAGGATGTTGTTGGAATCCTTGAGCTTGATCAGGCCGGCCTTGTCCAGCAGCAACAGGGCGCGACCGCCGTTGGTGGCGTCGTTGGGGATCACCACGGTGGCGCCGCCTGGCAGCTCGGAGAGTTGCTTGTACTTGCTGGAGTAGGCGCCCAGGGGTTCCAGGTGCACGCCGGCCACGCTTACCAGGTGGGTACCCTTGGCCTTGTTGAACTCATCCAGGTACGGCTGGTGCTGGAAGAAGTTGGCGTCCAGGCGTTTCTCGGCCACTTGCACGTTGGGCTGCACGTAGTCGGTGAAGACCTTGACCTTCAGGTCCACGCCTTCTTTGGCCAGGGCCGGTTTGACGAATTCCAGGATCTCGGCGTGGGGCACCGGCGTGGCGGCCACGGTCAGGGTTTCGGCGGCGTGCGCGGAGAACGCGGCAACGGCTGCGAAAGCGACGAGTAGTTTTTTCATCGAACAAGCTCCTTGTAAGTCGCCCGACCCCGGGCGCCTGCCGGCCAGGGCCGGCGATTGCAATTATTTGCGGGAAAAGTGCACCACCAGCTTATCGCCAACGGTTTGCAGAACCTGAACCAACACAATCAGCATCACCACGGTAACCACCATCACATCGTCCTGGAAACGCTGGTAACCATAACGAATGGCCAGGTCGCCGAGGCCGCCTGCACCCACGACACCGGCCATGGCGGTGTAGCCGACCAGGGCGATGGCGGTGACCGTGATCGCCGCGATGATACCGGGGCAGGCCTCGGGCAGCAGGGCGTTCATGATGATCTGCCGGGTCGTGGCGCCCATGGCCTGGGTGGCCTCGATAATGCCGCGATCCACTTCACGCAGAGCGGTTTCTACCAAGCGCGCGAAGAAGGTGGAAGCGCCCACTACCAGCGGTGGGATGGCGCCCGCCACACCCAGGGAGGTGCCCGTGATGAGGATAGTGGTCGGAATCATCACAATCAGCAGGATGATAAACGGCAGCGAGCGGATGGCATTGACCACAAAGCCCAGGACCGAATAGACATTTTTCTGTTCCAGCAACTGCCTTGGGCTGCACAGGAACAGCAAGACCCCCAGCGGCAGGCCGACCAGTACGGTGAATACCAGGGACGTGCTGAGCATGACCATGGTGTCGCTGGTCGCCACCCCGATATCGGCCCAGTCAACGTTGTCGAAGTAATGCAGTAAGCCGCTCATTAGCGCAGCACCTCCATGTGGACATCCGCCGCGGTGAAGCGGGCGAAGGCCGCTTCCATGTCACCGCCGGTGATGGCCAGGGTCAGTTGCCCGTAAGGGGTGTCTTTGATGCGGTCGATGCGTCCGGCGAGGATGCTGTAATCGACCCCGGTCTCCCGGGCCACAGTGCCCAGCAGCGGTGCGTAGGTGGCATCGCCCTGGAAGGTCAGGCGCACGATACGGCCCGGCACATGAGCGAAGTCGTCGCGTTGCTCGTTTTCGTCGATCTGCTCGTCTTCCTGGACGAAGCGTTTGGTGGTCGGGTGCTTGGGGTGCAGGAACACCTCGGCCACCGAGCCCTGTTCGACGATCTGGCCGGCGTCCATGACCGCCACCTGGTCACAGACGCGACGGATCACGTCCATCTCGTGGGTGATCAGGACGATGGTCAGGTTCAGCTCGCGGTTGATCTCGGCCAGCAGTTGCAGGACCGAGGCCGTGGTCTGTGGATCGAGCGCGCTGGTGGCTTCGTCGCACAGCAGGATCTTCGGCTTGGTGGCCAGGGCGCGGGCGATGCCGACGCGCTGCTTCTGGCCGCCGGACAGCTGTGCCGGGTATTTCTTGGCGTGGTCGGACAGACCGACCCGCTCCAGCAACTCGGCCACACGGCGTTCGATGTCGCTGCGCGACAGCTGGCCGGCCAGGGTCAGCGGCAAGGCAACGTTGTCGGCCACAGTCTTGGAGGACAGCAGATTGAAGTGCTGGAAGATCATCCCGACTTGCTGGCGGAAGCGGCGCAGGCCGTTGGCGTCCAGCGCGGTGACTTCTTCGCCGTCGACGATGATCGTACCGCCGCTGGGGTTTTCCAGGCGGTTGATCAGGCGCAGCAGAGTGCTTTTGCCCGCGCCGGAATGTCCGATCAGGCCGAACACCTGGCCATTCTCGACCCGAAGACTGGTCGGGTGCAGGGCGGGAATATCCTTACCGGCGACCCGGTAGGTTTTATGGACGTTTTGAAACTCGATCACGTAGCGAACCTTGTGGGGCGCGTTAGAAAAGGATCAGCGGTTAGCCGGGCGCGCATTTTAGCCTGTCCGTATAGAGGTTCTTAGCATTTATTTCGCAATCATCCTGCCATTTGGCAATAACGCGATCAAAGGTCATAAAAAAGGAACGGTGCCTGTTCCTCGTCAGTCACTACTTAAGCCACTCGAAAGCTCCCAGGTGCCGTGCCCGGGAGCCTTTGCTCACGAAGCCCCGGGCACGCCAGGGATTTCGCCAACGAGGAGTTTTTGTCTGATGAGTACGAAAAAAACCAGTACCCCGAAAAGCCAGATGGCGGGGACCGATACCCTGGACCGAGGCAACAGCAACAGTAAGTTGCAGAGCCTGGAGCCGTTCCGCTCCGACGCCACGGGCCAGGCCCTGCGCACCAACCAGGGGGTGAAAGTCGCTGACAACCAGAACAGTCTCAAGGCGGGCGCTCGTGGTCCTTCGCTGCTGGAAGACTTCATCATGCGGGAGAAGATCACCCACTTCGACCATGAGCGGATTCCCGAGCGCATCGTCCACGCCCGGGGCGTTGGCGCCCATGGCTACTTCCAGAGCTACGACAATCATTCGGCCCTGACCAAGGCTGGTTTCCTGCGTGACCCGGGGAAAAAGACTCCGGTGTTCGTGCGTTTTTCCACGGTCCAGGGGCCAAGAGGTTCCGGCGATACCGTGCGCGATGTACGGGGTTTTGCGGTGAAATTCTTCACCGACGAGGGCAACTTCGACCTGGTGGGCAACAACATGCCGGTGTTCTTCATCCAGGACGCCATCAAGTTCCCCGACTTCGTGCATGCGGTGAAACCCGAACCCCACAACGAGATCCCCACCGGCGGTTCGGCCCACGACACCTTCTGGGACTTCGTCTCCCTGCAGCCGGAGTCGGCGCACATGGTGATCTGGGCCATGTCCGACCGGGCCATTCCGAAAAGCCTGCGCAGCATGCAGGGGTTTGGCGTGCACACCTTTCGGTTGATCAACGCCGAGGGGCGTTCGAGCTTCGTCAAGTTTCACTGGCGACCCACTGTCGGTACTTGTTCCCTGGTCTGGGATGAAGCGCAAAAGCTGGCGGGCAAGGACACCGACTTCCACCGTCGCGACCTGTGGGAGTCCATCGAGGCCGGCGATTACCCGGAGTGGGAGTTCGGCGTGCAGATCATCGCCGAGGAAGACGAGCACAGCTTCGACTTCGACATACTCGACCCCACCAAGCTGATTCCCGAGGAGCAGGTGCCGATCACGCCTCTGGGCAAGATGGTGCTCGACCGCAACCCGGACAACTATTTTGCCGAAACCGAGCAGGTGGCCTTCTGCCCGGGGCACATCGTGCCGGGGATCGATTTTTCCAACGATCCGTTGCTGCAAGGGCGGCTGTTTTCCTACACCGATACCCAGATCAGTCGCCTGGGTGGGCCGAACTTTCATGAGCTGCCCATCAACCGACCACTGACCCCTTTACACAATGGTCAGCGTGACGCGATGCACCGCACCACCATCGACAGGGGGCGGGCTGCCTATGAGCCGAACTCCATTGATGGGGGCTGGCCGAAAGAAACCCCGCCGGCGGCCCAGGATGGTGGGTTCGAGAGTTATAACGAGCGCATCGATGCCCACAAGATCCGTCAGCGCAGCGAGTCGTTTGGCGATCATTTCTCCCAGGCGCGGCTGTTCTTCAACAGCATGAGCAAGCACGAGCAGGAACACATCATCGCGGCCTACAGCTTCGAGCTGGGCAAGGTCGAGCGGCAGTGGATTCGTGAGCGGCAAGTGAATGAGATCCTCGCCAATATCGATCTGCACCTGGCCGGGCGCGTGGCCGAGAACCTGGGCTTGGCCGCGCCGACGAAAGCCACTGTGGCAGAGCGCAAGACGTCGCTGACACGCTCGCCGGCCCTGAGTCAGGCGAACCTGCTGCCGGGTCATATCAAAACGCGGAAAGTGGCAATCCTTGCGGCCAACGGCGTCGATGGTGCCGCGATTGATGCGCTGAAGAAGGCTCTCAAGGCCGAAGGGGCACACGCCAAGCTGTTGGGGCCAACCTCGGCACCGGTTACCACCGCGGATGGCAAGCGCCTGCCGGTGGATGCTTCCATGGAAGGCTTGCCGTCAGTGGCGTTCGACGCGGTGTTCGTGCCGGGAGGCGTGCAGTCGATCAAGACCCTGAGCGGCAATGGCGTGGCGCTGCATTACCTGCTGGAGGCGTACAAGCACCTCAAGGCGATTGCCTTGCACGGTGAGGCCCGGGAGCTGTTGCACAACCTCAGACTGGAGGCGGATGAAGGCTTGATCCTGGGGACGGATGCCAAGGCGCTGAAGGCGTTCTTTGCTGCCATCGCTCAGCATCGGGTCTGGAGTCGGGAGGAAAAGGCCAAGGCAATCCCGGCCTGAACACACCTTCACCGACAAGCCCGCTCCCCCCCGTAGGAGCCGGCTTGCCGGCGAAGGTTTACTGCGCCTTGCGCGGAGTCAGCACCATCTGCGCCGGCACGTGGCGCACGATCTGCCGGCTGATCTTCTGTTCAAAGTCCGGGTCGAGCTTCTTCACCCGCTTGCCGAGCAAGGTCGACAGCCAGGGATAATCCTCGGTGCGCGGCACCTGGATGCTCACGTCGCACTGATAATTCACCACATCGGCGGCCAGGGCATCGAGCTGATGACGCAGCTTGCGGATATCGGTGACGTTCAAGGCGATGGTGGTGCTCGGGGCCGCAGGATCGATCAGCTTGGCCGGTGGGCGCGCCTCGGCGGCCTTCAAGGCGGCTTCGGCCTGGTCCAGCTCGGCCTTGCGTGCATGAGCGATGGCGTTGTTGACTCCGCCGGTCAGCGCCGGCGCCTTGGGCATCAGCGCCCGGGCGCGACTCAGGGCAGTGGCGGCGGCATTCACGTCACCCTTTTGCAGGACGATCTGACTGCGCTGCAGATAGGCTTCGGCAATCTGCCGCTGGTATTGCACCAACTGTGGGTCGTCAGGCGTTTGTGCCTGCAATGCACTGAGTTGGTCTTCAGCGGTGGCCAGCTCACTGCTGGCAATGTTTTGTTCCAGCTGCGCGATGGCCGTAGCCCGCGCATCGGGGACCTCGGTGGTCGCCGGTGGCGTGCTTTGGCAGGCCCCCAGCAGCAGGGAGAATGCGACAAGGAGCAGATAACGGGAGGCGAACGGCTTCATTCCTGCGACTCTCTATTTGCGCAAAAAACGAGCAAGTCTACACCCCTCGACGGGGCAGAACAAAACTCAGCAGAAACAGTGCGGCGGCCGTGACCACGATCGACGGCCCGGCCGGGGTGTCCTTGAACCAGGACAGCGCCAGCCCACCGCACACCGCGAGCATGCCCAGCAGGCTTGCGCCCAGGGCCATCTGCTCGGGCGAACGGGCGTGACGCTGTGCCGCAGCGGCCGGAATGATCAGCAACGAGGTAATCAGCAATACCCCGACAATCTTCATCGCCACCGCGATCACTACAGCGATCAACAGCATCAGCGCCAGGCGCAGCGAAGCCACGGGCAGGCCTTCGACCTTGGCCAGCTCCTCGTGCACGGTGATTGCCAGCAAGGGGCGCCACAGTGCCACCAGCAGCAACAGCACCGCTGCGCTGCCGCCGAGAATCCACGCCAGATCGCCAGGGCTGATCGCCAGCAGGTCACCGAACAGGTAGGCCATGAGGTCGATTCGCACTTCATGCATGAAGCTTAGTACCACCAGGCCCAGGGACAGGGTGCTGGGAGCAAGAATCCCCAGCAGCGTGTCGGATGCCAGGGGCTGGCGTTGTTGCAGGGTCACCAGCAGCACCGCCAGCAACAGGCAGCCTACGGTGACTGCCACCGCGGGGCTGACATCCAGCAGAAAACCCAGGGCGACCCCCAGGAGCGCAGCATGGGACAGGGTGTCGCCAAAGTAGGCCATGCGCCGCCAGACCACGAAGGACCCCAAGGGACCGGCAACCACCGCCAGGGCCAAACCTGCGAGCAGGGCGTAGAGCAGAAAATCAGCCATGCTTGCAGTTTTCTCCATGGACATGGGGGTGGCCCGCGGCGGGCTGGGTGACCACCGAGCCATGCAGGTCATGGGCGTGATCGTGATGGTGGTGGTAGATCGCCAGGCTCGGCGCGTTCTTGCCGAACAGCTCGACGAAGGCGGGATCGCCGCTGACCTGTTCGGGGTGGCCGGAGCAGCAGACGTGGCGGTTGAGGCAGACCACCTGGTCAGTGGTGCTCATCACCAGATGCAAGTCATGGGAGACCATCAGTACGCCGCAGCCATGACGGTCCCGCAGGCGGGTGATCAGGCTGTAGAGTTCGGCCTGGCCGGCGACGTCAACACCTTGTACCGGCTCGTCGAGTACCAGCAGTTCAGGCTCGCGCAGCAATGCCCGGGCCAGCAGCACGCGCTGCATTTCGCCGCCGGAAATGCTTTGCACCGGGCTGTCGATCACCTGCTCGGCGCCGACTTCCTTGAGGGCAGCCAAGGCTCGGCTGCGATCCACGCCCGGTACCAGGCGCAGAAAGCGCAGCACTGACAGGGGCAGGGTCGGGTCGACATGGAGCTTTTGCGGCATGTAGCCGACCCGCAGCTTGGGCTTGCGCCAGACGCTGCCGCTGTCGGGCTTGAGCAGGCCCAGTACGGCACGCACCAAGGTGGTCTTGCCGGCACCGTTGGGGCCGATCAGGGTCACGATCTGCCCGGGCTCGACGCTGAGCTGGATGTTGTCCAGCACGTTCTGCCCGGCAAAGGTCACCCCGACCTGCTCGAGGCGGATCAACGCAGTGCTCATCAAGCCCCCTGGCAGCCCGAGCAGAGCCCGACCACTTCGACGGTCTGGCCCTCGACCACGAAGCCGACGTCGCGGGCGCTGGTGACGATGGCGTCGCTGATGGATTTCTGTTCGAGCTCGATGGCGGCGTGGCATTCGCGGCAGATCAGGAACTGACCCTGGTGCGCGTGTTCCGGGTGGTTGCAGCCGACGAAGGCGTTAAGCGAGGCGATGCGGTGTACCAGGCCGTTTTCCAGGAGGAAATCCAGGGCCCGGTAAACCGTTGGCGGGGCGGCGCGACGACCGTCCTGCTCGCTGAGTACGGCGAGAATGTCGTAAGCCCCCAGGGGCTTGTGGCTTTGCCACACCAACTCCAGCACCCGCCGACGCAGGGCGGTCAGGCGCAGGCCTTGCCGTGCGCACAGGGCGTCGGCCTCAGACAGTGCGCTGTGTACGCAGTGAGAGTGGTCGTGTGGACGGCTGGCAAGGGGTGTTTTAGGCATGAGCGGCGACGAGGTTTGTGAGAGACGTTATTATGTTACCCGTTCTCGCCTCTTCGAGTGTCCATCGTGCCCACACTTTTTCGCCTTTTTGTCGCTTTTACCTTCAGCTTGTTCGCGATCGGCTCGGCCCAGGCCGAAGTCCGGGTACTCACCAGTATCAAGCCGCTGCAACTGATCGCTGCGGCGGTGCAGGATGGCGTGGCCATTCCCGAGGTGCTACTGCCGCCGGGCGCTTCGCCGCACAACTATGCACTGCGCCCGTCGGACGTACGCAAGGTGCAGAGTGTGGACCTGCTGTACTGGATCGGCCCGGACATGGAGGGTTTTCTGCCGCGGGTATTGAAGGGCCGTAGCCTGCCGTCGGTGGCGGTGCAGGATCTACCGGGCATGAAGCTTCGCCATTTCGCCGAGGATAGCCACTCGCATTCCGAAGAAGCCGACGAACATGATCACGATCATCGCCCGGGGACCCTGGATGCCCACCTGTGGCTGTCGCCGTTGAATGCCCGGGTGATCGCGACGCGTATCGCTGCGGACTTGAGTGCTGCCGACCCGGCCAACGCTGCCCGTTACCAGAGCAACCTGAAAGCGTTCACTGAGCGTCTGGATGCCCTGGATACTCGCTTGAAGGCTCGCCTGGCGGGGATCGCCGGCAAGCCCTACTTCGTGTTCCACGAGGCGTTCGATTACTTCGAGGACGCTTATGGCCTCAAGCACACCGGGGTGTTCAGCGTTGCTGCGGAAGTGCAGCCGGGCGCGCAGCACGTGGCGGCCATGCGCGCGCGTTTGCAGCAGGTGGGCAAGACCTGTGTGTTCAGCGAGCCACCTCTGCGTCCACGGCTGGCCGAGACGTTGGTGGCCGGCTTGCCGGTGACGCTGGCGGAGCTCGACGCGCTGGGCGGGTATACGCCCGCGACCGCTCAGGGCTATGAGCAGGTGCTGGAGAAATTGGGGAACGATCTGGCGGGCTGTCTAGAGCAGCTTTAAGCAGGGATTGTTGCGGGGTGTTTTTCGCGGGCAAGCCCGCTCCTACAGGTTCGGTCTGTAGGAGCGGGCTTGCCCGCGAAGGGGTTACAGGGCGAACGGCAGCGTGAGGCTGACCTGTTGCCGCTGTGCCAGGCGCTGCTGGAACTCCATCGGATCGTGAATCAGTACGTCCTGCCCGGCGAAACTTTCGGCGGCAATCAGCCGTGACAGCCAGAAGCGCACGCAGGCCACCCGCAGCATGGTCGGCCAGAGTTCTGCCTCGGCGGCAGTGAATGGCCGCAGTGCCGCATAGGCGCCCAATAGGGCCCGGGCCCGCGAGCCGTCGATCACGCCTTCGGCGTCGGAGCACCAGTCGTTCAAGGCAATGGCCACGTCGTAGAGCATCGGCCCCGAGCAAGCGTTGTAGAAATCGATCAGGCCGGTCAGGTGGGTACCTTCGAACATCGCGTTGTCGCGAAACAGATCGGCGTGGATGTTGGCCCTGGGCAGGGCGAGGATCCTGATCTTCTGCTCGGTGATTTCATCCAGCGCCCGCTGCAGCAGGTTCTGAGCGCGAGCATCGAGGTGCGACAGCAGCTGGGTGCCCTCTTCCTGCATCCAGTCCAGGCCACGATCGGTCTTGCGTTTGATCATGTTGTCCTTGGTCGCCACGTGCAGATGCCCGAGCAACTCACCCACCTGAGCACAATGCTGGGCGTTGGCTTGCTTGATGTGCTTGCCCGCCAGGCGCGGTTGCAGCAGCGCCGGCTTGCCTGCCAGTTCCCGCAGGGCCACGCCGTCTGTGGTGCGCAGTGCATAAGGCACCGGCAGGTCGGCCTGGTGCAGTACGTCCAGCAGTTCGATGAAGAATGGCATTTCCTGGACCGGGCCGCGCTCCACCAGGGTCAGGACGAACTCGCCCTGTTCCAGGCTGATGAAGAAGTTGGTGTTTTCGCTACCAGCGGCGATCCCCTGGAAGTCAAGCAGGCGGCCGAGCCCATAAGGGGCGAGAAAGGTTTCCAGCTCGGGCCGAGCCAGGGGGGTGAACACAGACATGGTTAAAAACTGCCAGTACGGGCGCCGCTATCCAGCCAGCGCCATTGAGTTGAAGTCGGAGTGGTTTACCACTCAAAGATTTTCCACGAAGGGATCAGCATATCCGGCTGATCCGAACGGATGAAGTTGCCGTCGGAGCCATCGGCGCGCACCAGGAAGTAGGGTTTACCACCCTTGGGCGTGACCTTGATGGCGTACAGAAAGCCATTTTGCCGGTATTCCTGGATGGTCTTGTCGCCTTCCGTGCGAATGGTCACTTCCGGGTCCGCGGATGGCGCATCTTCTGCGGCGATCGCGGCCAATGGAGCGATTGCAATCAAGCCGGTCAGCAGCAAGCGATTTAGTGTGCGCATGATAACCTTGTCCCTTTGTCGTCAACGGTCCCGCTATTCTAGCGCCGGACCCGCCGAAAAGGTTGATCGCGCTCATGAGCCAAGCCCCCCTCGTCCTGGTGGACGGTTCTTCATATCTGTACCGCGCGTTTCACGCGTTGCCACCTCTGACCACCTCCAAAGGCCTGCCTACTGGCGCGGTCAAGGGCGTGTTGAACATGCTCAAGAGCCTGCGCAAGCAGTATCCGGACAGCCCGTTCGCGGTGGTCTTCGATGCCAAGGGCGGGACCTTCCGCGATGACATGTACGCCGAATACAAGGCCAACCGCCCGAGCATGCCCGACGATATGCGGGTGCAGATCGAGCCGCTGCACGCCAGTGTGATCGCCCTGGGCTTCCCGCTGCTGTGTGTGGAAGGGGTCGAGGCCGATGACGTGATCGGCACCCTGGCCCGCAGCAGCGCGGCGGCGGATCGCCCGGTGGTGATTTCCACCGGTGACAAGGACATGGCCCAGTTGGTCGACGGGCACATTACCTTGGTCAACACCATGTCCGGTAGCAGCATGGATGTGGAGGGCGTGAAGGAGAAATTCGGCGTCGCTCCCGAGCAGATCATCGATTACCTGGCACTGATGGGCGATTCTTCCGACAACATTCCGGGCGTACCGGGTATTGGTCCGAAGACTGCTTCCGGGCTGCTGGTTGGGGTCAATGGCGGCCTGAAGGAGCTCTACGAGCAGCTCGATATCGTGCCGACCCTGCCGATTCGCGGCGCCAAGACCTTGCCGGCCAAGCTTGAAGAGCACAAGGAGATGGCCTTTCTCTCCTATCAGTTGGCGACCATCAAGGTGGATGTGGCCCTGGATGTGGGGCTGGATGACCTGCACCTGCGCGAGCCCGACCGCGAGAAACTGGCGGAGCTCTACAGCCTGCTGGAATTCAAGAGCTGGCTCGATGATTTGCAGCGTGACGCCAAGCGCGTCGAGCTCAGCGCTGCCGAGGCGCCTGAGACGGTGGCAGAGCAACCGGCAGCAGCGGAGCAGGCGCCACTTGAGTTGCAGTACGAAACCATCCTCGACCAGGAGCGTTTTGCGGTCTGGCTGGAGAAACTGAAAAACGCCAAGCTGATGGCGTTCGATACTGAGACCACCGGTATCGATGCACAGCAGGCGCAACTGGTGGGGCTGTCCTTCTCGGTCAAGGCCGGGGAAGCGGCCTACGTTCCGTTGACCCACTCCTATATGGGTGTTCCGGAGCAGCTGGATCGCGACACTGTGCTGCTGGCTTTGAAGCCGTTGCTGGAAGATCCCAAACTGCTCAAGGTCGGTCAGCACGCCAAGTTCGACATGAACATCCTGGCCAATTGCGCCATAGGTGGTGATCAGGCCAGCGGCATCACCGTGCGCGGCATTGCCTTCGACACCATGCTCGAATCCTATGTGCTCAACTCCACCGCCACTCGCCATGACATGGACAGCCTGGCGCAGAAGTACCTGGACCACAGCACCGTGAGTTTCCAGGACATCGCCGGCAAGGGCGCCAAACAGCTGACTTTCGATCAGATCCCCCTTGAGCAGGCGGGGCCGTATGCTGCTGAAGATGCCGATGTGACCTTGCGTCTGCATCAGGTGCTGTTCGAGAAACTGACAGCCATTCCGAGCCTGGCCAGCGTATTGACCGATATCGAGATGCCGCTGGTGCCGGTCCTGGCGCGGATCGAGCGTCAGGGTGCTCTGGTGGACGACAAGCTGCTGGGGGTTCAGAGCATCGAATTGGGGGACAAGATGGTTGCCCTTGAGCGCGAGGCTTTCGAGATCGCCGGTGAGGAGTTCAACCTGGGTTCGCCCAAGCAATTGGGGACGATCCTCTACGACAAACTTGGCCTGCCAGTGCTGAAGAAGACTGCCAAGGGTCAACCTTCCACCGCTGAAGAGGTGCTGGCCAAGCTGGCGGAAGATGACTATCCGCTGCCTCGGGTGTTGATGCAGTACCGCTCCATGAGCAAGCTGAAAAGCACCTACACCGATCGCCTGCCGGAGCAGATCAACCCGCGCACGGGGCGTATCCACACCTCCTATCATCAGGCCGTGGCGTCTACCGGGCGTTTGTCCTCCAGCGATCCGAACCTGCAGAACATTCCGGTGCGCACCGCGGAAGGTCGGCGTATTCGCCAGGCCTTTATCGCCCCGGCCGGCTACAAGCTGCTGGCAGCGGACTATTCGCAGATCGAGTTGCGGATCATGGCGCACCTGTCGCGGGACGAAGGTCTGCTCAATGCCTTCCGCAACAACTTGGATGTGCACACCGCCACGGCTGCCGAAGTGTTCAAGGTGGAGCTCAAGGACGTTACGTCCGATCAGCGTCGCAGTGCCAAGGCCATCAACTTCGGCCTGATCTATGGCATGGGCGCGCAGAAGCTGGGCAAGGATATCGGCGTCGATACCAAGCAGGCCAAGGCCTACATCGATACCTATTTCGCCCGCTATCCGGGTGTTCGCGAATATATGGACCGCACCCGTGCCCAGGCGGCGGACCAAGGGTATGTAGAGACCATCTTCGGGCGCCGGTTGTACCTGCCGGAGATCAACTCCAACAAGCCGCAAGAGCGTGCCGGAGCCGAGCGCACCGCGATCAACGCGCCGATGCAGGGCACGGCGGCGGATATCATCAAGAAGGCCATGGTGGCGGTGGACAACTGGCTGGAGTCCTCGGGTCTGGATGCACGGGTCATTCTGCAGGTACACGACGAACTGGTGCTGGAGGTGCGTGAGGACCTGGTGGACCAAGTACGTGACGAGATTCGCGGGCACATGAGCGGCGCCGCAACTCTGGATGTGCCGTTATTGGTTGAAGTCGGGGTGGGAAATAACTGGGATGAGGCCCACTAAGGGCTCTTTTAAGCGGTTTTTGCCGCGGCATAGTGTCGCGGTAAAAGCTGGCGAGGGGCTATTAGCACAGAAAATTTCATCGATTATTGCCAATAGTTTTTGCAACGCGCCGGAACTAAATCGGTGAAAGCCCACTCAGAGTTACTGAATGGCTGGTGAAGCCCTTCGATGCTCCTATGTTGTGTTAAGTGTTGGCAGATATCTGGACCCCGCCCTAGCGGTCTAGAACTTGAACCCCGAACTTCCCCCTCCCCATACGAAGTCCGGGGTTTTTTTTGCCTGAAAATTGCCTGGGAAATGATCATGCGGCGTTAAAAGCGCGGCGCGAAATGCTCATTTACAGCCAGTAAACTCCGTTTTCGCACCGCGCTTTTGCCTTGCCTGATCATCCCCCAGACAGTTTTCCCTACGTCCCTCAGGCCTCGATTTCAGCGCCTTTGTCGGCCAGCTCCATCCAGCCTGCCAGCACGGTGTAGGCCTCTTCCAGGCCCATGCGCTTGGGGGCCGAGAACAGTTGGATGGTGACCGCTTCGCCCCAGCCCTTGCGGATCTGCGACTGCACCTTGAGCAGGGTGTTCTTGGCCGCGCCGTAGGTCAGCTTGTCGGCCTTGGTCAGCAGGATGTGCATCGGCATGCCGCTGGCTACCGCCCAGTCCAGCATCAATAAGTCGAAGTCGGTCATCGGATGACGGATGTCCATCATCAGGATCAGGCCTTTGAGGCTCTCGCGACTCCCCAGGTACGCTTCCAGGTGACGCTGCCAGTGCTGCTTCAGCGGGATCGGTACTTTGGCGTAACCGTAGCCCGGCAGGTCGACCAGACGGCGATCGTCGTCTAGCTTGAAGAAGTTCAACAACTGCGTGCGACCCGGGGTTTTCGAGGTACGGGCCAGGCTGGCGTGGGTCAGGGTGTTCAGGGCGCTGGATTTACCGGCATTGGAGCGCCCGGCAAAGGCCACTTCAAAGCCGTCATCGTCAGGGCATTGATCGACTTTGGCGGCGCTGAGCATGAACGTAGCCTGTTGGCACAGACCGAGGATGGGGTTCTTGAGTTGCATGGGATTTCCGATAGGGGCGATGCCGAGAGTGGACGCGGCGAGCGGTGTCGTTTCCGTTTCAGTAACGCCAGTATATAATGCCGCAGATTTTGTGTGCGCTTTGTCCCAGCGTAGGATGAAGTTCACGAGAGCGATAAACCTTGAATGCGCATTAGAACGCAGCACGCTCTCAACCCTGAAAAGGTCGTTTTATGACGAAATGGCTGCTAGCTGCCGGTGTCTTGATGCCGCTTTACAGCGCTCAGGCTACACAGGATCCGGAAGCTGTGTACAACCGTGTTTGTGGGGCTTGTCATTCCGGCCAACTACCCACGGCGCCCCGCAAGGGCGACCAGGAAGCTTGGGCGCCGAGGTTGGCGCAAGGTATGGAGACGCTGGTGCAACACGTGACCCAGGGTTTCAAGGCGATGCCGCCGCGTGGTTTGTGCATGGACTGCAGTGCCGAGGATTACCGAGTCATCATCCATTGGATGAGCGAGTGATCCCGGTCCATAACTCTTAACCCTTAGCCGTAGTTGGATTAGCTGATGAACAAATTACTCGTGAGTCTGCTGTTGACCTTGGGCATCACAGGTGTCGCCCATGCCGCAGGCGACGCTGCTGCCGGTCAGGCGAAAGCCGCAGTATGTGGCGCTTGCCACGGCCCTGATGGGAACAGCATGGCGCCAAACTTTCCCAAGCTGGCGGGTCAGGGGGAAAAGTACCTGGACAAGCAGTTGCACGATATCAAGTCCGGCAAGCGGCAAGTGCTGGAAATGACCGGTCTGCTGACCAATCTGAGCGATCAGGACCTGGCTGACATCGCCGCCTACTTCGCCAGCCAGAAAGGCAGCGTCGGCGCCGCCGATCCTAAAGTCGTGGCCCGTGGTGAAGAACTCTTCCGTGGCGGCAAACTGGACCAGGGCATGCCTGCCTGCACCGGCTGCCACTCGCCAAATGGCGCGGGTAACGCAGCGGCCGGCTTCCCTCATCTGGGTGGGCAGCACGCACAATATGTGGCCAAGCAGTTGACCGACTTCCGCGAAGGCAATCGCACCAACGACGGCGATACCATGGTCATGCGCAGCATCGCCGGCAAGCTGAGCAACAAAGACATCGAGGCGGTGTCCAGCTATATTCAGGGCCTGCACTAAGGCCAGCTCGATCAAGCTGCCGAGGGTGTTGAGCCGCGGCAACGTTAATGATCGATTAATCTGACGGTGCAAGCATAAAGGGTGGCTCAGGCCGCCCTTTTTTATGGCGTCTGCCGCTACACTAGCGAACTCAAGCCCGCCATGATCTGTCTGAATTCAGGTCGCGCGAGGCGCCAAAATTGTCCAGGAGTAAAGCATGCGTAATCTGATTCTCAGCGCCGCTCTCGTCACCGCCAGCCTGTTTGGCGTGACCGCTCAAGCCGCCGAACCGCTTGAAGCCGGTAAAACATATGTCGAGTTGAGCAGCGCCGTTCCGGTTGCCGTGCCTGGCAAGATCGAGGTGGTGGAGCTGTTCTGGTATGGCTGCCCGCACTGCTACGCCTTTGAGCCGACCATCAATCCCTGGGTTGAAAAACTCCCTAGCGATGTCAACTTTGTGCGTATCCCGGCGATGTTCGGCGGTATCTGGAACGTTCATGGCCAACTGTTCATCACCCTGGAAGCCATGGGCGTAGAGCACAAGGTTCACAAGGCCGTATTCGAAGCCATCCATAGCGGCAAGAAACTCGCCACTCCAGAAGAGATGGCCGAATTCCTGGTAGCCGAAGGCGTCGACAAGGACAAGTTCCTGAGCACCTACAACTCCTTCGCCGTCAAAGGCAAGGTCGAAGATGCCAAGAAGAAGGCTCAGGCCTATCAGATCACTGGCGTACCGACCATGGTGGTCAACGGCAAGTACCGTTTCGACCTGGGTACCGCCGGTGGTCCTGAAGGCGCGCTGAGCGTCGCCGACCAGTTGATCGCCAAAGAGCGCGCAGCCAAGTAAGCGCCGCCGCCATGCCGCGCTGGGGCTCGGAACGCATCGTTGGCCTGCATGATCCGCAGGTCAACGAGCACCATTTGGCGTCGACCGGCCTGCCGGCGGACAGTCGCCTGCGCTTGCTCAGTTTCAATATTCAGGTCGGCATCAGCACCGAGCGTTATCGCCATTACCTGACCCGTGGCTGGCAGCATCTGCTGCCCCATAACGGGCGTGCGGACAACCTGCAGAAAATCGGCAATCTGCTGGGGGACTTCGATCTAGTAGCCCTGCAGGAAGCCGATGGTGGCAGCCTGCGTTCAGGCTACGTCAATCAGGTGGAACACCTGGCCCAATTGGGCGCCTTCCCTTACTGGTACCAACAGCTCAATCGCAATCTGGGACGCCTGGCTCAGCACAGCAATGGTGTGCTCAGTCGCTTGCGCCCCTGGGCCATCGAAGACCATCCATTGCCCGGCCCCAAGGGGCGCGGCGCAATCCTCGTGCGATTTGGCGAAGGCCCCGAGGCGCTGGTGGTGGTGATGATGCACCTGGCGCTTGGCGCCCGGGCCCGAACCCGGCAACTGGCTTACATCCGCGAGTTGATCGGTGGCTACAAGCATCAAGTGCTGATGGGAGACATGAACACCCACGCCAGCGATCTGCTGGAGCACTCCCCTTTACGTGACCTCAGCCTGTTGGCGCCGCAACTGCAGGCGACCTTCCCCAGCTGGCGTCCGCAACGCTGCCTGGACCATATCCTGCTCAGCCCCAGCCTGACCCTGGAGCGAGTCGAAGTCCTGGCCCAACCCATATCCGATCACCTGCCGGTCGCGGTAGAGATTCGTCTGCCGGGTTCGCTCACGGCCGATGCATTGCCCGCGTTGAGTCCTGCACCTCGCGGAACCGATGAATGAGCGACGACGCCCAACGCTGGAAAGAGAAATACCTCAAAAGCATCGAACAGCAGGAAAAGCTTGAGCGCCGTTGGGCCGCTCGCCTGGACTTGCTGCGTCGTGGCCTGGTGCGTAGCACCCTGGCGGCGGAGGGCACCGATCGCGCGGTCGACCAGTGCATGAAGGAGATGCGCGAGGTCGTGCGCACCGATGACATGGATGCTGGGCTTGCGGCGCTGCTGCCCCGCCTGGAAAAAGCCGTGCTGGACTCCGAGCAGCGGCGTGAAACCCGGGTCGACCAGATGAGCAGCGCCTTGACGGCACTGGTCACTCAATTGCAATCCCTGCCCCTGCCCCGGGAAGTCAGTCGCCCGTTGAAGGCCTTCGCCAAGCAACTGGACGGCCGGGTCAGTCAGGCGCGAGAGATCCCCCTGCTGCTGGGTGAGCTGAGCAATCTCCAGGGCAAGGCCCTGAGCCAGCTGGAAACCCCTGCCGAGCCAGGTCGCCCGAGTCTGCTGCAGCGCCTGTTCGGGGCCCGTGACGCCGCCGATGTTCCCCAGGCAGAAGCGGTTACGCCTGCGGTCCCTGGCCCCGTTCCCGCGGTGGATTCCCGTCCCCAGGTTGAAGGGGTCGCAGAAGCGGACGAAGTGGTTCGCGAGCATTATCAGACCCCTACCACTGACTTGCCGGAAGTCGCCCAGGTCCCTCCGGCACCCGTCGCCGTGACACCGGCCAAGCCCGAGCCAGCTCCCGTTGCGCCGCCCGTTTCCGAGGCCCCGGCCAAGGTTGAGCCCGAAGCCGGCAGCGTACCGGTCCCGCCGTCGGTGACGGCATTCGTGCCGCCAGTCCTGGCGCAGGAAAAACCCCTTGAGCCAGTGCCCCAGGTCGAGATTGACTCTCCGGCTCCGGCTCCGGCTCCGACTCCGGCTCCGACCGAGGTCGAGGTCGAGGTCGCGCCTCCTGCTTCTGCACCTTTCGATGCTTTACCGCTAGCGCCCCCGGAGCCGTCGGCAGAAGTGCCTGCCGCACTTCAGAGCGAGCCCGTCCCGCTCAACCCCGATGAGTTGCTGCCGCTTCCCGCGGTTTCCCCGGCAGTGCTGCTCGACAGCCTGCCCTTGCCGCCGGTCATGGCCGAGGCTTTGGCGGCCATCGATCCGGAGCAATCCGAGCACGATGTGCTCTACGCCCTGCCGGACTCTCCCGAGCCCTCCTACAGCTCGGTGGCCAAGCATATCGAGCACACCCTGCTGGGGCTGCTCGATGACCTGAGTCTGCCGGAACGCCATCGGCCTCAGGCCGAAGCCATGCGTGATCGTCTGCAACATGGCCTGAACTGGTACGAGTTGCTGCCAATCCTCGATGACCTGGCAGTGCTGATGCTGGCAATTACCGATTCGGGCCAGCATGAGTTCGAGACGTACCTCAAACAGCTTAACGAGCGCCTCGAGGCCTTCCAGAGCAATCTGCAGGCGGCCAGTGATGGCCACGCCGACAGCAGCTCGGCGGCACGAGCCATGGACTCCCAGATTCGTGAGCAGGTCGATGGCCTGCAGAGCAGCGTGCAGGAGGCGGCAGACCTGGATGACCTCAAGCAGGTGCTGGAAAGCCACCTGGAAGGCCTGCTGGGTACCATGGACCACCACCAGAAACAGCGCGATGAGCGTGAGAAGGAAGTGGCGGCCCGCCTGCAAAGTCTGGCAGAACGCGTTTCGAGCATGGAGCAGGAGGCCCAAGGCTACCGTGAGCACCTGGAAGAACAACGGCAAAAGGCCCTGATCGATCCGCTGACCGGCCTGCCGAACCGCGCCGCCTGGACCGAGCGTCTGGAACACGAGGTCGGCCAATGGCAGCAACATGGCAATAGTCTGCTGCTGGCCATGCTCGATCTCGATCACTTCAAGCGGATCAACGACAACTACGGCCATTTGGCCGGGGACAAGGTGTTGAAGATCATCGCCAACGTGTTGCGCAAGCGCCTGCGTGGCAGCGACTTTATCGCGCGTTTCGGCGGCGAGGAGTTTGTCCTGCTGATGCCCAATACCCCGTTGCCAGCGGGCGCGCGGATAGTGGAAGCGCTGCGAGCGGCGGTCGAGGCATGTCCGTTCCACTTCAAGGGCGAGCCAGTGACCATTACCGTGTCCGTCGGACTGAGCGCCTTCAAGGCCGGTGATCGCAGCGATCTGGTGATAAAAAGAGCTGATCAGGCGTTGTACCGGGCCAAGGATGCGGGTCGCAACCGGGTAGAGGCAGGCTGAGACGCTTGCCGATTCCTGTCTGAAACCTCGGTTTTGCCCATGGCGTTGGGAGCAGTACGTTACACTGTTGCATTCTTTTCATCAGCGTATTGCCCTTTGCCATGAAACTCCTTGCTCTTGCTTTTTCGCTCCTGGTCCTCGCCGGTTGTGCCAGCGGTCCGCGCATCGACACCAGTCACCCTTCGGTCAACTACGACCAGCGCGCCCAGTTCATCATCGTCCACTACACCTCGGCATCCCTGGAACGCTCCCTGGCCTTGCTGACCCACGGTCAGGTCAGCAGCCATTACCTGATCGGCGACGACAAGTCCGCCACTGTCTACAAACTGGTGGACGAGCAATACCGCGCCTGGCACGCCGGCGAGAGCCAGTGGCAGGGCCGGACCTGGCTCAACTCCAGCTCTATCGGCATTGAAATCGTCAACCCGGGCTTTCGTGATGGCCCCAGCGGACGACTCTGGTATCCCTATAGCGAGGCGCAGATCCAGAATCTGATCGTGCTGCTCAAGGACATCAGCAAGCGCAACAACATCTCCCCGCGCCACATCATCGGCCATAGCGACATTGCTCCCCAGCGCAAGCTGGACCCGGGTCCGCTGTTCCCTTGGAAGCGCCTGGCCGACGCCGGACTCGGCTTGTGGCCAAACGCTCAGGCTGTGGCACGCCAGCAGGCGTTTTTTGCCGCGAGCCTGCCGAGCATCAGCTGGTTCCAGCAACAGTTAGCGGTCCTGGGCTATGCCACGCCGCAGACTGGTGAACTGGATGCGGCTACCCGCCATGTGCTGGCGGCCTTCCAGATGCACTATCGCCCGGGTCGTTTCGACGGCACCCCGGACGCAGAAAGCGCAGCCATGCTCCAGGTGCTCAACCAGACAAAATAATGACGCCGCCGGACGGTTCGGGCCGATTACTCAATCAGTTGCTATAACTCATTGGTAATCCTTCGGATCTTTCATGATGCCGGCCGCTCGCCAGACCCTGCGCACCTGGTTCCATCGCCCCTGGTTGCTGGCGATGCTGGCGGCTGCGCTGAGCGCGGCGGTGTTGTTGTTGGGCAGTGCTGGAGTGGCCATGCATCAGGTCCAGCAGCGAGAAAGCGAACAGATGAACGCCCAGGGCCAGCGTTTCCTGGAGCGTCTGGAGCAACTGTTCGGGCAACTGCGTGAGGGCCTGGATGTACTGGAGGCCCAGCCGCTGCGCGAGTGCAGCGCCGAGCTGATCGCTGCCCTGCAGCAGGTTAGCTACAGCTATCGCTTCATTTATGAAGCGGCCTATATGGATGCCACCCAGACCTGCTCAAACTGGCCGCAGCAGAATCTCCTGCCTTCGCCCAGGGCTCCGGATATCCGTGGGCCGACCTACAGCTACTGGCTCAACACCTCGACCCAACCCAACGAAAATCTTGCCGCTCTGATGCTGGGACGAGGCAATTTTCGCGTGGCCACCTCCCGTGGGCACTTGACCGACGTGGTCGACCTGCCGGCCGGTGGCAGCCTTATGGTGGTGGTCGACCACGGTGTTCGGGCGATTCCGGTACTGGGTCAGGCTCGGGCCTGGCCACCGGTGGAACCTTGGCGGGCCGGCCGTGACGGTCCCTTGCAGGTCACCCAGGATCTGTTGATCTATCGCATGCCGACCCGTAACCCCGAATACCAACTGGTGATGATCAGCCCCCGGGCCAGCATGCAGGCGGAAATGCTCGATGGCTGGTGGTGGTTGTTGCCGGTCAGCCTGCTAATGGCGCTGTTTATCGGCGGGCTGGTGTATCAGTTGGTGCGGCAGCGCCAGTCGTTGGGAGCAGAGCTGCAAGGGGCCCTGCGACGCGGTGAGCTGCAGGTGCTGTACCAGCCGATCTTCGACCTCAACAGCAGGCTCTGTGTCGGGGCCGAAGCCTTGCTGCGCTGGCGGCGTCCGGACGGCACTCTGACCAGCCCCGATCTGTTCATCCCCCTGGCGGAGAACACCGGACAGATTCGCCAGATCACCGACTTCGTCCTGCAACGCCTGCTGGAGCAACTGGGACACGTGCTGCGAGCCAATCCCCAGCTGTACATATCAGTCAACCTGGCGGCCTGCGATGTCATGGTGCCGCGGATCGGCCTGGTCATGGCCCGGCTCCTGGCGTTGCATCGGGTGGCGGCGCGACAGATCGCCTTCGAGGTGACCGAGCGCGGCCTGATCGACGTGGTGGTGGCGCGCGACAACCTGCAGGCCCTGCGGGATGTCGGGCATCAGGTGCTGATCGATGACTTCGGCACCGGCTACTGCAGCCTGGCCTACCTGCAAAGCCTGCCGGTGGATTGCCTGAAGATCGACAAGGCCTTTATCGACGCCCTAGGCCACGATGCTGCCAGCAGTGGCGTGGCGCCCCACATCATTCGCATGGCCCACGCCTTGAAGCTCAAGGTGATCGCCGAGGGCATCGAGTTCGAGGACCAGGCCTCGCTGCTTAGCAGCGAGGGGGTGAACTTCGGTCAGGGCTGGCTGTTTGCCCACGCCCTGAGTGCGTTGCAGTTCACCGAGCTGATCACCCGCGGTCGGCGTCTGGTGGCCCGGCGCCTGGATGATGAGGCGTGAACCTCTAGAGCGGCAGGGCCAGATAGAACTGGGTGCCCTGCCCCGGCCTTGAGTAGACGCCCATGCGTCCGCCGTGGAGCTGGACGATTTCCTTGCACAGGGCCAGTCCGAGCCCGGCACCGCCTTTCTTGCGTCCGACCTGAACGAAGGGTTCGAAGATTCGACCCTGCTGACCGTAAGCGATGCCCTCGCCATTGTCCTCGACACTGACAATCACCCGTTCGCCATGGCGTCGCGCCTGCAGGCGGATCTGGCCGCCACTGGCGGTATGGCGCAGGGCGTTGTCGATCAGATTGTCCAGAACCCGTTCCAGTTGCGGTCGGTCGGCGTGCAGGCGCGGCAGTGGCGCCTGGATCTCCAGCAGCAGGCTGATGTCCTGCCGCTGCGCCTGTTCGTTGAAGCGGCCCTGGGCCTGCTCCAGCAACTCTTCCAGGGGGCAGGGCGCGAGGGTGAGCTTCTGCAGGCCATTCTGATAACGGGAAAAATTCAACAGGTCGTTGATCAGCTGCATCAGCCGCTGCATTTCTTCGTTGACCGTATTGAGCAGGTCGGTTTCCCGGGACTCTTCGGCGAAGTGCAGGCGTTCCTGGAGCAGGCCGAAGGCCATGTGCATGCCGGTAACAGGTGTTCGCAGCTCGTGGGAGGCGCGCAATACGAACTCGCTGCGCACCCGCTCGAATGCCCGCTGCTCGGTGACGTCATGCAGCACCATCACCGCGCCGAGAATATGGCCCTGGGTGTGGCTCACCGGGGTCAGGCTATAGGTCAGCAGGCGCGATTCGCCGTCGACCTCGATATTCAGGTCTTCCGGGGCTCGTTCCAGGGTGCCGCCACGCAGAACCAGCTGCAGCTGTTCATCCAGCTCCGGGCGTTGCAGAGCGCTGCCCAGGCCCTGGCCGAGGCGCTCCTGATCCCAGCCCAACTGCCGCTGGGCCACGGGGTTTAGGTGTTCCAGGCGGCCTTGGCGGTCGATCATCAACAAGCCGTCGTCGATGCTGTCGAGCACCGCCTGCAAGCGCTGCTGGCCGGCCAGCAGTTCGTCGACATTGGTCGCCTGATGCTGGCGCAGGGCTTCGGCCATGATGCCGAAGCGTCGGGTCAGCAGGTTCATTTCCGCTGCTGCCGAGATCGGCAGGGTGACGTCGAAATTGCCTTGGCCGATCTTGTCCGCGGCCTTGGCCAGGGCTTCGATCGGTCCGCCAAAGCGCCGGGCAATGGCATGGGCGGTGATGAAGCCGATGATCAGCACCGCCAGGCCGACCAGGCCCAGCAAGCCGGCCACCAGCAAGGCGCGGTCCCGGGCCTGGCGCTCGACCTGGCTGATGTTGTCCAGGGCGCGCTTGTGTTCATTGATCAGGCCGTTGCGCAAGGTATTGAAACGCTCGGTCAGCGCCTCGTTGTTATTCAGGCTGGCGGCGGTGTTGCTGTGCTCGAAGGCCTGGTAGAAGCTCAGGTAATCGCTGCGGGCCTGCTTGAAACCGCCCACGGACGGGTTCTGCTGTTCGTGGACGATGCCCTCGTCGAGCAGGTCCAGATAGCGCTGCCGCGAGGCTTCCAGGGCCGCGGGGTCGGGCTTGTTGCTGAGCATGATGATCAACTGATCACCCAGGGTCTGGCGCAGCTTTAGCCCCAGGTCCAGGGTGATGAAATTGTTGCGGATCAGCGATTCCTGGGTACTGGCCATCTGCATCACGCTGACCAGCCCGAGCACCAGCCCCAGTAGGGCCACGGTGATCAGGGCCGAGATGCTCAGAAACAGCCGGGTCCGCAGTTTCATCGCTAACTTCATAGGGTGATGCTCACAGGTTGTACTGTTTGCGCTTGCGGTACAGGGTCGAAGCGTCGATACCCAGGGTCTTGGCTGCTTGGTCCAGGGTATCGCTGGTGGCCAGGACGGCGCCGATATGGGCTTTTTCCAGCTCATCCAGGCTCAGCGCGGCACCGATTCGCGGGGCATTGTTGGTGGGCTGCTCGGTCATGCCCAGATGACTGATTTCCACCCGTTCCTGGGGACAGATGATGCTCGCCCGCTCCACCACGTTGCGCAGCTCGCGGATGTTGCCCGGCCAGCGGTAGTTGAGCAGTGCTTCCCGGGCGTCGTCGCTGAAGCCTCGGGCCGGCCGCGAATACTCTTTGACGAAGCGTGCGAGAAAGCGGTCGGCCAGGGTCAGGATGTCTTCGCTGCGTTCGCGCAAGGGCGGCAGGTGCAGGGTAATCACGTTCAAGCGGTACAGCAGGTCTTCACGGAAGCGCCCGTCGCGCACCATGTCCTCGAGATTGAGGTTGGTGGCGGCGAGGATGCGGACATCGGCACGGCGAGTCACCGGGTCGCCGACGCGCTCGTATTCCTTGTCCTGGATAAAGCGCAGCAGCTTGGGCTGCAGGGTCAAGGGGAAGTCGCCGATTTCATCGAGGAACAGGGTGCCGCCATCAGCCTGGTTGACCCGGCCCAGGGTGCTTTCGCTGGCCCCGGTAAAAGCGCCGCGGCTGTGGCCGAAGAGCTCGCTTTCCATCAGTTCGGCGGTTAGCGATGGGCAGTTGATGGTCACGCAGGACTTTTTCGCCCGTTTGCTCCAGCCGTGGATGGCCCGGGCCAGTTCGCCCTTGCCGGTACCCGACTCGCCGAGGATCAGAATATTGGCATCGGTGCTGGCCACCTGGCGGGCGGTTTCCAATACCACTTTCATCGCCGGACTGTGGGAGTCCAGGCCGTCCTTGGGTTTGCGCACTTCACCTTCCAGGGCTTCCAGGCGCGCCGAGAGCTGGCGCACTTCCAGTTGCTTGGCGGTGGCCAGGCGCAGTTGGTCGGGGCTGCAGGGCTTGACCAGGTAATCGGCGGCACCGGCCTGGATCGCGTCCACCGCCGTGTCCACGGCGGAGTGGGCCGTGACGATCACCACCCGCATCCAGGGCGCCTGGGTACGCATCTGGGCCAGCACATCAAGGCCGTTGTCTTCCCCCAGGCGCAGGTCGAGGAAACACAGGTCGAACACCTGGCGTTGCAACAGGGCATCGGCCTGTGCCGCGCTGTTGGCGGTGGCTACGGTGTAGCCCTCGTCTTCCAGGCAATAACGGAAGGTGCGAAGGATGGCGGATTCGTCATCCACCAGAAGGATGCGGCCTTGATTCTCCGGCGCTGACTCCATTTCCCAGGCTCCTTTAATGAATGATCTTATTTAGTCCCGGATAAATCGGGCAAGTTGCAAGGTTGATTCTGATCCATTCCACGGCTTGAAGGTTAGATATCTCCGCCGGAAATGGCTAACAGACTGAAATCCCAAATGTTTTGCCAAGGCTAGTCCTTGAATGGGTCTGTATCAGGCTGTCCGTCACTGGGCAAAGTTCCCCCTCCGATCAAAAAGCCATGGACGCTGGCCGGTCCGATCGTGCATTTCGCACGGTTGACTGGGGGGCATCGTGCAGGATGCGTATGGGTCAGTGTTTTTGTGTTGTTTTAAGTCATTGATTTTATTGAGTTTATAGTCTGTTTAAAAGCTGGCATGCAGACTGCAATAACCCTCTCATCGTGAAGCGCAACTCAGGGCTTCCATAACAACATCACCACAGTGTGGGAGGAGTTTCAGGATGAATCGCCAAGGTCTTGCCCAATTGCGTATCGCGCCACTGCATCTCCAGCAAGGCCTGTTCGCCAGCCTGGCGTTACTGGTCACCCTGATCGCCGGGCAGCAGTTGCAGCGTTGGGAGGATAGCCAGGTGCCCGCCCCGCGCGTACCGGCTCATCACTTCACCCAGACCCATTTCAGTTCGGTGAGCAGTCAGCTCAACGATGCAACACCAGTGCAACTGATGGCCGTCGATCAGGCACAGCCGGCGCTTGAAGCGCCGCGTCAGGAACGCTGGGTGTTCTAGGCACCACAAGGCCTGGCCCGCATTCGGCGGCGCACGGCCGGCTTCATAGGCAGCACCACTAATAGAAGAGTAAGGAGAATCATCATGCTGAGCTGGGCAATCACATTCCTGATCATTGCCATTGTCGCTGCGGTCCTGGGCTTCGGTGGTATCGCGGGCACCGCCACGGGTATCGCCAAGATTCTCTTTGTCGTGTTCCTGGTGATGTTCATTGCTTCGTTCTTCTTTGGCCGTCGTGGCCGAGGCTGACCATGAGTCTTTCGTTGAAGACATTGGCTGCCACGCTGCTGCTGGGCGTCAGCGCCCTGGCGTCGGCGGCCAATGATGGCCAGGCACGTGCCAACCAACTACTGAGTTCGGACCCGCAGTTTCGTGAAACCTGGCAGGGGGTTGTGCACAAGGAAGAGCGCTTGCCCGAATGGGTGATGAACCTGTCGGGCGATGCTCAGCAACAGATGAATGCAGTGACTGAAGACGGCGATCAGTACCTGGTGGGACCACTTTGCGAGACTGCGCAGAGTTGCCAGAACCAGCGCCTGATCCTGGCCTTCAGCTTCGACAAGAAGCATGCCTACGCGATGCTGGTGGAGGTGCCTGTGGGCTTGCCTGCGGACAAGTCACCGACCCGTCACGCGAACTACCGCTTCCTCGGCAAACCCGATGAAGGGATGCAGGCGCTGCTTCAGGAGCAGTTGCGCAAAGATCCGAACTGGTACTGAGTTCGAGGTGCCGATACTGCATAACAGATAGAAGAAAGGGCCGCCCTGGCGCTTTCGACTGTTGCACCACCCGAGGAGGGTGAGTGCATGACCATGGGGTCGGGACGTTCTGATCCACTGATGATCGGAGTGACCTAGGGGTACAGGGAGTGCCTCCGCAAGGGCCGGGTCAGGAAAGAGCTGCGGCGTAAGCTCCCAGGTCGAGCATCGACTTGACGAGCTTGCGGCGTGCTTGAAGAGCAAAGTCTTGTCCTAGAGCCATCCGTCCGTCATTTTCGTGACTCCCCCAGGAAAAAATCTTCCTTTGACTCCGGTCAAACGTTTCCTAGTGTTTCTCTGCGACCGTATATCGAGAAACTTTGCGCCACTTGCGCAACCTTTCCGGGCGCCCGAATCAGAGCAATCCTAAACTTTTTTAGACTTTTTCCTGACCCTTCCGACAAGCCTGCACACCGCCTGAAATGGCCGTTTCACGGCATTTTTGCCTGCCGAAATGTCGTATTCGAACCGGTTGGGACGCTCGTTTTGTTTGTAAAAACTCATGCCGATTCGGCATAGGGTAGGCGTTTACGGCATTAGACGCGCCTCCCTTGCATCGGAATAGTTGCGCCTTTTTTCGCCCGCAGAGAGCCGTAAATGCTCGTTCGGGATGACCTTATACGGGGGCCGATGCACAAACTTTTCCGCCATTGAGCGTTCCAGTTCGCGCATCAGCCCGAGTCCAACTGAAGTAAGGGTAATGATATGAAGAAGGCAAAATTAAGCCTCGCCTGGCAGATCCTCATCGGTCTGGTCCTGGGGATTGCGATTGGCGCGCTGCTCAATCATTTCAGTGCTGAAAAGGCCTGGTGGATCAGCAACGTTCTGCAACCTGCAGGCGATATCTTTATCCGCTTGATCAAGATGATCGTGATCCCGATCGTCATCTCCTCGCTGATCGTCGGCATTGCCGGTGTCGGCGACGCCAAGAAACTTGGCCGTATTGGTCTGAAGACCATCATCTACTTCGAAATCGTCACCACCATCGCCATCGTCGTGGGCCTGCTGCTGGCCAACCTGTTCCATCCGGGTGCGGGCATCGACATGAGCACCCTGGGGACCGTGGACATTTCCAAGTACCAGGCCACCGCCGCCGAAGTGCAGCATGAACACGCGTTCATCGAGACCATTCTCAACCTGATCCCATCGAACATCTTCGCGGCCATGGCCCGTGGCGAGATGCTGCCGATCATCTTCTTCTCGGTGCTGTTCGGCCTGGGCTTGTCGAGCCTGCAGTCGGATCTGCGCGAGCCGCTGGTGAAGATGTTCCAGGGCGTCTCGGAAAGCATGTTCAAAGTCACCCACATGATCATGAACTACGCGCCGATTGGTGTGTTTGCCTTGATCTCGGTGACCGTCGCCAACTTCGGTTTCGCCTCCTTGCTGCCGTTGGCCAAGCTGGTGATCCTGGTGTACGTAGCCATCGCCTTCTTCGCCTTCGTGATCCTCGGCCTGATCGCCCGCCTGTTCGGCTTCTCGGTGATCAAGCTGATGCGCATCTTCAAGGATGAGCTGGTGCTCGCCTACTCCACCGCCAGCTCGGAAACCGTGCTGCCGCGGGTGATCGAGAAGATGGAAGCCTACGGTGCGCCGAAAGCCATCTGCAGCTTCGTGGTGCCCACTGGCTACTCCTTCAACCTTGACGGCTCGACCCTGTACCAGAGCATCGCGGCGATCTTCATCGCCCAGCTGTACGGCATCGACCTGTCCATCAGTCAGCAACTGCTGCTGGTGCTGACCCTGATGGTCACCTCCAAAGGCATCGCCGGGGTTCCGGGCGTGTCCTTCGTGGTCCTGCTGGCGACCCTGGGCAGCGTGGGCATTCCCCTGGAAGGCCTGGCCTTCATCGCCGGTGTCGACCGTGTGATGGACATGGCGCGTACCGCCCTGAACGTCATCGGCAACGCCCTGGCAGTCCTGGTCATCTCCCGTTGGGAAGGCATGTACGACGATGCCAAGGGCCAGCGCTACTGGAATTCCCTGCCGCACTGGCGCAGCAAAGAGAAGCTGCCGGCTGGCGAAGCTTCCAAAGGCTAAGCGCCTACTGCGTAGGAGCTGGCTTGCCAGCGAAGAGACCCTCAAGTCCTCTACACGGCTCAGACGCGCCTTCGGCGGCCAGCCGGCTCCTACAGATGACAGACCCCGGTTAATCCGGGGTTTGTCGTTTCTGCCCGCCCCGCTATCATTCGCCGCATCTTCCGAGGGATATGACCGATGCTCAATGGCCTGTGGCTTGGCTTCTTTATCGTAGCGACCGTGTCCGCCCTGGCGCAGTGGCTGGTGGGCGGCAACGCTGGGATCTTCGCCGCCATGGTGGAAAGCATCTTCGCCATGGCCAAGCTGTCGGTGGAGGTGATGGTGCTGTTGTTCGGCACCCTGACCCTGTGGCTGGGCTTTCTGCGGATCGCCGAAAAGGCCGGCATCGTCGATTGGCTGGCCAAGGTCCTGGGGCCGCTGTTCAAGCGCCTGATGCCGGAAGTGCCGCCAGGGCACCCGGCCTTGGGGCTGATCACCCTGAACTTCGCCGCCAACGGCCTGGGCCTGGACAACGCCGCCACGCCGATCGGCCTCAAGGCCATGCGCGCCCTGCAGGAACTCAACCCCAGCGCCACCACCGCCAGCAACGCGCAGATCCTGTTCCTGGTGCTCAACGCTTCGTCCCTGACCCTGCTGCCGGTGACTATCTTCATGTACCGCGCCCAGCAAGGCGCGGCGGACCCTACCCTGGTGTTCCTGCCGATCCTCCTGGCGACCAGTGCCTCGACGCTGGTGGGCTTGCTGTCGGTGGCGGTGATGCAGCGCCTGCGTCTCTGGGACCCGGTAGTGCTGGCCTATCTGATTCCCGGGGCCCTGGCGCTGGGCGCCTTCATGGCACTGCTGGCGACCCTGTCGGCCACGGCCCTGGCGTCGCTGTCATCGATCCTCGGCAACCTCACCCTGTTCGGTCTGATCATGCTGTTCCTGGTGATCGGTGCGCTGCGCAAGGTCAAGGTCTACGAGGCCTTTGTCGAAGGGGCCAAGGAGGGCTTTGACGTCGCCAAGAACCTCTTGCCGTATCTGGTGGCCATGCTCTGCGCGATTGGTGTGTTGCGGGCTTCCGGGGCCCTGGATTTTGGCCTCGACGGGATTCGTCATCTGGTGGCCTGGGCCGGCTGGGATACGCGCTTTGTCGACGCCCTGCCCACCGCCATGGTCAAGCCGTTCTCCGGCAGTGCGGCCCGGGCGATGCTGATCGAGACCATGAAGACCCAAGGCGTGGACAGCTTCCCGGCCCTGGCGGCGGCGACCATCCAGGGCAGCACCGAGACCACCTTCTATGTGTTGGCGGTCTACTTCGGTGCGGTGGGTATCCAGCGGGTGCGGCACGCTGTGGGCTGTGCCTTACTGGCGGAATTCGCCGGGGTGGTGGCGGCGATTGCGGTTTGCTACTGGTTCTTTGGTTGAGTTGACCGAGCCTTCGCCGGCAAGCCGGCTCCTACAGACGTTGTAGGAGCCGGCTTGCCGGCAAAAGGGCCCTCAATGTTTCAGCGCCAGGTTGCCCTGCCCCACTGCCCAATCCACCACCTGCCGGGTCAGCGCATCGCTGGCCTGGCCAAATCCTGTCACCACCGCCGGCACCTGGGTTTGCGCCAATGGCTGGCGCACTTCAAAGCGTCGGCTGGCGAGGATCTTCTGGTCATAGCCGCGAATCAGTCGCGCATCCAGGCGAATCACCACCTGGGCGTCAGAGCCCTGATACTCGGTCTGAAAGGCCTGCAGGTCACCGCCCAGGGCGAGGTCGCTCTGCAGGTTGCTGTCGTCGGTGCTCAATAGCTGCACCCGGCCATCGCGCTGGAAGCCGTCCAGCAGGCGGTTGCGCAGCAGGATCGGTGCCGGGTCGCTCCAGCGCGAAGCTTTGTAGCTGCTGATCAGGTTGCCCTGGGGAATCACCGCGATTCGCGCGCTGTTCAGGGCATCGCCGGCCTGGGGCTTGAGCAACTGCAGCGACCACGACAGCGCCTGGCCCGTGGCGGGGGGCGTGCTCTGGCTCACCGGCAGCCGATAGATATCCAATGGTTCGCCCTTGGGCAGGATCGAACAGGCACTGGTCAGGGCCAGGGCGGTCCCCAGGGCCAGTGGCGCCAGCAGATGACAGACACGCTTCATGGCGTGAACTCCTTGTTCTTCTCGTTACCCAGCAAGTAACCGCCAGGGTTGGCTTCGAGGCGACGGGTGATGGCTCGCAGCGAGCTCAGGGTCTCGCGCAGCTCGCGCACCGCCGGCGCCAGGCCGTTGAGCCCTTGCATGCCATTGTTCAGCGAGTCCTGGTTGTCGCTCAGCAGTTTGTTCAGGGTGGCGCTGCTCTGTTCCAGGTTGCGCATGGCGTGCTCGGCGCTGCCGAACATCTGCTTACCCTGGTCGTTGAGTACGCCGTTGGCATTGCGCATCAGCGCGGTGGTCTGTTCCAGCATGGCGCTGGTCTGCTTGCTGATAGAACCCAGTTGCTGCATCAGTTGGCGCAGATCGTCACGTTGTCCGGCGATGCTGGCCGAGGTCTTCTGCAGGTTATCCAGAGTGCTGCTGACCCGCTCCACGTTGTCCGGGGAAAACATGCGGTTGGTGTTGTGCAGCAGCAGGTTGACTCCGGTCATCAGGTCATTGCTGTTGTTCAGCAGGCGGGCAATGGGCGATGGCGAGGCGACTATGGTCGGCAGTTGGCCGTCCTTGCCCTTGAGCACCGGGCTTTGCGGTGTACCGCCGCTGAGCTGGATGATCGAGGTGCCGGTGATGCCGGTCAGGGCCAGCTTGGCCTGGGTGTCCTCCTTGATCGGGGTTTCACTGCCCAGGCGGATCTGCGCCAGTACCCGGCGCGGGTCCTTGGGGTCCAGGCGCAGATTGACTACGTCGCCGACCTTGATCCCGCTGTACTGCACGGCACTGCCCTTGGACAGGCCGCTGACCGCTTCATTGAACACGATCTGATAGTCCTGGAAGGCGCTGTCGACGCTGGACTTGGCCAGCCACAGGCCGAACAGCAAGGCGCCGGCCACCACGATCACGGTGAACAGGCCGATCAGTACATGATGGGCTCGGGTTTCCATGTCATCCCTCGTTGGTCTGTGTAGCGGCCTGATAGGCCGCGCGGCCGCGTGGGCCATGGAAGTATTGGTGAATCCATTCGTCCGGGGTTTGCGCGACGATGTCGATGGCGTCCGCCACCAGCACCTTTTTCTGCGCCAGTACCGCCACCCGGTCGGTGATGGTGTAGAGGGTGTCGAGATCGTGGGTGACCAGGAACACGCTCAAGCCCAGGGCATCGCGCAGGGTCAGGATCAGTTGGTCGAAGGCTGCAGCCCCCACCGGGTCGAGGCCGGCGGTGGGTTCGTCGAGAAACAGGATGTCCGGGTCCAGGGCCAGGGCGCGGGCCAGGGCCGCACGCTTGATCATGCCGCCGGAGAGCGAGGACGGGTACTTGTCCGCTGCCGACAGGGGCAATCCGGCCAGGGCCAGTTTCACCGCCGCCAGGTGTTCGGCGTCGCTGCGGGACAGGCCCGCATGCTCGATCAGCGGCAGGGCGACGTTTTCGGTCACCGTCAGCGAGGTGAACAGCGCGCCCTTCTGGAACAGCACGCCAAAGCGCCGTTCAATCAGTGAGCGTTGCTGCTCCGGCAGGCTTGGCAGGTCCTGGCCGAAAACCCGCACCGAGCCTTCGCTGGGCTGACGCAGGCCGACGATGCTGCGCAGCAACACCGACTTGCCGCTACCGGAGCCGCCGACCACGCCGAGGATCTCGCCCTTGTACACGTCCAGGTCGAGGTTTTCGTGCACGCTCTGCTTGCCGAAGCGGTTGCACAGGCCACGGACTTCGATCACCGCCTCGGCAGGCGGGCGCGTCGGGCGGCTCACCAGCCCATCTCCATGAAGAACAGCGCGGCCACGGCGTCGATGACGATCACCACGAAGATCGACTGCACCACGCTGGACGTGGTGTGGGCGCCCACCGACTCGGCACTGCCGCTGACCTTGAAACCCTCCAGGCAGCCGATGGCGGCGATCAGGAAAGCGAAGATCGGCGCTTTGACCAGGCCCAGCAGAAAGTGCTTAACGCCGATGTCCGAATGCAGCAGCGAAAGGAACATCGCCGGGGAAATATCCAGGGACAGGGCACAGACCACGGCGCCGCCGATGATCCCGGAGAGCATCGCCAGAAAGGTCAGCATCGGCAGCGCCACCAGCAAGGCCAGCACCCGGGGCAGCACCAGCAACTCCATCGGGTCCAGGCCCAGGGTGCGAATGGCGTCGATCTCTTCGTTGGCCTTCATCGAGCCGATCTGCGCGGTGAAGGCGCTGGCGGTGCGCCCGGCCATGAGGATCGCGGTCAGCAGCACGCCAAATTCCCGCAGGAAGGAAAACGCCACCAGGTCGACGGTAAAGATGCTGGCCCCGAAGTTGGCCAGTACCGTGGCCCCGAGAAAGGCCACCACCGCCCCCACCAGGAAGGTCAGCAGGGCAACGATGGGCGCGGCATCTAGGCCGGTCTGCTCGATATGCGCCACCACCGGGGTGATGCGCCAGCGCTTGGGGTGCAGCAGGCCCCGGGCCAGGGTTTCGAGGATCAGGCCGATAAAGCCGAGGACTTTCAGACTGTCTTGCCAGACGGTGTAGACCGCACTGCCAATGCGTGAGAGCAGTTGCACGCTGACGGAAATCTCCGGTTCCTTGACCGGTACACAGAAATCGTTGAGCGAGCTGTAGACCGTATGCAGCAACGCGCGGTCGGCGGCGGACAGGGTGCAATCAGGGTGTTCGGCGGATCGCCCCAGGCGTTCGGCTCCCAGTAGTTCTACCAGCAGCGAGGCGCCGGCGGTGTCCAGGGCTCCCAGGCCGTTGAGGTCGATGTGGGTGCTGCTGTCATAGCGGCCGCTGAGGGTTTGGCTGAGACGCTTGAGCTCGCTGTAGTGCGCCAGCGTCCAGTCCCCGGAGATGCGCAGTTGCGCCGGGGAGAGGGCAAGGTCCAGTTGAGCGGTGCCGGGCGTCACGCTGGTAGTCATAAGCTCCGAGCTTGTGTGGCGATTACGCAGTGCTACGTAATAGCACGATCCCGACTACTTTGCCTCGCCGCTCTTGGCGGCGTCTTGATCTGGATCGGTGATCTCGAAGCGCAACACGCCAATTACCTGGCCGTCCTCGGTGATCACCCGCACTTGCCATTTTCCCGCTGGGTTGCCGGGAAAATTCTGCTTGTGCGACCAGGCGCGGTAACCCTCCTTGCGTCCGCCATGAATATCCAGGGCGATGCGGTCCACTTCGCTGCCGTTGAACTGCCAGACGTGATAGATGCGCTCGTCCAGGCCCCGGGGTGCATTGATCGCGGTGTAGGCGTACAAACCGTTGCTGCGTACCTGGCTGGCGCTCACCTGCTCCAGGCTGTCCCCGGGCGTGCGGTCCTGGAGTTGGGTGCTGATGGCGTCCTCGGTCAACCACAGAGTGGCCGGCGGCACCCAGGAGCGCAGCAGCCAGCCGGTGCTGCCAATGGCCAGGGTGATGCACAGCACCGCCAGTGCGCTGCGCACGCTGCGGATCGGCAGGATCGACGCCAGGCTCGGGAAGGACAGGAGCATGGCGATGCCCAGGGCCAGCTTGAAGCTCTGGGCCGTGGTCAGGTGCAGGATCAGCGGCAGGGCCGTGAGCAAGGCGGCGAACAGGGTCAGGGTGTGCAGGGCGAGGAACAGCCAGCGCCGCGGCGCCAGCCACTTGTAGTACAGCGGGTCGGTGATGGAAATCAGCGCCGCCGCTCCCAGCAGCCCGGTGAACACCAGTTGGCCGCTGTTCCAGCTGGTGGTGATGAAGAAGAACGGCAGGACGAAGAACAGACTTTCCTGGTGGATCATTTGCGTCGCGTAGCGCAGCAGCGGTTGCGGGATCTCGCGCTTGAAGACCTTGGTGAACAGTTGGGTCAGGCTGTTTTCCAGCATCAGCCAGACCCAGCTCACCAGCAGGATCACGGCGATCCACGAGGCCAGGCTCTGTTGCCGATCCACCAGGATGAAGCTGCCGACTCCAGAGATGAAACCGCCGAGCGCAATGACCCCCGGGTAGCGCTTCATCAGTTCCAGAATGCGCTGAATATAGTGGGTCAGGTTAGGCATCGGGTGGGGTCACAGTCTTGGCAGGAAAAAACCGCGACAGGATACCTGTTGGCCGCTGCCTGTGGCGAGGGAGCACGCTCCCTCGCCACACCGGCTAGAGGTTACGCCGGCGGTGCAGCAGGTAGCCGCCCAGGCTGCCGAGGACGATCAGGGCCAGCAGGCCGCCGGTCAGCCAGAGCAGTTGCTCGTCCCCCAGCAGCGGTTTTTCGATTCGCACGTAGCCCGGCTGCTGCAGCAATTGCCCCAGGGCCAGGTTGGCCTGCTTCAGGCTCACCGCCCGCAGACGCTTGGCCGGGTCGCTGAAACGGCCGTTGTCGAAGTCCCCGAGGGCGCTCCAGTAGTAGTCCGCCAGGGCGCTGTTGCCCTGAACTGCCCAGGCCTGGCGATCGATGGCGGCCTGCTTCAGGCGCTCGAAAGTCGCGGGGTCGAGGCCGTCCTTGAGCAGCTTCGCCTTGAGCTGCTCGACCACCTGTCGGGCCTGGGGCAGGTCATCGCGTTCGAGGTCGGCATTGAGGCTGAGAAAACCGACGCCGCCAAACACCTCACGGTCGCTCCAGGGACCGTAGGACAGCTCATGCTCCAGGCGCAACTGACGGTACAACGCCCAGTCCAGATAGTCCTTGAGCAGGTCGAAGGTCTCGTCGTGCTGCTGTTCCAGCAGGGGTTCGGGGAACAGCCAGTGCAATTGTGCGCTCTGCCCTACCCAGCCATGGATCAAGTCGCGCTCGGCGGCGGCCGTACCCTGGATCTGCGGCAGTTCGCGGTGCTCGCTGGGTTCTACCGGCTCGAGGGCGCCGTAGGTGCGCTCCAGATAAGCCGGCAACAGGCGATCCAGTTCGCCGACGACGATCAGGGTCATGTTGTTGGGGGCGTACCAGTCTTTGCGCACTTGCTCCAGCTGGGCCAGGGTCAGGTGCTCGACTTCGGCGCGCTCGGTGCATTTGAGCCCCAGTTCCACCGCCAACTGGTTGCCGGCCTTGTGGCCCAGGTCCTGGCGGTCGAGCCAGCGCTGCAGGTGCGAGTAATGACCGCCGTCTTCGCGCTCCACCACCTGTTTGGCGGCGGCCACGGCGTTGTCGTCAAGGCGGGTGCGGGTGAGCAATGACAGCAGCAGGTCGAGGACCTTGCGCTGGTTTTTCGCCGGGGCTTCGATGACGAAGGTGGTGTCGGCATTGCTGGTATAGGCGTTCCATTCGCCGCCCAAGGCTTGCATGCGCTCTTCCAGGCCGCCTTCGCCGTCGGCGTCGATGCCGCTGAACAGCAAGTGTTCAAGCAGGTGCGGCAGTTCCTTGTCGGCACAGGCGAAATCGTCCAGGCCGACGCCCACCACCAGGCGGATCGCCACGTGGCCGCGTTCGCTGCCGGGCTTGAGCAGCAGCTGCAGGCCGTTGGGCAGGGTGTAGCCTTCGACCTGGAAGCGATCCAGGGCCCATCCTTGTGCACTGCCCAGCAACAGGCAGGCGAATAACAGACAACGCATAACAAGCTTCCTTACGGCGTGCGTAAGTTTTAGAGACTTCAGATAACGCTGGACGTTCAGGGTGAATGGGTGATGTCAGCCATGTCCTCGACTTCCAGCGCCCCGGTATCCGAGGTTTCCAGGACCACATAGGCGCTGCTGCAGAACAGCGAGTTGAGACGCTTCATATCGGCAATCAGTTCCAGGTGCAGGGAGCTGGTCTCGATGCTCTGGACGATCTTGCGCTGCAGCCGGCTGACGTGGGCGTGGGCCAGACGCCGTTCCTGGGCGCGGAAGCGGCGTTTCTCCCGCAGCAGTTGGCGGGCGCTTTCCGGGTCGGCGCTGAGAAATACCGAGAGCCCCAGGCGCAAGTTGGCGATCAGTTGCGCGTGCAGCCCGGTCAGTTCTTCCAGACCCACTTCGGAGAAGGAGCGGCGTTGCGATGTTTTCTGCTGCTGGACCTTGCGCAGCATGCGTTCAATCAGGTCGCTGGCCAGCTTGAGGTTGATCGCCAGTTCGATGATTTCCGCCCAGCGCCGGCTGTCCTGCTCGCTGAGGTCTTCCCGGGGCATTTGCGCCAGGTACAGCTTGATAGCGCTGTACAGTGCTTCGACATCGTCGCTCAGGGCGCGCATTTCCTGGGTAATGGCGGTCTGCTTGCCACGCAGCACATCGCGCATGGCTTCCAGCATATTGTCGATCAGGTCGCCGATGCGCAGGGTTTCCCGGGCGGCGTTGGCCAGGGCCAGGCTCGGGGTGGCCAGGGCAGTGGGATCGAGGTGCCGTGGTCGTGCACGGCCGTTGTCCTGGGGGCGCTCGGGCATCAGCCACGCGCAGAATCGCGCCATGGGGCCGACAGTGGGCAGCAGCAACAGGCAGCGGGCGGTGTTGTACAACAGGTGGAAGCCGATCACCACTTCCTGGGGACTGAAGTCCAGGCTGTCCATCCAGTGGGCCAGCGGGTCGAGTACCGGAATGATCAGCAGCAGGCCGATCAGCTTGTACAGCAGGCTGCCCAGCGCCACCTGGCGTCCGGCAGTGTTCTGCATGCTGGTGCTGAGGAAGGCCAGCACCCCGCTGCCGATGTTGGCGCCGATCACCAGGCCGATGGCCACCGGCAGGCTGATCACTCCGGCCCCGGCCAGGGTGGCGGTCAGCAGCACCGCTGCCAGGCTGGAGTAGGACACCATGGCGAACACCGCGCCCATCAGCGCATCCAGGAGGATGTCGCCGGTAAGCGAGGCGAACAGCACCTTCACCCCTTGAGCGTGAGTAATCGGCGCTGCGGCTTCGACGATCAGTTGCAGGGCCAGGATGATCAGGCCCAGGCCGATGCCAACCCGGCCCAACTGACCGGCGCGGGTCTGTTTGCGCGACAGGAAGAAAATCACCCCGAGGAAGATCAGCAGCGGCGACAGCCAGGACAGGTCGAAGGTCAGCACCCGGGCCATCAATGCGGTGCCGACATCGGCACCCAGCATGGTTGCCAGCGCCGGGGTCAGTGCCATCAGGCCCTGGCCGACAAAGGAGGTCACCAGCATCGCCGTGGCGTTGCTGCTCTGGACCATGGCGGTCACCAGGATGCCGGCGACGAAGGCCAGCGGTCGCCTGGCCATGTTCTGACCGATCACGTGGCGCAGGTTGGAGCCGTAGACCCGCAGGATGCCGGTACGGACGATGTGCGTGCCCCAGATCAGCAGGGCCACGGCGGAAAGCAGATTGAGCAGGGTCAGCATGAGAGGCCCCCCCTGGGGTGAAGAGCCCCAAGCGGGGCCAGTGGACGTTGTTGCGCGAGGTTCTACGTTATGTATTTAAGCTGTAGTTGGCTAACGCACAGGACGCCAGCATCGCATAGCTAAACCGGTGATTGAAACAAAACTGTCATGAAAACAGCTGCCTGCAGACGTGAAAAAGGGGCCCGAAAGCCCCTTTTGCTTGAGTGCGTTCGCGGTTTATTGACCAGGAACGTCCTTGCGCAGTTTTACCGGGTCCTGCTGTTTTTTCTTCTTCGCGATGGCGGTGCGCATCTTGATGTTGATGGCTTCCACCGCCAGGGAGAAGGCCATGGCGAAGTAGACGTAGCCTTTTGGTACGTGCACTTCGAAGGCCTCGGCGATCAGTACGGTACCGACTACCAGCAGGAACGACAGCGCGAGCATCTTCAGCGACGGGTGCTTGTCGATGAATTCGCTGATGGTGCCGGCCGCCAGCATCATCACCAGGACCGCGACGATGATCGCCGCCACCATGACCGGTACATGGGACACCATGCCCACCGCGGTGATGACCGAGTCCAGGGAGAAGACGATGTCGATGATCGCGATCTGGATGATGGTGTAGAGGAAGTTGCCGCCCTTGCCTTTGGGTTCATCCAGGGTTTCGTCTTCACCTTCCAGGGCGTGGTACATCTCCTGGGAGCTTTTCCACAGCAGGAACAGGCCGCCGAAGAACAGAATCAGGTCTCGTCCGGAAATGCCTTGGCCGAAGACCACGAACAGGTCGGCCGTCAGGCGCATGACCCAGGTGATCGACAGCAGCAACAGAATCCGCGTGACCATGGCCAGCGCCAGACCGAAGATCCGCGTGCGCGCCTGCATGTGCTTGGGCATGCGGCTGACCAGGATCGAAATCATGATGATGTTGTCGATGCCCAGGACGATTTCCAGGGCGGTCAAGGTAAAGAAGGCAACCCAGATTTCCGGGTTGGTCAGCCATTCCATGTGTATTCCTTTGAGCGGTTGTTATGGCCCGGGCCGGGAAGCCGGCCCGAGCGAAGAATCATTGCTTTTATAGAGTGCTGAACAGCGGAAAAATCCCCATCAGCAAAGCGGCGAACATTATGCACAGACAGACCAGCACTGCCCACTTGAGGGTGAAGCGCTGGTGATCGCCGAACTCGATGCCTGCCAGGGCCACCAACAGATAGGTCGAGGGTACCAGCGGGCTGAGCAAGTGCACCGGTTGGCCGACGATCGACGCGCGGGCCATTTCCACCGCCGTGATGCCGTAATGACTGGCGGCTTCTGCCAGCACCGGCAATACGCCGTAGTAGAAGGCGTCGTTGGACATGAAGAAGGTGAACGGCATGCTCACCAGCGCGGTGATCACTGCGAGATAGGGACCCAGGGCGTCAGGGATCACTGCCAGCAGGCTCTTGGACATGGCGTCGACCATGCCGGTACCGGACAGGATGCCGGTGAAGATACCGGCAGCAAAGATCAGCCCGACCACTGCCAGCACGCTGCCGGCGTGAGCCGCAACCCTGTCCTTCTGCTGCTGCAGGCAGGGGTAGTTGACGATCATGGCAATACTGAAGGCCACCATGAACAGTACCGGTAACGGCAGCAGCCCGGCGATCAGCGCGCACATCAGGGCGAAGGTCAGAGCACCGTTGAACCAGATCAGCTTCGGACGACGAGCGTCGGGGTACTGCGAGACGCTGATTTCACTGTGGTCGATCTCATCGCCCGCCAGGTGCAGTTCACCCAGGCGTGCGCGCTCACGTTTGCCGTACAGATAGGCGATCGCCAGGATCGCCACCACGCCGGCCAGCATGGCCGGGATCATCGGGACGAAAATGTCCGACGGGTCCACGTGCAAAGCGCTGGCGGCACGGGCGGTAGGACCGCCCCAGGGGGTCATGTTCATCACCCCGCCGGCGAGGATGATCAGGCCGGCCATGATCCGCGGGCTCATGCCGATGCGGCTGTACAGCGGCAGCATGGCGGCCACGCAGATCATGTAGGTGGTGGCACCGTCACCGTCCAGGGACACCACCAGGGCCAGCACGGCGGTGCCGACCGAGACCTTCAGCGGGTCGCCCTTGACCAGCTTGAGGATCTTGCGCACCGCCGGGTCGAACAGGCCGGAGTCGATCATCAGGGCGAAATACAGAATGGCGAACATCAGCATCACGCCGGTGGGCGCCAGCTTGGTGATGCCTTCGAGCATCATGGGACCGATCTTCGGCGCGAAACCGCCGAACAGGGCGAACAGGATCGGCACGATGATCAGCGCGATCAGCGCGGACAGGCGCTTGGTCATGATCAGGAACATGAACGTGATGACCATGGCGAAGCCAAGGAAAGTCAGCATGGGAATACTCCAGGCGTAGCGCGGCTAGGGAATGGCGAACCGGGTGGGATCAGCGCAGAACGGCAAGCACGAGGCATACGGGAGGAGTCGAAGCGAACAGGCGGGTACGAGCAGACATCAGAATCACCATTGTTGTTGTTAATAGGGCCGGGAGCGCCAGAAACGCCCGCTGTGGCCAACCGGTCTTTTGCCGGTAGTGGAGGCGATCCTAATCGGGGAAGCTTTCAGCCAGCTTTCGACATTGAAAGGAAACGGTGGATGTTCCTGCAGGCGACCAGCGGCATAAAGTGATGGGCATGGGCCCACAAGAGGAATGCACATGAGTGAGTTGCACACCGGAGGCTGCCACTGCGGGCGGCTGCGCTACCAGTTCAGCGGGCCACTGCGGGATATTGCCCACTGTCATTGCTCGATCTGCCGCCGGGTCAGTGGCGGTCTGGTGACCACCTGGATCACCCTGCCCGCCCGGGCTTTCACATGGCTGGAGGGAACTCCCGCCCGCTATGACTCCTCCAGCAGCTGTGCCCGTTATTTCTGCGGCAACTGTGGAGCACAGCTGGCGTTGATAACCCATCTGAGTCCCGAGAGCATCGACGTGACCATTGCCAGTCTGGATCACCCTGAGTTGGCGCCGGCCGAGCGACACATCTGGACTGACAACCGACTGCCTTGGCTACATCTGGATGAGCACTTGCCCGCGGAGCCGCAGGAAACATTGTAGGAGCCGGCTTGCCGGCGAAGCTTTCAAGGCAGCTCTAACCCACCCGCCGCCTTGTGCAGAGCCCGCAGATGCTCGCCCACCTGCTTCAGATTGGCCTCGTTGGCGGCAATTTCCGCCGCCCGTGCCGGCTCCAGCAGGGCCCGCACTTCCTTGTCCAGTTCGCCGGTCAGGGATTGCAGCTGTTTCTGCCGCTCACTGCTTTCGGACTCCAGGCGCTGCCATTCGCCGGGCTGGGGCAAGCCATAGCCGCTGCTGCCCAGCAGCTCCGCCGGTCGGCTGAGGAAACCGCTGTTGGCGAGAATTTCCTGCAAGGTCTTGTTGGCTTTCTCCATGCCGCCATTCTTCAGTTCCCGGGCGCCGAGGTAGCGCTGCTTGACCTCGTCCTGGGCCAGCAACAGTTGCCGGCGATAGCTGGCCTGCTCCAGGAGCAGCAAGGCCGCGCTGGTACGCAGGTCGGCCCGGTCGAACCACTGGCGGCGCTCCGCGGCGCTCAGTGACAGCCAGTCTTCGACGCTGGCCTGCTTGATCGGCAGGTGCTTTTTGATCACCTCGAACATTGCCTGGTAGCGGTCGCGGAAGGAGTCGAAGCGATAGCCCAGGCGTAGCGCTTCCCGGGGATCGTCGAGCACGCTGGTGTCCGCCAGTCCCCTGCCCTTGAGTACTTCCAGCAAGCCGTTGGGCATGATGCTGTCGAGGCCGATCAGTTGTTTGTTGTTGCTGCCGCTACGCAGCAGCTTGAGGCTTTCCACCGCGCAGTTGTTGGACAGAAAGTAATAGTTGCCGTCATAGCTCCAGTGCATCTCGGCGGCGTGCTCCACCACTTCCTCGATCTCGCTGCGTGACAGCTTCAAGGGCACGGACGCCAGGCTGCGCAGTTCGGTCTTGGTGTATTCATCGATGACTTGCGACAGCGGCAGGACGAAAAGCCGCGAAGGATATTTGCCCACCAGGCCATCCCAACTGGACAACTGCACATCACCGACAAAGGCGCGATAGGACAGCACCAGATGCTGGTCCAGGTCCAGGCGGCAATCCGGGCCACGGGGCCGGCCCGGGGCACAGATCACCAGGCGCAGCATGCTGTGGCCCCAGCGACTGACCCAGTTCTGGTTAGCTTCGGCCAGCAGGTAGTCCACCGCGTAGACCCGCTCCGGGTCCACCTTGCCCAGGGGCGTCTTGGCGAAGTCGTTGCCGGCGTTGAGGAAGGCGAAGGACTGGGCGCAGTTGTCCTTGGCGGCCGGGGCCCAGGCGAAATGTTCCTGGTAGTAGCGGTACAGCGCCGGGCGGCGGCAGGCGTAGCTCGGATCGAGGAGGAAGTACTCCATGTTCACCGCTACGAACTCTTTCGGGTTGGTGGTCTCGTAGAGGTCCGGACTGCGAGCTATCTGCCGGTTGTGCTGTTCCCGCTCTCCGCGGCGGCCGACATATTGCGGCCAGCCGGCCAGGTCCAGCAGTCGCGGGTCGTCGCTGAGGGTGAAGCGGCGATCGTTCTGGCCCCGGCACTCATCCGGCAGGCCGATCAGGCCGGAGGTGCCGGTCTTGCGGGTGCAGCGCTGGATCAGGCTGCGTTCGGCGCTGGGCCATAAACGCGCACGATCATAAATGTGGGTCAGTTCATGCAGTACGGTGGCGAGTAGCTCCCGGCGCACGGTGCCGTGAGGGCGACTGGTCTTCTGGTTCGCAGCGGAGCCATCGGCCAGGCTGGGCAGCAGAGCGCGGTTGAGGTCCAGTTCCGCAACCAGGGATGCCGCGCCATAGGCGTTGTCGGGCATCTGGTCGGTCCAGCCGACATCAATGGTGCGATCCAGTTGCTGGATCAAACGCGGCGGCAATGCCTGCATCGCTTCATCCAGCAGCGCCTGGCTGGCGTGTTGTTGCGCCGGGCTCAAACCATCGGTCTTGAGGCGCAATTGCAGGTCGGCCTGGGCGGTGCCACAGAGCAGCGCCAGGGTCCCGGCCAGCAGCCAGGCGAAGACTGGCTTCACAGGGCGAGGATAGCTTCGGCCAGGACCTGATCGCTGGCGTCACGGGCTTCCGGCAGCTGGGTACGCAGGGCAGTGAACGCCGCTTCCAGTTGTGCGCCACGGATATCGCCATTGCTGGCGACGAAGCTGGCGGCATCGTCATGGGCTTCGCGCACGACTTTGGAGTCACGGATCGAGGTGGTGGTGTCCGAGGTGAAATCGATCGTGCGGCCAGAGGCGCGGACGATGATATTACTGGTGGCCACCAGGGTGTGTGCCTGGGCCACGTCGGCCAACAACAGCAGGCCAAGGGTGGCGGCAATCAGCGGGCTACGCATGGAACGACTCCGGAATAACAGGGATGGCTATTGGACGAGAATTGCCTGCGCCAGTTCAAGGTCGCTGGCATGAAGTTTTGCCTGGTGTTGCCGCAGATATTTCAGTGCGGACTCCAGGCGTGCCCCACGCAGTTGGCCGTCGGTCGCAATGAAGGCGGCGGCGTCATCCTGGGCGGCGAGCAGCAGTTTATGGTCGAAGGGCGCCGAGGTCACCTGGCTTGTAGCGTAAGCCGTGATGACCGAACTCTGGGTCGTCAGGTCGAATGCCTGCACCGAGGAGGCCCAACAGACAGCGATCAATAGTGGAGCGAAAAGCGAAATTCGGAACAAACCCAAGAGTCTCGACAGCTGAAAACCAGCGCCAAGGCTAGCGCAATGGCCCGGACAGGGCCAGTGCAGAGGCTTTCAGGTGCGTATACGCACCTGAAACGGCAGGTCAGATCGCCAGGATTGCCTGAGCCAGTTGTGTGTCAGTGGCCTGCAGTTGAGGGGCTTGTTGGCGGATGTGGGCGAAGGCACTTTCCAGTTTTACCCCACGAATTGCGCCGTCGGTGGCGACGAAGCTAGCGGCGTCATCCCGGGCAGCGCGGACAATCTTGTTGTCGCGCAGGGAGGAAGTGGCGTCGGAGGTCGCATCGGTCGTGGCCTTGAGGGCGCCGACAATGGCATCAGTGGTCACGATCAGGCTAGTGGCGTGGGCATTGGTAGCCAGGGCCAGAAGTGCGGCAGCGCTGAGCAGGCGAAGACGGGACATGGGTAACTCCTGTGAATGAACAGACAATTAAAGGGCGCTGAGTGAGACGCCGGGCAGCCACTGCGAGGTGCTGTGTCTGATGGATCTGACGCAGCTCGGACGAGAATCGCTACGTCACTTCAGATATTAGGCTGAGCTGTTCTATTCGCACAGATCTGTGTCAGGGCTGGGGACCGCCAACAATGGGTGCATGACGCAGTCCACGTTGATACGTCGAACGATTGGCTTGCGGCATCGTGGTGTTGGGTTTCACGGCGGCTAGACAGATACATCCGGGTTTAAATTGTACTGGTTGTATTTTGATTTTATTAAAACTGTACCTGTCATTGTCTGGTACAGGCTTTCCTTTACCTTTGGACATTTGTCATCGGCCCAGAACGACAAAACCCGTCGTGGTTTCCCACGACGGGTTTTGTGTGTGCAATTCGGGGTGCTGGCGGTGGACCCGGAGGGTCAGGGCCAGCGACGCTGCGTTAGCGCCAGAACGGCTTGCTCAGCTCTTCGTAGCGTTGTGCTTCGCTGATCCCGGCATCGGCCAGCAGACGCGAATCCAGGCGAGCCAGTTGATGGCGGCTGGAGATGCGGCGCTGCCACAACATCAGGTTGGCGATAACGCGCAGAGGCAGGGAAGCCTGGGTTTTTTCAGCTTTGTCTTCGAAGAACAGTTCGGAACTGAGTGTACGTTCCATGGTTGACATCCTTCCGCTTGTGGCGGGATCAGGTAGTGGTTTAACTGGTGCCCATGATCCTCTTCACGCGCAAGACTCTGTAGATACAGTTCACCTGTATTGTGAGGGACCAGTTAACTGTTTATAGGGGCTGTACTGTTCGGAAATGGCGCAACTGTACCTGTCAGCACCTTTTTGGTGCATTTAGGCGGTTTTTGATTGGGGATTAACGGTTTCAGGCGAAGAAAAGACCGGTACAGCAGTACAGTTTTTGTCGACCTTTAGTGGGCGGCTGGCGAGCTGACGAAACTGTGTTTGCGTCAGCTGCCAACTGTATCAATCACTCGGCGAGCATCTTCCCGGTTTCTTCCAGGTTGATGTGCCAGCTCAGAGCATCACGCAGGATGTGCGGCGTGTGACCACCCAGGGCGCAGGCCTTGGTGAAGTAGTCATTCAGCGCGTCGCGGTAGGACGGATGCACACAGTTGTCGATGATCACCCGGGCCCGCTCACGTGGCGCCAGGCCACGCAAGTCGGCGAGGCCGATCTCGGTCACCAGGATGTCGACGTCATGCTCGGTGTGGTCTACGTGGCTGACCATGGGTACCACGCTGGAAATCGCCCCGCCCTTGGCAATCGACTTGGTGACGAAGATCGCCAGGTGCGCGTTGCGGGCGAAGTCGCCGGAGCCGCCGATGCCGTTCATCATCCGCGTGCCGCAGACATGGGTGGAGTTGACGTTGCCGTAGATGTCGAACTCCAGTGCAGTGTTGATGCCGATGATGCCCAGGCGGCGCACGACTTCCGGATGGTTGGAGATCTCCTGTGGACGCAGCACCAGCTTGTCCTTGTAGCGCTCCAGATTGCCGAACACGTCAGCGTTGCGCCGGCTCGACAGGGTGATGGAGCTGCCCGAGGCGAAGCTGAGCTTGCCGGCGTCGATCAGGTCGAAGGTCGAGTCCTGCAGTACTTCGGAGTACATGGTCAGGTTCTCGAACGGCGACTCGATCAGGCCGCACATCACTGCGTTGGCGATGTTGCCGATACCCGCCTGCAACGGGCCGAGCTTGTTGCTCATGCGCCCTGCGTCCACTTCCTGCTTGAGGAAATCGATCAGGTGATTGGCGATGCCCTGGGTTTCGCTGTCCGGGGTGGACACGGTAGACGGCGAGTCGGGCTGGTTGGTGATGACGATGGCGACGATCTTGTCCGCTGGAATCGGAATCGCGGTGCTGCCGATGCGATCGTCGACCTTCACCAGGGGGATTGGGGTGCGGGTTGGACGATAAGTCGGGATATAGATGTCGTGCAGGCCTTCCAGGTTCGGGTTGTGCGCCAGGTTGATCTCGACGATCACCTGCTTGGCGAAGATCGCGAAGCTGGCGGAGTTGCCCACCGAGGTGGTCGGTACGATGTGCCCCTGCTCGGTAATGGCCACGGCTTCGATCACCGCAATGTCTGGCAGCTTGAGCTGCTGGTTGCGCAGTTGCTCGACGGTTTCCGAAAGGTGCTGGTCGATGAACATCACTTCGCCGGCGTTGATCGCCTTGCGCAGGGTGCTGTCGACCTGGAACGGCATGCGCCGGGCCAGGACGCCGGCTTCGGTGAGTTGCTTGTCCAGGTCGTTGCCCAGGCTGGCGCCGGTCATCAGGCTGATTTTCAGCGGGGTTACCTTGGCCCGTTCGGCCAGGGCATGGGGCACGGCCTTGGCCTCACCAGCGCGGGTGAAGCCGCTCATGCCGACGGTCATGCCGTCCTCAATCAGGGCGGCAGCGTCGGCGGCGCTCATCACCTTATCCAACAACGAAGGCAAGCGGATACGATCACGGTACATGGATTGTTATCTCGGGCAACGGAAGCAAGAAGCGCAGTCTAGTGATTTCAAAAAAAAACGCCCCGCGACAAAGGTCGAATGAAAGGCCCTGATCTAGAGCCTTCTGTCGGCTTTATGGTGTAAATAAAAAACCCCAGCCTACTAAAGGCTGAGGTTTGGGGTATTGCGCTACAGCAGCTTTATTCGACGGCTTTGACCATGTCTTCGATGACCTTCTTCGCGTCGCCGAAGACCATCATGGTCTTGTCCAGGTAGAACAGTTCGTTGTCCAGACCGGCATAACCACTGGCCATGGAGCGCTTGTTGACGATGATGGTCTTGGCCTTGAAAGCCTCGAGGATCGGCATGCCGGCGATGGGCGATTTCGGATCGTTCTTCGCCGCCGGGTTGACCACGTCGTTGGCACCCAGGACCAGCACCACGTCGGCCTGGCCGAACTCGGAGTTGATGTCTTCCATCTCGAATACCTGGTCGTAAGGCACTTCGGCTTCGGCCAGCAATACGTTCATGTGGCCGGGCATGCGCCCTGCTACCGGGTGGATCGCGTACTTCACGGTCACGCCGCGGTGGGTCAGCTTTTCGGTCAGCTCTTTCAGCGCGTGCTGGGCCCGCGCTACCGCCAGGCCGTAGCCGGGAACGATGATCACCGTGTCCGCGTTGGTCAGCAGGAAGGTCGCATCGTCAGCCGAGCCGGATTTCACCGGACGGGCTTCCTGTGCACCGGCCGGGCCGCCCGCATCGGCGCTGTTGCCGAAACCGCCCAGCAGCACGTTGAAGAACGAACGGTTCATCGCCTTGCACATGATGTACGAGAGGATTGCACCGCTGGAGCCCACCAGGGAGCCGGCGATGATCAGCATCGAGTTGTTCAGGGAGAAACCGATCCCTGCCGCTGCCCAGCCCGAATAGCTGTTGAGCATCGACACCACCACCGGCATGTCGGCGCCGCCGATCGGGATGATGATCAGCACGCCCATGACGAAGGCCAGGGCCAGCATCAGGGCAAAGGCGCCGAGGTTGCCGGTGACCATGAAGGTCACACCCAGGCCGAGGGTGGCCAGGCCCAGCACCAGGTTGAGCTTGTGCTGCCCGGCGAACTGTACTGGTGCGCCCTGGAACAGGCGGAACTTGTACTTGCCCGACAGCTTGCCGAAGGCGATCACCGAGCCGGAGAAGGTGATGGCACCGATGGCCGCGCCGAGGAACAGTTCCAGGCGGTTACCGGCGGGGATCGCGTCGCCCAGGTGCTTGACGATGCCCAGAGACTGCGGCTCGACTACGGCGGCAATGGCGATGAACACCGCGGCCAGGCCGATCATGCTGTGCATGAAGGCCACCAGCTCCGGCATCTTGGTCATCTCAACGCGCTTGGCCATGATCGAACCGGCGGTGCCGCCGATCAGCAGGCCGACAATCACGTAGCCAATGCCGGCGGTCGCCAGTTCAGCGCCGAGCTTATAAATGAGGCCAATGGTGGTCAGCACCGCCAAGGCCATGCCCAGCATGCCGAACAGGTTGCCGCGTCGGGACGTGGTCGGGTGCGAAAGGCCCTTGAGCGCCTGGATAAAACACACCGAGGCGATCAGATAGAGGGTTGTTACCAGGTTCATGCTCATTATTTCTGCACCTCTTCTTTCACGGCTTTGGGCGCTTTCTTCTTGAACATTTCCAGCATGCGGCGGGTGACCAGGAAGCCACCGAACACGTTGACCGCAGCCAGGGCTACGGCCAGGGTGCCCATGGTCTTGCCCAGCGGGGTCACGGTCAGGGCGGCAGCCAGCATGGCACCGACGATGACGATGGCGGAAATGGCGTTGGTCACGGCCATCAGGGGCGTGTGCAGTGCGGGTGTGACGTTCCAGACCACGTGGTAACCGACATAGATCGCCAGCACGAAGATGATCAGGTTGTAGATACCGGGGGAGATAAGCTCTTCCATCGTCTGAATCCCTGCTTAGGCGTTTTTGCGGATGACTTGGCCGTCGCGGCACATCAGGCACGCGGCGACGATGTCGTCTTCGAGGTTGACTTCGAACTGCCCTTCTTTAGTGAAGACAAGCTTCAGGAAGTCCAGCAGGTTGCGGGCGTACAGCGCCGAGGCATCTGCAGCTACTGCGCCGGCCAGGTTGGTCGGGCCGACGATGGTTACACCGTTTTCGACCACGACCTGATCCGCTACGGTCAGTGGGCAGTTGCCGCCTTGTGCTGCTGCCAGGTCGATGACCACCGAGCCGGGTTTCATCTGGGCGACAGTCTCGGCACTCAGCAGCGTCGGTGCCTTGCGGCCTGGGATCAGCGCGGTGGTGATGACGATATCGGCTTGCTTTGCACGCTCGTGGACCGCCTGGGCCTGGCGCTGCATCCAGCTGGCCGGCATGGGACGGGCGTAGCCACCGACACCGACAGCGCACTCGCGCTCTTCGTCGGTCTCGTAAGGTACGTCGACGAACTTGGCCCCCAGGGACTCGATCTGCTCCTTCACCGCCGGGCGCACGTCCGAAGCCTCGATCACCGCGCCCAGGCGCTTGGCCGTGGCAATGGCCTGCAGCCCTGCCACACCGGCGCCGAGGATCAGCACGCGGGCCGCTTTGACGGTGCCGGCGGCGGTCATCAGCATTGGCATGAAGCGCGGGTAGTAGTGGGCGGCCAGCAGCACAGCCTTGTAGCCGGCAATGTTGGCTTGGGACGACAGCACGTCCAGGCTCTGGGCCCGGGAAGTGCGTGGAGCTGCCTCCAGGGCGAAGGCGGTAATGCCGTGTTCGGCCAGCTTGGCGATGGTTTCATTGCTGAACGGATTGAGCATGCCCACCAGTACGGTGCCGCTCTTGATCAGAGCCAGCTCGCTGTCGCTGGGGGCCACTACCTTGAGGATCAGTTCGGCGCCAAAGGCATCGTTGGCGTTGCCAATGGTTGCCCCTGCCGCTTCATAGGCACTGTCGACCACGCTGGCGTTGATGCCGGCGCCGCTTTGCACAGTGACTTTATGACCCTGGCCGATCAGCTTCTTGATGGTTTCCGGGGTTGCAGCTACCCGTGTTTCACCCGTCTGGGTTTCGAGAGGAACACCAATGTGCACGTCAAATCTCCTGCTTGATCTTATTGCTTTCGATCTTTCTTAGAAGGCCAGCGCACTGAGGAGGGTGCGGCTGGGGCGGCCGATCAGCACGATCCCGCTGAAATCACAGCGGGGCGCGGCATTTTGCAGGCGAACTTTGAGGCCTTCAAGGGATTCTGACTAGTGACGGAAAATTAACTACAAGTCACCCCGTGACCGAATGTCGCAACGTACAGGCTTAACCCCTTGTAAGCCGTGCCTTTCAAGGCTTTATCCATGAAATTAAGATTTTTCTCATCGGTGGCGTGAATAGTCTTACATCGCCTCTAAGTAAACCCTACAAGCCGCGTGGTTAGGCGCTTGTAGGACGATTGTCCAAGGTGTCGGTACAGTCTGTTTAAATGCGACAAATAGTTATATCTGTAGGGCTTTTGATTATTTGACTACGGGGTCAGCTATTGGCTCGAAGCCTTCATTTACTGAGGTTGTAGCTGTTCGCCTGGCCCACCAGCCAATCGCGAAATGCCCGTAAAGAGGCTGACTCCACCTTGCGCTCGGGAATCATCAGGTAATACGCCTTGATGCTCGTCAGTGCTTGAGGGTTGGCAATCACCAGGCGTTTTTCCGCCAGTTCGCGTTGAATGAGAAAGGCTGGAATCAGGGCGATGCCCATGTCGTGCATGGCTGCCTGGGCGAGCATGGAGAATAGCTCGTAGCGTGGCCCTGTCATGTCGCGGGGGACGTTCATTTGTTGTGAGTTGAACCATTGTCGCCAGGCATAGGGGCGTGTGGTCTGCTGCAGCAGGGGCAGCTCGGCAATGGCTTTGGCGCTCAGTTGCTGGCTGCTACCCAGTATGGCCGGGCTGCACACCGGCACTGGATGCTCGCCCATCAGGCGATGGGACTGAGTGCCGGACCAGTCAGCGTCGCCGAAGTAGATGGCCGCGTCGAAGGGGGTATCAGCGAACAGGAAGGGGCGCGTGCGGTTGGTCAGGTTGACGGTGACTTCGGGGTGTTGCTGCTGGAAGTCCTTGAGGCGTGGCAGCAGCCATTGAGTGCCGAAGGTCGGCACCACTGCCAGTTCGATGACATTGGCGCCTTGCTGACCCATTACGGAAAGAGTGTCGCGCTCTACTGCATCCAGTTGAGTCGCGACCCGTCGACTGTAGGAAAGGCCGGCTTCGGTAAGTTTGACTCCCCGCCGCGAGCGTCGGAAAAGTTCTACACCGAGGAACTCCTCCAGGCTGGCGATCTGTCGGCAGACGGCACCCTGGGTCAGGGAAAGCTCCTGTGCCGCCTTGGTAAAGCTCTCGTGGCGGGCAGCTGCCTCGAAGCTGATCAGGGCGGCGGTACTGGGGATCTTTCTGCGCATGTACGGCTATCTCACTAATGGTGGCTGTGGATGGCACTTTTTGCCGTTACGAAGTGAGAAATTAGCACAACAGCATGCAAAATCCTCGTTTGCCGGGAGGCTCCTGCTGGGCCTAGGATCAGCCCACGATAGTTGACCTACTTCACGAGGACTCACTCATGGGCGGCAAAGCAAGCTTCAACTGGATCGATCCCCTTTTGCTGGACCAGCAACTCACCGAAGAAGAGCGCATGGTCCGCGACAGTGCCGAGCAGTTCGCTCAAGACAAGCTGGCACCACGGGTTCTGGAAGCTTTCCGCCATGAGAAGACCGACCCGGCCATCTTCCGGGAAATGGGTGAAGTCGGCCTGTTGGGTGCGACCATTCCCGAGCAGTACGGCGGCAGTGGCCTGAACTATGTGTGCTATGGCCTGATCGCTCGTGAAGTGGAGCGCGTGGACTCGGGTTACCGCTCCATGATGAGTGTGCAGTCGTCCCTGGTGATGGTGCCGATCAACGAGTTCGGCACCGAAGCGCAAAAGCAGAAGTATCTGCCGAAGCTGGCTTCTGGCGAATGGATTGGCTGCTTTGGTCTGACCGAGCCGAATCATGGTTCCGACCCGGGCGCGATGATCACTCGCGCTCGTAAAGTGGAAGGTGGCTACAGCCTGACCGGCAGCAAGATGTGGATCACCAACAGTCCGATCGCGGATGTGTTTGTGGTCTGGGCCAAGGATGACGCTGGTGATATCCGTGGCTTCGTTCTGGAGAAAGGCTGGAAAGGCCTGAGCGCTCCAGCCATCCATGGCAAGGTGGGGCTGCGGGCATCGATCACCGGCGAGATCGTCATGGATAACGTCTTTGTGCCGGAAGAGAACATCTTCCCGGATGTGCGCGGTCTGAAAGGTCCTTTCACTTGCTTGAACTCGGCACGCTACGGCATCTCCTGGGGAGCACTGGGCGCGGCGGAATTCTGCTGGCACACCGCGCGTCAATACACCCTTGATCGTCAGCAGTTCGGTCGTCCTCTGGCCGCCACTCAGTTGATCCAGAAAAAACTGGCGGACATGCAGACCGAGATTACTCTCGCCCTTCAGGGCTGCCTGCGTCTGGGGCGGATGAAGGATGAAGGTACCGCGGCGGTGGAAATCACCTCGATCATGAAGCGCAACTCCTGCGGTAAGTCTCTGGATATCGCGCGCATGGCTCGTGACATGCTGGGTGGTAACGGGATCTCCGATGAGTTTGGTATCGCTCGCCATCTGGTGAACCTGGAGGTGGTCAACACCTACGAAGGCACCCACGACGTGCATGCGCTGATTCTCGGACGTGCACAAACCGGCATCCAGGCGTTCTATTAATAGGAGAGCGGCCATGGGCGCGTTATCGCATCTGCGGGTACTGGATTTATCGCGAGTACTGGCCGGGCCTTGGTCCGGGCAGATCCTTGCGGACCTGGGGGCCGAGGTCATCAAGGTCGAGCGTCCGGGCAATGGTGACGATACACGCGCCTGGGGGCCGCCCTTCCTTAAAGATGCCTATGGCGAGAACACCAC